>CAVTPZ010000016.1:0-157500 GCA_963736685.1 uncultured Solirubrobacterales bacterium
ACTTCTATTCGCGGGAGCACTGGCATTCGCCGCCTCCGACACGATCGTCGCGCGGCCCGATAGCACCTTCTCAGCCGCCACCTACACGACCGATCAGGGCGAGGTCGTCCAGCTTCAGGACGCCGGCGACCAGCACAATGCGACCGCGCTCAAGAACGGCCCGGACGGCCAGGCGCTCTTCCGCAGCCCGACGATCACCGGAGGGACCACCAGCGTCCAGGGAACCCAGTACCTGAGCGCCGGCGACTACACCTTCTACTGCACGATTCACCCGACCACGATGCAGGCGACGCTCCATGTCACCTCCAACGGAACGCCCCAGGCGCGCCCCTCATCCTCCATCAAGGTGACCAAGCGGAGCGTGAGCCAAACGATCAAGAAGGGGCTCAAGCTGAACATGACGCCGACCACCAGCATCGAGGGCGTCACCCTGACGGCGAAGCTGGGCAAGGCGACGATCGGCAAGAAGACCGTCACTCTCAACCAGGGGTTCAACGCTCCGGTGATCAAGCTCAGCAAGGCCGGGAAGAGCAAGCTGCAGGGGAAGAGCTCCGCCAAGGTCACGGTCACCGCCGACATCCCGTTCGGCTCGCCAGCCACGAGCAAGGCGAAGCTCGGCTAGCCGTCTCCGACGGCCTTCCGGACGCGCTCCGCGACCTTGCGCATCTCCTCCTCAGAGGAGTACTTCGTGCGCGGCCAGAAGAAGCCCCTCAGCCCGTCCTTCGGCTTTCGCGGCACGACGTGAACGTGGAGATGGGGCACGCTCTGGCTGACCACGTTGTTGAGGGCGACGAAGGAGCCGGGCTTGCGCATCGCCTTCGGAACGGCAGCGGAGAGCAACCGGGCGTTGGCGAAGAGCGGGCCGACCAGGTCGTCGGGTAGATCCGAGAGCGTCTCGTGATGGTCCCGCGGGACGAGCAGCGAGTGGCCGGGGAAGAGAGGCCGGTTGTCGAGGAACGCGATCGTCCGCTCGTCCTCGAAGACGACGTGCCCGGGCTCATCGCCCGCAACGATCTGACAGAAGCGGCAGTTACGGTCCCGGGTGGCCAGGTCCGCGATACTGTCAGAGCGGACCGGGGAGGAGAGGAACGTTGAAGGTAGCCAAGACACTCCGCAGGACAGCCGTCGTCGTCCCGCTGGCGCTGCTCGTCGTGCTCGTCCAGTGGGCGGTCTCGGCCGGCGCCGGAACCCCGGTCAAGACCGGTCAGTACAACGGGAAGACGACCCAGCAGGCGATCGCCCCGGCCTTCCGGAAGCTCTCCTTCACGGTGAAGAAGGGGAAGGTCACCATCAGCGTGGAGCCCTCGGTGGCGCGGGACAACTGCATCTCCAGCCCCGTCTTCACCCTGGACGGCACCTCGAGCACCAAGCTCGGGCGCAACCGCACCTTCACGCTCACCCATACCTTCTTCGGCAACAAGATCGACAAGATCCACGGCCGCTTCGTGAGTTCCAACGAGGTTCAGGGCTACGCGCTCTACCACTTCGCGGCGCAGGACCTCTGCTCAGAGGGCAAGAGCAAGGTCAACTTCACGGCGAAACATAAGTAGCGGCCACCAGGCCGCTCCACTTTGGAGCGGAGGCCGAAGGCCGGAGCGACTTATGTGGGGCGGCCGCTTGTGGCCGCGGCTATATGGCGAAGCCGTCCCTACGAAACAATCGTCAAAGCGCCCGGTTCCACCCCGAATGCGAGCTCGGTGTGCTCGCCGATGTAGTCGCCGTCGACCTGCACCGGGAACGGGCGTGGCTGCCCATCCTCGTCCATGGAGACCGAGCGGACCAGCGCCTCCGCGACGTCGTCGAACTCCTCGATCTGGCGATGCTTCGAGGCATGCAGCCGCTGGCTGAGCACCCGGGTCGCGATCGGCAGCATGTCTCGCTGCTTCGCGCGGTGGAGCAGGGCCATCGAGAGCGTCCCGTCGTCGAGGCCGCTGTCCTCGCAGATCCGGATCGGGACCCTGGCGAAGTAGGTGAACGGATCAGAGTTCTGGGCGATGGCTGTGACGCCCTCGTGCCGCTCGCCGCCGATCTCGAGCTCCAGTCGCACCGGGTTCCGCAGGTAGTGTCGGTAGAAGCCGGAGATCGCCGCCCAGGTGTAGTACCACTGGCGCGCGCGGGCCTTGAGCCGCGGGTGGGCATCGACCCTCTTCACCACGGTCGCGTCGAGGCCGACACCACAGGCGAAGACGAAGTGGCGGCCGTTGCAGCGGCCGAGATCGATCTTGCGGGGGTGAAAATCGTCCGCCAGGCCGATCAGGTGCTCGGTCGCATCGACCACGTCGTTCGGTATGCCCAGCGTGCGGGCAACGACGTTGGTGGACCCTCCGGGGAGGACCGAGACGGGGACGTTGGTGCCCGCCAGCCCGTTGGCGACCTCATTCAGGGTGCCATCGCCGCCGAAGGCGACCACGATGTCGTATCCGCCGTGCTGCGCGTCCCGCCCGATCTCGATCGCGTGCTCGGAGGCCTCCGTGTCGACCGCCTCGACGTCGTAGCGGGCCTGGAGCGCATAGACGACCAGGTTCTTGAGCCGATCCGACACGGTGGTCGCGTACGGATTGACGATGATCAGCATCCGCTTCTTCTCCGCGCCCGGTTCGAGCGGGACCGCGGCCGCCGCGGGAGCGGGATCTCTGTGGGCGGGGGAGATCGTGGCCACGCCTAGCTCCTAACCCCGGGCACCGAGCGGGTTACCGCCCGGAATCAGGTCCCCGAGCCGGTCCGCGGGGAGGTCGGACGTCGCCTCGTAGCGGATCACCGCGCCGTCGTCGACCTCGCGGACGTGACCGGCGTTCACCAGCAGATCCACGTGGCCGATCACCTCGGAGAGAGTGAGGAATGCCTGAGTGACGGCGACGTCTCCCCAGATCGCCTGGGCGAGCTCGTGGCCGGTGCGCGGCTGTTGGGCGATCAGGCCGTAGAGCTTCTCGGCGCGTCTCTGGTGCATGGCGAAGCGCTTGTCGATCAGGGCGACGTGGTTGGTGATCGGCTCCCCGTGGCCGGAGAGGACGATTTCCGCCGGCAGCTCCCGCGTCCTCTTCAGAGACTCGAGGTAGGTGGCCAGGGCCTGCGTGCGCTCCGACGATCCATCGAGCGGCCGGGAGATCAGGGGATTCGAGGAGATGTGCTTGATCAGGTGGTCGGCGGCGAGCAGGATGCCCCGCTCCTCGTCCCAGAAGACGGTGTCGGATGGACTATGGCCAGGGCGATGCTGGACCTCGAGCCGCCGGTCGCCGACCTCGAGCAGCTCGCCGTCGTGCAGAGGCCTGGTCACCTTCGTCTTTGAGCCCCAGGCTCGGAAGCTGCCGGTCACCTGGCGCAGGGCCGTGACGACCTCCTCGGAGATCCCGTGTCGCCGCATCAGCGCAGCCGCCTCCTCGTCGTCTCGCTCGGCGTCGTCTCCGAAGTTCTCGACGAAGGGGACGAGCAGGTCAAGGGCCGCAACCTCCGCGCCAGAGCGCTTGGCGACGATGTCGACCAGCCCGAGATGGTCGATGTGCTGGTGGGTGATGATCACCAGCTCGATGTCCTCGATCCTGTGGCCGAGAGCCTCGAGCTGGCGGTCGAGCTCGTCGAGCGCCTTGCCGGAATTGGGGCCCGAGTCGACCAGCGTGAGGGGCCCGCCCTCGAGCAGGTAGGTGTTGACGCGGCCGACCTGGAAGGGAGTGGGGATCCGGAGAACCCGGATGCCCGCGTCGGAGATCCGCTGCCAGACCTCGAGGGGCGTCTCCTCCGTCACGAGCGGATCAGGCCCAGCACCTCGTCTCGCTTCTCCTCCATGTGCTCGGGGGAGACGAGGGATTCGAGGTTGAGGCGAAGAAGCGGCTCGGTGTTGGAAGGGCGCACGTTGAAGTGCCAGTCCGGATAGTCGATCGACACGCCGTCGAGATGTCCGATCTCGCCGTTTGAGTAGCGCTCCTCGATCTCGCGCATCTTGCCTTCCTGGTCGGCGACCTCGGAGTTGATCTCGCCCGAGATGAAGTACTTGGAGCGGAACTCGTCCATCAACTCCGCCAGGGAACGCCCCTCCTTGGAGACGAGCTCCAGCATCAGCAGGGCGGGCATCGTCCCGGAGTCCGCGCAGTAGAAGTGGCGGAAGTAGTAGTGCCCCGATACCTCGCCGCCGAACGCAGCGCCGGTCTCGCGCATGCGGATCTTGAAGAAGGCATGTCCGACGCGGCTCAGGTCGGACTTCCCGCCGGCCGCCGCAACGGTGTCGGGAACCGCGCGGCTGGAACGAGGGTCATAGAGGATGGTCGACCCGGGCTCCTTGGCGAGCGCCGCGCGCGCCAGCAGGGCGCAGACGAAGTCGCCGTCGCAGAAGCTGCCCTCGCCGTCGATGAAGAAGCAGCGGTCGGCGTCGCCGTCCCAGGCGATCGCCAGGTCAAAGCCTCCCCGCTTCACCTGCTCGACCAGCATGCGACGGTTCTCCTCCAGGAACGGATTCGGCCCCGCCTCGGGAAAGTCCCCATTCGGCTCCCAGCGGCTGGTGGTGAGCTCGATGTCGAGCTGCTCCAGCAGCGGGCCGACCATCGGGCCCGCCATGCCGTCGCTCCCGTCAGCCAGGACGCGAAGAGGGCCGATGGCGTCGGGGTCGATGACGGAGATCATGTGTTCGTGGAAGGCGGGATAGATGTCGACCTCCTCCACGGAGCCGCCACCGGATGGGTCGGGCAGGCCCGCCTCGATCTCCGAACGGACTTCCTGGATGCCGGCGTCGCCCGACAGGGCGAGGGCGCCCTCGCGGATCAGCTTGACGCCGGTGTATTTCTTCGGGTTGTGCGAGGCGGTGACCATCGCGCCGCCGTCGAGCTCCCGTGAGCCCACCAGGAAGTAGCTCATCTCGGTCGCGATCTCCCCGGCGTCGATTACCGTCACGCCCTCCTCGACGAGTCCCTGGCGCACCCCGGCGGCCATCTCCGGCCCGGTGAGGCGCATGTCGTGGCCGAGTCCCACCCGGAGCTCCGAGGGCTCCTTGCCGCGCAGCTTCGCGAGGACCCTCGCGAAGGCGCGGCCGATCAGATGGGCCGTCTCGGCATCCAGCTCCTTGCCGTAGATGCCGCGGATGTCATATGCCTTGAAGATCCCGGCCGGGGGAGCGGTGATCGCCATCAGTCGCCGAACGCCTTCCGCACCGTCTCGTAGCTGTCCTCGAGCGTCTGATTCATCACCCGGGTGTCGCCAAGCACGGGCATGAAGTTGGTGTCGCCACCCCAGCGCGGGACGACGTGCATGTGGATGTGGTGCTCGACCCCGGCGCCGGCCACGCGGCCCTGATTGAAGCCGACGTTGTAGCCGTGGGGCGAGTAGCCGGTCTCAAGCGCGTTCATCCCGCGCTGGGCGAACGACATCATCTCCGCGATCGTCTCAGCATCGAGCTCCTGAAGGGCGGCCACGTGCTCGTAGGGCGCCACCATCAGGTGGCCGTTCGTGTACGGGAACTTGTTGAGGATCACGAAGCAATGCTCGCCGCGGTGGACGATCAGGTTCGCCTCGTCGTCGCCGGCCTCGAGGGCGGCGCAGAAGACGCAGGCGTCGGAGTTGTCCTTGGAGGCGTCCTTCACGTAGGCGAGGCGCCAGGGCGCCCAGATCCGCTGTTCGGCCACAGTCGCTCATGGTATTGACGCCCGGTAGTACGCTTCCCGTGCCTCGGGGAGGGCGAGGATGGAGATCATGAAGAGCCCATCCACCATCGGATTCAGGCGGGCACTGATCGCCTCGCTGAGTGCGAGCGCCATGCTTCTTTTCGCCCCGCGCGCACAGGCCTACATCTACTGGGCCAACTGGGATGGCAATGCCGGGACGACGATCGGCCGCGCCACGGTCGACGGAGGACAGGTCGATCAGAGCTTCATAACCGGTGCCCACGGGCCCTGCGGCGTTGCCGTCGATGGAAAGCACATCTACTGGGGCAATCAGCTGAGCAACACTGTCGGGCGGGCGAACATCGACGGGAGCGGCGTGGACCAGAACTTCATCACGGGGATCACCGGCGCCAGTGACCCCTGCTCCGTCGCTGTCGACTCAGGCCATGTCTACTGGGACGAGAGCAACACGAAGATCGGCAGGGCGAATCTGAACGGGACCGACATCCAGCGAGACTTCATCACCGGCGCCACTACCGTCTTCGGTCTGTCCGTTGACTCCGCGCACCTCTACTGGGCAAACAGCGGCGCAAACTCGATCGGCCGCGCCAACCTGGATGGCACCGGCGTAAATCAGGGCTTCATCCCGAACGCGATCCAGGACAGCATGCCGCATGAGCCGTCCTACCCCGTCGTCAGCCCAACCAGCATCTACTACGCCGCCTCGGAGAACACACGCATCCTGCGCACGAACCTCGATGGGACGGGCGTCCAGCAGAACTTCATAACCGGGGCCAGGGATGCCGCTCTCGCGCTCGACTCCCGGTACCTGTTCTGGAGCGACGAGACGGATATGGAGATCGGACGGTCCAACCTCGATGGCACCGCGGTCAGCGACAATCTCGTTCAGGGAGCAATCCGGCCGCTTGGCGTTGCGGTCGACTCCAACTCCTTCACCCTCGGCAAGCTGAAGCGCAAGAAGAACGGGACCGCGACCCTCTTCGCCGACGTCCCCGGGCCCGGCCAGGTCGGCCTGCAGGGAAAGGGCATCGCACAGATCGCCGTGACAGCCTCGGCCCGCGAGAGCCTCGCCACCGCCGGCGGATCCGTGAAGCTCAAGATCGGGCCGGCCAAGGGCAAGAAGGGCCGTTCCCTGCGCGGACGCCTCGCGAATCGCGGCAAGGCCAAGGTCAAGGCGACGATCACCTTCGTGCCGAGTGGGGGCGACCCGAACACGTTGACCAGGAAGGTCAAGCTGGCCCGGAGGTAGGGCCTGGCATAGGCTTTCCGGCGGCGCGAGGCTCGCGCCCATCGGGAACCGTCATAAGTCACAACCCAGGGGAACCAGGAGGGGAGATGCAACCAATCAAGGACAAATTGACCTACGCCAACGTGATGGCGACGATCGCCGTCTTCTTGGTGCTCGGCGGCGGGGCATATGCCGCATCTGTGGCGAAGAAGAACACGGTCACGACGAAGTCCGTCAAGAACGGCAGTCTGAAGGGCATCGATGTGGCGAAGGACACCCTGACCGGAGACAACATCAACGAGGGCACACTCACGGTCACGTTGCCGTGTCCGGCAGGCACCACCAAGGCCGCCGGGATCTGTTTCGACTCCGCCGAGCGGGCATCGGACGGGCTCGATGGCGCGATGACCACATGCGGGCAGGCGAACCGCTTTTTGCCGACCGTCGCTGAGCTGCGGACGCTGCACCTGGTGGCCGGAGTCTCGGTCAATGGCGAACAGGCCAGCGACCTCGGCCAGGACACAAATCACAGCGGGCTCGGGGCGGACACCGGGCTCGCGATCAGCAACAGTACGTCGTTTGCGCGGCCGTTCCGCTGCGCGGTCGTTCCCGGCTGAGCATCCAGCGGGCCCGTCGCTCCGAGCGGGGGCGGCGGGCTCGCCCTAGAACCAGCCGCGGCGACGGAACCAGAGGAGCATTCCGCCCATCAGCCCGATCATCGCCGTGATCAGGATCCAGAACATCGTGTCCGATGAGGTGACCGGGTCGCCGCCACCGGGTAAGCCGACGTTCATGCCCCAGATGCTCGCCACCAAGGTGGCCGGCAGGAACACGATGCTGAACACGGTCAGCAGTCTCAGGATGTCGTTGAAGCGGTGCGCGATCACCGACTCATTGGTCTCTTCGAGCCCCTCGACCACCTCCTTGTAGCCCTCGAGCATGTCCCAGATGCGCTCGTGCGCGTCGACGATGTCGTCGAAGTAGATCTCGAGGTCCATGTCCGGTGCCAGATAGCGCTGCTTGACCTTCTCCAGGTCGCGAAGCACCGGACGCTGCGGCCGGATCACGGTCCGGAAGTTGATGATCTCCTGCTTCACGTTGGAGATGTCGCGCACGATCTCCTGTGAGGCGTGACCCTCGAAGATCTCGCCCTCGAGCACGTCGAGCTTGTTGCCGATCTTGCGCAGCATCGGGAAGCAGTAGTCGAAGCCGTCATCGACGAGGCGGTAGAGCAGATAGCCGGATCCGCGGGAGAAGAGCTGCTCGCGGACCTCCTCCTTCTGGCGGCAGCGCTCGAACAGGTACTCCACGGGCTGCAGCGGCTGATTCGGGATCGTGATCAGGAAGTCCGCGCCGACGAAGAGGTCGAGCTCTCCGGCACCAAGGCGACGGGCGGTGCGATCGAAGATCGGGAACTGCAGGACGATGAAGAGGTAGTCGTCGTAGACGTCGATCTTCGGCCGCTGGTTGCGGGAGAGGACGTCCTCGTAGTCGAGGGCGTGGAAGTCGAAGTTCTCCTCCAGCCACGCCTGCTCGAGGGCTCCCGGATGGTCGATCTTGATCCAGCGCAGGCCCTCGGCCGCGACCTCCTCGACGTTCGGGGTCTGCGGCTCAGGCGGAAGCGGCGCAACGAGCTCGCCGACGCGGGTTCTGCGCAGCCTGGGGCGAGGGAGGTTCGGCATCTTCGGGCCCCATTGTGTTCGTCGCTTCGACTTCCATGGTTAATCCACTGTACTGCGAGGCGCGGTGTGCGGCGCAGTGTGACGCCCGGATCGGCCCCTGTAAATACTGAATTCGGGCGTTGCTATATTCCCTCGTCACATACGCACCACATCAAGAGGGGTGGAGGGACTGGCCCGAAGAAACCCCGGCAACCCCCTCGGATCTAGGTCCGAGGAAGGTGCCAACTCCAGCAGGTTGTGCGGTTTTGGAGACCGAGCAGAGCCTGGGAGATGTGGGGAGAGATTCCTTCAGGAACCTCCGCCCACATCGAGCCCCGGCGGAGGTTTTTTCGTAGAGGAGCCCAGATGGCAGTCGAATCTCTCAAATGCAAGGAATGCGGCGAGTCCTATCCGCTCGAGGCCAGCTTCGTCTGCGAGCAGTGCTTCGGGCCGCTCGAGGTCTCATATGACTTCTCAGGGCTGGACGCCGAGGAGGCGCGGCGCAAGATCCAGGCCGGCTCGCGGGGCATCTGGCGCTACTCGGACTTCCTGCCCTTCGCGGGGCGACCCGGCGATCCACTCGAGCCGGGCCTGACGCCGCTGATCCGCGCCGACCGCCTGGCCGAGCGACTCGGGCTGGGCGAGCTCTGGATCAAGAACGACGCCGCCAATCCCACCCACTCCTTCAAGGACCGAGTCGTCGCCGTGGCTGTGGCCAAGGCCAAGGAGCTGGGATTCGACACGGTGGCGTGCGCCTCGACCGGGAACCTCGCCAATGCCGTAGCCGCCCACGCGGCCGCGGCGGGGCTTGAGTCCTACGTTTTCGTCCCGGCTGACCTCGAGGAGCAGAAGCTGCTCGCGACCGGCATCTACGGCACCAACCTGGTCGGCATCCGCGGCACCTACGACGACGTCAACCGGCTCTGCACGGAGCTCAGTCAGACACACCCGTGGGCGTTCGTCAACGTCAACCTGCGGCCGTACTACTCGGAGGGCTCGAAGACCCTCGCCTTCGAGACGATCGAGCAGCTCGGCTGGAGCCTGCCCGACCGCATCGTCGCGCCGATCGCCTCGGGGTCGCTCTTCACCAAGCTCGCAAAGGGGATCCGCGAATGGCGCGAGGTCGGCCTGGTCGAGGGAGAGCTGCCGACCTTCTGCGGCGCCCAGCCCGACGGCTGTTCGCCCGTCGCCACCGCGTTCGCGGAGGGCTGGGACGTCTGCAAGCCCGAACGCACTCCCGACACGATCGCGAAGAGCCTCGCCATCGGCGATCCCGCGGATGGGCCATATGCCCTCGAGCTCGCCAGGCAGACGGGCGGGCAGATCAAGTCGGTCAGCGACGACGAGATTCGCGCCGGGATCAAGCTGCTCGCCGAGACCACCGGCGTGTTCACTGAGACCGCCGGCGGCGTCACGATCGGCGTCCTCACCAAGCTGGCCGAGGAGGGCGCGATCGGCTCCGAGGAGCGCGTCGTCGCCTACATCACCGGCGAGGGCCTGAAGACCCTCGACGCCGCCCGCGAGTCGTTCCGGATGCATGAGATCGAGCCCACCCTCGACGCCTTTCACGAGGAGTTCGAGGGAGTGGGGGCCTCGGCCTAGGAACGCAGCCAGGCTTGGTCCATGAATAAGATCTCCGCCGCATGAGCATCACAGTGAAGATCCCGGCCCAGCTCCGCGCCGCCACCGGTGGCGACGGCGAGATCGAGGTCGAGGGGACCACCGTCGGAGAGGCACTCGACGCCGTCTTCGACCAGCACGACGGGCTGCGCGAGCGGATCACACAGGACGGCGATCTGCGTCGTTTCGTGAACGTCTACGTCTCGGGCGAGGACATCCGCTTCCAGGACGGCCTCGATACGGCCGTCAACGACGGAGACGAGGTCACGATCCTCCCCGCAGTCGCCGGAGGCTGAGGCAGCGGGCCGATGTTCGGCGGGCGGAGGAGCTGGCTCTCCGTCGGGATCGCCCTCGCCTTTTTGAGCCTGCCGCCGCCCACAGCCTGGAGCGCAGTCACCTCCGGGCCGCTTCAGGCGTCGGTTCGGACCGACCCCTGGCACCTGACGATCGCCGACGGCTCGGGCCACACGGTGTTGAGCGAGAACGCGGGGCTGGGTTCGGGGCCGACCGGAACCCTCGGGTTCAGCACTGTGGCCGGCTGGTCGCACGCCACGAGGGTCGCGTCCGGTGGAACGGAGGGGAGCGCCTACGTGGCGCAGCTCGATACCACCGATCCCACCCGGGGGATCCAGGTCCGGATCGAGCCGGATCGCGAGGGCGTCATCAGGCTTACCGCTGCGGTCACCGGCTCCACGGCTGGGGTCACCGCTGTGGGAATGGGGTTCGACTCGAGGCCGGATGAGCGATTCCTCGGATTCGGGGAGCGGTCCAATGCCGTCGATCAGCGAGGCAACGAGATCGAGGACTACGTCTCGGACGGCCCCTACGCGCCGGCAGATAGGGCGCTCATCGGCGGGTTCATCCCTCCTCAGGGCTGGCACCCGCGCGACGACGCCACCTACTTCCCCGTGCCGTGGCTCCTTTCGACGGCCGGCTATGGGGTGTTGCTCGACAACCAGCAGACGAGCTACTTCCGCCTGGGAAGCTCCGACCCGAACGCCTGGAGCGTCGAGGCGCAGGCGACGAGTCTCAGCCTTCGCTTCGTCGCCGGTCCGGCGCCGGGGGACGCCCTCCGGCGGCTGACCGAGATCACGGGCAGGCAGCCGGCGCCTGCGGCGCCGTGGGTGTTTGGCCCGTGGTACCAGCCGACCGGGAGCGACGTGCTCGTACAGGCAAAGTCGCTGCGGGCTCAGGACGTCCCCGGCTCGGCCGTCAACACGTACCTGCACTACCTGCCCTGTGGGGCCCAGCAGGGCGTGGAGTCCCAGCAGCCGGCGTTCACCGCGGGGTTCCACGACCTGGGCTACGCGATCACCGCCTACTTCAACCCGATGATCTGCACCAGCTATCAGCCGGCCTACTCTCAAGCTGCTGCCGCGGGGGTGCTGAACACCAACTCGCTCGACCAGCCATACGTCTACAACCTCAACACCGGGAACCTGTTCAGCCCGGTCTCGCAATTCGACTTCACGGCGCCGGGGACGCAGTCATTCTGGAATCGCCTCATCTCGGAGTCGGCCGCGCACGGCTACGACGGCTGGATGGAGGACTTCGGCGAGTACACGCCGCTCGACGCGAGGTCCGCCGATGGCACACCCGGAACGCGGATGCACAACCTGTATCCGACGCTTTACCACTGCGCCACCTTCGACTACGCGCCCCAGGCGCCTCATCCGATCGCGCCGTTCGTGCGCTCGGGGTGGACCGGGACTCAGCGTTGCGCGCAGATCGTTTGGGGCGGCGATCCGACGACGGACTGGGGTTACGACGGGCTGGATTCCGCGATCAAGCAGGCTCTCTCACTCGGCACCTCCGGGATCTCTCGCTGGGGATCGGACGTCGGTGGCTACTTCAGTGCCCTTGCAGGCAAGCTGACCCCCGAGCTCCTCGACCGCTGGGTCGAGTTCGGCGCGGTCTCGGGAGTGATGAGGACAGAGGCGAACGGGTTCAAGCTGACGCCGTATTCCCGGCCCCAGGTCACCGATCCGGCGATCCTGCCGATCTGGCGCCGTTACGCGAAGCTGCGGACGCAGCTCTACCCGTATCTCGTCGCAGCGGACGCCGACTACCGCCGGACCGGCATGCCGACTATGCGCGACCTCGCCCTGGTCTATCCGAATGACCCGACCGCCTCAGGTCAGGAGGACGAGTTCATGTTCGGCCCCGACCTGCTGGCCGCACCGGTCCACACGCCTGGTCAGGCGCAGCGAACGCTCTATCTCCCTGGAGGACGGTGGATCGATTTCTGGCAGGCGCTTCGCTACGCGACCGGGAACGGGTCGTTCCACCTCCGGCCGGCCAAGGTTCTGAAGGGCGGGAAGGCTGTGACGGTCTCGGCGCCGATCGAGCGGCTCCCGCTGATGGTGCGTGCCGGGGCGATCCTGCCTCTCCTGCCTGCCGACACTCAGACGCTGTCGGGCTATGCCTCGAGCTCCACCGTCGGGCTCGACGACGTCGGTCGCAAGCTCCACCTGATCGCGTTCCCGCGCGGCAAGACCCGGTCGGCATTCGGGGAGAACGGCGGCCTTCGCTCGAAGGAGCGCACGCATTCCTGGAAGCTCACGATCAGGCGCGCAAAGCGGCATCGAATCGTCCTGGACGCGTCGTTGCGGACCCTCCGGCACCGCCTGCGGCCATGCCGGGTCAACGTGAACGGGCACCGCCTGCGACGCGGCGCCTGGTCGGCGAAGAAGGCGTCGCTCCACATGAGCTTCCGTTCGGCCGGGAAGGTCACCCATGTCGGTGTGCTCGACCGTGTCGCGTGCAGGAACAGCTGAATCCTCTCCGAGATTCAAATCGCTGCTCAGGGGTATCGATCCCACAGCGGAGCCGTGACGATCACCGTCACCCGGGCGACCGACGGGCAGCAGGTCGCGAGCCAGGCGACCAGCGACGGCCATTTCAGGATCCGGCTGAAGCGGGGCTCGTACAGCGTCAGCTCAGTGCCGCCGACGCCGCCGACCTGCAATCCGACCCCGCAGACGGCGTGCCCACTCGATCAGGCGCAGAGCGCCGCCATCGTGCGCCCCTGCCTAGAGGGCGAGACCAAGCAGGTTCAGGTGCACCGGCACAGGTTCACCCGCGTCGAGCTGCGGGTGAGCAACGTCTGCATCGTCTGAGACATCAAGGAGCGCGCCCGGCAGGATTCGAACCTGCGGCCTTCCGCTCCGGAGGCGGACGCTCTATCCAGCTGAGCTACGGGCGCTAGCCGGCCCAGTGTAAGCGCGACCCCTCCTGCCCTCCGCCGCCCGTACGCTAGGCGCGTCATGGACCTTTCGGTCGTCTTCCTCGGCACCGGCGGCTCCGTTCCCTCGGCGCGGAGGGCCACCGCGTGCGTTCTGATCCGGGCCGGCGGGAGCCGGATACTGATCGACGCCGGGGAGGGGGCCCAGCGACAGATGATCGCCTCGACCGGTCTGGTTCAGGTCGACGACATCTTCATCACCCACTTCCACGCCGACCACTACCTCGGGCTGCCCGGCCTGCTCAAGACCTATGACCTGATGGAGCGGCAGGCGCCGCTTCGGATTGTCGGCCCGGTCGGTCTTCGTGACCTGTTCGAGGCGCTGCGGCGCATCTTCGGGCGGCTCCGCTACGAGGTCGAACTGGTCGAGCTCGAGCCGGGCGAGGGGATCGAGCATGACGGCTTCGAGATGCGCGCCTTTGCCGTCGAGCACCGCATGAAGGCGCTCGGCTACGCGTACGTCGAGCCCGAGAGGCCGGGTCGCTTCGACGTCGAGGCGGCGAGGGGTCTTGGGATCACCGACGACCGGGATTTCGGTCGCCTGCAGCGCGGCGAGACCGTCAGCGTCGATGGCTCGCTGGTCAATCCTGACCAGGTGCTGGGCGACCCTCGCGCCGGCCGGAAGGTCGTGATCACCGGGGACACGGCGCCCTCTGAGATGACCCGCATCGCCGCCCACGCGGCCCAGCTCCTGGTGCATGACGGGACCTTCGCGCTCGAGGAGTCCGCTCGCGCGGCGGACACCGGGCACTCGACGGCGCGCGGCGCTGCGCAGCTCGCCGCCGAGGCCGAGGTCCGGATGCTGGCGATCGTTCACGTCTCGTCTCGCTACAACATCTCGGCGGTACTCGAGGAGGCTCGCGACGCCTTCCCGAACACGGTGGCGCCGAGGGACTTCGACCTGGTGGAGATCCCGTTCCCGGAACGTGGCGATCCCGCGCTCCTCGAGGAGGGGGCGAAACAGCACCCCGAGCCGTTGGCGGAGCGCGCTCCGACGGGCGACTAGGCGGACGCCGCAAACTCGGCGAAGACGTCCCAGCCGCGTCCCGGCCCGCTGCTACGCTGGCGCAGCAAGCCCCTTTAACCACGGTCCAGTGAGGCCGGGAAGGAGCAGAGCAGTGAGCGACGAGAAGGTCGTGCTCGATCACGACGATCTGCGGCGGACGCTTGTCCGTATCGCCCACGAGATCGTCGAGAAGAATGAGGACTCGGACCGCCTGGCGCTGGTCGGAATCCACACGCGCGGGGCCGTCATCTGCCGTCGCCTTCACACCCTGGTGGGCGAGCTCTCCGGCACCGACGTGCCGCTCGGCGACCTCGACATCTCCTTCTACCGCGACGACATCGAGCGCCGTGAGCCCCGCGACGCCCCGGTCGTCCACGACTCCCACCTCGACTTCGACCTCGCCGGCCGGACCATCATCCTGGTCGACGACGTGCTCTACACGGGCCGCACCGTCCGAGCCGCGATCGACGCCCTCTTCGACTACGGCCGCCCGGCGCGCGTTCAACTCGCGGTGCTGGCGGACCGTGGCCACCGCGAGCTGCCGATCCGCCCCGACTACGTCGGCAAGAACCTGCCGACGGCCCCTGGCGAGCGGGTGAACGTCCGGCTCGAGGAGACCGACGGCACCGACGAGGTGGCGATCACGCCCGCTGGGGCGACAGCGAAGGAGACGTCATGAAGCACCTGCTCGGAGTGGAAGAGCTCTCACGCGAGGAGATGGATCGCATCCTCGACCGCGCCCAGAGTTTCGCCGAGGTCGGGCGTCGCGACATCAAGAAGGTGCCGACACTGCGGGGCCGGACCATCGTCAACCTCTTCTACGAGGCCAGCACCCGGACGCTCTCGTCCTTCGAGCTCGCCGCGAAGCGCCTCTCGGCCGACGTGGTGAGCGTCAAGTCCGCCGGTTCCTCCGTCGACAAGGGAGAGTCCCTGAAGGACACGGTCGCGACGCTCTCCGCGTACGACCCGGCGGCGATCGTGATCCGCTCGCCGCACGCCGGCGCCGCGGGCCTCGTCGCGCGCTGGACGGAGGCGTCGGTGATCAACGCCGGCGACGGCAAGCACGAGCATCCGACCCAGGCCCTGCTCGACGTCTTCACGCTCCGCCGGCGGCTCGATTCGCTGGAGGGGGCGAACATCTGGATCGTCGGCGACGTCCTACACAGTCGCGTCGCCCGGTCCTGTCTGCTCGCCTTCCGGAAGATGGGCGCGCAGGTGACCCTTTGCGGCCCGCCGACCCTGATCCCCCGCGGCATCGAATCGCTCGGCTGCGAGGTCTCCTACGATCTCGACGGCCTCGGCGAGGCGGACGTCGTCTACGCCCTGCGCATGCAGCGCGAGCGAATGAGCGAGAGCTTCGTCCCCTCCCTGCGCGAATACGCGAGCCACTACCAGATCGATTCCCGCCGGCTCGGCCCGCGCCAGCTGCTCATGCATCCCGGCCCGGTCAACCGTGGCGTTGAGCTCTCGCCCGAGGTGATCGACTCGCCGCAGTCGCTGATCACCGCCCAGGTGGAGAGCGGCCTGGTGGTCCGCATGGCGATCCTCTACGAGCTCCTGGCCGGCAGCGACCGGGCGCGGCCCGACCGCGGTCCCGCGCCCGCGGACCCGCCGACGATCGGACAGCCGGCGTGAAGCTGATCTCGAGGCCCGGCGAGGGCGAGAGCCTCGTGATCAAGGGCGCCCGGCTCCTCGACCCGAGGACCGGTCTCGACGGTGTTCACGACCTGATCGTGCGGGATGGCGAGATCGCCGAGATCGCCGCGCCCGGCGGCGCGTCCGCCATCGAGGGAGCGGAGGTGGTCGACGGCGACGGCCTGCTGGCGCTGCCCGCCTTCGTCGATCCCCATGTCCATTTGCGGGTCCCAGGGCAGGAGCACAAGGAGGACCTCGAGACCGGTACACGCTCCGCGGCCGCGGGCGGCTACTGCGCCGTCATCGCGATGGCCAACACCTCGCCACCGATCGACTCCGCCGCGGTCCTCGGCTCGGTCCGCGAGCGCGCTCTCCGCGAAGCGTCGATCCCCGTCGGCTTCGTGGCCAACGTCACCCGCGGCATGGAGGGCAAGGAGCTGACAGAAATGGCTGAGCTCGCCGACGCGGGCGCGATCGGCTTCTCCGACGACGGCCTACCGATCGCCAACGCCCGGGTGCTGCGTCGCGCGCTTCAGTACCAGCGCCTCGCCGGCCGCACCATCGCGCTCCACGAGGAGGATCCCGATCTCTCGGCCGGCGGGGTGATGAACGAGGGCGAGGTCTCAGCCGCGCTCGGCATGGCCGGCGTGCCCGCGGTCTCGGAGTCCACCATGATCGCCCGCAACTGCTCGCTCGCTCTATATGAGGGGGCGCGGATCCACGTCCAACACCTCTCCGCGCGCGCCTCCGTGGAGGAGATCGCCCGCGCCAAGGCGGCCGGGGTGGAGGTCACCTGCGAGGCGACCCCACATCACCTCACCCTCACCGACGAGGCGGTGCGCAGCCTCGACGCGCGCTTCAAGATGAACCCGCCACTCCGCACCGAGGACGATCGCCAGGCGCTGATCGACGGCCTCCGCGAAGGCACGATCGACTGCGTCGCCACCGATCACGCGCCGCACGCATCCGAGGAGAAGGAGGTTCCCTTCGAGGAGGCAGCCATGGGCGTGACCGGCCTGGAGACGGCCTTCGCCGCGCTCTACACCGACCTGGTGCTGCCCGGGGTCCTCCCCCTGGAGCTTCTGGTCGAGCGGATGACCTGCGGCGGCGAGCCCTTCGGGATCGAGGCGCCACGGCTCGAGGCGGGCGCAGTCGCCAACTTCGCCCTGATCGATCCCGAGCTCACCTGGACCGTCGGCGAGGACGGCTACGAGAGCCGCTCCTACAACAACTGCTTCGGTGGCCGGGAGCTGACCGGGCGGGTGCTGATGACGGTCGCCGCCGGGCGGGTGGCCTTCCGCCAGCGGAGCTTCGCGCTCGGGGTGGCATCTTGAACGGCAAGCTCGACCGCGAGCGGACCGCCCTGGTCGTCGTCGACGTGCAGGAGGGATTCCGCCGGGCGATCCCGGACTTCGAGCGCGTGGCCAAGGCGACGGCCACGCTGATCGAGGGCGCGGAGGCGGTCGGGATACCGATCATCGTCTCCGAGCAGTACCCGAAGGGCCTGGGGGAGACCGCTCCGGAGGTCGCGAAGCACCTGCCCGAGGGCGCGCAACCGCTTGAGAAGGTCGTCTTCTCCGCCGCCGAGGCCGATGGCTTCGACCTTGCAGGTCGCGACCAGGCGCTCGTTTGCGGCATCGAGACCCACGTCTGCGTGAACCAGACCGTCCTCGATCTCCTCGCAGACGGAACCGAGGTCCAGGTCGCCGAGGAAGCGGTCGGGTCGCGGACGGAGGAGAACAAGCGGATCGGCCTGCACAAGATGGAACAGGCGGGCGCGACGCTGACCAGCGTCGAGACCGCTCTGTTCGAGCTGCTCGGCCGCGCGGGCACCGACGAGTTCAAGACCGTCCAGAAGCTGATCCTCGAGTACGCGCCGAATCCCGGGGCCGTGCCGAAGCCAAAGGAGAGGATCACGTGAGCGGCTACGTCCTGCTCGAGGACGGCACCCGCCTCGAGGGCGACCTGCTCACCGCCGGCGAGTCGATGACCGGAGAGGTTGTCTTCAACACCTCGATGACCGGCTACCAGGAGGCGGTCACGGACCCGAGCTACGCCGGCCAGATCATCACCTTCACCTATCCGCTGATCGGCAACTACGGCGTCTCCCGCGAAGCAATGGAGTCCGGGCGCGTCCAGGCGCGCGGCGTGATCATGCGCGAGGGCAAGAACGGCGAGGACGCCTTCACGGCCGAGGGCGGCTGGCTCGACTGGCTGCGCGACTGCGGCGTCGCGGCGATCGGCGGGATCGACACGCGCGCCCTCGTGCGCCACATCCGCGACCTCGGTGCGATGCGGGGCGGCATCTTCCCGGCGGAGCTCGACGAGTCCGAGGCGCGCGAGCGGATCGCCGCCGAGCCCCCGATGGAGGGTGCCGACTTCGCCCGCACGGTGACCCCCGATCAGCCCGTGGAGATGGAGGGAGGGGGACCCCATGTGGTCGGCATCGACACCGGGATCAAGCTCAGCATCCTGCGGCAGTTCCGCGAGCGGAATTGCCGGTTGACCCTGCTTCCCTGCTCGGCATCCGCGGACGACGTTCTGGAGAGGGACCCGGACCTCGTCTTCCTCGCCAACGGGCCCGGCGACCCTGCTGCTCTCGACTACGTGGTCGAGAGCGTCCGCGGAGTTGTCGGCAAGAAGCCGGTGGTGGGGATCTGCCTCGGTCACCAGCTGCTCTGCCGGGCCGTCGGCCTCGAGACCTTCAAGCTGCCCTTCGGTCACCGGGGCGCCAATCACCCGGTCAAGGACCTGGAGACCGGCCGGATCGACATCACCTCCCAGAACCACGGTTTCGCGGTTCTCGGTCCGGGTGGCGATCGGACCATCGACGGCGACGAGCCCGTCCGCTGGAAGACCGATTTCGGCGAGGCCGAGCTCTCCCATCTGAACCTCTACGACCGAACGGTGGAGGGCCTTGTGCTGAAGGACGTCCCCGGCTGCACGGTCCAGTACCACCCCGAGGCCGGCCCGGGCCCGCATGACGCCCGCTATCTCTTCGACCGCTTCCTGGAGCTGGCCGCTTGATGTCGACCGCCACCGGAATCGAGACCATGAACCGGAGCTGGGATGCGATCGAACGTGACGATCGCGACGAGTTCCGGGCGATCGTCCAGAAGTCTGCCCACCCCCAGCTCGAGTGGACGCCGCTGCTCAGCGGTGTGGACGGAAGGACCTACCACGGGCCCGACGGGATGGTTGAGTTCTTCGAGGAATGGCTCGAATCGTTCGTTCCCCGGTACGAGGACCGTGAATTCGAGGAACTGGCGCCCGGCGTGATCCTGGCTCACTGCCGGATACATCTCGAAAGCCGTGGAAGCGGAGTGAGCATGGATCAGGAGATCGACCTTCTGTTGGAGTGGCAGGACGGCCTGTTGCGCCGCGGCCGCGCCTTCGATACCCGTGCGGCCGCACTCGAAGCGGCGGAGGAGCTTCACCCTGCCTAGGCGCGACGACATCAAGAAGATCCTCCTGATCGGGTCAGGCCCGATCGTGATCGGCCAGGCCGCTGAGTTCGACTACTCCGGCGTGCAGGCATGCAAGGTGCTGCTGGAGGAGGGGTTCGAGGTCGTGCTCGTCAACTCGAATCCGGCGACGATCATGACCGACCCGGAGTTCGCCGACCGAACCTACATCGAGCCGCTGCTCCCCAGCCCGGTGGCGAAGGTGATCGAGCGCGAGCGGCCGGACGCGCTGCTGCCGACCCTCGGAGGACAGACGGCGCTCAACCTCGCCAAGGCCCTGCACGACGACGGCACGCTGCAGCGCTTCGGCGTGGAGCTGATCGGCGCCGACTACGACGCCATCCATCGCGCCGAGGATCGGGAGGCCTTCCGGACCACGATGGAGGAGGCCGGTCTCCGCGTCCCGTTCTCGATGATCGTCGAGTCGGTCCAGCAGGGAGAGCAGGCGCTGGGGTCGGGCGATCTGGCCCTGCCGATCATCGTCCGGCCGGCGTTCACGCTCGGCGGCCACGGTGGGGGAGTGGCGAATGACGAGACGGAGTTCGCTCAGGTCGTCTCCGAGGGGCTCGCGGCCAGCCCGATCAACCAGGTGCTCGTCGAGGAGTCGGTCCTCGGCTGGGGTGAGTTCGAGCTCGAGGTGATGCGGGACCGCAACGACAACGTCGTGATCATCTGCTCGATCGAGAACGTCGACCCGATGGGCGTCCACACGGGCGACTCGGTCACGATCGCGCCGGCGCAGACGCTGACGGACGCTCTCTACCAGGAGCTCCGCGACCAGGCGATTCGGGTGATCCGCGCAGTCGGGGTGGAGACCGGCGGCTCCAACGTCCAGTTCGCGGTGAATCCCGAGAGCGGGGAGATCGTGGTGATCGAGATGAACCCGCGCGTCTCGCGCTCCTCCGCGCTCGCCTCGAAGGCAACCGGGTTTCCGATCGCGAAGATCGCCGCCAAGCTCGCGGTCGGATACGCGCTCGAGGAGATTCCCAACGACATCACCCGGGCCACGCCGGCCTCGTTCGAGCCGACGATCGACTACGTCGTCACCAAGATCCCGCGCTTCGCCTTCGAGAAGTTCCCCGGCGCCGAGGGCCGCCTCTCCACCCACATGAAGTCGGTCGGCGAGTGCATGGCGATCGGCCGGACCTTTCGCGAGTCCTTTGCGAAGGCGATGCGCTCGCGGGAGCTCGACGACGAGCCCGAGATCCCGGCGTCGACCGGCGATCTGCTCGATCGCCTGGCATCCCCCTCGTCCGACCGCTTCGACCTGATCCTGGACGGATTCAGGCGCGGGGTGGAGCTGGAGCGAATCCAGGAGGCGACCATGATCGATCGCTGGTTCCTCCTCGAGCTCCGCCGGCTTGCGACGGAGGGCGACGGCACCGAGGGCCTCGAGCGCACCTACCGCTCGGTGGACACCTGCGCCGCCGAGTTCGAGGCTCGTACGCCCTACTTCTACAGCGGGCATGAGCGCCCATCGCAGGACGGCGCCGCCGGCGAAGTGGAGCGAGGAGATCGTCCCTCCATCGTCATCCTCGGCTCCGGCCCGAACCGGATCGGACAGGGGATCGAGTTCGACTACTGCTGCGTCCACGCCGCGATGACCGCGCGGGATCTCGACCGGGACGCCGTGATGATCAACTGCAATCCCGAGACCGTCTCCACGGACTACGACACCTCCGACCGCCTCTACTTCGAGCCGCTCACGGAGCAGGACGTGCTCGCCGTCTGCGCGATCGAGCAGCCCGAAGGGGTCATCGTGCAGTTCGGCGGACAGACGCCGTTGCGGCTTGCGAAGTCGCTGGAGGAGGCGGGCGTCCCGTTGCTCGGCACGCCGGTGGACGCAATCGACCTGGCGGAGGACCGCGGCCGCTTCGGAGCCCTTCTGCGCCGACTCGAGATCAAGCACCCGCCCTACGGGACCGCGCTGTCCGCCGAGGAGGCCGTCGCCATCTCCGAGGACGTCGGCTTCCCGTTGCTGGTTCGCCCCTCCTACGTCCTCGGCGGCCGGGCGATGGAGATCTGTTACGACGCCGAGGCTCTCGCGACCTACCTGGCGGCCAACGTCAAGGCTGACCAGGAGCACCCGCTGCTCCTCGACCGCTTCCTGGAGAACGCGATCGAGGTCGACGTCGATGCGCTGGCCGACGGCGAGCGTTGCTTCGTGGCGGGGGTGATGCAGCATGTCGAGGAGGCCGGCGTCCACTCCGGCGACTCGGCCTGCGTCATCCCGCCGATGAGCCTCGGCGAGGAGATGCAGGAGGAGATCCGCGAGACGACCCGCAAGATCGCCATGGAGCTCGGCGTGATCGGCCTGATCAACGTCCAGTACGCCGTCGCCGACGGGGAGCTGTACGTGATCGAGGCCAACCCGCGCGCGTCGCGCACTGTGCCCTTCGTCAGCAAGGCGATCGGCACCCCGCTGGCCAAGATCGCCTGCCGCCTGATGCTGGGCGAGTCGCTCGACGATCAGGATCTGCCGAGCGAGCAGCCGGACCACATCAGCGTGAAGGAGGCCGTGCTTCCCTTCGCTCGCTTCGCCGGCGCCGATGCGGTGCTCGGTCCCGAAATGCGGAGCACCGGTGAGGTGATGGGGATTGCATCGGACTTCCCGACCGCGTTCGGCAAGGCGCAGGCCGCCGCCGGGGTCTCACTGCCGGAGAAGGGAACGATCTTCATCTCGGTCACGGATTCCGACAAGCCCGCCGCCACGCAGCTCGCCACCCGTTTCCATGACCTCGGCTTCGAGGTGATCGCCACCTCCGGCACAGCCCAGGCGATCTCCGCCATGGGGGTGCCGGTGCGGAAGATCAAGAAGATCGGCGAGGGATCCCCGAACGTCGTGGACTGCATCCGCTCGGAGGAGGTCGACCTGGTGATCAACACCCCGACCGGCTCCGGGGCCCGGACAGACGGATACGAGATCCGCACCGAGGCCGTGCGGCACGGGATCGCCTGCATCACCACGATGACGGGCGCCTCCGCTGCCGCTCGCGCGATCTTCGCGGCGGCCCGGGACGACATCGAGGTCCAGTCGCTCCAGGAGCTCCACCGGCCGGAGGAGCGCCAGCCATCGAGGAGATGACGGCTGGAGCGGGGCAGCGGCTGGGGGATCGGGTCGTCGCCCCCTTCGGCCGGCGGCTCTGTGAGGTGACCCGCAATCTCCCCTCAGGCGGGTACCGGATCTTCTCCGTGCGCGACCCTGCCGGCACCGAGCCGGCCGCGGGCCAGTTCTACATGCTCGCCGCCGACGCAGGCTGGGGCGGCGACGAGGGGCGCCCGTATCTGGCCAGGGCGTTCTCGGTGGCCGACGCAGAGCCCGAGAGCGGGGGTGTGAGGCTGGACTTCCTGGTCCAGGCGGTTGGCCCCGGGACCTCTCGCCTCGCCGGCCTCGAGCCGGGAGAGGGGCTCTGGATTCACGGGCCACTCGGGCGGCCCTTTGCCCCTCCTCCGGCCCTTGCTCCTGCGGCGCCCGGGGCGATCCTCGTCGGTGGCGGCATCGGCGTGGCGCCCCTGGCGCTCTGGCGGCGGCGGTTGCTCCGGGCCGGAATCCCCGCTCGCGTCCTGCTCGGCTTCCGAGACCGGGCGAATTCCGGAGGTCTCGACCTCTTCGACTGCAGTGAGATCCGGCTTGCCAGCGAGGACGGGCACACCGGTCATCGGGGCTACGTCACCGACCTGCTCGCCGTGCTCTTGGAGGGGGACGATGCCGGAAGTGCGGCCGTCTACGCCTGCGGCCCGCCGGCCATGCTCGAGGCGGTGCGGATCATGTGCGCACAGCATGAGGTGGCCTGCGAGCTGGCCCTCGAGGCGCCCATGGCCTGCGGCTTCGGGGCCTGCTTCGGCTGCGCCATTCCCCAGAGAAGCGGTGGTTATATGCGCCTCTGTATCGACGGCCCGGTGGTTCGCGGCGATGAGATCGAGACCGCCCTCGTCCCGGGCTCAGGCCATTGATGGTGGATTTCTGCGGCATCGAGCTGCGCCACCCGGTGATCAACGGCTCGGGGACCTTCGATGCGATCGCTGCCCGGCGCGCCTTCGGGGATGCCCTGCTGGACGAATTCCCCTTCTCGGCCTTCGTCTCCAAGACCATCACGCCGGAGCCCCGGGCCGGCAACCCGCCGCCCCGGCTCTGGGAGACGCCCTCCGGGCTGATCAACTCGATCGGACTGCCGAACAAGGGCCTCGAGGGCTTCCTGGATCACGACCTGCCTCAGCTCGCCGATCTCCCGGTGCCGCTGATCGTCTCCGTCATGGGAACGAGTCACGACGAGTTCCGTCGACTGGTGGAACGTGTCGGCGACCGCGCGGAGGTCGCGGCCCTCGAGCTCAACGTCTCATGCCCCAACGTCAAGTCGGGCTTGATCGTCGGCGAGTCCCCCGAGGAGGCGAAATCCCTGCTCAGGGCCATGAAACCGCTGACCGAGAAGCCGCTGATCGTGAAGCTCACTCCGAACATCGCCGACCCGGTCCCCGTCGCGATCGCCGCGGAGGAGGGGGGAGCCGATGCGGTTTCCCTGATCAACACGCTGCGGGCCGTCGCGTTCGACCCGGACAAGGGCGAGCGCTGGCTCGGCGGCGGCACCGGCGGGCTCTCGGGGCCAGCGGTGCGCGCCGTGGCGCTGGCGCAGGTCCATGCCGTGTCCGCCTCGGTCTCCGTCCCGGTGGTCGCGATGGGGGGTGTCTCCAGCGGCCGGGACGCCGCCGAGATGCTCCGGGCCGGTGCAAGCACCGTTGCCGTAGGGACCGAGAGCTTCCGGGATCCGGCGGCCGGGTCGCGGATCGCCGCCGAGCTGGGCGGGGAGCTGGCTCGGATCTCCGGATAGACGGGGGTTTTTTTCACAAACCCCGAAAAGGTCTTTCCGCTCAACGCGGCCGCGGATATACTGCCGCCCCGATGCAGGCCCCGGTCCAGTCCTCCAACGCCGCCCCCGAAAGATCACTGGACCAGAGGATGGAAGCTCTCAAGAGGGCCAATGACATCCGTTCCAAGCGGGCCCAGCTGAAGCGGGACCTCAAGGGCAACAAGGTCAGGATCCAGACGCTGCTCATGGATCCGCCCGAGTACGTCCAGACCGCCAAGGTGATCGACATGCTGATGGCGGTCCCCAAGTACGGCCGGGTCAAGACGAATCGGATCCTGAACCAGTGCCGGATCTCGCCCTCGAAGACGATCGGCGGCCTCTCCGAGCGCCAGCGCGCCGAACTCGTCGCACAGCTGCGCAAGTAGCGCGGCATCCCGGGAGCTTTTCGCGGCCGTCCCGGCGGTCATGATCCAGTCTCCGTGGGGAAGGTCTTCGTCATCACCGGCCCGTCCGGGGTCGGGAAGGGCACGCTGATCGAGCAGCTGCTCGAGCGCGTCCCCGAGCTCGAGCTATCCATCTCGGCCACGACCAGGGAGCCGCGGCCCGGAGAGATCGACGGTCGCGACTACTTCTTCCTCGCACCCGAGGAGTTCCGGCGGCGCCTGGAGGACGGCGACTTCCTCGAGCACGCCTCCTACAGCGGCAACTACTACGGGACGCTGCGGGAGGAGGTCGAGCGCCGTCTGGCCGAGGATCGTTCCGTTGTGCTCGAGATCGAGGTGCAGGGAGCGCGCCAGGTGCGCGACTCGCTCGGCGATGACGCCGTCCTGATCTTCATCGCGCCACCGGACGAGCAGGTGCTGCGCGAGCGGCTCGAGGGCCGGGGAACCGATTCTCTCGAGGACATCGAGCAGCGCCTGCGCACGGCCGAGATCGAACTTGGGGCGCGCTCGGAGTTTCCGCTCGAGGTCGTGAACGACGAGGTGCAGAAAGCGGCCTCCGAATTGGAGACGCTCGTCCGGGGCGAGCTATCCCTACACTGACCCCCATGTCAATGATCACGCCAAGAGTCGACAAGCTTCTCGCGCACACCGACACCCACTACGCCGCCGTCCTGGTCGCGGCTAAGCGGGCCCGCCAGATCAACGCGTACTACCACTCCCTCTCCGAGGGCGCCTACGGCGAGTACACGCCTCCGATGGTCGAAGTTCCCAGCGGGAACTACCTGACCATTTCCCTGGAGGAGACCGCGGCGGGCAAGCTGAAGTACGAGTACAAGGCTTAGTCCGGCAAAGGAGGGCGTGATGGCCCGCATCCTGGTTGGGGTGAGCGGCGGAATCGCCGCCTACAAGTCGCTGGAGCTCGCGCGCCTCGCCACCAAGGAGGGGCATGCCGTCCGCGTCCTGATGACGCCGGCGGCGCAGCACTTCGTAGGCGCGGCGTCCTTCGAAGGGATCACCGGCGCGCCTGTGCTCACCGACGAGTTCGAGCGAGACCCCACCCGCGGCGCGTTCCCCGGCGACCCGATGCCGGAGCACGATCCGATCGGCCACCTGGAGGTGGTCGCCAATGCCGATGCCTATCTGATCGCGCCCGCCTCGGCCAACACGATCGCGAAGCTCGCCGCCGGGATCGCAGACTCGATGGTCACCACATCGTTCCTGGCCTGCTCGGCTCCGCGGCTGGTCGCTCCTGCGATGAACGACCGGATGTACCGCGACCCGGCCACCCAGGAGAACCTGGCGACGCTGCGGAGGCGCGGCGTCGTCGTGATCGAGCCGGAGGAAGGCGCGCTCGCCTCCCGCGGGGAGCACGGCGTCGGGCGCCTGCCCGAGCCGCGTGCCCTGCTCGACGCGATCGAGCAGACCGCTCCCGGCCCGATCGGGCCCTGGGACGGCCTCCGGGTCCTGATCTCCGCCGGCGGCACCCGCGAGCCGATCGATCCCGTTCGCTTCATCGGCAACCGTTCGTCCGGGCGCATGGGCATCGCACTCGCCGAGCGCGCGGCCCGGCGCGGCGCCGAGGTGACTCTGGTGGCAGCCAATGTCTCCCTGCCGGCCCCGCCCGGAGTGCGCCGGGTCGACGTCGAGACGGCGGCCGATCTGGGCGGCGCTCTGGCCCGCGAGTTCGACTCGACCGACGTCCTGGTCATGGCCGCCGCCCCCGCCGACTTCCGGCCCCGCCGGGCGGCAGGGGAAAAGATCCATCGCGAGGGCGGCGGACTCGAGCTGGACCTCGAGGCGACGGACGACATCCTCGCCGGCCTGTCGGCGCGACGCCGCGACGGTCAGACGATCGTCGGCTTCGCCGCCGAGACCGATCACGATCCCGCGCGCGCCAGGGAGAAGCTCGAGCGCAAGGGGGCTGATGCGATCGTCTTCAACGACGTCTCTCGTTCCGAGATCGGCTTCGAGAGCGCCGAGAACGAGGTGGTGATCGTCGAGCGCTCGGGGGAGCACCCGGTGCCGCTCGCCTCCAAGGAGCACGTGGCGGACGCGATCCTCGACCGGATCGAGGCGATCAGGTCCTCTTCGGGCGCACGTCGCGCCGAGCCGCGCGACTGATCCAAGCCGAATTCGCCCTTGTGCGCCCTTCTACACTGGGGGCATGGTCAAGAACGAGCATCGCCAGTCGAACGAGTCCCTGTATTCGCTCTACAGGCGCGGCATGGAGCTGCTCGAGGACGGGTCCTTCGAGGAGGCCACCGTGCCGCTGAAGGAGGCAGCACGGCAGGCGCCGGAGAAGAGCTCCGTGCGTGAGGCGCTCGGCCGCGCGCTGTTCCGCTCGCGCCATTACGCGGAGGCAGCGACCGAGTTCGAGGCGGTGGTCGAGACCCATCCCGTCAACGACTACGCCCACTTCTGCCTCGGCCGCGCCCTCACCAAGACCGGGGAGACGGGCCGTGCCCGCCATCACCTGGCGCTGGCTTCGAACTTGAGACCGGAGCGGCGCGACTACCGCATCTACAGAGAGCGCCTGGCCGCCCGCACCTAGGGGCGACGGATGACCGAGATCCGCCTGATTGCTGTTCCCTACGAGATCGGCGCTCTGCGTATGGGCGTCGGACGGGGTCCGGAGCACCTCCTCGAGGCCGGTGCCGAGGAGGCGCTGGCGGGACATGGGGCTCGGGTCAGCCTGGAGCTGATCGAACTCGAGGAGGACCACAGGGACCGGAGCGGTGCAAGCGAGGCCCAGGCCGCATTCGAGTTGATCGGCTCGGTCTCCACGAGCGTCCGCCGGGCGATCGAAGAAGGCGCCTTCCCGGTCTTGCTTTCCGGCAGTTGCTGCGCGGGCATCGGAGTGGTGACCGGCCTGGATGAGCGATCGCCGGGTGTCGTCTGGTTCGACACGCACGGGGACTTCAACACGCCGGAGTCCACCATCGATGGCTACTTCGACGGCATGCCGCTGGCGACTCTCACGGGTGGCGGCTGGCGGACTCTCGTCAACCAGACTCGGATCAGAACAGTGCCGGAGTCCGCGGTCGTGCTGGCCGGCGCACACGACTTCGACCCGCTCGAGCGGCTCAGGCTCGACTCCTCGGCGGTTCACCATCTACCGCCGTCCGCGATCGACTCCGACAACGCGGTGGCGCGGGCTGTGGACGCGATGGATCCGGCGGCAAGCGCCCTGTATCTCCACCTGGATCTGGACGTGCTGGACTCCGAGGTCGCCCCGGTCAACATCTACAGCGTCCCGGGCGGGCTCACGGCCTCCCAGCTCCTCTCGCAGGTTCGCTCGCTGCTGGACACGCGCGATGTCATGGCGGTGTCGCTCACGGCTTACGACCCCGAGTGCGACGCTGAAGACCGTGTGCCACCGATCGCCCTGAAGGTGCTCGAGGCCGTGGCCGAGCGAGTCGCGCGACGCACATGAGGGCGCTCGTCCAGCGCGTCAGCCAGGCCGCGGTGGACGTCGAAGGGGAGAGGGTTGCCCAGATCGGTCCCGGGCTGCTCGTGCTGCTCGGCGTCTCGCGCGACGACACCGAGGCCGAGGCCGACCGCCTCGCCGACAAGGTCCGCGCCCTGCGGGTCTTCGACGACGCCGACGGGAAGATGAACGAGCCGCTCGGCGATCGTGAGATCCTCTGTGTCAGCCAGTTCACCCTCTACGGGGACACGACCAAGGGAACGCGGCCCAGCTACATCCAGGCCGCGCCCGGCGAGGTGGCCGAGCCGCTCTATGACCGGTTCTGCGAGAAGGCGGGCGCCAAGAAGGGCGTCTTCGGAGCCTGCATGGGCGTCGCGCTGATCAACGACGGCCCGGTGACGGTGATGCTCGAGGTCTGAGCCACCTCGATGGTTGGCGACTTTGTTTCGGACGTGGGGAACAAAGTCGACAAGTCGCGCTCCCAGGGCGCCGCCACTCCTGTTGCGTGCCTGGGTACCGGGGCTATACTCGCCCAGGAACCTTTTTTCGCACCTAACCGCAGGTCGAAAGGTGGGCGAGCGCCCGCCTTTTTTTGGGCCTTCACATGGATACGGAACTCACACAAATTCAGGAGAAGATCGAGAATCGGCTGGCTGCTGAGCAGCCGGACGTCGAGCTGCTCTCACTCGAGCGGCCCGCAGCCGAGCGGCTGCGGCTCGTCATCGATCGCCCCGGCGGCGTCGACATCGCGCTCTGCGAGAGCGTCACCCGCTCGCTTGGCGACCTGCTCGAGGACTGGTCGCTCGAGGTCTCATCTCCCGGTCCCGACCGCCCACTCACCAAGCCCGAGCATTTCCAGCGGTTTCTCGGCAACAAGGTGCGCGTCAAGACCAGCGAGGAGATCGCAGGTCGCAACAGCTTCACCGGCACTCTGACCGCCGCCGACGAAGAGCAGCTCAGCGTCGACGCTCCCGACGGCTCCGTGTCCATCCCACTGCAGAGCGTCCGCCGTTCAAATCTTGTCCCCGAGGAGGTTGCATGACCCAGGAGATCGTCGATGCCGTGAAGATGCTCGAGCAGGAGAAGGGCATCGCTGCGGACACGCTGATGGATGCCCTGCAGGACGCCCTGCTCTCGGCCTACAAGAAGACTCCGGGCGCGGCCAAGTACGCGAAGGTCGAGCTCGATCATGGGAGCGCCGACTTCCGCGTCTACGAGCTGATCGTTCCCGAAGATCTCGAGAAGCGACTCCTCGACGAGCAGTTCGAGGACCAGCTCCAGGCCGCCGAGGCCGCTGAGGCCGCCGGCGAGCCGGTTCCGGAGATCCAGACCGCCGGGCCGTCGATCGATCCGGAGACGGGCGAGCGGCGCGAGCCCGAGGAGGAGGAGCTCGAGCCCGAGCGCCTCGAGCCCTTCATGGATCAGATCAAGACGCGCGACGTCACTCCAGACGACTTCGGGCGGATCGCCGCCCAGACCGCCAAGCAGGTGATCCTCCAGCGGATCCGCGAGGCCGAGCGGGGCATGATGTTCGAGGAGTACAAGGACCGCGTCGGCGAGCTGGTCACCGGGATCATCCAGCAGTCCGACAACCGCTACACGCTGGTCCAGCTTCGCGAGCGCGTCGAGGCGCTGCTGCCGCGCTCCGAGCAGGTCTACAACGAGCGTTACGACCACGGCATGCGCGTCAAGGCCGTGATCACCGACGTCTCGGCCGACACCAAGGGCCCGAGCATCGTCGTCTCGCGCCGCAATCCCGAGCTGATCAAGAAGCTGTTCGAGCTCGAGGTGCCGGAGATCGCCGACAAGCTGGTCGAGATCACCGGCGTCGCCCGCGAGCCGGGCTGGCGCTCGAAGATCGCGGTCGTCTCGCACGCCGACGGGGTCGATCCGGTGGGCGCCTGTGTCGGGCCGCGAGGCTCGCGCGTCCGCATGGTCGTCTCCGAGCTCCGCGGCGAGAAGATCGACATCATTCCCTACAACGAAGAGCCCGCCCGCTTCGTGGCGAAGGCGCTCTCCCCGGCCCGCGTCCGTGAGGTGCTCGTCGACGACGAGACCAAGGAGGCAACGGTGATCGTCCCTGACGACCAGCTCTCTCTGGCGATCGGCCGCGATGGCCAGAATGCCCGCCTTGCGGCCCGGCTGACCGGATGGAAGGTGGACATCACCTCCGAGACCGATTTCGCGCAGCAGGAGGACGACATCGAGTACGAGGGCGAGGAGGCCGCCGATGGCCGTTGCATGGCCGTCATGACGACCGGCCGCCGCTGCCCGAACGCCGCCCTCCAGGGCTCCCAGTTCTGTGGGCTGCCCCAGCACCAGGCGCTCTCGCGCTTCGGCACCAACCAGGTGGCCGTCCTCACCCCGCTGAGCGACGAGGAGGTCGCGACGCTCGCCAACGCCGAGGCCGACGCGGGAGCGGTGAAGACCATCGTCGAGAAGGCCGAGAGCCAGTTTGATGAGAACGCGCAGGCCGAGGAGCCGGAGGCCGAGGAGGAAGAGGCTCCGGCCGAGGAGGGCGACGTTCCCGAGGCCGGCGATGAGGCCGAGGGCCCCGAGCAGAACCTGGAGCCCGAGTCCGAGGACGAGACCGCGCAGGGCGGCGAAGCGGATACCTCCGACGATGGCGGCGAGCCCGAGGCCGAGGAGGGCCCCGAGGAAACCGTGGCCGCGGGTGAGGAGCAGAAGACCGAGTAGTGGCGAAGAAGCGCGTACACGAGATCGCCAAGGCCCAGGGCCTGACCAGCAAGGAGCTCCTTGCCAAGCTCAAGGCCGCCGGGGTCGAGGCCAAGGCAGCTCAGTCGAGCGTCGAAGAGTCCGATGCCCTTGCGGCCCTGAAGGGCTCGGCGGACGGTGGCGCCGCCACCGCGACCGCGACAAGGCCGCGCCCAAGGCCGCGCCCAAGGCGCCGGCTGCCGAGAAGCCTGCCCCCAAGTCGGACGGCGCGCCTAAGAAGGCGAACGCCGCGGCAGGCGATGGCGCTGCCGCGTCCGCCCCCAAGAAGGGGCCCGCCAAGAAGCGCCGCCGCGTCGTGATCGATTCGCAGGCTGCGCGCCGCGACCACATCGCCAAGACTCAGCCGCCTCCCCGGCCGCCACGCCGCCGCGGCGGTCGCCGCCGGCGCCCGCTGCTGGAGGAGCCCAGCGACAGAGAGCTGAAGCAGCCGGAGGAGCAGCCGGCGATCAAGGTCAACTCCGGCGCCACGGTCCGCGAGGTCGCCGAGAGCCTTGGGCTATCCGCGGCCGAGGTGATCAAGGCTTTGATGAAGGAGGGTCAGATGGCGACCCTGACGCAGACGCTCAGCGACGAGTCCGTCGAGTCCATCGCGAAGGAGTTCGACCGCGAGATCGAGATCGTCACGACCGCCGACGAGGAGGTCGAGGACGAGGTCACCGAGGAGGACGAGGAGGGAGACCTCGTCGACCGTCCGCCGGTGATCACGGTGATGGGCCACGTCGATCACGGCAAGACCTCATTGCTCGACGCCATCCGCCAGACCCAAGTCGCAGCCGGAGAGGCCGGTGGGATCACCCAGCACATCGGTGCGTACCAGGTGAACCACGACGGCAAGAAGCTCACCTTCCTCGACACGCCTGGCCACGAGGCCTTCACCGCCATGCGCGCCCGCGGCGCCAGCGTCACGGACGTCGCGGTGATCGTCGTCGCAGCCGACGACGGCGTCATGCCGCAGACCGTGGAGGCCATCGACCATGCCCGCGCCGCCGGAGTCCCGATTCTGGTCGCGGTCAACAAGGTCGACAAGGAGGGCGCGGATCCGAACCGCGTCCGCACCGAGCTCGCCCAGCAGGATCTGAATCCCGAGGAGTGGGGCGGCGACACCGTCTACGCCGACGTTTCGGCGAAGACCAAGGACGGCCTCGACAACCTGCTCGAAATGATCACCTTGGTCACGGACCTCGAGGAGCTGGGGGCCAACCCCGACGCTCCCGCCTCCGGCACCGTGGTGGAGGCGGAGCTCGACCCGGGCCGTGGCCCCGTCACCGGCGTCCTCGTTCAGCGGGGGACCCTGCGCATCGGGGACGCGGTGGTCGCCGGGCCGGTTTGGGGCAAGGTCCGCGCGATGCTCGACGACAAGGGCGAGCGGGTCGACGAGGCCACTCCCGGGACTCCCGTGGAGGTCCTCGGCTTCGACGGAGTCAGCGAAGCCGGCGAGCACGTCCTTGTGGTCGAGAACGAGCGCAAGGCGCGTCAGCTGGCGCAGGAGCGCGAGACCCGGCTCAAGACCGAGCAGCTCGCGAGGCGCCAGGCCCGCAAGGTCACCCTGGAGGAGGTCTTCCAGCGCGCCAGCGAGGGCCAGCTCAAGGAGCTCAACATCGTCCTCAAGGCCGACGTCTCCGGCTCGCTCGAAGCGCTCGAGGACGAGATCGCCAAGCTTCCGCAGGAGCAGGTCCCGGTCAACGTGATCCATGCCCAGACCGGCGGAATCAACGAGTCGGACGTGATGCTGGCCGCCGCCTCCGACGCAGTGATCATCGGTTTCAACGTTCGGCCGCTCGCGGACGCCCGCCGCGCGGCCGAGCAGGAGGGCGTCGACATCCGCACCTACACCGTGATCTACAAGATCACGGAGGAGCTTCGCGCCGCGATGGAGGGCATGCTCGAGCCGGAGGAGGTCGAGGAGGCGGTTGGCCAGGCCGAGGTCAAGCAGACCTTCAAGGCCTCTCGCGTCGGCACGATCGCCGGCTGCCTCGTCACCGACGGCAAGGTCACCCGCGGCGCGAACGTCCGCCTGGTTCGCGACGGCACCATCGTCTGGACTGGCAGGGTCGGCTCGTTGCGTCGCTTCAAGGACGACGTCGCGGAGGTCGAGGAGGGCCAGGAGTGCGGCATCGTGCTCGAGGGCTACGCCGACATCAAGGAGGGCGACGTGCTCGAGTTCTTCGAGACCAAGCAGGTGGAGAAGACTCTCGAGTCCTGAGGTCGCTCCCGCTAGCGTGGGACCGTGACCGCGTTCGTCTGCCTGGTCGAGATTCACCTGCATTTCGGGGAGGTCCACGACCTGAAGGGGAAACGGAAGCTCCTCAAGTCGCTGAAGGACGGGATCCGCCAGCGCTTCGGCGCCTCCGTTGCGGAGATCGAGGGCCACGACAAGTGGCAACGCTCGACGCTGCTCTGCGCGCTCGTCGGCGATGGCGGGGTGTCCGATCGCGCGGACGGGCTGATCCGCTTCGTCGAGAGCCGTGTCCCCGATGGCTGCGCCTTTGAAAGGGACCTGCTGAGCCTGCGCGACATTCGGGACTGAGACGTGTCACCCGGATCCCGCCAGCTTGTCTGCCGCTTACGTTCTGCTGTTATCGTCGCCGGTCGATGGGGCCGGCCAGGATGCGCCGTGTCAACGAGGCGATTCGCGAGATCCTCGGAGACGCGATAACGAGTGAACTCAAGGACCCGAGGATCGGATTTGTGACTGTGACCGACGTTGACACCTCTCCCGACCTGCGCACCGCGCGCGTCTACGTGAGCGTGCTCGGTTCCGAGGAGGAACGGCGCGAGTCACTCGAGGGACTGCGCTCCTCTCATGGAGTCCTCCAGTCGAAAATCGCGAGCGGAATGCGGATGAAGCGCACGCCGACGCTGACCTTCGAATACGACGACACCGCCGAGCGCGGCGATCGCATCACGCGGCTCCTCGAGGACGAATGACGGGGCCGACCGAAGTCTTGACCAGCGACCTCGACCTCGTCGCAGAGGAGATCCGCGCGGGGGAGCGGTTCCTGCTGACGACCCACGAGAACCCGGACGGCGACGCCCTCGGGTCCCTGCTCGCGACCCACCGGATCCTGGAGGCACTCGGCAAGGACTCCGTGATGTTCCTCGCGGCCAAGGAGTTCCCGCTCCCGGTCGAGTACCGGTTCCTGCCGCTCGAGGAGGTCTTCCACGAGCCGCCGGCCGACATCAGCGACCGGGTGGTGATCTTCCTGGACTGCGGGAACATCGACCGGATGCCCGTCGACTTCCTGAAGAACGAAGAGAACAGGGTGATCAACATTGATCACCACCACGACAACACTCGCTTCGGGACGGTCAACCTGATCGACGTCGACGCCTCGTGCACCGCCGAGATCGTCTTCGACCTGGCTGGGCTGCTCGGGGTCGAGCTGACCACGGAGATGGCCAACGCCCTCTATGTCGCTCTCGTCACCGACACCGGCAAGTTCATGTACGAGAACACAGACGCGCGCTCCCACAGGATGGCGGCGGCCCTGATCGAGACCGGGGTGGAGGTCAACGACATCTATCGGCGCCTGTATGAGCACGCGCCGATCGAGAAGCTCAAGCTGCTCGCACACGCCCTCGAGAAGATCGAGCTGCTGGACGACGGCCGTCTGGCCGTCACCTACATCTCGAGTGACGACTACGCAGCCACGGGCGCGAGCGAGGCCCTCACGGAGGGGGTCATCGACCACCTGCGCACGATCGACCGCACCGCCGCCGCCGCGGTCGTCAGAGATCAGGCCGATGGTGGCCGGGCGGCGCGCAAGGTGAGCATGCGCTCCACCGACGGCAGCGTGGATGTCTCCGCGATCGCCCGAGTCCACGGCGGGGGCGGGCACCGCCGCGCGGCCGGGTTCGGGACCGACCTGCCCTATGAGCAGATCGTCGAGTTCCTGATCGCCGAGATCGACTCGCAGCTCGAGACCTAGACGAGCCGGTGGCCGGAGGCGAGCCGACCTCGGCCGGTGGGCTGCTGGTCGACAAGCCGGCCGGCGTCACCTCCCACGACGTGGTGGCGCAGATCCGTCGCGAGCGCGGCGGGAAGGTCGGCCATGCCGGGACGCTCGATCCGTTCGCGACCGGGCTGCTCGTCCTCCTGACCGGGCGCGCCACCCGCCTGCAGCGCTTTCTGCTCGAGCTCCCGAAGACCTATGTGGCGACCGCTCGCCTGGGTTGGCACTCCTCGACTGGGGACCCGGACGGCGAGCTCGAGGAGACGGGCCGGATTCCCGAGCGCCTGGAGCTCCCAACCGGGACGATCGAGCAACGCGTCCCGATGACCTCGGCGGTCAAGGTCGATGGAGAGCGCCTCTACAAGAAGGCGCATCGCGGTGAGTCGGTGGAGACGCCGACCCGGAGGATCGTGGTGCACCGCGCAGAGCTGCTCGAGAGCGACGGCGAGCGCGCCACCTTCGAGATCGAGTGCTCCTCGGGGACCTACGTCCGGACGCTGGTCGAGACGCTCGACGACGCCTACTGCGAATCGCTGCGCCGCACCGCAATCGGCGGGCTGAACGTGCCGGACGGCGAGCCGATCGAGGTCACCGTCGAGGAGCTGATGTCGTTCCTCCCGGAGCGGCTGCTGGACGAGCGTGAGGCGACGGAGGTCGGGCACGGACGGCCGGTGACAGAGCCCTTCGACGTGCCGCCCCAGCACGTCCGCCTGACCCACAATGGGCGCCTGATCGCAGTCGCTCGCCCGGATGGAGAGAATCTACGGCCCGAAGTGGTCCTCGTATGAGCATCAAGGTCACCAAGCTCCCCGACGCGACCCCGCGCGACCGCCACGTGGCGATCGGCGTGTTCGACGGCGTCCACAGGGGACATCAGGCCGTGATCGACAAGGCGGACACCGTTCTCACCTTCGACCCACATCCGCTCAGCGTGATCAATCCGGACGCTGCCCCGAAGCTGATCATGCCCTTCGACGTGAAGCGCGACGTGATCGATGGGCTCGGCGTCGAGGAGATCGTCGTCATCCCGTTCGACAAGGAGTTCATGAAGATCCCTGCCGAGGACTTCATCACGGAGATCCTGGTGAAGCAGCTCGGGGCCAGCAAGGTCTCGGTGGGGGAGAACTTCCGCTTCGGAGCCAGGGCCAAGGGCGATCCGGAGATGCTCGCCGGGCGCGAGGAATTCGAGACGCGGGTGGTTCCGCTGGTCGAGGTGGATGGAGAGACCGTCTCCTCCACCAGGGTCCGCGCCCTGGTGGCCGCTGGGGAGGTCGACGCCGCAATGCGCTGCCTCGGCGCCCCGTTCATGCTCGAGGGCAGGGTGGTGGAGGGTGACCAGCGCGGCAGGGAGCTTGGCTTCCCGACCGCGAACCTGGTTCCCGACGACCGGCTTGTCGTTCCAGGCCACGGCGTCTACGCCGCCTTCGCGAACGGCCGACCGGCGGCGGTCAACGTCGGGATCCGTCCCACCTTCGAGACCGGCCGAGGCCTGCTGATCGAGTCGTATCTGATCGACTTCGAAGGCGATCTCTACGGGCAGAACCTGCGAGTCGCGTTCGTGAGCCGGCTGCGCGGCGAGAAGCGCTTCCCGAGCGTCGAGGACCTGATCTCGCAGATGCACATGGATGTGGCCGAGGCGCGTGAGATCTGCGCCAAGTACGAGAACCGCGCCGCCTGATCGCGGCGGATCGCTACCCTGTTGCGCCGATGCCGCTGACGAAGGACAGAAAACAGGAGCTGATCGGCAAGTACGGCCGGTCGGGTGAGGACACCGGCTCCGCCGAGGTCCAGGTCGCACTGCTCACTGAGCGCATCAACGAGCTCACCGAGCACCTGCGGACCCACAGCAAGGACCATCATTCCCGGCGCGGCCTGCTGAAGATGGTCGGCAAGCGCCGGCGCATTCTTCGCTACCTCGAGAGCACCGACCTGGAGCGCTACCGCGCCCTGGTCGCGGATCTCGGCCTGCGGCGCTAGAGCCGCCTCCACGGCGTGATCGAGGCCGGAACCAAAGCTCCGGACTTCTCACTGCCGGATCAGGACGGCAACCACGTGTCGCTGTCCGACTTCGCGGGCCGCAAGCTGGTGCTCGTCTTCTACCCGCTCGATTTCAGCCCGGTGTGCACCGATCAGCTCAGCCTCTACCAGGAGGTCCTCTCCGAGCTCGAGGCCCAGGGAGCAGCGCTCGTCGGGATCAGCGTCGACTCCGCGTACTGCCATGCGGCCTTCCGCGAGAAGCTCAACCTGACGATGCCGCTGCTCGCCGACTTCAATCCGAAGGGCGAGGTCTCCAAGGCCTATGGCGCCTGGATCGAGGGAGCCGGAATCAGCAATCGCGCTCTCGTGCTGGTCGAGGACGGCGTGGTCAAGTGGTCCCATGCCGCTCCCAATCCGGGCGAGATCCCGGGGGCCAACCTGATCTTCGACGCGCTCTCGGCCTGATGCATCACCTCCGGGTACTTCGCCCGGCCGAGGGCGTGTACGCGTTCTACGACGGCCGCGTCGAGGGCTACCGGTTCGCCGAGGAGGTCAACTGGGTCGACGAGGGCGCTCTGTCGGTGGGAATCGCCAGCTACGCAATCGTCTCCGGGGACGAGGCCCTCATCTACGACACCCATACGACGCTCGAGCATGCGCGATTCGTGCGCTCGACGCTGGAGGCCGAGGGAGCGAGGCACTTCACCGTTGTGCTCAGCCACTGGCACCTCGACCACGTCGCGGGCACCGAGGCCTTCGAGGACTGCGAGGTGATCGCGTCGGCGCGCACCGCAGAGCTCCTGGAGCGGTTTCGGCTGAAGATCGAGCGGGGCGAGCTCGAGGGACCGCCGGCCATCAATCCCCTGGTCCTGCCGACCCGGACCTACCCCGAGGAGCTGCCTCTGACCATCGGGGATGTCGGGGTCCAGCTCATCCATACGAACATCCACAGCGATGACGCCACGGTGCTCTGGCTCCCGACACCGGGCCTGCTGCTCTGCGGCGACACGATGGAGGACACCGTCACCTATGTCGACGAGCCGGAGAGCTTCGACGCGCACCTCGAGAATCTCGAGCGGCTCCGGGCGCTCGGCGCGGATCGGATCCTCCCCAATCACGGAGATCCGGGCGTGATCGAGCGCGGAGGATATGGCTCCGGGCTGATCGGCGCCACCGAGCGGTACATCCGGATCCTGGAGCGTTCCCGGGAGGAGCTCGCGCTCCGAGAGATGCCCCTCAATGAGCTGATGGAGGAATCGCTCCGGGCCGGATGGATCACCTACTACCCGCCCTACGAAGAGGTCCATCGCGAGAACCTGGCGACGGTGTTGGCGCCGTGAGCGAGCTGACCAGCGCCTCCGTCCCGCCGACCGGCGACGACGATCACGTGGTCGGGGAGGGGGTGGAGGTGATCGTCTACGCCGACTTCGGCTGTCCCTACTGCGCCGCCGACTGGGTGCGGATCAGGGAACTGCCGCTGCGCCTCTGCTTCAGGCATTTCCCGATGGCCTCCAAGCACCCGCGGGCACCCGCGCTGCATGCCGCCGCCGAGGCCGCCGGCGCCCAGGGCGCCTTCTGGGAGATGTGCGACTCGCTCTACGCGGACCGCGGGCGGGTCGACGACCCGCACCTCTGGGAGCGAGTCGAGCGCTTCGGCCTCGATCTGGAGCGGTTTCGGGCCGACGGCCGCTCGGATGCGGTCCGCGAGCGGGTGGAGCGGGATTTCGTTAGCGGGGTTCGCGCCGGTGTCGCCGGGACGCCCGCGGGGTTCGTGGATGGACGCGCGCTCCAGGGCGAACTCGTCGCGGCACTGGAAGCTCTCACCGGCGCCTAGGGGCCACACGACTCGGGGCGCGCGCCGCGATTGTGGCTCGCGCCCCGGTCAGCTGCTTGTTCGAACGCTCAGCCCGTGAAGACGGCTACGCGAGTCAATTTCGAAGGGCTGGTGGCAGTCGCTACCATCCCGCGGGACAGAGAACGAGAGTTCTTAAGCGAAAGGCCGCCAACCGGGCGGCCGAAGGGAACAAGACATATGAGTATGTTCGAAGTAAGCCGCGTCTCGGTGGAGGTAGGCGACGAGGAGATCTCCTTCGAGACCGGAAAGCTCGCCCGTCAGGCGAGCGGGGCCGTAGTGGTGCGCTCCGGCGACACGATGGTCCTCTGCACGGCGACAGCGGGCAACGACCGCGACGTCGATTTCCTCCCGCTCACCGTTGACGTCGAGGAGAAGCACTATGCCGCGGGCAAGATCCCCGGTTCATTCTTCCGCCGCGAGGCACGGGCCGGCGAGAAGGCCACGCTGACCGCGCGGATGATCGATCGCCCGATTCGCCCGCTCTTCCCGAAGGGGTGGCACCGTGAGACCCAGCTGGTCTCCCAGCCCCTCTCGGTGGACCACGTCCACCCGTACGACATCCTGGCGATGAACGGCGCCTCAGCCGCTCTCGCCATCTCCGACATCCCCGTCGCCGCCCACGTGGGCGCCGTCCGGATCGGGAAGCTCGACGGCGACTTCGTCGTGAACCCGGAGGAGGAGAGGCTCGAGGAGCTCGAGCTCGACCTGATCGTGTCGGGCACCGACGAGGCCATCCTGATGGTCGAGGCCGGCGCCGATGGCGTCACCGAGGCCGAGATCCTGGACGCGCTCGACATCGCGCACGCCGAAATCAAGAAGCTCGTCGCCACGATGCAGGGGCTTCGTGAGAAAGCCGGCAAGGAGAAGCTCGAGGTCGAGGCTCCGCAGGTCGACGAGGCCACCCTCGAGTCCATCAAGAGCTCGCATGGCGCCAAGCTCGAAGAGGCCACCCAGGTCGAGGGCAAGCTGGAGCGTCAGGCCGCGATCGACGCGGTCGAGGAGGAGGTGCTCGCGCAGTACGCGCCCCCGACCGACGACGAGCAGCCCGACCGCGAGCGCCTCGCCGAGGTGAAGGCCGCCTTCGCGAAGCTCGAGAAGGACACCATCCGCAAGCGCATCGCCGTCGACAAGAAGCGCCCCGACGGCCGCGCCCAGGACGAGATTCGCCCGATCGAGACTGAGATCGACATCGCACCGCGTTCGCACGGCTCCGCCCTGTTCACGCGCGGCGAGACGCAGATCCTCTCCAACGTGGCGCTCGGCACCACCCGCATGGACATGAAGGTCGACAACCTCGGCCTGCAGGAGACCAAGCGGTTCTGGCACCACTACAACTTCCCGCCGTTCTCGGTGGGAGAGGCCGGCTTCATGCGCGGCCCGAAGCGCCGCGACATCGGCCACGGCGCGCTCGCCGAGCGGGCGCTCCAGGCCACGATCCCCGATGAGGAGGAGTTCCCCTACGTGATCCGCGTCGTCTCCGACACGCTGGAGTCGAACGGGTCCTCGTCGATGGGCTCCGTTTGCGCCTCCTCGATGGCCCTCCAGGCCGCGGGCGTGCCGGTCACCGCGCCGGTCGCCGGCGTCGCGATGGGGCTGATCAAGGAGGGCGACGACTACATCGTCCTCACGGACATCGCCGGCGTCGAGGACCACCTGGGCGACATGGACTTCAAGGTCGCCGGGACGTCAGAGGGCATCACCGCCCTGCAGATGGACATCAAGATCACCGGGGTCACGCTCGAGATCCTCAAGGACGCACTGGAGCAGGCGAACAAGGGCCGCCAGTTCATCCTCGGGAAGATGGCCGAGACGATCGACCATCCGCGCGAGCAGCTCTCTCAGTTCGCGCCGAAGATCACCTCGATCAAGATCGACCCGGAGAAGATCGGCGCCCTGATCGGCAAGGGCGGCGAGACCATCCGCGGCCTCTCCGAGGAGTTCGAGGCCGAGATCGATGTCGACGATGACGGCACGGTTCGCCTGTACGCGCCCACCGGCGAGAGGGTCGACGCCCTCGCTGACCGGATCACTGCGATGACCAAGGACGCGGAGATCGGCGACCGCTACACCTCCGGGAAGGTGGTGAAGACCACCAACTTCGGGGCCTTCGTGGAGCTCAGCAAGGGCACCGACGGCCTGCTTCACATCTCCAACGTGAAGCCGGGCGAGCGGGTCGGCACGGTTGAGGAGGTCCTCAACCAGGGCGACGAGATCGACGTCACCGTCGTCGAGGTCGACAAGGAGCGTGGCCGGATCGGCCTGCGGCTCACCGACGACCCCGATGTCGAGGGCAAGTCGGCCGAAGAGCTCGCCGGTGTCGGCACCGGTGACCCGGGCCCGCCCAGCCGGCGCCGCGATGGCGGCGGGGGCGGACGCGGCGGCCCGAGGCGAGATCGTGATGGCGGCGGCGGTCGCCGGCGCGAGCGTCAGGGTGGCAGGGACCGGTAGGCCCGCCCGCGTGGCAGACGCTCAGATAACCGAACTCGACTCCGGGATCCGGGTCGTCACCGAGGCAGTGCCCTCGGTGAGGTCCGTGGCCCTGGGCCTCTGGGTTCGGACAGGCTCGAGGGACGAGAGGCCGGCACAGGCCGGCGTCTCGCATTTCCTCGAGCACCTGCTCTTCAAGGGAACGAAGCGCTACTCGGCGATCGAGATCGCGGAGGTGTTCGACGGCCTCGGCGCCGCGGTGAACGCGGCCACCGGCAAGGAGTCGACGAACCTCTATGCGCGCTTCCTCGATACCCACACCGACGAGGCGTTCGAGCTCCTCGCCGAGATGCTGCTCGGCCCGACCTATCCCGAGATCGACTCCGAGCGCGAGGTCGTGCTGGAGGAGATCGCGATGTACGAGGACGAGCCGCAGGACAAGGTCCACGACGTGCTCGACCGGGCTGTCTTCGGCGGTCATCCGCTGGGCCGGAGGGTTCTCGGTGAGGCGGAGGTGATCAGCTCGATCCCGATCCCGGACATCGACGCCTATCACCGCGCCCACTACACCGGCGCGAACATCGTGGTTGCGGCTGCCGGCAACGTGGAGCACGAGCGGATCGTCGAGCTCAGCAAGCGCAACGTCGAGCCGCCTGTGGCCGAGGTCAACGGCTCCGCACCCGAGGCACCCCTGCTCGACGGCCCCCAGGTCGCCTTCCAGCAGAAGGACACCGAGCAGTTCCACATCTGCTTCGGCGGCCCCGGGATCGACCGCGGCGACGAGCGTCGCTACGCGCTCAGCATCCTCGACGCCGTCTTCGGTGGCTCCACCTCCTCTCGCCTCTTCCGCGAGGTGCGGGAGAAGCGTGGCCTCGCCTACTCCGTCGGTTCCTACACCCAGCAGTACGTCGACAGCGGCATGGTCGCGCTCTACGTCGGAACCCGCCAGGACAACGTCCAGGAGGCGTGCGAGATCATCGGCCGTGAGCTCGGCTCGATCCACACGGATGGGATCACCGACGACGAGCTCGCACGAGCCAAGGAGCACGTCAAGGGCCGGATGGTGCTCTCCTCGGAGTCGACCGCGGCCCGGATGGGCCGGATCGGCAAGTCCCTTCTCTTCGATATGCCCCTGCTCACCCTTGACGAGCTGCTCGAAAAGGTCGACGCGATCACCTCGCAGGACGTCGCCGACCTCGCTCGCGAGCTCTACGCGCCCGATTCGCTCTCGGCCGCGGCGATCGCCCCGGACGAGGACAGCTTCCGGTCGGCTCTCGCGCCGGTCAGCGAAGCGCTGGCCGCCGCCTAGCGTCCGACCGCGCGAATTGCCGGAATACTCCGCCCCGGATGTCCGAAGAGGACGCTGATGCCCTTCGCGAGTTCCTGGAGGACTGGGATCCCCGGGCCGATCGGTGCCCTACCTATGGACCTTCAGGGATGGCAGGGTGGTTCGCCTGAAGTCGTACTGGGAACCTCTAGGCGCTGCGGGAAGCGGGCCTGGGGAGTAGCGGATGGCTGACCTCGACTCGAAGTACCGGCCCGGCCTCGAGGTGAACCTGGAGGGTGGGGAGGAGCTGCGCGGGCTGTGCATCGCCTCACAGCAGAAGGGCATGTTCAAGGGTGGCTCCGCGGTGATCGGTACGACCTACCGCCGTCTTCTGTTCCAGCCGCTCGACCGACGCGGCGATCCCGATGGCCCCGTCCAGTCGATCCTGCCCGAGCAGATCGCCTCGGCGAAGGCCGGCCCTGCCGGTGGGGGATGGATCAACGTCGACACGGCGATCCTCGATCACGCCGCTGTGCGCCTTCAGATTCGGACGACCGACGGCGGGAAGCTGAAGCTCATGCTGATGCGCGGCGAGGGGAAGCTGCTCGGCGGCCTGGGTGGCGGCGAGACGCAGCGGCAGGGACTCGACGCGCTCGCCGAGTGGTTTCGGGCGATCGACACATAGGATCGCCTCATGGGTAATCCGATCAAGGTGGTCGTCTCCGGTGCGGCCGGGCTCATGGGGAGCACGACCTGTGAGGCCGTCGAGGGGGCGGATGACATGGAGCTGGTCGGCCGCGCCGACCCGGCTCTCGACACCTCGGTGAGCGACGTGATCGAGGGGGCTGACGTGATGGTGGACTTCACGACTCCCGACGCGGCTCCCGCCAACGTCTCCGACGCGATCGAGGCAGGGGTTCACGCGGTTGTCGGCAGCACCGGGTTCGACCTCGAGGAGTTGCGGACGAACGTGGTCCGCGCCAGGGGCGAGGCGAACTGTTTCGTCGCGCCGAACTTCGCCATCGGGGCAGTGCTCATGATGCAGGCGGCGCAGCTGATCGCGCCGCACATGCCGGAGGCCGAGATCATCGAGCTCCACCGCGCCGAGAAGAGGGACGCGCCGTCGGGGACCGCCAAGCGCACGGCCGAGCTGATCGGCGAGGCGGGCGGGAGCGTCCACGAGCCGATTCACTCGGTGCGCCTGCCCGGCCTGGTCGCCCACCAGGAGGTCATCTTCGGCGGTGAGGGTCAGACGCTCTCGATCCGCCACGACTCGATCGACCGGTCGAGCTTCATGCCCGGGGTGCTGCTGGCGGTTCGGAGCATCCAGGATCTGCCCGAGCGCTTCGTGGTCGGGCTTGAGAGCCTGCTCTCTCGGTACCCTCAGGCTGATGCCTGAGATCGGAGGGGTAATCACGGCGATGGTGACGCCGTTCGCCGAGGATCGCTCGGTGGACGAGGCGGCCGCCCGCGCGCTCGCCCGTCGCCTGATCGAGAACGGCTCGCATGGTCTGGTGCTCGCCGGGACCACCGGCGAGTCGCCCACTCTCGACGACGCGGAGAAGCTCGGCCTGTTGCGGGCCGTGCGAGACGAGGTCGGCGCGGACGTGCTGGTGATCTGCGGAACCGGTTCCAATGACACGCGTCATTCCGAGCACCTCTCTGCGGCGGCAGCGGATGCGGGCGCTGACGCCGTCCTCGCAGTGACGCCGTACTACTCCAAGCCCAACTTCACGGGGATCAGGGCTCACTACGAGGCGGTGGCAAGGGCGGCCGGGATCCCGGTGGTCCTCTACAACATCCCCTCCCGGGTGGTGGTCAATCTCCGGGCGGAGCAGCTGGCGGAACTGGCTCGGATCGAGAACGTGGTCGCCGTCAAGCAGGCCAACGATGACGACCTCGCGCCGGTCGAGGGCCTACGCGTCCTCGCCGGCAACGACGGCACGTTCCTACGCACACTCGAGATGGGAGAGCCCGGCGGCATCCTGGTCGCCTCGCATCTCGTCGGTCCCGAGATGCGCGAGATCTACGACGCGGTCCAAGCCGGCGAAGCCGATCGCGCCCGGGAGATAGACGAGGGTTTGCGCACGATCTACGAGGTGCTCGGCAAGACGAATCCGATTCCGGTCAAGGCGGGGTTGGAGCTGCTCGGGGTCTGCTCCTCTCGCGCCCGGCTGCCGATCGTCGAGGCCGATGAGGATCAGAAGGCCGACGTCAGACGGGCGCTCGAGGCGCACGGTTTGATGGCCGGGAGCGCCGCGTAGGTTTGAACAGCCCGGGCGTCCGGATCCTCCCCCTGGGTGGCCTCGGGGAGATCGGCAAGAACATGACTGTCGTCGAGGCCGACGGGCGGATCGTCATCGTCGACACGGGCCTGATGTTCCCCACTGCCGACATGCTCGGCATCGATCTCGTCCTGCCGGACTTCTCGAGCCTGCGTGAGCGCGCGGACGACATCGAGGCGATCGTCCTCACTCACGGACACGAGGACCACGTCGGCGCGTTGCCGTACGTGCTGCGCGAGATCGGCATCCCGCCCGTGATCTACGGCGGCCTCTTGACGATCGGCATGGTGCGTTCCAAGCTCGACGAACACAAGCTCCGTGACGTGCCGCTCGAGGAGCTGCCCGCCGGTGAGCAGGTGAGCGTCGGTCCCTTCGGCATCGAGCTCGTCCACATGGCCCACTCGATCCCTGATGCTCGGGCGGTCGTGCTCAGGACTGATGCCGGCACCGTCCTGATCACCGGCGACTACAAGTTCGACCAGACCCCCGTCGACGGCATCCCGGCCGATGTCTCCAGGCTCGCGGAGCTCGGGCGTGAGGGGGTCCTCTGCCTCTGCGGGGACTCGACCAATGCAGACCGGCCCGGTGTCGCCCCCTCGGAGTCGAGCGTCGGCCCGGCACTGCTGGAGGTCTTCGGCCGCTGCGAGGGCCGGATCGTGGTCACCTCATTCGCCTCCAACGTCCACCGCGTCCAGCAGGTGATCGACGCGGCCGCCAATCTCGACCGCCGGGTCGCCCTCGTTGGCCGCTCGATGAGGAAGAACTTCAACATCGCCTCGAACCTCGGCATCGCATCGGCGCCGGAAGGCCTCTTCATCTCCCCGAAGGAGATCGAGGACTTCCCGGATGAGAAGGTCGTCGTGATCTCCACGGGCAGCCAGGGCGAGCCGCTCTCGGCGCTGCGCCGCATGGCGCACCGCGATCACCCCGACGTCGAGCTTCACTCGGGGGACACCGTGATCTTCTCGGCGACCCCGATCCCGGGCAACGAACGCTCGGTCAACGAGACCATCGACCGGATCTTCCAGATCGGCGCCTCGGTGGTGACGGCGGCCGACGCCCCGATCCACGCCTCGGGACACGGCTGGCAGGAGGAGCTCAAGTTGATGCTCAACCTGACCAAGCCGCAGAACGTCTTCCCCTTCCACGGCGACCACAAGCGCCTCAAGCTCCACGCGGACCTCGCCGAGTCGGTCGGCGTCGAACGGGACCGGATCTTCACCGGCCGCAACGGGCTGGCGCTCGAGATCGATGGGGCCGGCGCCCGCTTCGGCGAGGACGTCCACGCGAGCATGATCTTCGTGGACGGGGTGTCCGTGGGCGAGCCGGACGAGTTCGCCCTCCGCGACCGCCGCAAGCTCTCCGACGACGGCGTGTTCATCGTCGTCGCAACGATCTCCTCTGATGACGGCTCGCAGGTGGCGGACCCCGAGGTGATCTTCCGCGGTGTTCCGTTCGCCCAGGAGGCGGACGGCCTCCGCGATGAGCTCAAGGACGTGGTTCAGGACACCCTCGACGAGGCCGCCGAGGAGGAGATCCGCGAGATCTCGCTGCTCCAGCAGGACCTCCACGACGACATCGCCGAGTTCGTCTACGAGAAGCTGCGCCGCCGGCCGCTGGTGCTGCCGGTCGTGGTCGAGGTCTGAGCCCAGGCCAGGTCGCGGCTCATGTCCGACACGGCAGCCAGGGTTCGCACCCCCGCCACTTCCGACGAGGAGATCATCTATGCCGGGAGCGACGCCGTTCGCTCCCAGCTCGAGGATGGGGAGCGCCTGGAGCGGATACGGCGCGAGCTCACGCGCGGTTTCGACCTCCTGCGCGGGATCGGGACTGCCGTCTGCGTTTTCGGGTCGGCGAGAACCGAGCGGGACACCGAGGCGTACGAGATGGCGCGCGCAACCGGCTACGCGATCGGCGAGGCGGGCTTCGCCGTGATCACCGGAGGCGGACCGGGAATGATGGAGGCCGCGAACCGCGGAGCAAAGGAGGCAGGCGCGACGTCGGTCGGCCTCAACATCGAGCTTCCCCACGAGCAGGCGCTCAATCCGTATGTCGACGTCGGCATGGAATTCCACTACTTCTTCACCAGGAAGCTGATGTTCGTGCGCTACTCGAACGCGCTGGTGGTCTTCCCGGGCGGCTTCGGCACGCTCGACGAGCTCTTCGAGGTGCTCACCTTGATCCAGACCGGCAAGGCGATCGACCATCCGGTGGTCCTCGAGGGGTCTGACTACTGGGGCGGCCTGATCGATTGGATCCGGGCGCGCCCGCTCGCGGAGGGGAAGATCGCGCCGGAGGACCTGGCCCAGGCCGAGGTGGCCGACGGCGCCGAGGACGTCATGGACCGGCTGCTCGCCGGGATCTCGGCCGCCGGATAGCGGCCGCGCACCTCGTCGACGAACCTGGCCAGACGGTCCGCGATGGCGCTGTCATGGATCTCCAGGACGGATTCGGCGTTCTGTTCCCCTGATCGGGAGAGATTGAAGGAGCCGAGGAAGACGACGTCATCGGCGACCGTGACCTTGGCGTGCATGAAGTCGTGGAGCTTCGAGTCGGGAGTCCAGGGAGTGGAGTGCTTGGCCGAGAAGGGCAGCTTGCTGAGCGTCGCGGCGAGCAGCGGGATCTTCCACGCCGTGTGGCCGTTCTCTGCCCACTGGTGAAAGACGGTCTCGGTCTGCGGGCTGTCGACCACGCCCGCGATGTCTCGCCCTCCCTTGTCGGCGAGCTCGGCGAGCGTTCCCAGGATCGGGCCGGAGGTGATCACCGGAGACGCGATTCGGACCCGGTTCCGAGCGTTGCCGATCGCGGTCGCGATCCTCTGCGAGAGCTGCTCGCCGTGTCCCGGCGTGAACCAGGCGCGGACCTCCGTCCCACCCACATCGACGGGCGCGGGATCGACACGGCCGCTCGCCTCGACCACGGGATGGGACCAGAGCTCCTCGAAGTTCTGCCGGAAGCGGCCGGCGATCTCCTTGCTCTCGACGATCGCCACCACGTTCTCCTGGCGGCTCCAGGAGTCAATCGTCCAGTTCGCGGAGCCCGCCCAGACCGCCTCGCCGTCTCTGACCGCGTACTTGTGATGCATCAGGTCCGGAACCCCCGGCACGGGGCGGGCCTCGATCGGGAGCTCGGCGAGGATCTCCGGGCGCGTCTGAGGAGGCGGGTGGAGCTCGGAGGGCCGACCCGAGTCCACGTTGTAGAGCAGCCTGGTGACGACGCTTCGGTCGCTCGCCGCGCGCAGCTCCTCGGCGACGATCGAGCCGGTCGGATCCGGAAGGCGCACGTCGTAGAGCGCCAGCTCGAGCGCGGACCGGACGGGGTGGAGGAAGGCGGATGCGCGCCGCGCAATGTCGTCAGCGGTCTGGCCGCCGTCGGTCAGCGTGATGATCTCGATGGGTGCCACGGAGGGTCTGGTGGAGCCTCGATTGCGGTGGGCGACTAGCCTTTTGCGGGTGACAGTCCGCAGGGGGTACGTCCAGTATGTCCATCTCGTTCACGAGGCGTTCGAGTGCTTCGGCAGCGGCGACTGGGATCGCCTTCGTCCCCTGATCATCGACGACAACGTGATGACGCCGCCCGAGAACTGGCCTGACCCAGGCCCGTTCATCGGCCCCGACGCGAGCATCCGGGAGTACCAGCGGCTCTTCGAGCTCTTCCGGGGGATCGAGGTCTCGGTCAGCAACATCGTCAGCCACGAGTCCTGGGTGATCGCGCACTATCGCGGTGTCGTCGAGGGCGACGAGCGCACTGAGCCAACCGAGCTCCAGGTCACCGGCGTCCACCGCTTCGCGGGCGACCAATTCGCCGAGTCCCACTACCGCCTCGATCGCGACGCGGCCCTCACCGCCGCCGGCCTCTGATCAACGCTCCGCCTCCTTCGCTTCGCGTCCGGGGGCTACGCGAACAAAAAAAAGCCCCCGGCGGTCGAGGGAGGGGCGACCACCGGGGGCGACGCTTTGGCCAAATTTCAAAGTCGGCCTCAGCGGGTCTCGCCGAGGTATGTGGGGTTTCGTACCCCGGCGAGGTGTCTCGTCCAGTGGCGAATGTATGACGCGATCTTGAACGTTTGCTAAAGCTGCTGAGCCGCGCTGCCGCTCTTCTTCGCGGCCGGTTCAGGCATCCGTTCGAGCGGCAGGCGGACCGAGAAACAGGCCCCGCCGTAGGTGCTGGGACCCGCGGAAACCGAGCCTCCATGCGACTCCGCGACCGCTCTCACGATCGCGAGCCCGAGGCCGCTGCCACCGCCTCCGGCCGTATCCGAAGGTCCCTCTCCGCGGACGAAGCGGTCAAAGACCTGGTCCTGCATGTCGGGCGGGATGCCCGGTCCGTCGTCGAGCACCTCGAGCAGCGCCTCGTCGCCGTCGCGACGGGCGGTGAGCTCGATTGTCGTCTGATCCGGCGTATGCCGGACGGCGTTCTCGAGCAGATTCCGGATCAGCCGGTGCAGCTCGTCCGGGTTTCCCTCCAGCGGCAGCAGGCCATCGAGATGACTCTCGATGCGGCGGCCCCCTGCGATCGGCTGGACCTCCTCCAGGGCGCCGGCGGCGATCGAGGCCAGGTCAAGGTCCTTGGTCGCCGCACGCCGACCGGCATCGGCACGGGCCAGGAGCAACAGGTCGGAAACCAGCCCCGACATGCGCTTGGTCGAGGAGAGCGCGGAGTCGACCGCGTGCTTGTCGTCCTCGGATCCGACCTCGGCGGCCTGGAGCAGCTCGAGGTTCGCGTGGATGCTGGTCAGCGGAGTACGGAGCTCGTGTGAGGCGTCCGCGACGAACTCACGCTGGCGCTCGAGCGACTGCTCGCGCTCCGAGTGCGCCTCGTCCAGGGCCTGGAGCATGCCGTCCATCGTGCGGGCCAGCTCGCCGACCTCGTCGTCGGTCGCGGGCACCGGGATGCGCTCGGAGGGATCGCGCGTGTGGCTGATTCGGCTCGCCAATGCCGTGAGGGCCTTGACGGGGCGCATCGCCCGGTCGGCGACCGCCAGGCCAGCCAGCAGGGCGAGCAGGCTGCCGCCGAGGACACCGGCGCCGAGGAAGAACCAGAGTCTCGAGACCGTGTCGTTGGTCCCCGCGTTCGGGCGCGCGTACTGGACGAAGCCGGGATCGGAGTCGGCCGAGGTGATCGGCTCGCTCGCGACGCTCAGCTCCCCGACGCTGTTCAGGCCCTTGGTGGGAGGGCCGAGGGTCACCCCGCGATTTGTCCCGGCCACCGGATGGCCGTAGGCGTCGAGGATCTTGATCTGCGCGTCCTCGGGGAGGGCGAATGCCCTCAGGTCCGGGCTCTTGGTCACCTGCGGGCCGAACGCGGTCGAGATGTTCGTCTCGGCGGCGAGCGAACGGGCCGCACCGCGAAGCTCCTCGCGGAAGTCGTTGCGGATCCGGTTGCCCACGACCTGCCCGAGGACGAGGGCGAAGCAGACGAGAATCAGGAAGGTGAGGCCGGCGGTGGTGATCGCGATTCGCCAGCGCACGGGAATACGCTCGAAGAGGGGGAGCTTCCGGCTGCGGATCCAGCTCACGTGGCGCCCTTCAGCACATAGCCGGCCCCGCGCTTGGTGTGAAGGAGCCGCGGCTCCCCGCCTGACTCGAGCTTGCGCCGAAGGTTGGAGATGAAGACGTCGATGGTGTTCGTCTGCTCGAAGGGGTCGTATCCCCAGACGTCTTCGAGCAGGCGCTCACGGGAGACCACCAGCTTCTGGTTGCGGGCGAGGTACTCGAGCAATTCGAACTCGCGGTTGGTCAACTCGATCTCGCGAGGGCCGCGCTTCACCTCGCGGGTGTCCGGATTGACCATCAGGTCGCCGACCACGATCGAGGCGCTGCCCCGCGGCGGACGGCGCCGCAGCAGCGCTCGGATCCGGGCCAGGAGCTCGGAGCGCTCGAACGGCTTGGGGAGGTAGTCATCCGCGCCGGTGTCGAGGCCCTTGACGCGGTCCTCGGTCTCGGTCCGGGCGGTGAGGATCAGGATCGGGACGTCGCTCTCGGCGCGCAGGCGCCGGCAGACCTCCATGCCGTCGAGACGGGGGAGGCCGAGGTCGAGCACGACCAGGTCCGGGCTGAACTGCTCGGCCGCGGTCAGTGCCTCCGCGCCGTCACCCGCGCTGCGGACCTCGTGGCCCTCGGCGCGCAGCGAGCGGCGCATCACGTCGGCGATCGCCTCGTCGTCCTCGACGACGAGCACGCGCGCGGATCCTGTTGCCTGTTCCATCACCGTCTTTAGGTTAGATCCGAATTCCTCGCCACCAAGCGAAATTGAGCCAACGTTTAAGCGGCCACCAGGCCGCAGTACTTCGGCGCGGCGGCGGAGCCGCCGCGACTCATGCGGGGCGGCCGCTTGTGGGCGCGACATGATGGCGAAGCCGTGCCTGCGTAGGCACGGCAGGGGACTGCTTAGAGGCGTCGAATGAGGTGGGCGGATGCTTGCAGACCGTATTTTCGGCGCGCCGGAGCGGCGAGATCCGCCCCGGCGCAAGAAACAGCCTGCGCGAGGGCAGAAGCGCAAGCCCGCCGCGCGTGGGCGCGGTGCGGCTCGCGGTCGCGGACGGGGCTCACCCGAGGTGATGCAGCGCCGCTTGGATCTCGCGGGGCTCTGCTGCATCGGCTTGGCGGTCTACCTGGGATACGTCCTCTATCTGGGCTGGAACGGGGGCGCCGTCGGCAATGGCTCTCAGACTGCTCTCGACTACGCGGTCGGCGCGGGTGCCGTGGTCGTCCCGGTGGCGCTGGCGCTCGCCGGGATCGGGTTGATCCTGAGGCCGTTCTTGCCCTCGCCCAAGTCCGTCGCCGTGGGCGTGGCGGCGATCGCGGCTGGGCTGTTGCTCGCACTCGCCGCCCAGACAGCCGGCCTCGGTCCGGAGGGTGTTCGCAAGGGGTTGTTCGATCCGAACTTCTTCCCACATCACGGCGGCGGGATCGGCGAGGTCCTCTACTGGGCCACCAGCACTCTCTTCGACCGGATCGGCGCGCACATCATCGCCATCGTCCTGCTGGTCTCGGGGATCCTGATGCTGACCGGCCGCTCGGTGTCGGACATGGTCCGGGCCGCCCGCCGCGGCGCGGACCGCGCCAAACGCGGCACCGTCGGCTTCGCGACGGCGATCAAGGAGAGCCGGATCAACACCGACCCGGACCTGATCGACACCACCCCGGCCGAGACCGAGCCGCTCTTCGGGCCGCCCGAGCCGATCGCGGATGGGGAGGACTTCCAGGTACACCTCGGCGATGAGGAGGAGGCCGAGAAGGTCGCGAACTTCGATGACGCGGTGCGCATTGCCGACGAGCCCGACACCAGCGAGCTCGAGGACTTGGAGGGCAACGAGAACGAAACGATCAGGGTTGCCAGGCCAAGGGCGCCCGAGCCGCATATCTCCGGAGTTGACGGCGAAGCCGTCGAAGACCCCTCTGAAGAGGCACCGGTCCCCCTCACCCCGATGGGCGAGAAGCGCGGCGGGGTTACCGAGTCAGAGGAGATCGACTACGTGGTGCCGAACGCGGAGGCGGTCCTCGAGCGCGGAGCGCCCGACAGGGGCCCCGACAAGCAGGATCACGAGGCGATCGCCCGCAACCTGCTCGAGACGCTCGGACACTTCGGGGTCGAGGCGAAGATCGTCGGCACCGTCACCGGGCCGCACGTGAGCCGCTACGAGCTCAAGCTTGCCCCGGGCACCAAGGTCTCGAAGATCACCCAGCTGAAGGACGACCTCGCCTACGCGCTTGCCTCGACCGACATCCGGATTCTCGCGCCGATCCCGGGCAAGCAGGCCGTCGGCGTCGAGGTCCCGAACCAGCGCCGCCGCCTCGTTCGCCTCGGCGACATCTATGGCGGCCGGCCGCAGGGAGGTTCACCACTCGTCGCCTGGCTCGGCAAGGACATCTCCGGCAGCGCCGTCTGGACCGATCTGCAGAAAATGCCGCACGCCCTGATTGCCGGCACCACCGGTTCGGGCAAGTCCGGCAGCGTCAACGCGATCCTCAGCTCGATCCTGCTGCACGCCTCGCCGAACGAGGTGCGGCTGGTGCTGGTCGACCCGAAGAGGGTCGAGCTGAACCACTACGAGAAGATCCCGCACCTGCTGACGCCGGTGGTCACCTCTCCGCGGCTGGCGGCGAACGTGCTCAACAACCTGATCGCCGAGATGGAGAGCCGGTACCAGATCATGGAGCTGGCCCGGACCCGCAATCTCGGCGAGCTGAACCAGGTGCGAGAGCGCGAGGGGGAGGCGCCGTTGCCCTACATCCTCTGCGTGATCGACGAGCTCGCCGACCTGATGATGGTCTCGCCCGCGGAGGTCGAGGACGCGATCATCCGCCTGGCGCAGAAGGCCCGAGCGGTCGGCATCCACCTCCTGCTCGCGACGCAGCGGCCCTCGACGGACATCATCACCGGGACGATCAAGGTCAACATCCCGTCGCGGATCGCCTTTGCCGTGTCGTCGCAGGTCGACTCGCGCGTGATCCTCGACCAGGGCGGCGCCGAGACGCTGCTCGGGCAGGGAGACATGCTCTTCCGGCCGGCGGGCACCTCGAAGATGCAGAGGATCCAGGGGGCCTTCATCACCGAGGCCGAGATCGCCAAGATCACAGACTTCTGGTCCGCTCAGGGCGAGCCCGACTTCGCCGTGGAGCTGCTCGAGACGCCGCAGATCACCAAGGACGAGGCTGACGGCGAGGACGACTTCGATCCGGATTCCGACGACCTGCTGAATCAGGCTGCGGAACTGGTGGTCGACAGCGGCACCGCCTCCGTCTCGATGATCCAGCGCCGGCTGCGGGTCGGCTACACGCGCGCCGGCCGGTTGATCGACATGCTCGAGCGCCGCGGGATCATCTCGGGCTACGAGGGCTCGAAGCCCAGGCAGGTGCTCGTGTCGCTTGCTGACCTGCCGCGGGTGCTGGGGGGAGGCACCACAACTGCAACACCGACTGGGGAAGAGGCGCCCGAGCCGGTTGCCGCCCCCGGCGACCCCGAGTAGCGGTCGTTTGCAGCATTGAGGGTGCCATAGCCCCCAAAAGGCTGCAAACGAGCGAATGCGAGAATGACCGCGTGAGTGTCAGAGCGGGAATCCTCGTCACCGGCACAGAGGTGCTGAGCGGCTACGTCACGGACCGCAACGGGCCGTGGATGTCGGAGCAACTGGCCGACCTGGGGATCGAAGTTGCGGAGATCACGGTGGTCGGCGACCGGCCCGAGGACCTCGAGGGAGCCCTGCGCCACATGCGGGATGACAGGCTCGACCTGATCTTCACCAGCGGCGGCCTGGGGCCGACCGCGGATGACCTGACGGCGGAGGTGGTCGGGCGCTTCGCCGGGCGTGAGCTCGTGCTCGACGAGGAGATGGAGCAGAAGATCGCCGACATCATCGCCCGCTACGCGCGGCGGCTTCGCTTCGACCCCGAGGCGGTGCGGGAGGCCAATCGCAAGCAGGCGATGGTGCCGGAGGGGGCCGTGGCGATCGATCCCGCGGGAACCGCGCCCGGGCTGGTCGTGCCCGCCGATGGCCCGCTGGTCGTGGTCCTTCCCGGGCCGCCGCGGGAGCTGCAGGAGATGTGGCCACGCGCGCTGGCGACCGCCCCGGCCAAGGAGGTGCTTGACCGGGCCAAGCCCTACCGGAACATGTCGATACGGATGTTCGGGATCCCGGAGTCCGAGCTCGCCAAATCGCTGCGCGAGATCGAGGACGACGGCGTGCCCCTGGACCAACTGGAGGTCACGACCTGCCTCCGCGGTGGAGAGCTGGTCACCGACATCCGCCACCGGCCGGGGTCGGAGGAGGCTGCCGAGGGACTTCGTGCCGGGCTGGCCGAGCGCCTTGGGCAATTCACGTATACGGAGAGCGGTGAGTCGATCGAGGAGGTCGTCTTCAGGCTGCTCGGAGACCGGACGATCGCTGTGGCCGAATCCGAGAGCGGCGGTCTGCTCGCGGCTCGTCTGACGTTGCGGCCGGGGTCCTCACGGTGGTTCGCCGGCGGGGTCGTCTCGTACTCGAACGAGTCCAAGGCGGAGCTGCTCGGCGTGGATCCGGAGCTGATCCGGGAGCACGGCGCCGCGTCGCCGGAGGTCGCCGAGGCGATGGCGGACGGGGCTTTGGACCGCTTCGATGCGGACGTCGCCTGCTCAACCACCGGCGTCGCGGGACCCGACGGCGGCACCGAGGAGAAGCCCGTCGGGTACGTCTGCTTCTGCGCCAAGACAGCGGACGGGCAGAGGCTGCCGAGGGACATCGTGCTGCCGGGCAGCCGCACCGACGTCCGGGAGCGCTCGGTGGTCGTCGCCATGCATCTGGTCCGCTACCTGTTGGAGGGGCGGGAGCCGCCGAGGTGAGGCGCCTGTTCGCCGCAGTCGTCGCTGGGGCCCTTCTGGTGGTGGCCGGGTGCGGGGCGGACACCAGCAACGAGGACCGGCGACAGGCGCTCGAGGGCTACGTCGCGGCCGTTCAGCCGATCAGGCTGGGGATCAACGAGTTGCTCGACAAGGCTGACCCCATCCTGGAGGGCTACAACGACGGCGATCTGAGCGCCGCCCAGGCGAGGCGACGGATGGGCAGGATCGAGCACGGGGCGGCTGACTACGCGGTGAAGATCGCCGAAGTCGAGCCGGTCCCCGACGAGATGCGCGCGGCGCAGGACGCCTACGCACACACCTTCGTCCTCCAGGACACCTATCTGAGCGCGCTGACGGCCGCGCTGAAGGACCGCGCCTTCGACGAGCTGCCGCACTTCCAGAACGAGCAGCGGGCGGCGATCATCGCCTGGCGGACGCGGCTGCAGGTGCTGGCCAACCGCTGGGGAGCGACGCTGCCGGCGAACCTGCAGGTGGCGGGACGCGGGGAGATCTCGCCGGCGCCGACGGGGGACTGACCGCAGCGTTCCCTTGAACAGCGCTCCGAAGGGGCGGCCTCGATGGGAGCGAGGGAAATGGCTGCAATTGGCGCTTTCCTTCCGCTATTCGGAAGAAAGGCGCCAAGAGCTCGCATTGGCGGATTGTTGTCGCATAGCGACAGAAACTCGCCAACAGGGCCGCCTTCGGTGCCGGTTTGTGGGTCATCGCCTCCGCGCCGTGCCTGCGGCGGGGGAGAACCCGCGCCTCCCCCCACTCATCCCCGACATGCGTGGAGCCACCGGATTTCGGCCGGGGCGCCGTCTAGCTTTGACGCGTGGCAAAGGAGAGGCTGAAGAGCCCGCGGGCTCGGCTGTTCGTCGCCCTCGATCTGCCGCAGGATGTGCGCACCGGCGTGGTCGACTGGCAGCAGTCCGCGCTCGCCGATCCGGCGCTGCGGATCGTGAGGCCGGAGGCGCTCCACATCACGCTCGTCTTTCTCGGCTATCAGGCGCAGAAGGACGCCAGGGCGATCGCCAAGGCGGCGTTCGCCACGGATGCGGAGGCACCCGCGGTCGAGCTGCAGAGCGAGCCGGTCGGCGTTCCACCGGCGAAGCGCCCGCGGCTGATCGCCCTCGGTGCGAAGTCGGAGGAGACGGTTGCGCTGCAGAAGGGGGTGGAGGAGCGGCTGGCCGAGGCCGGTTTCCACGAGCCGGAGAAGCGAGCCTTCTGGCCGCACCTGACCGTGGCCCGGGTGAGGCCGGAGGTGCCGAAGAGCCGCAAACCCGCCCTGATCACGACTCCGCCTCATCCGCTACCCGAACATATGTTCCGGTTCTTCCGTCCGACCCGTCTGGTGCTCTTCAAATCCCACTTGCGCCGAACTGGCGCGGAGTACGAACCGATGGCCGAGTTGGAGCTTCCGACCGCCCACGATGACCAAGAGACAGAGAGGTGAGTGAGATGGCAGAGCAGAAGCCCAACTTGAGAGATTCCAGCGAGAAAGAGGCGAAGGCGCGCGACCAGGCGCTGAATGCCGCCGTCACGCAGATCGAGAAGGAGTTCGGCGCGGGCGCCCTGATGACGCTCGGCGACATCGGTGGGCTGAACGTGGAGTCGATCTCCACCGGGGCGCTGCCTCTGGACATCGCCCTCGGCGTCGGCGGGGTGCCGCGCGGCCGCATCGTCGAGATCTTCGGGCCGGAGTCCTCCGGCAAGACGACCCTCGTCTACCACATCATCGCCGAGGCCCAGGCGCGCGGAGGGGTCTGCGCCTTCATCGACACCGAGCACGCGCTCGACCCCGTCTACGCGCGGAAGATCGGCGTCAACACCGACGAGCTGATGATCTCCCAGCCGGACTACGGCGAGCAGGCGCTCGAGATCGTCGACGTCCTGGTGCGTTCCGGCGCCGTCGACGTCATCGCGGTGGACTCCGTCGCCGCGCTTACCCCGCGGGTGGAGCTCGAGGGTCAGATGGGCGACTCCCACGTCGGTCTCCAGGCCCGCCTGATGTCCCAGGCGCTGCGCAAGCTGGCCGGCAACCTGAATCGCGCCAACACGATCTGCCTGTTCACCAACCAGATCCGCGAGAAGATCGGTGTCATGTTCGGCTCCCCGGAGACCCAGCCGGGCGGCCGCGCGCTCAAGTTCTATTCCTCGCAGCGGCTCGACATCCGCCGGATCGAGACCCTCAAGGAGGGCACCGAAGCCGTCGGCAACCGGGTCCGGGTGAAGGTCGTCAAGAACAAGGTCGCGCCGCCGTTCCGCCAGGCCGAGTTCGACATCGAGTACGGCGTCGGCATCTCCAAGGAGGGCGGCCTCCTCGACATGGCGCTCGAGCACGACCTGATCCAGAAGTCGGGCTCGTTCTTCTCATACGGCGAGACGCGGCTCGGCCAGGGTCGCAACAACACCAAGGAGTTCCTGCGCGACAACCCGGAGCTGGGCGCTGAGATCGAGGGCAAGCTCTACGCCAAGCTCGGGTTGGGGGCGGACGGAGAGATGAAGCCGGAGGCCGACGGGGCCGCGCCGGTGAAGGCGGTTCCCGAGGTGAAGGACGGGGAAGAGAAGCCCGACGCGAAGAAGCCGGAGAAGAAGGCTGCGTAGGGAGCGCAAGGCCGCAGCGCTCCCGACTGATGGCGAGGCCGGATGACCCATATGACTTGGCGCTCAAAGCGCTGAGCTACAAGGAGCGCACCGAGTCCGAGCTGCGGGGCTGGCTCGCCGAGCGCGAGGTGCCAGAGGCGGAGATCGAGGAGGTGATCGCCCTCCTGGTGGAGGCAGGTGCGATCGACGACGCGAGCTTCTCCCGCCGCTACGCGGAGGACAAGCGCTCGCTCGCCGGATGGGGGCCGGATCGCATCTCCGCCGCCCTGGAGGGCCGTGGTGTCGCCCGAGGCCACATCGAGGCCGCGCTCGCGGGTGAGGACTCCGAAGCCCAGTTCGACCGGGCCGCCGCGTTGCTGGCCGGCCGCGGCATGCGATGTGACTCCGAGCGGGAGCGGGAGCGAGCGCTGGGACTGCTGGTGCGGCGCGGCTATCCCCTCGAGCTCGCCTACGAGGTCGTGCGGGCGACCGAACGGCTCTCCGACGCGGCGTGACGCGCTAGGGGTAGGATCCGCGCCGAATGGACGGGAACTTCTTCTTCGTGGTCGGCGGCCTGCTGGTGCTCGCGGCGGTGGTGATCTCCTTCATCGGCATCCGCGGGAGCGAGTCCTTCCCGCCGAACCGGGGAGTCCTGCTCGGCGTGATCGCGCTCTTCGCGGTGATCGTCGGGACGACGATGGCGTTCGCGATCGTCAAGTCCGTCGACGAGCAGAACAAGCGGAACGACCAGCTCGCCAAGGAGGAGGGCACGACCTCGACCACGGCGAGCGGTCCGGTGACGACCCTCGACGTCTCCTCGCCGGCGGACGGCGGCCTGGTCTACCAGCCCAACGGGCTGCAGGCGAAGCCGGGCAACGTCGCGATCACCTACGACAACCCGTCGCAGGTCCCGCACAGCATCGCGGTGGCCACCGCGAACGGGAACGTGCTCGGGCAGGTGCAGCCGTTCACCGCCGGCAAGCAGACGGTCACGCTGTCGAATCTCGCCCCGGGCAAGTACGTCTTCTACTGCACGGTCCCAGGGCACAGGGAGGCCGGGATGCAGGGTGATCTGACGGTCCTCCCGAGCAACACCAACGTCGGTCCCAAGGCGAACAACCCCTGAGCGCCACGGCCGTATAGCCCCCCGCACGGGTGCTATACAGGCCAGGTGATCGCCGAGGCGGAAGCCGAGCGCCTGCGTCGGGCGCATTCGGACTTCGAGAACGCCCGAAGCCGGATGTGGATCGAGCGCGTGCGCGTCGGGCTCGAGTACCGGCGTGCGATGCGCAAGGTCGACGAGGACGTGGCGCGGGTGCGGCTGGAGCGCGACCGGCTGATCCGGGAGGTCGTCGCGGCCGGCGGCAGCTACCGGGAAGTGGCCTGCGCGCTCGGCCTCTCGCACAGCCGGATCCAGCAGATCGTCAACTCGACCTCGAAGTAGCCGCCCCGTCGCTACATTGACCGGCGATGGAGCGGAAGTATCACGTCACCACGTTCGGCTGTCAGATGAACGAGCACGACTCCGAGCGAATGAAGGGCATGCTCGACTCGCTCGGCTACGAGGAGAGCCCTGATCGCGACGGCGCGGACCTGATTCTCTTCAACACCTGCTCGATCCGGGAGTCTGCGGACAACCGCTTCATCGCCCACCTGGGGGAGGCGAAGCGCCTCAAGTCCGAGAATCCCTCGCGCGTCATAGGCGTGGGAGGTTGCTGGGCGCAGTCGGTCAAGGACGAGGTCTTCCGGCGCTTCCCGTTCGTCGACGTCGCCTTCGGCCCGGGACAGATCCACCGTCTGGCCGAGTTCCTGACCTCCGATTCGCTCACCGCCCAGGGTTACTTCGAGTTCGAGGACGTCTCCGGTCACCTCCCGATGAAGCGGGCGCGCGACTTCCAGGCCTGGCTTCAGATCTCGCAGGGCTGCAACTGCGTCTGCTCCTATTGCATCGTGCCCTCGGTCCGCGGCCGCGAGGCAAGCCGCGACCCGGACGAGCTGATCGCAGAGGTCCAGCGGCTCGCCGGCGACGGCGTCAGCGAGATCACGTTGCTCGGGCAGAACGTGAACAGCTACGGGCGCGACCTGCCGAAGGAGAGCCGGCTCACCTTCGCGGACCTGCTGACACGGGTCGACGCCATCCCGGGAGTCGAGAGGATCCGCTACACCAGCCCGCACCCGAAGGACATGAAGGAGGACGTGATCCGCGCTCACGCGGACCTCGGCGCGCTCTGCGAGCACATCCATCTGCCGCTTCAGTCCGGCTCGTCCCCCGTGCTGAAGCGCATGCGGCGCACCTACAGCCGCGAGCGATACATGGATCGCGTTGCGCTGATTCGCGAACACGTCCCGGACTGCGCGATCACGACCGACATCATCGTGGGCTTTCCCGGCGAGACGGAGGAGGACTTCGAGCAGACGCTGGAGGTGGTCGACGAGGTCGGCTACGACAGCGCCTTCACGTTCATCTTCTCTCCGCGGCGGGGCACCGAGGCGGCGGACTTCCTCGACCAGGTGCCGCACGCGACGAAGCGTGAGCGAATGGGGCGCCTTGTCGAGCTCGTGCAACGCAGAGCACACGAGCGCGCCGAGCGCTTCGTGGGCCGCACGATGGAGGTCCTGGTCGAGGGCCCGAGCCGGAACGACGCCTCGAGGCTGCGAGGGAGGACGCGCCACAACAAGACGGTGAACTTCGACGGGACCGCCACACCGGGCGAGACCGTGGAGGTCGAGATCACGAGCGCGACGTCGACCACGCTTTCCGGCCAGGAGCGTCTGCTCAGCCGTGCGGCTTGAGGCTCCTCGCCCTTTTCGGTCCAACGGCGGTCGGGAAGACCGGAGTCGCCATCGCCGTCGCCGAGCGACTGCGCGAGCGCGGGGAGGACCCCGTCGCGGTCAACTGCGACTCGATCCAGGTCTACCGGGGCCTGGAGACGCTGAGCGGGGCAGCGACGAAGGACGAGCGGGCGAAGCTCGAGCACCGGTTGCTCTCGTTCGTCGAGCCGGCCGAGGAGTTCAGCGCCGGCCGCTACGCGGAGGCCGCGCACCGTGAGATCGACATGCTGCTGGCGGACGGACGGCGCCCACTCGTGGTGGGCGGCACCGGCCTCTACCTCCGCGCGGCGCTGGCCGACCTGGACCTCCGCCCGCCCGTGGCGCCCGAGATTCGCGACGAGGTCGAGGCCGAGCTCGCCGAACGCGGCCCGGAGGCGCTGCATGCGGAGCTCGATCGGGCCGTCGCGGAGACCGTCGATCCGAACGATCGCAAGCGGGTGGCGAGGCTGACCGAGCTGGCGCGGGCTGGCATCGATGCTCCGAGCGGGGGCGAGGGGATGTGGACAGCCGAGCTCAGGCACCCGACGCTGCTGGTCGGCCTGACGATGGACCGGGAGCGCCTCGCGGAGCGAATCGACGCCCGGGTCGACGAGATGATCGCCGCGGGTGCGGCCGAGGAGGCCAGGAGCGCTCTCGAAGCCGGTCCGTCGCGCACGGCTCGCGCGGCGCTCGGGTTCGAGCAGCTCGTCTCGGACATCGACGGGGCACCCTCGCAGGAGTCGATCGATCAGATCAAGACCGCCCATCGCGCCTATGCACGCCGCCAGCTCACCTGGATGCGCCGCATGGAGGGTGTCACTCTGATCGACCGCACGGATCGCGATGATGCGGACGTGGCGGCGGAGATCGCAGAGAGGCTCGGCACGCAATGAAGTTCGAGAAATGGCAGGCGCTCGGTAACGACTATCTGATCGTCGAGGCCGCGGCGCTTCCCTGGGAGCTGAGCGAGGCGCGCATCAGGCGGATCTGTGACCCGCACTTCGGCGCGGGGGCGGATGGGATCCTCCTGCTCGCGCCGGTCGCGGACCCGGATCTGGTCGCCGAGCTTCGCATCTTCAACCCTGACGGCTCCGAGGCCGAGCTCTCCGGAAACGGGGCGCGCGAGGCGGCCATGTACCTGCGGCGTTCGGGCTGGACCGATCAGGACGAGTTCACGATCGCCACCAAGGCGGGGCCGATCAGGCCGACGATTCGCTCCGACCGCGAGTGCACGCTCGATATGGGGAGCGCGAGCACGACCTCGCCCGACTTTCCCTCAGGGGGCGAGGATGGTCGCGGCAAGGTGGAGGCCGGGGGGCGGACGTGGTCGTTCCAGCACGTCTCGATCGGCAACCCGCAGTGCGCGATCGCCGTGGGCGACGAGCTCGAATCGCTCGACCTGCCCGCGATCGGTCCGGAGATCGAGAACAGCGACCTTTTCCCGAACCGGACCAACGTGAGCTTCTTCCGCGTGAATGGGGACACGGTTCGTGCCCGCATCTTCGAGCGAGGGGTGGGGGAGACGCTCTCGTCCGGAACCGGCGCCTCAGGGGCGGCGGTGGCGGCGCGCCTGGCCGGTGCACCGGCCACCCTCACGGTCGAGCTGGACGGCGGCAAGCTGGTGGTCGAGATCGGGGACGCGATGTCGGTGCGCCTCACGGGATGGGCCGAGCCGCTTTATTCGGGGGAGCTGGCGCCCGAGTTCGTGCGCGCCCTGGAGGAGCTCGCCTAGCTCCGGCGCCGCTCCCGCTCGAGCGCGGTCCGCCGCGCCATGTCCCTACTCTTCCGGATCCGATGGCACCCGTGAAGAAGAAAGGCCTGGCGGCGCCCTCGCAGCGCCTGGAGGCCATACCGCCGTACATGTTCGCCGAGCTCGAGAGGCGAGTCGAGGCGAAGCGCGACGAGGGCATCGACGTGATCAGCCTCGGGATCGGCGATCCCGACACCCCGACCTTCCGCTACGTCGTGGAGGCCATGCGCGAGGCGGTGGGGGATCCCTCCACGCAGAAGTACCCGAGCAACCGTGGGCGCACGGAGTTCCGGGAGGCCTTCGCCGACTTCTACCTGCAGCGCTTCGGAGTCGAGATCGACGCGGTCAACGAGGTGATTCCGGCGATCGGGGCCAAGGAGTGCATCTACAACCTGTGCTTCGCGTTTCTCGATCCTGGCGACGTGGCCCTCGCCTCCGATCCCGGCTACCCCGTGTACACGGGAGGACCGGTCCTGGCCGGCGCCGAGGCGTTCCTGCTGCCCCTGCGCCCCGATCTGGGCTTCGCGCCAGACCTGGATGTGATTCCGGAGGAGAAGCTCGAGGCCGCCCGCCTGCTCTTCATCAACTACCCGAACAACCCCACCGGCGCGGTCGTCCCCGATGACTTCTTCGAGCGCGTGGTGGAGTTGGCGAAGCGCCACGAGATCCTCGTCGTCCACGACAACGCCTATTCGGAGACGACCTATGACGGTTATGTCGCGCCGAGCTTTCTGGCGACACCCGGGGCGAAGGAGGTCGGCGTCGAGGTCTTCTCCCTGTCCAAGGGCTACAACATGACCGGCTGGCGGTGCGCGGCGATCCTCGGCAACGCCGAGGCGATCAGGACCTACTGGCGTCTGAAGACGAACGTCGACTCCGGCCTCTTCGAGGCGGTCCAGCTGGCCGGCGCGGCCGCCCTGCGTGGCTCGCGCACGGAGGTGGAGGAGATGTGCCGGATCTACGAACGACGGCGCGACCTCGTGGTCGATGCCCTGAGAGCGATCGGAGTTGAGGTCGAGAGCCCTTGGGGGACGATCTACATCTGGGCGCCGGTCCCCGAAGGGCACACATCCACGTCTTTCGCCGAGCTCGTGCTCGAGGAGGCCGCCGTCGTCGTGTCGCCCGGGTCAATGTACGGTCCGAGTGGCGAGGGCTTCTTCAGGATCTCGCTGACCACTCCCGACGAGCTGCTGCGGGAGGCGGTCCAACGGCTCAAGTCTCACTTGACCCCTTGAGGCGGCGCATCACCGGGTAGCGATCCCTACGGTGCAGGGACGGGATCGCCTTCGCCGGGGGGCGAATCGGCCTTTACCCGGCCCTCAGCTAAAGAAGCGACCCTGTCCCGCCGACCCACCACTAGATGAGCGAAATCGGACTGATACTTGCGCTGGGCTGCGCCCTGATCTCGGGGGTGGCGCTGCTGTGCAAGCACCGCGGTGCCGTGAACGCGCCCGACGTCGCCATGCGCCGGCCGCTGCAGAGCGCTTCAGCCCTCTTTCGCTCGCGTTGGTGGGTGATCGGCTTCGGCCTCGCCTTCTGTGCCTGGTGCCTGCACGTGGCGGCGCTCTCGATGGCGCCACTGTCGCTGGTCCAGGCTGTGATCGCGGGCGGTCTCGCGATCCTGGCCATCCCGGCGCGCCGCTGGTTCGGCATTGCGGTCTGCAAGCGCGAGATGGCGGGAATCGCCCTCTGCGCCGCCGGCCTCGGATTCCTTGCGCTGACGGCGGGGCACGCGCGTTCCGAAACCGGATTCGACCCGGTGACGATGCTCGGTTTCCAGGTCGGGATGCTCACGATCGGCGGCCTCCTCATCCTGAGCGCGAGCAACGGGCGCTTCGCCATCCAGAGCTCGATGCTTCTCGCGGTTGCCGCGGGCACGCTGCTCGGAGTGTCAGACATCTCGCTCAAGGCTCTCGCCGAGCTGGTTCCGAGCGATCCCATTTCTCTGCTCAGCCCCTGGACGGTCACGGCGGTCTTGGGCGGACTCGGGGCGTTCCTGGCCCTGGGCCGCGGTCTGCAGATCGGCGAGCCGGTCGCAGTGATCGTCGCGTTCTCGGCGGCCGCGACACTCGGCTCGATCGCAGGCGGAATCGTCGTCTTCGGCGATCCGATGGGCTCGGACGCGTTCGCGGTGATCGGCCGCTCTCTCGCGTTTGTGGCGGTCATCGGTGCTGCGGCGCTGCTTCCGATGGTTCCCTCGGGGAACCTGACGGCTCGCACCGCCCCCTAGCCTTCGGCGATCGCGTGCAGCTCGCCACGAGCGGTGCCTAACATCTGATCAGTGCAGAGAAACCGCAACGGCCGGCAGTCCGAGAGCCAATCTGGAAACGGCTCCGCCGGCATCAGCAATCCTCGCGCCCGCCAGCGCGCCATCGCAGTCGGGGTTGTCTCTGATGATGAGCACCGCGACGATCCCCTTGCCGAGCTGAAGGAGCTGCTGCGCACGGCGGGTGTCGCCACGGCCGGGGAGATGACCCAGTCGCGCGCGGCGCCGGACCCAGATCGCTACCTGGGGCGGGGCAAGCTCACCGAGTTGAAGCGGCAGATCGCCGTCGACGATGCCAACCTCGTCGCCATCGACGACGAGCTGGTGCCGCGACAGGAGCGGAACCTCGAGCAGGCCCTCGGCGTCCCTGTGATCGACCGTACGGCGGTGATCCTGGACATTTTCGCCGACCATGCCCACACAGCCGAAGGGAAGCTCCAGGTCGAGCTGGCGCAGCTCGAGTACAACCTCGCCCGCATGAGGGGGTTGTGGACGCACCTGGAGCGCCTCGGGGGAGGAATCGGCACGAGAGGCCCGGGCGAATCCCAGATCGAGACGGATCGCCGCCTGGCGCGCGACCGGATCACCTCGCTGCGGCGGCGGCTGGAGCGCCTGGAGCGCAACCGCGCCGTCATGCGCGCGGAACGGGTACGGGCCGTGATGCCGACCGTGGCGCTGGCCGGCTACACGAATGCCGGCAAGTCAACGCTGCTGAACGCGCTGACCGGAGCCGGAGTGGGCGTGGGGGAGCGACTCTTCCACACGCTGGATCCCACCACCCGTGCCTTCACGCACGATGGGCGTCGCATCCTGCTCACCGACACCGTCGGCTTCATCCGCAAGCTGCCGCACGCCCTGGTCGAGGCCTTCAAGGCGACGCTGGAGGAGACGGTCCTCGCAGACCTCATCCTGCACGTGGTCGATGGCTCGGAGCCCGAGGAGGAGAGGGCGGAGTCGATCGCGGCCGCCGATGTGGTCCTCGACGAGATCGGCGCGGGAGACTCTCCTCGCCTGCTTGTCATGAACAAGGTCGACCTCCTCGACGACGAACAGCGCCGCGAGCTCAGGCTCCGTCATCCGGACGCGGTCCAGGTCTCCGCCGAGACTGGGGAGGCGCTGGACGAGCTGAGATCGCGGATCGCGGCCTTGATCGTCGAGGGACTCACCGAAGTCGAGTTGCTCGTACCCTTTGACGCCGGTGAGCGTCTTTCGGAGCTTCACGAGATCGCTGGTGACCTTGAGCGCGAAGATCGCGAGGACGGGGTTCTCGTTCGCGCGCGACTACCTGCCGCCCTCGCCGATCGCTTCTCCGATCTTTCGCTCAACGGGGGACGCGGAGGAGGATCTCGAAACGGAGTTCGAGCCGCCGGTCCCTAACGGCGGCGACCCGCTCGACGCCCTCGCGACCGAGGTGCCGCCCGCACCCGGATCTACATTGGGCGAGATGGAGGAACTGAGGTTCGTCAAGCTCAGCGCGAAAGCGACCCTGCCGACTCGCGCGCACGACAACGACGCGGGGTTGGACCTGTACGCGGCCGAGGAGGCGCGAATCGTTCCCGGCGCCAGGGTCAGCATCGGCACGGGCCTGGCCGTCGCGATTCCGGAGGGCCTGGCCGGCCTCGTCCTGCCGCGCTCGGGTCTCGCACTGAAGCACGGCGTGACCCTGGTCAATTCGCCGGGGCTGATCGACCCGGGCTACCGGGGCGAGGTGAAGGTGCTCCTGCTGAACACGGACCAGGCGATCGATTTCGTGTGCGCCCCCGGCGATCGAATCGCGCAGCTCCTGCTCGTCCCGATCGCCACCGCCAGCTCGATGCAGGCCGACGCGCTCGACGCCTCGGCCCGTGGCCCGGGCGGCTTCGGATCAACCGGTGTCTAGCCTCAGTTGAAGGAAACCTGGGGCGTCTCGCGGTCGGCGGCGTCGGTGATCTCGAAGAAGGGCTTGGCGGTGAAGCCGCCCTGGTTCGCGATGATCGAGCCGGGGAACTGCTGGATCCGCGTGTTGTACTGCTGCACATTCGAGTTGTAGATCCGGCGTGAGGCCTGGATCTCGTCCTCGAGCTCCGAGAGCTGGCGCTGCAGCTGCTGGAAGTTCTCCGTGGCGCGCAGCTCCGGGTACTGCTCGGCGACCACCCGCAGTCCCCCCAATGCCTGGCTGAGCTGGCTCTCAGCCTTGCCCGCCTCCGCTGGGCCGCTCGCCTGCATCGCGGCTGCCCGGGCCTGGGTCACCTTCTCGAAGGTCTCGCGCTCGTGGGTTGCGTAGCCCTTGACGGATTCGACCAGGTTGGGAACCAGGTCGTGCCGGCGCTTGAGCTGGACGTCGATGCCGCTCCACGCCTCGTCGCAGCGGTTGCGCAGGCTGACGATGCCGTTGCGGCCGAGAATGTAGAAGAGCCCGACCAGCAGGATCAGGGCGACGACGATGATCACGACGGTCATTGGCGCGGATCCTATCCAGTTGAGGCGGCGCGGAGGGCGGATTCGTGGGAAGCCGCCTCGAGCTCGTCCGGCAGCGGCTCGAGGGCGGGTGCCGCTCCGGTGCGCCGCTCGATGGCAAGGGCGATCAGATGGTCCGCGAGCCAGGCGTTCTTGGGGAGCAGCGGGCCGTGGAGGTAGGTCCCGATCAGGTTGAGCCTCTTGACGCCCTCGTCGCCGTCCTGGTCGTTGTTTCCATGGCCCTCGAGCACGCGTCCGAGCGGCACTGCATCGGGTCCCAGGTACGTCCGCCCGCCGTGGTTCTCGAACCCGGCCAGCTCCTGGGGGCCGCCGCCGAGATCCACCTCGATCGAGACGTTGCCGATCAGGCGCGGGCCGGGCTCACGCACGGTCTCGAGGTCGGCGATCGCGAGTCCCGGGATGGACTCGTCTCCGAGCTGGTAGCGGTGGCCGAGCAGCTGGTAGCCGCCGCAGACGGCCAGCAGGGCGGCCCCATCCTCGACGGCGGAGGCGATCGCCTCGCGCTTGCTGTTGAGCATGTCCTCGGCGACGAGGACCTGGTCACGGTCCTGACCGCCGCCGATGTAGATCAGGTCGTGCTCGACGGGGTCGAAGCCCTCACCGGGGCCGGAGGCCGCATAGCGGAACGGGATGCCCCGCCACTCGCAGCGGCGCTGCAGGAAGAGGATGTTGCCTCGGTCCGCGTAGATGTTCATCTGCTCCGGATAGAGCGCCAGGAGCCGGAGCTCGGCCGGGCCAGCGCTCATGAGGGGGCCTCCAGCAGGACGACGGTGGAGTCGGCCTCATTTCTTCCCGAGCTGATCTGGCGTCTGCCTGCGGGGCGGAGCCCGGCGTCGGCGCCCTCGCGTTCGAGCGTCTCCGGGTCCAGGCGATGGAGCACCTCGTCGTGGATGTCGCGCTCCATGTGGCCGTCGGGCGAGACGGTCTCGCGGAGCCTGCGAACGGTGAGGGCCTGCTCTCCGACCTGGACCCAGAGGGGCTCGCTCGAGTAGACCCAGCCGTCGAGCTCGCGCATGTCGGGGAGGATCTGGGTCGCTGCGGCTCCGGCGCTGAGCAGGGTGGTCTCGTCGACCAGGGTGAGGGCGAGAGTGCCGCCCGGTGCGAGTTGGTCCCGGAGGCGTGCGAGCAGAGGGGGACGATCCTCGGGGAGAAGGATCTGGATGACATGCAGCGGGCCGATCACCAGGGCGGGGTGGACGGGCAGGGTCAACTCGCTTGGGGTCGCGAGGTCGGCGGCGACGATTGAGAGGGATACGCCACGCACCTCCGCAAGCCGCTCGAGCTCGCGAATCAGGTCGAGGTCGCGCTCGATCGCGACGACGTCGTAACCGTGGCCCGCCAAATGCAGCGACACCCGGCCCGCGCCGGCTCCCAGCTCGGCGATTGGCCCACCGGTTTCGTCGGCAAGCTGCACCCAGAGCCGCAGGTCGGCGCCGTAGGAACCGAACTCGACCTCCTGCCAGATCGCGGGTGTGCTCATTGCCAGTAGTCCGTCGCCAGCCCGCGCTTGGAGAGCAGGGTTCGCAGTTCGAGCAGGGCGGTGTAGGTGGGGAGGGCGAAAAGGCGCTCCGGTGCCTCTGAGACGGCGGCGTCGAGGGAGCCCTCTATCGGGGCCATCACCTCGATGGCCTCCTGCGGCCAGCCTGCGTACTTGAGGCGCAGGGCCATCTCAGGCGCTCTGGTACCCGCGCAGATCACCCTGCGGACGTCTCCGGCGAGCAGCTCGAAGTCGGCGTCCCAGATCCAGGAGACGTCGCGCCCGTCGGCGATCCGATCGTTGAGCGCGAGCCAGAGATCGATTCCCCCGTTCCCGGATTCGAGAGTCAGCGTGCGAAGCACCTCGTTGGCGCCGGCCGGGTTCTTGATCAGGAAAATCGACACCGGCTTCCCCGAGACCTCGATGGTCTCGACGCGTCCGAAGACGGCCCGCATGGACTCGAGTCCCTGGCGCACCTGTTCGAGGGGCACGCCGGCGCGCAGCCCCGCTGCCACGGCAGCGAGCGCGTTGTAGACGTTGTAGAGGCCTGGGAGAGGCAGGTCGACCTGCAGCTCGCCCTCGGGCGTGGCCATCCTGACTCGCGAGCCCGAGATCCCGTGCAGCTCGATCTCCGTCGCCGCGATGTCGGGAATCGGACGGTCGGCGTGGCAATTCGGGCAGCGGTAGTGGCCGAGGTGCCCGACGAAGGCACGCTCGTAGGAGTACGGGGCCCCACAGCGGCGGCAGTGCTTCGCGTCGTGGGCGTGCTGCAGCTCGGGCAGGGCCTGACTCGTGTCCTCGATCCCGAAGTAGGTGACGCCCGGTCGGCGGCGGAGCTCTCCATCCCGACCGAGATCGGCGATCAGGGGATCGTCGGCGTTCAGGGCGAACTCGCAGGATCCCTCGAGCGATGCGACCAGCCCCGCCCATTCGTCGGCCAGCCGCTCGAGCTCTCCGTAGCGGTCGAGCTGGTCGCGGAAGAGGTTGCCGAGGACCAGCAGGCGCGGGCGCAGCTTCGGGGCGACGCGGGGAAGCCAGGCCTCGTCGACCTCGAACAGGCCCTCGTCGCCGGATTGCTCGAGGAGCGCGGTGGCAACGCCCCAGTGCATGTTCGATCCGGCCCGGTTGTGCACCGGCCGACGGCCTGCGGCTTCCAGGATCCCGGCGATCATTCCCGCGGTCGTGGTCTTGCCGTTTGTCGAGCTCACCACGATCGACCCGTGTTCGAGGCCGGACGCCATGCGCTCGATCGCGTCGGGTGCCATCCGGACCAGGACGCGACCGGGCAGCGTCGTGCCTCCACCACGGCCGCTGCGGCGGCTGACTGCGCCGATGCCGCTCGCGACCCGGCGCTTCGCCTCGAAGAGTGCGCTCATTGCCTCGCCAGGTTAGGCGGGCGCCGGTGGCGCGATCACCCTGAGCGCGTGCGTCAGCGTGCGGATCGTCGCCGGCAGATCAGTCAGGTGCTCGCCGTCCGCGTAGACGGCGAAGTCGCGGTCGGCGCTGATCTCGACCGTCGCTCCGCGCATCTCGCTCACCTCCTCGTTCTGGAGGTGCTCGCCCTTGAAGACCTTCGGCAGGCCGCGGAGGTAGCGGAGCTTGCTCACGTCGCTCACGGTGATCACGTCCAGGAGACCGTCCTCGAGATCGGCGTTGGGGGCGACGAACATGCCCCCGCCGAAGGCCTGGCTGTTCGCGACGGCCACGGAGTACCCGGCGAATTCGAATAGCGCGCCGGCGTCCAGCACCACCCGGAACGAGGCGGGCTTCCAGGCGGCGAGGGTCCTGAACGCTGCGTAGGCGTAGACGAGGTTCCCGCGGATGAACGTTGCCTCGTTGGCGACCCGGTTTGCCTCCGAGTCGAAGCCGCAGGAGGCGATGCAGAGGAAGCGGCGCCCATTGGCCTCGCCGACGTCGATCGCGCGCTCATGGCCCTCCGCCAGGACCGCGACCGACTCTCGCGGTTCCCTGGGAATGCCGAGTACCCGGGCGAGATCGTTGCCGCGTCCGCTCGGGATGATCCCCATCGCGGAGTCCGTCTCGGCGAGTACTCCGCCGACGGAGCCGACCAGACCGTCGCCGCTCATCACCACGGGAATCTCGCCGGCCTCCGCGGCGCTCTTCGCCTCGGACACGCCATGCTCGAGGCTCTGGGTGCGAACCACGCGGTACGCGACGTCGCGGGCCGCAAGCTCGCGCTCCACCTCCGGCAGGAGCTTCAGGGCGCGGCCGCTCGCGGAATGCGGGTTGACGAGCACGAGATGGCGACGGTCGGGGCTGATTCGGTGAATCTAGTTGCGCGGCCCGTCAGGAGACCCGCCGGGCCACGAAGTAGGTGCCCTGCGCCGCCTCGCCGCGCTTGACTTCATCCAGGCCGGCCTTCCGAAAACCGCGGGCCAGCACCGAGTCGGGCGTGTAGAAGGGAGTGCTGTCTCCCCAGCTCGCGGCGACGACGGCGAACCCGCCCGGGCGGAGCACGCGTGCGATCTCGGCGAAGAACGGCGGCATGTTGAGTTGCGCGACCAGGTCGAACGACTCGTCCTCGAACGGCAGACGGGACGCGTCCGCCACCTTGAAGGCGACGCGTCCCTCCGGGTCCAGGCCGATGCGGTCCTGAGCCCGGCGGACCATCTCCTCCGAGAGGTCGACGCCGCGCACCCTCGCGTGCGGGAACTCCCGAGCCATCAGCAATGCCCCGTCGCCGAGGCCGGTGCCGATGTCGAGTGCCCGCTCGGGCTCGGGCCGGACCTGCAGCAAAGCGGCTGCGAGCGGCGCGAGATGGGCCGGCCCCGAACGGCTGACGCGCTGGTCCCAGGTGGCGGCCTGCGCCTGCCAGAAGCGGTGGCTGAAGCCGCGGAGCAAGGGCCAGGTGAACGGTGCGTGCGCAACGAGTGCGTTGATGGCCCTGCCGGTGAGGCGGATGGTGCGACTGGGGGGAGAGGGGTCGGGGCTCGTCTCCATCAAGCGATCATCGCAGGACGCCATGGGTAGGCTCTCTCGCCTTGAAAGCGGGGCGAACAGCGGTCACGGCCCACCGCGATGATCGAAACGAGTTGCGGAACCTTCACGATCGCCCTGGACACTGCCAGGGCGCCGAAGACGACGTCCTCGTTCGCATACCTTGCAGGGCACGGCGTCTATGACGACACCACCTTCCACCAGATCGTTCCCGGCTTCGTCATCCAGGGCGGCGATCCCACCGGCACGGGCACCAGCGGGCCGGGCTACTCGGTCGATGAGCCGCCGCCGTCGAACCTGTCCTACTCGCGCGGAATCGTCGCCATGGCCAAAAGCCCGGTGGAGCCACCGGGCCGTTCCGGGAGCCAGTTCTTCGTTGTGAGTGCCCCCGATGCCGGCCTGACCCCGGACTACGCGTTGCTCGGCCGGGTGGCCTCCGGCTTCGACGTGGTCGAGAGAATCGAGCAGCTCGGGACGCCCGGCCCCAGGGGGACTCCGAAGGCGCCGGTGCTGATCCGGCGGATCACGGTGAAGGGCGGCTGATGGCGAAGCTCCGCGTCGGCGACCGCGCGCCGGACTTCGAGCTCCAGGGCACCGGCGACAGGACGTACCGGCTGAGCGACCTTCACGAGACCGGCGTGATCCTGGCTTTTTACCCGGGGGACTTCACGCCCGTCTGCACTCGCCAGTTCTGCTCCTACCGCGACGATGGCGACCGGATCGAGTCACTCGGCGTACCGATGATGGGCATCTCGCCCCAGACGATCGATTCACACCAGCGTTTCGCCGATCAACACGGCCTGAACGTCCCGCTGCTTTCCGACCCCGGCAAGAAGGTCGCCCGCGCCTACGGTGTGGTCGGGCCCGGCGGATTCATCCGGCGTGCGGTGTTCCTCATCGACGGTGAAGGGATCCTGCGCTACCGGCACGTCGCCCTGTTCGGGTTGCGCTACCAGGAGGTCGGAGACCTGGAGCGGGCCGTGAGCGCCCTGCCCTGAGATGGCCGACGCGCCAGAGCCGATCCCATTCGAGCTCGACTCGTCGGGGACGATGGTGGCCGGCGAGGAAATGGGGGAGGGGCCACCGGTCGTCCTCCTCCACGGGCTCACCGCCACGCGGCGCTACGTCCTGCACGGCTCGTTGGCGCTCGTCCGGCGCGGCTTCCGGCAGATTTCATATGACGCCCGCGGCCACGGCGAATCTTCGGAGGCCGGGGAGGGGGGGTACGCCTACGCGGACCTGACCGGCGACCTCAGGGAAGTGATCGCCGAGCGGATCGCCGAGGGCCGGCCGGTCCTCGCCGGGCACTCGATGGGATGTCATACCGCGGCGGCTCACGCCCTCGAGCACCCGGGGGACGTGGCGGCGCTCGTCCTGATCGGCCCGGTCGTGATGGGGCTGCCGGCCGCCGAGGAGTCACTCGCCTACTGGGACGCCCTCGCTGCCGGTCTCGAGGAGGACGGCGTCGACGGGTTCATGCGCGCCTACGAGGCCTCTCTTCAGGCAGATGCGGCCTGGACCGAGACCGTTCTGCGGATCACGCGGGAGCGTATGCAGCGTCATCGCCATCCTGAAGCGGTCGCTCGGGCCCTGCGGGAGGTCCCGAGGTCGCTGCCGTTCGACGGCATCGAGGAGCTCGAGACACTCGACGTTCCCGCCCTGGTCATCGCCAGCTACGACGAGGCCGATCCGGGGCACCCGTATTCGATCGCCGAGGCGTGGGCTGACCGCCTGCCACGGGCGCGCCTGGTCAGCGAGGAGAAGGGCAAGTCGCCGCTCGCCTGGCAGGGGGGCCGGCTCTCGCGGGTGATCGCGGACTTTCTGGACGAAGGTCCGGTCCGGGAACGATTGACGTAGTAGATACGCCCGCCCTCTGTGCACCGTGGCTTGCACTTCGCCGGGGCCGCTCCCGCTCCCGCTCCCGCTCTAGGGCCTGTCCTCGAGCCGGATCACCAGCCTCAGGGCCGACCAGGTCTCGTCGATCGCGCAGACCTTGTTGTCGACGAGTCGGTTCGCGAGGCCGAGGTCGCGAACCACGTCCTCGGTCAGGTCGGTCTCGACGCCGGAGGAGCGCTTCGGCCAGGCGACCCAGAGTCCCGCAGCGGGCTCCATCGCCCGCCGCAGCAGTGGCAGCCTCCGCTCCAGACCCACCCGGCGCTTGGTGAAGAACACGATCACGTCGAGGGGGCCCCTGGCGCGGGACCTGACAACGACGCCGGGTGGAAGCTCCCCAAGAAGCTCACCGAATCCGTCGGGCGCGCCGGGGAAGGCGACGCGTGCGTCCTCCCCGATGCCGAGCTTCTTGCGGAGCGGGGTGCCTGAGTATCCGGCCACTTCTATATTTCACCGTGTGGGAGACGACGACGGCTATCCGATCCACTACGCCGCGGTGAAGCGCGGCACGCCGGTCTACGCCGTCGACGGGCAGCGGGTCGGCGTCATCGACGAGGTGGTCGACAACTACCGCGAGCGCATCCTCGACGGATTCGTGATCGAGAACGCCGACGGGGAGCTCCGTTTCGTGGATGCGCCGGAGGTAGCGAGGACCGCCGAGCGTGCGGTCCGCCTGACGATCGACTCCGCGGCGGTCGCAGAGCTCCCGACGCCCGAGCGCGGCGCTCCCGAGTTCGCGCCACGGCGAACCGGCCGCCTCGGCAAGCTGTTGGGCGGCAGCTGGCGCCGGCGTTAGAGCGCCGCTCAGACCCTGAGCAGGCTCTTCAGCAACCGCGCGTTACTGAGCGCGTAGCCCTCCCAGTCGTTGTTGAAGTAGACGTAGACCTCGGTGTCGCGTCGCCACTGGGCGATGCGGCGGGCCCAGGTCTCGATCTCCGACCGCGAGTAGTTGCCGTGTCGCCCTCGTGCACCATGGTGAAGGCGGATATAGGTCCAATCAGCGGTCCGGACGTGTGGAGAGCTCACCCAGCGGGAGGCCTCATCGCCGATCACCAGCGAGGCGCCGTGTTCGCGGAGCAGCGCGTAAACCGGCTCGGCGAACCAGCTCTCGTGCCGGAACTCGAAGGCGTGCCGGCCCGTCGGCAGGGCGCGCAGGGCGGCGGCGAGGCGCTCATCGTTGCGGTGGAAATTCGCCGGGAACTGCCAGAGCAACGGCCCGAGCTTCTCGCTCCGGGTGAGGGGCTCAAGCGGCTCGAAGAAGCGATCGAGGTACGGATCGAGGGTCTTCAGCCGCTTCACGTGGGTGAGATAGCGGCTCGCCTTCACCGCGAAGACGAATCCCGCAGGGCTCTGCTCGATCCATCCCTCGACTGCCGACACCTTGGGGAGCCGGTAGAAGGTGTTGTTGATCTCGACCGTGTCGAAGCGCTCTGCGTAGTAGGGCAGCCACTGCCGCTGTGGCAGGCCCTTCGGGTAGAGCCGCTCGCGCCAGTGCGCGTAGGTCCAGCCCGAGCACCCGACGTGAACCGGCCTGCTCGTCAACGGGCGCCATTGCGGCGCAGCACCAGGACGGCGATGTCGTCCCGCGGCTCGCCTCCGTGTCGCCTGATCGCGGCCTGCGACAGATCCTCCGCGATCTCCTCGGCGCTCCTCCCGTTGGACTTGGCGACCTCGCGGGCGAGCCAGTCGGGATCGTCATCGACGCTGCGATCCCGGACATCGAGCATGCCGTCCGTGTAGAGGATCAGCGAGTCGCCGACCGCGAGGGCCGCGTCCGCGTCGGCGAGCACGGGGGAGGGGAGTGCCCCCAGCAGGGTGCCGGGCTCTCCCACGGCGTCGACGTCTCCGTCCTTGCGAAGAATCAGCGGCAGCGGATGGCCACCGAGCGCAACGGTGAGCCGGGCCAGGCCATCGCCGTTGGAGGGCGCCTGGATGTGGGCGAGCGCGGCGGTGCAGAAGCGCAGGTCCGCCCGCTCCGAGCGGATCGAGTCGTGCAGGGTGCGCAGAACCTGGCTCGGCGGGCTGTCGGGGGAGGATGCGGTGCGGACCGTGTAGCGGGCGAGGGCGGTCAGCGACGCGGCCTCCGGGCCCTTGCCGCAGACGTCGCCGATCACTGCCGTCCATGAGCCCGAGCCGGTGCGGAAGACGTCGTAGAAGTCTCCTCCCACCTCGTAGGCCTCGCCCGCGGCGAGGAACCGCGACGAGGTCTCGAAGCCGTGGATCTCCGGGAGCGAGCGCGGCAGCAGGCTGTGCTGGAGGACCGAGGCGATGTGGGACTGCTGCTCGTGCAGGCGGGCGTTGTCGAGAGCGAGTGCGGCGCGATCCGCGAGCCGCTTGGCGGTCCGCTGGGAGATCTCGTCGAAGAACTTGGCCGGCCGGATGATCCAGAGGGTGAGCGCCCCGAGCACATGCCCGCGCGCACCCAGCGGCAGGACGATGCACGACTTGAAGCGGTGGCGGCGGAGGAGCTCGCGCTCGTTCTCCCTGGTCGTGATCCGGTCGATCTCCCTGTCGGAGAGCTGATCGAGGTACAGGGTCTGCCCGGTTCGGATCACCTCCGCGACGGGGTGCGGTCCGTGCGGGTCTATGGGAGTGTTGGCGCGCAGCTTCACGAAGATGTCGGCCACCTCCGTGTCCCGGCCCTTCGCCGCCAGTCGCTGAATCGAGCCGTTCGCCATCACCATGTCGACCATCGCCACGTCGCCCAGTCCGCTGATCGCGAGATCAGCCAGGTGCTTCGCGCGCTCTCGCTGGTCCAGGGCGTCCTCCATCAACGCCCCCGCGTCGGCGAGCAGCTCCGACGCGGCCTGCTCGCGGTTCAGCCTGAGCCTCAGACTGGCCACCCAGATGCCCGCCAGAGCTCCGGCGGAGGTCGTCGTCAAGGCGACCAGACGCTGGCCGTCGTCGATGCCCTGGTTCCAGACGATCGAGAGGAGGGTGAGGAGGATGCAGAACGCCGCCACCACGGCGGTCTCCGGAAGTGAGGCGCTCATCGCCGCGATCACCGGAGGGATTGCGAGAAGGCCGACAAAGACGAGCTGGCTCGATGCCACGCCGTCGATCACCGCTATCGCGGTGGCGAGCAGCATCGCAATGAGAGCAGGGCGAGACAGCTGCTGGAGACCCACGAGAGTCGGTGGCGGAGCGACGAGCTCTCGGTCCCTGGCCGGCATGTGTTTAATCGTAAATCGGTAACGATGGAAACCGAGAAGTCAAAGGTGCCGAGCGAGGGTTGGGATGCAATTCGGCGCACCCGGCTCGCGGCCGAGCGCACGGAGCTCGCCTGGTGGCGGACGGCGCTGACCTCCATCGCGGTCGCGATCGCCGTCGGCCGCGTGGTTCCCGAGCTCAGCGGGACCAGCACCGAATGGCCGTATCTGGTCGTCGGGGTCGGCTGGGCCCTCTACTCGGTCGCCCTCTTCGGCTACGGCTCGATCCGCTCGCGACGGGTGGAGACGGCGGTCGTCGAGGGCAAGATGATCGAGAGCTCCCGTGCCGAGTCTCGCTACCTGATGGCGGCAGGTGTGGTGCTCTGTCTCGCCACCGTCGCCCTGATCGCCGCCTCGGCCTGACGGACCACATAACGGCGGTCCCCGCGGATAACCCGGTGCAGCGTTATGTCAACTTTCACGGCGATGGAGATCCAGCTGAGGGCTGACGCGATCAGGGCCGACAGCGACCGGATCGTGGCGTACGCCGGCCAGCAGCCCGTCGGGATCGGAGCGCTTCGGTTGCACGGCACTGGGACGGCGGAGATCAAGCGGATGTACGTGGTCCCGGAGCATCGAGGTGCCGGTGTCGCAAAGCGGATCCTCGAGGAGCTCGAGCGTCGCGCACGCGGGCACGGGCTGCGCGCCATTCGCCTCGACACGAACGCGCGGCTGGTCGAGGCGAACCGGATGTATCTGGCGGCCGGCTTCCGCCGGATCGAGGACTACAACTCGAATCCGAGGGCCAACCGCTGGTATGAGAAGTCCCTCGCCTGAGTTTCCATAACTCATCTTCCCGTGCATTGCTCACGCACGGGCCCCGGGACATCCGCTCGACCCTGTGGAATCGGAACCATGAGGCAGGACCCGGCGCATCTGCCCTGGAGCAAGCTCTCGGCGATGGTCACAGCGGGCGCGTCCTGCGTCGTCTGCGGGTCGCGTGAGGACCTGGTGGCCCATCACAAGATGCCCCGGCGATATGGGGGACTCGACGTGCTGGAGAACCTCGAGCCGGTTTGCCGCCGCTGCCACCCGGCAGTGGAGCAGGAGGCAATCGCCCAGGCCCGGCTCACCTGGGAGCGGCCCGAGTGGGCCGAGTGGCCTCGTCCCAGGAGGCCGCGGCCCCGGCTGATTCGTCCCTGACCGGTTCAGCCCACCCGCTCGATCGCGGGTGACTCGCGCCTGTCGATGAGGTCGAGCACGGCTTTCTCGATCGGCCCCTGAACCTCGGGCCAGCCGGCGGGATCCTCGGGGAGGCGCTCGAAGACCCCGCCCACCGTCAGGCCGCCGTCGAAGCGGTCGAAGACCCGCGGGTCGATGTAGGAGGCGCGGCAGACCGCCGGGGTGTTGCCGAGATACTCCGCCACCTGCTTCACCGCGCCCCGCTTGGCCCGCGCCCGGCCGCCCTTGGTGCTCAGATCTCGCTCCCGCGCCGCTGCGGCCAGCAGCACGGCGGCGAGCACGGTCGCGTTCCACGTCCTGAAGTCCTTGGCGCTGTGGCCTTCCCCGATCGTCTCCTGGATGTAGTCGTTGATCTCGGTCGAGCGCACGTCCCGCCACGAGCTCCCGTTGCGGTAGGCGAGCAGCTCGTGCCCTCCTCCCCGTCTGGCCCGGAGCTTCCTGACCAGGCCGGAGATCGCGCGATCCCCCACCGTCTGAACCCGGCGCTTTCCTCCCTTGGCCTCGTAGTCGAAGACGATCGAATCCCCTTCGACGCTGACGTGCCGCTTGCGCATCGTCGCCAGCCCATAGGTCTCGTTCTCCTCGGCGTAGTCCTCCGAGCCGATCCGGAAGAAGCCGCGATCGAGGAGCCGCACCGCACCGGCGAGCACTCGCTCCCGGGAGAGGCTGCGCTTGCGCAGGTCGCGCTCGACGCGGCCGCGCAGCTTGGGCAGAGAGCGTGCGAACTCCGTCATCGAGTCGAACTTCTGGCGGTCCCGCCGCTCACGCCAGAGGTCGTGGTAGCGATACTGCTTGCGCCCGCGTGCGTCCGTGCCGGTGGCCTGGATGTGGCCGAGCGGGTCGGAGCAGATCCAGACGTCCTTCCAGGCAGGCGGGATCGCGAGAGCGTGGATGCGCTCGATTGTGTCCTCGTCGTCGATTGGCTCCCCGTCCTCGTCGACGTAGGAGAAGCCCCTGCCGCGCCGCCGACGCGTCATGCCCGGAGATGCGCAGTCGATGCGTCGAAGGCGTCCTGCCATGCGGCCTCAATACCCCGTGAACGCGATAGTTAGCGGGGTGACGATCGTCGTCGGCACCTCGAGCTGGTCCGATCCCGGCTTTGTCGAGCACTGGTACCCGAAGGGGCTCGCGGCGAAGGACCGCCTCGACTTCTACGCGGAGCGCTTCGATGCCGTGGAGCTCAACTCGAGCTTCTACGCGATCCCGACGGCGAAGACGGCGGCCGGCTGGGCCGAGCGGACGCCGGACGGCTTCCAGTTCGACGTGAAGCTGCACAAGCTCCTCTCCCATCACGCCGCGCAGCTGCGGGAGCTGCCGCCCGATCTGCGCGACGAGGCGGAGACGAACGAGCGGGGGCGCGTGCTCCTCGAGCCGGGGCTGCTCGAGGAGATGGTCCGCCGCACCGTTGAGGCGATGAAGCCGCTGGCCGACGCGGGCAAGCTCGCCTCCTACCTGCTCCAGCTCACCCCGGCTTTCGACCCTCGCGAGAACGATCTGGACGAGCTTGCACCGGTGATCGAGGGCCTCGCCCCCACCCCGGTCGCGGTCGAGTTTCGCCGGCGCAGCTGGGCGTCGTCCGTGCGCTTCGAGAAGGTCCTCGACTGGCTCTCGGCGCACGACGCGGTCTTCGTCTGCGTCGACACGCCGCCCGGAGACCACGTCCCGATCTTCCCCCCGATCGACGCCGTCACCCGGGACTCCCTCGCGTACATGCGCTGCCACGGCCGCAACACCGAGGGCTACCTGCACGGAAGGAGCGTCGCGGAGCGCTTCGACTACGACTACTCGAAGAAGGAGCTGGAGGAGATCGCCGGCCGGGCCACTGCTCTCGAATCGGATGCCGACCAGGTGCAGGTGATGTTCAACAACAACGCCCGCGAGCTGGCGCCGAAGGCGGCGCGGGCTCTGCGCGGCATCCTCGGTCAGGACCCTGGGCCCGAGCCCTAGGCCGCGCTGTTTACGCCTCTCGGCAAGAGCCTCCAAACAAGGTAGCCCTGTTTACGGCTCGAGGAGTAGAGTCCAACAACAGGCCCTGAAAAAGAGACCGGCGAGGCGACCCCAGGGGGATGAAGGCCGCCTCGCCGGGTTGGCCAACGTGCTGGACGCCTATTAAAACGGGTGCCGTTGGCCGGGGATCCGGATGCAGGTCCCACCCTACGTACGGCCGTAGGCTCGAACATCGGTGTCGAACCGCAGATCCAGTCCGTACAAATCACGGTGCTTGCATCGTCCGGCTGGGAGCACCGGTCCGCGGCCTGCGGTCCGCCAGAATCTCTCTCATGAGCAGCGATCCCACCGCGCTTCCCGGCATTCTCACCGCCCTCGCCGCGGGAATGGTCTCCTTCCTCTCCCCGTGCGTGCTGCCGCTGGTGCCCGGCTATCTGTCGGCGGTCACCGGGGTGGCCGCCGCTGACCTGGAGCAGGCGAATTGGCGGCGGGTGATCGTCCCCAGCCTGCTCTTCGTCTCGAGCTTCTCGGCGATCTTCATCCTGCTCGGGCTCGGAGCCACCTCGATCGGCAGCGCGCTGCAGGAGCACCAGGTCCTGCTCGACAAGATCGCGGCATGGGTGATCATCGCGATGGGGGTCTTCTTCATCAGCGCGCTCTTCCTCCCGGCGCTCAACCGGGAGTGGCACGTCGAGGGATTGTTGGAGCGAGCCGGCACCGGAGGGCCGCTGGTGGCGGGACTCGCCTTCGGGCTCGCCTGGACGCCGTGCATCGGCCCGACCCTCGCCGCCATCCTGAGCGCCGCCGCGGTCTCCGGCTCGGCGCTGCACGGAGGCCTCCTGCTCGCGGTCTATTCGGCCGGGCTTGCGATCCCCTTCCTGCTCACCTCGGTGGCGTTCAGCCGGATGACGACGGCCTTCGCCGTGGTCAAGCGCCACTATCCGCTGATCATGGCGATCGGCGGCATCATCCTGATCGCGTTCGGCGTCGCGATCCTGACCGGATGGTTCGACACCTTCAATCGCTGGGCGCAGGACCTGCTCAACAGCCTCGGGATCAACTTCTCGGCGAACGTTTAGTCTCGAAAGGAATCCCGGAACGGAGAGGCCTCGTAGCTCATTCGTAAATCCAAGGATGGAGTGAACGATGAATGCGAACAAGGCACTGTGGGAGAAGGGCGACTTCACGCGCATCGCGGAGACGATGCGGGAGAGCGGTGAGGCCCTGGTCGAGAAGCTGGGCGTCACAAACGGAATGCAGGTACTGGACCTCGGATGCGGAGACGGCACCACCGCGATTCCCGAGGCGGAGCGCGGAGCAGAGGTGCTGGGAGTCGATATCTCCAGCAATCTCGTCGAAGCCGGCAACGCGCGCGCCAGGGAGCTCGGCCTCACCAACATCAGATTCGAGGAGGGCGACGCCACGGACCTGAGCGGCCTCGATGACGAGAGCTTCGATCTGACGGCCAGCTTCTTCGGGGCGATGTTCGCCCCCAAGCCGTTCGACGTGGCGAAGGAGATGGTGCGCGTCACGAAGCCCGGCGGACGGATCGTGATGGGCAACTGGATCCCGAACGACCCGACGCTGGTCGCCCAGATCCTGAAGATCAGCGCGTCGTACTCCCCTCCGCCACCGGAGGGCTTCGTCAGCCCCGTGACCTGGGGCGTCGAGGAGAACGTTCAGGAGCGCTTCGAGGCTGCCGGGATCCCGAAGGATCAGATTGCGAGCGAGCGAGACACCTACACGTTCAACTACGAGGGCACACCCGCCGCGCTCGTGGCGATCTTCAGGGATTACTACGGGCCGACCATGAACGCTTTCGATGCGGCCTCGGCTGACGGGCGCGAGGGCGACCTCCAGGGCGAGCTCGAGACCCTCTTCGAGGAGCAGAACACGAGCGACGACGGCACCTCGATCCCGGCCACGTTCCTCCGTGTGACCGTGCAGCGATAGGGCGCGAGCGGGAACTGGCTGACCAGCCAGTTCCCTAGACTCCCTCGGGCCTCGATGTCAGCCAAGCCCACCACCTGCGTGATCGGCGCAGGCATCAGCGGTCTCACCACCGGCAAGGCCTTCAGCGACTGGGGCCTTCCCTACACGTGCTTTGAGGCCAGCGATGACATCGGTGGCAATTGGTACTTCGGCAATCCCAACGGCCGCTCGTCGGCATATCAATCGCTGCACATCGACACCTCGCGTGACGGCGTCTCCTTCCGGGACATGCCGATGGGCCCCGACGAGTACCCGGATTACCCGCACCACACCCAGATCCTCGACTACCTGCACCGCTACGCGGAGGCCTTCTCGCTGCGCGACCGGATCCGCTTCGGGACCCCCGTGGAGCACGCGGAGCGAAAGCCGAACGGCGGCTGGAAGATCACGCTGGGCGATGGGTCGAGCCAGGAGTTCGACTTCCTCGTCGTCGGCAACGGACATCACTGGGATCCTCGCTACCCCGACTTCCCGGGCCAGTTCGACGGCGAGACCCTCCACTCCCATCACTACATCGGCCCCGACGACCCCATCGACCTCTACGGCAAGCGGGTCCTGGTCGTCGGAATCGGCAACAGCGCCGTCGACATCGTCTCGGAGCTCTCGCGCAAGGGGGTCGCCGAGAAGGTCTTCCTGTCCACCCGCAGCGGCGCCTGGGTGATGCCCAAGTACTTCATGGGCCGCCCGATGGACACGATGGTGAAGATCAACCCGCGCATCCCGCTGGGTCTCCAACGGCGGATGGCGCGCATCCTCCCCCGGCTCGCCTCCGGTCGCATGGAGGACTTCGGCCTCCCCCACCCCAACCACAATTTTCTCGAGGCCCATCCGACGGTGTCCAGCGAGCTGCTGCTGCGACTCGGCTCCGGCGACGCGGTCGCAAAGGCCAACGTCGAACGGCTCGACGGCCACAGCGTCGTCTTCGAGGATGGGTCCGTCGAGGAGGTCGACGCGATCGTCTACGCGACGGGCTACAAGATCACCTTCCCCTTCTTCGACGAGGACTTCCTGTCGGCGCCCGAGAACCGATTCCCGCTCTACAAGCGGGTCTTCAAGCCCGGGATCGACGATCTCGCCTTCGTCGGCTTCGCCCAGACCATCCCAACGCTCTTCCCGTTCTGCGAGCTTCAGTCGAAGCTCGTCGCGCGCTACGCCGGCGGCGACTACGCCCTGCCGTCCATCAGCGAGATGGAGGAGACGATCCAGCGCGACCAGCAGATCCACTCCGGCGCCTACACCGATCGCCCCCGCCACACGATGCAGATCGAGTGGTACACGTATGAGCACGACATCTGGACGCGGGAGATCCCGGCAGGGCGGGAGCGAGCCGAGCAGGGGATGGCTCCGAAGCTCGCCGGCCGCGTCCTCAGAGCCGAGGCCGCAGCTGTCTGAGCGCGCCGACGTCTCCTTCCCCTCCAATGGGGAGACCCTGGCCGCCTGGCACCTGACCGGCGAGGGCGACGCCTTCGCGGGCGAGCGCGGACGCCCCTGCGTCGTGATGGCCCACGGCTTCGGCGGTACCAAGGACGCGGGGCTCCTCCCCTTCGCCGAGGCGTTCGCGGAGGCCGGGCTCGACGTTCTGCTCTTCGACTATCGCTGCTTCGGCGACTCCTCCGGCGAGCCGCGGCAGTTCGCCTGGCCCTCTCGACATCGCGATGACTATCGCGCGGCCGTCGAGTTCGCCCGCGGCCTCGACGGGGTCGATCCCGACCGGATCGTCCTCTGGGGCACCTCGTGGTCGGGCGGACACGCCGTCTACGTGGCGGCGGAGGACCCGCGCATCGCCGCGACGATCTGCCAGACGCCCGACCTCGACGGGATCGCCGCCCTGCGGCAGATCGGGAAATACGCGGGCCTGGGACAGCAGCTTCGGCTGACCATGGTGGGAGTCCGGGACACGGTGCGGATGCTGCGTGGCCAGGAGGCCCTGATGATCCCCACGGTGGGGCGTCCGGGTGAGCTGGCCGGCATGAGCACCGAGGAATCCGAGCCCGGCATGCGCGCGATCGCGGGGCCGACCTGGCGCAACGAGGTGACCGCGCGCGCGGTCTTCGCCGAGTGGACCAACCGGGCGATCACCCGTATGGACAAGGTGCGCTGCCCGATCCTCGTCGTGATCGCGGATCGCGACTCGGTTGCGCCCTCAGCCGCCGCGCGCGCCGCCGCCTGGCGCGCCAAGGGGCACGTCGAGGTCCGCGACTATCCCTGCCTGCATTTCGACATCTACGTCGGCGACTGGCGGGATCGCTCCATCGCCGACCAGCTCCACTTCCTGCGCCGCCATCTGGGAGCCGAAGCCCCGAAGGGCACCGGCCGCTTCGCGGCGCAGGCGGCCACAGCGACAGCCGACTGACGAGCCCCTCTACCCTCAGGGCAATGATCAGCGACGTCTCAGAGCAGGAGTTCCAGGCCAAGGTCATCGAGCGCTCGAAGCAGGTGCCGGTGGTCGTCGACTTCTGGGCCGAATGGTGCGGTCCATGCCGGACCCTGGGCCCCGCGATCGAGGACGCCGTCCGGAAGCGGAACGGCGAGATCGAGCTCGCGAAGGTCGACACCGATCGCAACCCGGGCATCGCGATGGAGTACGAGATCGCCAGCATCCCCGCCGTCAAGGCGTTCAAGGACGGCAAGGTCGTCTCCGAGTTCATCGGCGCCGTCCCCCCCGCCCGGATTGAGGCGTTCCTCAACGAGATCGTCCCCTCGGAGGCCGACCGGCTCGCCGAGTCAGGTGACGAGGGCGACCTACGCAAGGCGCTGGAGCTCGATCCGCGGAATGCTCCGGCGGCCGTCGGGCTCGGCCGGGTCCTGCTCGCCCGGGGAGAGACCGAGGAGGCCCTCGAAACGCTCAAGCCCTTCCCCCACGACTTCGTCGCCGACGGCCTGGCCGCCCGCGCGGAGCTCTCCCCATCTGGAAACGGAGCCGGCCCGGACGAGCTGCAGAAGGCCTTCTCCGCCTGGGACGAGGGCAACCCCGAGGAGGCGCTCGAGCAGCTGCAGACCGCGCTCGCCTCGGAGCAGGACTCAGGCCGCAAGGACCAGTTGCGGCGCGTGATGGTCGCGATCTTCACCGAGCTGGGAGCGGATCACCCCCTGGCGCGAGAGCACCGGCGCCGCCTGGCGGCCGCGCTCAACTAGCGCGCGACCTTCTGCACGCAGACCATGACCGCCCGCGCCTCGGGCCCCTTCAACTTGCCGTGCTTGACCGCCTGATCGACGACGTGTGCGCCGCCCAGCAGCACGGCCGGGTTGCCGACCGACGTGGCCAGGGACGTCACGTTGATGCCACGATGATCGAGACAGGTGGTGAGCTTCTGCGCCTTGCTCGTGTCGCCGCCGAGCAGGCCGAAGCCCTTGCTCAGAGCCCCGCTGCCGACCAGCACGGCGATCAGGCCGATCGCGATCCAGTGCCCCGGTCGCAACGCGCTGAGCGCCGACATCACCCTTCTCCGATTGAGTCGATCCCCAGGCGCCGGGCCCCTCAGCCGACAGGCGCGAGATTAGTCGCGAGGGCGGGCGCGGTCAACTGGCTGGACACTTCGCCACCAGGTTGCTGAACCGGCTTCGCCATCAGATCGGGGCCTCGAGCGGCCGCCCCAGATCAGTCGCTACGGGCTTCGCCCTCCGCTCCAAGGTGGAGCGGCCTGGTGGCCGCTACGCGGGTGGCTTCTCCATCGGGCCGCTCGGAACGGCGACCTCGATGGGAATACCGAGCGCCTCCGCCTCCTCGATGCCCTCGCCCTCCTGGTCGCGGGAGCAGATGATCCGGAAGGCGCCGGTGCCGAGCTCGGGATCCGAGACGATCGGGAGGCCGCGGATCTCCTCCCAGCCCAGGCGCTCGACCTCGAACGGGTTCATTCGCACCTCGCTGGCCGGGAACGGGCAGTTCGAGTTGTGCTGGTCGATCGCCTTCGAGATCGCCTCGAGATTCTGTGCCTCGGCGTTCGTCACCGCCGTCCAAAATAGCGCCCTCCGTCCAGGAGCGGGAATAGGCTGATTCGGGCGCAGGTGATCGCCCACGTCGACATGGATGCCTTCTACGTCTCGATCGAGATGCTGAGGCACCCTGAGCTGCGCGGAAGGCCCGTGGTGGTCGCCTACGACGGCCCGCGCGGCGTGGTCACCACCGCCTCCTACGCCGCTCGCAAGTACGGAGTCCACTCCGCCCTGCCGATGGTGACCGCCCGCCGCCGCTGCACCGACCTCACGGTGCTTCCCGTCGACATGCAGCTCTACAGGCGCGGCTCGGTGAAGGTGATGGAGACGCTTCGGCAGTTCAGCGACGAGATCGAGGTGGTCGGGCTGGACGAGGCCTATGTCGATCTCTCGGGCTCCCCCGTCCCCCAGTCGCGAGCCCTCGAGATCAAGCGGCGGGTGAAGGAGGCCACCCACCTCGTCTGCTCAATCGGACTGGCGCCCAACAAGTTGATGGCGAAGATCGCCTCGGACCTGGACAAGCCGGACGGCTTCGCGGTACTGGATCACGACAACTGGCTCGAGACGGTCGGTGAGAAGCCGGCGTCGCTCCTGCCGGGGGTCGGTCCGAAGACGTTCGAGCGCCTGCGCGCGATCGGCGTCGAGACGGTGGCGCAGCTCGCCCAGACCGACGAGCTGACCCTTGGACGTGCCTTTGGCCCCAACCATGGTGGTGGCCTGCGAGCCCGGGCGAACGGGATCGGGAGCACCAGGCTGAACGAGGATCGCGTCCGGAAGTCGGAGAGCCGCGAGACCACCTTTCCAGAGGACGTCACCGACATGCGGTTCCTGCACGAGACGGTCGAGCGCCTGGCCCGGTCCGTCTGCGAGAGCCTCGCGCAGAAGAAGCGCCGCGGGCGAACGGTGACGCTGAAGATTCGCCTGCAGCCCTTCCAGACCTACACGCGTTCTCGCACGCTTCCCTCCCACACCTGCGATCCGGATCTGCTCTCAGCCACCGCCCGGGAGCTGCTCGACCGCTTCGACCCCCAGCGGCCGGTGCGGCTGGTGGGAGTCGGCTTGGCCGGGCTGGCGGAGGACGAATCTCCCCGTCACCAGCCCGGCCAGCTAGCCGTCTAGCGGTTCTGATCTACCGCGTGGTGAGCACGGTCCCCGTCGAGGGGAAACCGAGCTTGGCCTTGGTGGCCGCGGTCAGGTCGTACTCGCGGTTCCCCGCGTAGGGGCCCCTGTCGATCACGGGGACCGTGAGGGTCCTCCCGTGGTACCGGAGCGTGACCTTGGAGCCGCAGGGGAGCGTCTTGTTCGCGACGCCCACCTTCCCGGGGCTTAGCGTGCCGCCGCAGGCCAGGCCGCCTCCGTAGAGGCCGGGACCGTAGTACGAGGCCTCGGCCGGCCGGAAGGCGTACACCGTCATCCGGTGCGAGTGGACGGTTGTGTTCGCCACCTTCGCCTGGGCCCGGTAGGTGCCCGAACCCGAGGCGTGCCAGCGCACCCGGAAGCTGCCGTCGCTGCGGCTGTGCGTATGGAGCCTGCGCCCACCGACTCGAACGACGACCTGCCTGCTGCCGCCCGGCGTGACACGGCCGCGGAACTTGACCGTGTGATGAGCCATCACGTTTCGGTGGCCGTTCAGGCTGATCCCGGTTGCGGGACTGCCCGACGCGATCGCCTCCGGACCGGTTCCGGTTCTCGGAACGGCGTCCGAAGCGCCCGCGATCCCTGCTGTGACCATCATTGCCAGGGCGGGCAACAGCACCAGCGCAGCCCGCCTCCGCTTCCAATGGAAGCGATGCAAGTGAATCCACCTGCCTCTCTCTGCGCCTACGGGGTTAGCTGACGGGCTCGCAGCAATGGCTCCGTCGCCACTACCGCTAAGGACGGAACACCGTCCCATTCGCCCCAGTGAATCTGTGGTTCCCCCGCTGGCCTGATGTCCGTCAAGGCCACTCGGCGAGTCGTTTGATGACTATCGAACGCGGCAGGGTAGGTCCGCTATTTGCGAACTTGTGTGACGATCGGCACACTCGGTATGCGACCATCATGGCCATGACCGACCGCCTCACAGGGCTCGATTCCTCGTTCCTACATCTGGAGCGCGATGGGACCCATATGCACGTCGCCTCGACCACGCTCTTCGAAGGGCCTGCCCCTCCCTACCTGGAATTCCGCGATCACATCGAGTCGCGCCTGCATCTCGTCCCCCGGTTCCGCCAGAAGCTGCGCTTCGTGCCCTTCGGGCAGGGCCGCCCGGTCTGGGTCGACGACCCCCACCTGAACCTCGCCTACCACGTGCGCCACACCTCCCTGCCGGCGCCCGGCTCCGAGCAGCAGCTTCGCGTGCTCGCCGCGCGCATCTTCTCCCAGCAGCTCGACCGCTCCAAGCCGCTCTGGGAGCTCTGGCTGATCGAGGGCCTGAAGGGCGGCCGCTTCGCCATCGTCGGCAAGACGCACCACGCGATGGTCGACGGCGTCTCGGGAGTTGACATAACCACGGTGCTCTTCGACGCCGAGAAGGATCCGATCGACCCTCCCCGGGCGCCAGAGCGCTGGGCCCCGGCGCCCGAGCCGAGCAGGGCGCAGCTGCTCTCCGAGGCGCTCTTTCATCGGGCCATCGACCCACGCGAGGCGCTCCGGGGAGCCCGCCGGATCGTGCGCGGGCCGAGACGCGCTCTTCGCAAGGCGACTGAGGCCGTCGCAGCCGCCGGCACGTTCGCATGGGCCGGCATCGCAGCTCCGAAGAGCCCCTTCAACTTCGACGTCGGCCCGCATCGGCGCTTCTCCTGGGTTCGCGCCTCGCTCGCGGACATGAAGCAGGTGAAGAACGAGCTCGGCGGCACCGTCAACGATGTGATCCTGGCTGCGGTCACGGGGGCGCTCGGCCGCTACATGCGCAAGCGCGGCCTTCCGACCCAGGGGCTGGAGCTCCGGGCGATGATTCCGGTCAGCGTCCGCACCAAGGATCAGCACGGCACACTGGGCAACCAGGTCACCACGATGATGGCTCCCCTCCCCGTCTGGTGCGAGGACCCGGTGGAGCGGATGGAGATCGTCCGCCGCTCGATGGGCGACCTGAAGCAGTCGAAGCAGGCGATGGGGGCGTCGCTCCTCACCCAGCTCGCGGACTTCGCGCCCCCCACGATTGCGGGGCAGGCGGCGCGCCTGCAGTCCCGCCAGCGTTTCTTCAACCTCGTGGTGACCAACATTCCGGGGCCGCAGTTCCCTCTCTACCTGCTCGGCCGCCGGATGGAGCGCGTCTTTCCGATGGTCCCACTCGCCAAGAATCAGGGCGTCTGCATCGGGATCATGAGCTACGACGGCCAGGTCAACTTCGGTCTGATCGGCGACTACGACGGGATGCCCGATCTCGAGGACCTGGCGAAGGACCTCGAGGAATCGATCGGCGAGCTGGTCGAGGCCGCCGGCGGACGCCCCGGGATCTTCAGGCGCTTCGTCCCGCGCGCGGACGCCGAGGCTGCACAGCAGAACGGCCACGCCGACCGCGAGGAATCGACGACGGGCTAGTCGCCGGGGCGCTCGGCGGCCGGCTCGCCCTCGCGATCCAGGACGAACGCTTCCTTCATGGGTGAGCGGCGGGCGTCACCCCAGACGGGCTCGTCGAAGCGAGCCCTCACCATGACCTTCTGGAGGAGGGCGAGGTCCTCCTGGCGGGCCATGTCGAAGTTCGACCCCGACTCCTTGTCCGGGTGCCCGGGATGCGTGAACCACTCGGTCACACCGCGATCGAGGCGCCGGAGCTCGTCGGGCTCCGCGGGCTGCTTGCTCTCGGTGCGCCCGATCAGGAGATCCGGCGTCGGGATGCCGCGCTCGCGCAGCCACTGACGGTGGTCGGGGTTCACAGAGCGGACCGGCACGTCGATCTGCTTGGCCGTCTGGAAGACCGGCGTTGCGAGCTCGGGCCGTGCATGGCAATGGTGGTGGCCGTTCAGGAACGCGGGCCAGCGGCCGAAGATGTCGCCGAAGCGCTCAAGCTGCACGCGCAGCGCGGTGCGGGCCGGCGCCCCGCTTCGCGGTCCCCAGCGCCCCTCGAACTCGATGTGCAGGCCGATCTCCACCCCGCTCTCGAGCAACGGACCCGCCTCGCAGTACTCGCGCTCGACCATCGCGCTGACGGAATCGATGGCGCCCATCTCGATCGCCTCGAGGATCCCCTGGTTGTAGGACGGCCAGTATCCGTAGTCGTCCGCGGTGATCACCAGCAGACGGCGGCTGTCTCCCTGCTTGGAGCCCATGCCCCCAAGGTAGCCCTAACTGACCTGTTGGATCGCCGCCTGGATCTGTTGGAGGGTCGGGATGGTGCTCCCGCCGAGGGCCTTTTGGCCCTTGGGCCCCTTGACGACGATGGACGGCGTGCCGCTGAAGCCGAAGGAATCCGCCTGTGAGCTGCCCTGCTGGATGGTCGCGTCCCACTTGGAGCTGTTGCGGGACGCGTTCCACTCGTCGATGTTCGGCACGCCGGCTCCCTTGGCGATGCTCGTCAGGAACGAGTCCGTGACGTAGCCGGAGTTCTCGCCCCCCTGGTTCAGATAGAAGAGCTGCATGAACTGCCACAGCCGGTTCTGCTCACCGGCCGCGAGCGCCGCCCTCATCGCCGGTTTCGAGTCGGGGCCGATGATCAGGAAGGGCTGGAACTCGTACTTCACGTTGCCGGGGCGAACCTCACTCGAGATCAGGGCCGGCGACACGTTCTGCGAGAAGAACTTGCACGAGGAGCACTGCGGGTCTCCGTACTCGACCACGCTCACCGAGGCTGCGGAGTCGCCCAACACCTGACCGCTCTGGGGAATGCCCTTCAGCTCGGTGTCCACCTGGGCGACGCCCGTGACGTTCGCGGGAGGGCTGGAGCTGCTGCTCCCCCCGCTCGACTGGCTGATCAAGATCAGCGCCACGATCACCGCCGCGGCCCCGAACCCGGCGAGCGCCAGGTACTGGACGCGCCGCTTGCGGGCCAGCTGCGACGCGGCGTCCTGGGACTCGGCCGACTGCCGCTCGGCCCGCAGGCGCTCCCGCTTGTCGTGCCTACCTTCCATGCGCGGACTCTACCCCCGATGGGCCGAGCTCCCGGCCCGTGTAGGCGAAGGCGCGCGCCGCCGCCACCGCGAGGGACAGGGTCAGCAGCACGGCGCTGGCGACGCACCACTGGCAGATCGCGTTGATCACGAACAGCTCCAGATAGGTCAGGTAGAGGCTGTAGCCGAAGCCGATGAGGGCCACCAGAAATCCGCCGAAGCGGCCCGCATCGCCCGGTACCAGCGCGGCGATGAGCAGAAGTACGTATCCGGCGATGCCGAGCACCGCGACGTTGATGCCCGCGACGTGGGAGTAGCGGCTGTGGGCAACGGTCTCGCAGCCGTGTCCCCCGGCGAGGCAGACGGGGGTTCCGCCCCCGAACTCCGAGACGGCGATGTAGGTCGCGATGCCGACGCCCAGAACGGCGAGAACCGCCGCCGCTATGCGAAGAGTCCGTTCAGTGGGCACCCGCCAATGCTATGAAGCTCACGTGAACGCTTCCGAGACGGCGGCACTGTCGATTCGTCGTCAGGCGGAACGGGCGGACGCGCGTGCACGAGCGGTACGGCGCCCTCGACGGCGAATGGAAGGACGTGCTCGTGGTCGAGAAGCTGCTCTAGGAATCGCACCTACCGGCTTTTCGATGTGTTCAAGGGGTGATGAGGAAGGTCTCGTTCGCCGCAATCCTCGCGTTCGCCCTCGCCATGTGCGGGGCGCCGCAGGCGCTCGCATCCACCGTCACCGTCACGGGGGGCAATACCGTGCGCGTGCTCGAGTCCGGCAGCGAGGTCAATCGGGTGACGGTCAGCTATGACGCCGGGATGGACCTGTACGACGTGGCTGACTCGGCCGCGACCCTGACCCCGAGCGGCGCGTGCACGACGGTCAACGCACACAGCGCCACCTGTCCCGGAACCGGGATCAAGACCATCTCCGTCGACACCGATGCCCAGGCCGACACCATCTCGATGGACCTGGCCACGATTCCGTCGAACGTCGCCGGGAGCCTGGATGGCGGTCCAGGCGACGACTCGGTGAGTGGCCGCGGGACGCTCAACGGTGGATCCGGCAACGACCTGATTCAGGGCTCCGCCCAGGCCGACAACGTGCGCGCGAGCAGCGGCCGAGACTTCATCGACGCGGGCAACGGCCCGGATGACATCGAGGGCGGCAGCGGCAGCGACACGCTCGCCTACCCGGCGAACCGCGCGACGCCCATCAACGTCACCATCGGCAGCGGAAACGGCAATGACGGCGGCGCGGAGGACCAGGGCTCCGGCAGGCGGGACACGGTGCACGGGGACATCGAGGCGATCGTCGGCACTCCGCAGTCCGACCTGATCGCCGGCGACTCGAGCTCCGAGACCCTGATCGGCGGGGCGGGCAACGACGTCCTCTCGGGCAACAACGGCAACGACACCCTGCTGGGCCTGGAGGGGGACGACCTGATCCTCGGCGGCGAGGGGCAGGACCTGTTGCGCGGCTGGCTCGGCGCGGATCGCCTCTTCGGCGGACGAGGGAACGACCGCGTCTCGGGTGGGCCCGACGGGGACCTGGTCGTGGGCAACCGCGGACACGACGTACTCAAGGGGAAGGGCGGCATCGACTTCCTGCGCGCCAAGGACGGCTCGAGGGACTTCCGGATCAAGTGCGGACCGGGCTCCAATCGGTCCGAGGGCGCCACGCGCGACAAGCGCCTGGACCCCCGCCCCCGCTCCTGCTGAGCCGCGAGTGACGTCCTCCGCGCGGGCGATCATGCCCGCGTGCACCGGATCCACTACCACTTCGGAATCGTCCTCGCCCTGATCCTGGTCTCGATCGGGTTCCAGCTGGCCGCCGGTGAGAGCGACTTCTCCCGACTCGCCGCCGTGGTCCTCCAGGCGATCACCCTCGTCGCCGCAGTTGTCGCGTCGCGCGCCCATCCATTCGTGATCAGGCTGGCCGTCATCGCCGCGTTGGTTTCGATCGTCGGCGCCTCGCTCGCGATTCTCGGCACCGATGAGCTCGGCAACAGCTCCGGTCGCGGGGTCACCCTGCTGCTGGTTGCCCTGGTTCCCCCCGCGATAGTCACCGGCCTGATCAAGCTGTTCCGGGAGGAGGGCAGTGTCACCGTGGAGACGATGTTCGGCGGACTCTGCCTGTATCTCATCGTCGGCCTCTTCTTCGGCACGGCGTTCGCGGCGATCGAGGAGATCGGTGGGCACGCGTTCTTTCATCAGCTGTCGGCCGCGCAGTCCGAGACGAGCGATTTTCTGTACTTCAGCTTCACCACGCTGACGACCGTCGGCTACGGGGATCTGACCGCGGCGTCGAACTTCGGCCGCTCGCTGGCCATCACGGAAGCGCTGATCGGCCAGATCTACCTGGTGACGGTCGTCGCGGTGATCGTCAGCAACATGCGGCCCTCGCGGGCCAGATCACAGCGCCGAGACCGGACGACCTAGCCCAGCTGAAGCAGGGCCCAAAAGGGGTGATCCCGCTCCGGGATCCGGGGCGGGACCCGCCGGTGCTGGCGGTTACGCGCCCAGGCGAGATAGCCCTGAAGGCGGCGAGAGATCGAGCGCTTGGTCGCCGGCGTCGGCTCGACCACACAGTGCTCGAGGGCGAAGAGCCAGGCGTTCGCCTCGGACTCCAGACGGGGCGCGGAGCGTCCCTTCCCGACCAGGTGCCCGATCTCATGGAGGGCTATGAAGTAGGAGACCTGACCGCGGATCGGCGGGATCGAGATCTCGAGCCTGCCGCCGCGCCAGCGGATCGCTCGCCCGCGAGCTGAGGAGCCGGACAGCTCGATCCCGTATTCGCGGCAGAGATCCTCGACGTGGGCCTCCATCAGCTCGACGCCCTTGCGCGCTCGCGGTGATTTCTCCTGCCTGAACACGCGCGGCAGGGTAGCCGCCTCCACGGATGAGTCTCCCCCGTCGCCATACTTGGTCCATGGCTGAAGGAAGCAATCTGCGCCTGGCGCTCGCCCAGATCGATCCGACCGTGGGCGACGTCGAGGGCAACGTGCGCCTGATCTCGGAGTCGATCGAGCGCGCCCGCGACGGCGGCGCCCAGGTGGTCCTGCTGCCCGAGCTGTGTGTATCCGGCTATCCGCCCGAGGACCTCGTGCTGCGCCGCGACTTCCTGGACGCCGTCCGCGAAGGACTCGACGCGATCGCAGCCGACGTGGAGGGGCTCACGGCCCTGGTCGGCTTCCCGGAGCGAATGGAGCGCTCGCCCGATGAGCTGGAGCGCTTCGATCCGCTGATCGACCCGCCCCCTCCGCCGGCCTACAACTCTCTTGCCGTCCTCGTCGACGGGGAGGTCCGCTCGATCTACCGAAAGTGCCAGCTACCCAACTACGGGGTCTTCGACGAGCGCCGCTATTTCGAGCCGGGGACTGAGCCGGCGCTGATCGAGGTAGATCGTGTCCAGGTCGGCCTGAGTGTCTGCGAGGACATCTGGCATCCGGGCTTCCCAGAGGCCGACGAGGTGGCCGCGGGAGCTCTGCTGGTCGTCAATTCCTCGGCCTCGCCGTATCACCGGGGCAAGGGCCTGGCGCGCGAGCGGATGGTCGCCGACCGCGCCCGGACGAACGGCGCCGCGTTCGCCCTCTGCAACATGGTCGGCGGCCAGGACGAACTGGTCTTCGATGGCGCCAGCGTCGTGGTCGGCGCCGACGGCCAGACGCTCGCCCGCGCCGGGCAGTTCGAGCCGGAGCTGCTGTTCTGCGATCTGACTCTGCCGGGCGGCGGCGGGACGCCGGGGCGCGTTGCGGACCCGCTCCCCAGCGAGGAGGCGGAGGTCTACGCAGCGCTCGAGCTCGGCCTTCGGGACTACGTCGAGAAGAACGGCTTCGAGCGCGTCGTCATCGCACTGAGCGGCGGGATCGACTCCGCGCTGGTCACGCTGATCGCGGTCGACGCCCTGGGTGCAGATCGCGTCACCGTCGTGGTGATGCCCTCGCCCAACTCGAGCGACGAGACCCAATCGGATGCGAGGGCGATCGCCCGCAATCTCGGCGTGGAGCTGATCGAGATCTCGATCGAGGAGGCGATGCGCGCCTACGAGGACGAGCTCGCCCACAGCTTCGAGGGGACGGAGCCCGACATCGCCGAGGAGAACCTGCAGGCGAGGATCCGGGGCAACCTGATCATGGCGCTCTCCAACAAGTTCGGATGGCTGGTGCTCACCACCGGCAACAAGAGCGAGATGTCGGTGGGCTACGCGACCCTCTACGGAGACATGGCCGGCGGCTTCGCCGTGATCAAGGACATCTTCAAGCTGCTCGTCTACCGGCTCGTGCGGTGGCGGAACGAGCAGGAGGGTCGTGAGCTGGTCCCAGCCTCGGTGATCGAGCGGCCGCCCTCCGCGGAGCTGCGCCCCGATCAGCTCGACGAGGACTCGCTGCCGCCCTACGAGACGCTGGACCGGATCCTCGAGGCATACGTGGAGCGTGACGAGGGCATCGACGCCCTGGTCGCCCAGGGCCTCCCCGAGGACACCGTGCTCGACGTCATCCGGCTCGTGGACCGGGCCGAATACAAGCGCCGCCAGGCGCCCCCGGGGATCAGGGTGTCGACCAAGGCCTTCGGCCGGGACCGGCGCCTGCCGATCACCAACCGCTTCGGCTCGATGCGGCCTCTCCCCCGCTAGCTCCGGTCGACGCCTACGACCAGAACTCGTCCCAGGCGTAGAGGTCGTTGAAGTGCTCCTTGCCGTCGACGACCTTGCCGTCCTTGAGCTCGAAGACGATGCAATTGCTCACATCGAGGCTCTTCCCGTCTCGTTCCCCGGTGCTGCGCTGGAGGCCGATGACCCGGCCGTCGGCGCCGGCGAACAACTGCTGCAGCTCGGCCTGGAAGGTGCCCCCGGTCCTCTCTCCGATCTGGCCGAAGTAGGCGAGGGTCGCGTCGCGGCCCTGGTAGTCGTCGGCCATGGAGCTCTTTCCAGGTAGGTGCCAGACGATGCTCTCGTCGAAGAGCTCGGTCAGCGTGTCGATGTCAGCGGCGTTGAAAGCGTCGTAGGCGCGCTGCATGATCGCAACGTTTTCCTCTGCGCTCATGTCTCCTCCTATGCCCCCATTCATGCCCCCTGCGGTGCTGCAGCGACCCTACACCCCACCCGCATCGCGCGCTGGGATCGGGCTCAGACCGCTCGACGCGGCCGGACCGCAATCGTCATCCGCGAGAGAGCGCAGACGCGCCCCTCGTCGTCCGTCATCTCCACGTCCCAGACCCAGGTGGTCCGGCCGCGGTGCCGGGTCTTGGCCGACGCGTTGATGTGGCCCTCGCCGGCGGGGCGCAGGAAGGTGGTGTCGTTGGCCTGCCCCATCGCGACCATGCCGTCCTCTCGCACCGCGTCGTACGTCGCCGCCGAGCAGATGCTCTCGGCCAGCGTCGCGTACACCCCGCCGTGGACGATTCCGTAGGGCTGGAGGTGGCGAGGCTCGATCCTGATCCGCGCGCGAGCGTCGTCGGGATCCAGAGAGATCCACTCCGTCCCGATCTCCTCCGCGAACCCCGACGGGATCGTCTCCTCTTGGCCCATGGCGCGGCACCATAGTCTGCGCGGCATGCCCTTCATCGTCTGGACCGGAGTCGAGGAGTGGCTGACGGAGGCAGCCCAGGTGGAGCTGGGCGAGAGCGGCCTGAGTGCGACGGGGCGTTCAACTCGGTGCGGAGCCCTCCCCGTTTCGGGTGGACTACCGGCTCGAGGCGCCTCGAAGCTGGGTGACGAGTGAGTTGGAGCTGACCGCCACGGGCGAGGGCTGGAGCAGGCACCTGCTCCTCGGCCACGACGGCGAGGGAGACTGGCGGGCGGACGTCGCCGACACCGGGGACGTTCCAGGCGGCTCCTGGGATGGCGCCCTCCCCGATCTCTCGGAAGCCCTCGACATCGACATCGAGAACTCGCCGCTCACCAACACGATGCCGATCCTGCGCGAGCGCTTTCGGGAGGGCGGATCGGGTGACTTCGTGATGGCCTTCGTGCGCATGCCGACACTGCGGGTGGAGGCCTCTCCGCAGCGCTATGAGCATGTGGGCAGCACGGACAGCGGGTCGGTGGTGCGCTACATCAGCCGGGATGGCGACTTCCAGGCCGATCTCGAGCTGGACGCGGACGGGCTGCTCGTCCACTACCCGCGCCTGGCGAAGCGGGTCGGGCCAGGACTAACGGTCGGATAAGGCCTGCGTCACGTTCCGGGTTGCTGCCCTACGCTTCCACGCTCGTGCCGGTCACGGACGAACAACGCGCGATGCTGCAGCTGCTGCTCGAAGGGGGGCAGAGCTACGACGACATCGGTTCTCTGCTGGGCATCGCACCCGACGAGGTGCGCTCGCGGGCGCGCACCGCGCTCACCGAGATCGGCGGCGCTGACCCTGATTCGAACGTCGCCCTCAGCGACTACCTGCTCGGACAGGCCGATCCGATCGGCCGCGCGGACGCGGTCCGGCACCTGCAGAGCGATCCCGACGCGAACGCACTCGCACAGCGCCTGGTCCAGAACCTGAGGCTTCTCGCCCCCAAGGCCACCCTTCCGGAGGTGCCGGAGCCTCGCGGCGGTCGCCGCGCCGCGGCCCCTTCCCCGCCGCCGGTGGCCGAACCGGCCACGGCAACGCTGGCGGCGCCTGCTCCCTCTCCTTCAACCGGAACCCCAGCCAAGGGCCCCGGCATCGCGTCGCGCGCGGCGGGCTTCTTCAGCGGTGGCTTCGGGTCACTCACCGGGAAGCGCCGCACTCAGGCCATCGTCGGCGCCGCCATCGCGGCCGCCTTGGTGATCGTGGTCATCGTCGTCGCGACCGGTGGCGGGGGCGGTGGATCGAGCGACTGCAAGCCCCTCGATGTCTCCGCCGCTCAGCAGGCGGGTGTACCGACGACGAAGCTTGCAGCGATCGGCGATTTCGCCAGCCAGGACTGCGCCCCCGCGGGTCAGGTCACGCTGGTGCCGGTCCCGCCCCCGCAGAACCAGCAGAGCTCGAACAACAAGGCCGCGATCGCCGGTTTCGCGCTGCAGACCAATGCCGCCCACCTGGATCCGACCTCGAACGGCGACGAGTACGTGCTCTGGCTCTACGGCTCGGACCAGCAGGCGAGGCCCATCGGCCAGGAGACGGTCAGCGACAGCGGCAATCTGAACGGTGCCGCACCGCTCGCCACGCAGGAGCTCGTCTACCTGCAGGCTCTTCAGAAGATCCGGCTCTCGCTCGTGACGGCCGCGCAGAAGAACCAGATTCAGCAGTCGCTGCAGGCCCAGCAGGGCAACAAGAAGGCGACGGGTGTGATCGCGTTCACCGGCACCCCGGTGCTCGAGGGCAGCGGCTCGGATCTGCTGCAGCAGCTCCAGCAGCAGGTGCAGCAGGCTCAGAGCCAGGCCCAGTCCCAAGGTCAGGCGCCGACCGGCACGGGCGCCTCCAGCGGTAAGAAGGGCTGAGCGAGAACGCCAGCCCATGGCGTTGAGCGAGGATCAGCGCGCTCTGCTCCGGCTGCTCCTCGCCGGTGACACCTATGAGCAGGTCGCGGGTGTGCTTGGAACCGAGCCCGACGACGTTCGCCTCAGGGCCCACGTGGCCGTCGAGGCCCTCGACGGGGAACCCGACCGGGAATTCCCTCAGGACACGGTGAGAGCGCGCCTGGAGGCGCTGGAGGGCAGTCCTGGGGCCGACGCCGTGCCGGCGTCCGCCACCACCGCTCCGAGCGGAATGCGCAGGCCGTGGTTGCTCTGGCTGGCCGCCGGCGCGGTGGCAGTGGCCGCGATCGTCGTCGTGGTGGTCGCGAGTGGCGGCGGGGGTGATGGGGACACCCAGAGCACGACGAGCGGCGCGCAGGAGGACGTGGTGCCGGTCAGGCTCACCCCTGTAGGGGGCTCCAAGGCCAGCGGGCGGATCTCGGTCGTCCGCGTCGCCGACCAGCCCGCCGTCGATCTCGCGATCGCCGGCCTCGAGCCCAGCGGCCCCGGCGAGAGCTACGTGCTCTGGTTCGTGGGCTCTGCGGGCCGCAGCCTGCCGGTCGCCTTTCACGCCGTCGGAGCGGACGGCAGGCTCACGGGGCGAACGCCCATTCCAACCGCGGCCGAGGGCCTCCTCCCTAACTTCACGAGCGCCGTGCTCACCCTGACGCATCAGCGCGAGGCGGCCGCGGCCGTCCAGCAGGCGGCGCGGAATGCCACCCTGCCGCAGGTGGTGGGTACGCCCGTGATGCGCGGCGCCCTCCGCTAGCCGTCGAGCTCAGCTCGGCAGCAGCTTGCCGGGATTCATGATCCCGGCAGGATCCAGCTGCTCCCGGACCGCGCGAAGCGCGTCGAGTCCGAGCTCGCCGACCTCGGCGCTCATGTAGGGCGCGTGGTCCCGGCCGACCGCGTGGTGATGGGTGATCGTCCCCTCGGTGGCGACGATCGCCTCGCAGGCGGCGGTCTTCGCCTCTCGCCACTGCTCGAGTTCCTCGCCTCGCCGCGACCGGGCGAAGAAGGTGAAATAGAGCGAGGCGCCGTCCGGATACGCGTGGGACACGTGGCACATCACGATCGAGCGCTCGCCCAGGGCGCCGCGGAGCGCGCCGCCGACCGCCTGGTAGAGCTCCTCGAGGCGGCTCCAGGTGTGGGCCGTTTCCAGTGTCTCGACCATCACTCCGATGTTCATCAGCTCGTCGCGCAGGTACGGGCCTCCGTACCGGTTGCGGTTCCAGGAGCGGCCGGCGGCCGAGCCGAGAGGAACCGCGCCGCCGAGCCGCAGGCGAGTCTGGCCGAGCGAGCGGCGGCGCCGAACCGACTCCCGCTCGCCCTCCCAGCCGCAGATCATCAGGCAGCCGCCCTTGCGCCGCCGCACCGACAGGTAGGCGTCCAGCGCCTGCTTCTGGACGCCCTGGGTGCCGGCGAGGTCGAGCGAAACCCGGGTCTCCTCCTCGTCGGAGAGGCGCAGCACGTCGGGTGCCTCGCGGTGTTGTGCGAGGTCGCGGACGATCTCACGCCCGCTTTCGAAGCTCTCCACCATCCAGCCCTCGTAGTGGCGCTCACGCGGCGCCGGGCGCACCCGGCAGGTGACCTCCGTGATCACGCCGAGTGTTCCCTCGGACCCGAGCACCATCTCGCGGAGCGACGGTCCGGCCGCCGTGTGCGGCGTCTGTCGCGTCCGAAGCCGGCCGGCGGGCGCCGTCAGCTCGAGGGAGGTGACCATCTCGTCGAAGCGGCCGTATCCGCTCGAGGCCTGGCCGGCCGAGCGGGTGGCGGCGAACCCGCCGATCGTCGCCTCCTCGAAGGACTGCGGGAAGTGACCGATCGTGGCACCTCGCGCCCCCAGGGCCGTCTCGGCATCGGGGCCTGAGAGGCCGGGGCCGAGCGTCGCCGTCAGGGAGGTCGCGTCGAGATCGACCGACCGCAGGCGGGACAGATCGAGGGAGACGACCGCCGAGTGCCCGCCATCGACGGCATCGAGGCCGCCAACGACGCTGGTCCCGCCGCCGTAGGGAACGACGGCAACGCCGGCGGCTGCGCAGGCGCCGAGCACGGCCTCGACGCCGGCCGAGTCGGCGGGCCGCAGGACGGCGTCGGGGGCCTCGTCCAGGCGCCCCGAGCGCAGGCGGATCAGGTCCGGATAGCTGCGCCCCGCTGCGCGGCGCAGGCGATCCTCGGTTCCGTCGAGGACCTCGCCGGCGGCGGTTCGAACCGCCTCGGGCACCGGGCGCGGCTCGGGTAGGGAGACCTGGTCGAGAGCAACCGGCTCGCCGGCATCCTCGGGCTTCACGCCGAGCTCCTCGCGCAGCGCATCGACTGCCCGTGCCGGCAGATCGAGGCGGCGCTCGGGGTCCCCCCAGCCCCACCACTTCATCTCGGCGGTCACGCCTACTCGCCGCCCGTGGCGGCCGTCTCAAGGCCCGCCAGGGCCTCATTCAGCGTTCGCCCGATCGCCCTTCTCATCATCGGGGCGCCGAATCGGGAGAGGCCGCGCAGCCTCCTGTCGAGCGACATGGTCACGTCCGTCTCCCCGTCGTGCGGGTTGAGCTTGATCTCGGTCCGGGCCCGCTTCACGAATTTCTCGAAGGGAGTTCCCTCGACGGTCTGCTCGAAGACGTAGCGCTCGCCGTCGGTGGCCTCGACGCCGTGGTAGTCGGCACGGACGCCCCTCCCATCCCTGGTCTCGAGCACCTGCGTCCAGCTCCGCCCGGCCGGGTCGCCCTCGCTGACGTTCTCGACCCGCTGCGTGTTCGGCCACCAGCGCGGCAGGTGGTAGGGATCGGTGACGACAGCCCAGAGGGCACTGGCCGGCGCTGCGATGCGGCGCCTGCGCACCACTCGTGCCATTTACCCCTCGCCGGTCAGCTTCCGCAGATCGCGGACGAGCAGCATGTGAGTGAGGTTGTTGCAGGCTGCGGCGAGGCTCTCCAGGTTCTCGATCGCCTCGCGGCGCGTGTTGTGGTTCGAGGAGAGCAGGGCGGCCCCGACGACGGCCTCGAGCAGCTGGGCCTCTCGGTCCGCGGCGGTGCGCAGGACCTTCAGGTTGCGGCCACCGACGCCGAACCGAGCGAGCTCCGCGCTCGCCTGGACGATCTCGCGGTCGGTGTCGTCATAGAACTTCGTGCCCTCCACGGTGTCCGGCTGGACGAGCCGCCAGTCCTCGAGGTCCTTGATCAGGGCCGGGGGGACGCCGGTCACGTCCACGAGCTCCTCGAGCGACATCCGGGAGCCCTTCCCGGCTTCGACCGTGGCCGCCCGGCGCAGGGCGGCGCCGGTCCGCTCCTCCCGCGCGCCGGCCGCGAGCTCCTGGCGGATCACCCGCAATGGCAGGAACTCGTCGCGCTGCATTCGCAGGATCGTCCGCAGCCGCTCGACGTCGGCCTGGCTGTAGAGGCGATAGCCGCCCGGCGTGCGACGCGGAGAGAGCAGTTTCTGGTCCTCGAGGTAGCGGATCTTCGAAATCGAGATGTCCTCGAACTCGCGGCTCAGGATCTTGGTCACCGCACCGATGGTGAGGGCCTTGCGGTTGGAGGGCGTCGTATCGGAGGCGCCGTCGGTGGCGGTGCGATCGAAGGGTGTGGCCGATGCTTCCATCGTCACTTCTCCAGGTAGCTCAGCTTGTACTTGCCGATTTGGATCTCGTCCCCGTCCGCGAGCTCATGGGACTCGATCCGGCGCCGGTTGACGTAGGTGCCGTTGAGCGATCCGAGGTCGTCGATGTAGAGGCCGTCCTTGCGCCGGACGAGCAGGGCGTGGTTGCGGGAAACGGTGACGTCGTCGAGGAACACGCCCGCGTCGGGCGTGCGGCCGATCGAGACGCGGTCGTCGTCGAGGGTGAAGCTCTCCCCCGCGCGCCCGCCGCCGGAGCGGATCACCAGAGCCGCCCCATGCTTCTCGACGACCTCGTCGATGTCGACCTGGTGCATCTCGCCGGCCTCGTCGACCGTGTAGGTCATCGTCGTCGGCTCGTCCTTCCCCTCCGGACGGGAGAGGTAGGCGCCGCACTTCTGGCAGTAGTTGGCCCCCTCGGCGTTGACGAACCCGCACTCGGGGCAATGGATCGCCACGATTGACCCCTGTCTAGGTCGGAGGCTTGGTCGGGGGCTCGGAGCGGCCGGCGAGGATCTCGCTCAGCCGCTGCACGTCGTCTCCCTTGATCAGCGTGGCGCCCTCGGGGCGGTTCTCACGCAGCCGGTTGACGAGCTCGGCCCGCAGGATGTCGATCTGCCCGTGCAGGATCCGGCGGCGGTAGGACACCTCCTGCTCCTCTGCGGTCAGATTGTCGATCAGCTCCTTGAGCTCCTGGTCGCTCATCGAGCCGATATCGGGAAATGTGTCTTCCTCCACGGATCCTCCGGTCGGTCTTGGGCGAGCGATTATATGGCTGCGAGGCCAGTCTCAACCGCTGCTTGAAGGTTCGGTCGAGCGATTGCAGGGCGAACAGGCCCTAACAGCGCAGACAGCTCAGGCCGCCTGGGCCGCGAGCTCTCGGAGTCCGGCTCGCGCATAGGCGATCGTCCCGAGGATCCCGAGCACCACGCCGACGATCAGCATCGCGCTCCAGACCCAGCTGTCGGAGACCATCGCGAAGAAGAGCGACGCCATGACCGGCGCGACGGCGATCCTGCCGAGCCAATTGATCTGCAGCTCGCCGATCCGCCTCAGCGCAAGCTCGGCGAGGATGGCGGTGATCACCTCCCTCGCCACCAGCACTGCGAGCGCCCAGCGCGGCAGCAGCTCGAAGTGCCAGCAGACCACGACTCCCGAGAGGATCGTCAGCCGGTCGACGATCGGGTCCAGGATTGCTCCCATCCGGCTGTACTGTCCCGTGGCCCGGGCGAGGAACCCGTCCAGGTAGTCCCCGGCGGCGATCAGCCAGAAGATCGCCGCCGCCCAGGGGTCACGGCCATCGCCGGAGGAGAACGCCAGATAGAGAAAGACCGGCAGGCCGGCGAGCCGCAGGTAGCCCACGGCATTTGGAATCGTCCAGGGCCGCAGGGGCTGTCCCGGCCTGGTCTGGCGCGGCGGAGGGCCCGAGCGGTCGAGCCCGAACTGGCGCCGGAAACCCTTTCGCCGCCCCTTACGCAAGGATTGTTCGCGGCTCCTGGACACGGAGCGAGCATATGGAAGGCAAGGCGAAAACCGGTATCTCACCCACGCGCGCTGAGGATTTCCCTCAGTGGTTCCAGAGCGTGGTCCGCGACGCGGAGGTCGCGGAGCTCGATCACGTCCGCGGGGCGATGGTCATTCGCCCGTGGGGCTACGGGACCTGGGAGCTGATGCAGCGGGCGCTCGACGACGGCATCAAGGAGACCGGCGCCGAGAACGCCTACTTCCCCCTCTTCATCCCGCTGAGCTACTTCGAGGAGGAGGCCAAGCACGTGGAGGGCTTCGCCAAGGAGATGGCGGTCGTCACCCATCACCGGCTCGAGCAGGGACCCGACGGCAAGCTCCACCCCGCCGCGGAGCTTCCGGAGCCGCTGATCGTGCGCCCCACCTCAGAGACGGTGATCGGCCGCTCCTTCGCCAAGTGGATCAACTCCTACCGTGACCTCCCTCTGCTGATCAACCAGTGGGCGAACATCGTCCGCTGGGAGCTCCGCCCGCGGGTGCTGCTGCGGACCACCGAGTTCCTCTGGCAGGAGGGCCATACGGCCCATGCGAGCGAGGAGGAGGCCCTCGAGGAAACTCGGCGCATGCTCGGCGTGTACCGCGTGTTCGCAGAATCGGTGCTGGCCATCCCCGTCGTCCCGGGCGAGAAGCCCGAGTCCGAGCGATTCCCCGGCGCAGAGATCACCCTCTCGATCGAGGCGATGATGCAGGACGGCAAGGCTCTTCAGTCCGGCACCTCGCACTACCTTGGCCAGAACTTCTCCGGGGCGATGGACATGGAGTTCACCGACGAGAACGGGGAGCGGAAGCTCTGCTACACGACCTCCTGGGGCGTCTCCACTCGGATGCTGGGGGCCCTGGTGATGACCCACGGCGACGACAACGGCCTTCGGGTCCCGCCCCGGGTGGCCGCCAAGCAGGTGAAGATCGTCCCGATCACGCGCGACGATCCTGCGCCGGTGCTGGAGGCTGCGACCGCGTTGCGCGACGAGCTGGCGCGGCGCACCTGGATGGCCGTGCCGATCCGCGCGGAGGTCGACTCGCGCGACCGCAAGCCGGCGGAGAAGCGCTGGGAATGGATCCGCAAGGGTGTGCCCATCGTGATCGAGATCGGCGAGCGCGATATCGACCAGGGCGTCGTGACGATGACGCGCCGCGACGACGACGGCCTCACCCGCGACGCGATTCCGCGCGACGGCGCTGCCGACGCAGTGGTGGGAGTCCTCGGCGACATCCAGCTCGGCCTGTTCGAGGAGGCTGCCAAGCGCCTCCGCGAGCGGACGCGCGAGGACATCACGACGCTCGATAAGTTCCGCGAGTTCTTCTCCGGCGACGAGACCGACTCCGGCGGATTCGTCAAGGCGCCATGGAGCGAGGATCCCGAGACCGAGAAGACCATGGGCGAGCTGGGGGTCAGCGTCCGCTGCATCCCGTTCGACGAGACACTGCCGCCCGACGCGAGATGCGTGATCACCGGTGGGCCTGCGAAGGTCGTCGCGATCTTCGCCAAGGCTTACTGAAGCCTGACCATCTCCTAAGAGAAATCTCGTGTTCGACGGCTCCGATCGGAGTAACCTCGACTCGAGGGGGAAGGAACTCAACTGCGGAACGACGGCACTAGGTGTCGGCGAGCTGCAAGGAGGTCCGTTTGAGAGATATGGCGTCGCGCCTCAGGCCGTTCCGAGGTGGCTTGGCGGCTCCCGCGATCTTCAATCTCAACGGGCCAGCCCATTACGTCCACTGGCATTTCTTCCAGATGTCGGTGGCGAACCTCATCGTGATCGGGTTGATGATCGTCGTCTTCATCCTGGCGATCGCCCTTCCCTTCCCCAAGCGGGAGATCGAGGAGTGAGCCCCGCACAGGAGAAGCGGATGTGGACCGAGCGGGTGCGCTCCCGCGCCGTCGGAGCACTCCCACCGGAGAAGCTCCTGCCGGATCGACAGCCCGCCTATGTGTCGTCGTGGATCTACGTCTTCGGGGTCGCCACGATCGCGGCGCTGATCGTCGTGATCGGCTCTGGCGTGATCCTTGGGCTCAAGGGTCCCGCCTGGTGGCATGAATCCGGCGTCGGGAAGTTCTTCAACAGCATCCACCTCTGGGGCGTGGAGGTGTTCTTCTTCACGATGGTCGTGCACCTATGGGGGAAGTTCTTCATGGGCGCGTGGCGGGGCGGCAGAGCGTGGGTCTGGGTGACCGGCGCAATCCTCTTCCTGGTCTCGATCGGCACCGCGTTCACGGGGTACCTCTCGCAGCAGAACTTCGACTCGCAGTGGATCGCCAGCGAGGGGAAGGACGGTCTCAATTCGGTTGGGATCGGCGCCTTCTTCAACGTCATCGACTTCGGCCAGATGTACACGTGGCACGTCATCCTGCTCCCAGTCGCCGTGGTGGCGATCGTCGCCGGGCACGTGCTGCTCGTCCGCAAGCACGGCGTGGTTCCGCCCTATGCGGCGAAGGTTGCCGCGGCGCGGGCGGCGGAGGAGACCGGGTGAGTACTCGGGAAGCCCGATCCCGCCCCACTCGAGTCGAAGGATTGGGAGGGCCCTTACATCCGCTACGACTTGGTCAAGGAGTTCGTCGTGGCCCTGGCCGTGATCGTCGCGCTGGTCGTCGTGCTCGCGATCCTCTTCTCCTCGCCCGATGACAAGCCGGTCACGATCCAGCAGTGGGCGAGGACCGATCCGGGGGACTTCGCCGCCACGGCTGTGACGGAGCTCGACGGCTCGAGCGAGGTCGCCACATACGGCGCTCCCGTATACCCACACGCCGGACACGGGACAGAAGATCGGCCCGCTCAATCTGCAGAGTGCGGCCGGAGTCCACTATCCGATCAACACCAGCAATGACTTCGTGCTCAATCCGCTGCGCAGCATTCCCGGCGACGCGGTTCTGACCAAGGCTCTCCAGGAGTATCAGGCGGCGTCCCCGGCCCAGCAGAAGGCCTGGACCGATGCCTATACGAAGGGGCTCGACGGCGCCAAGTTCCCCGGTGGCATTCCCCAGCTGCCGCCCGGCGACTACGGGCCGGTCGCCCCGATGATGGCTTCCCTGGCCGGCCTGGCCGCCACCGGTGGCCTCGACGGCGCCCTGCTCAACGCGAATCAGTTCTACCAGACGAACTACACGAAGCCGCTCCTCTTCCTCTCGGGCGGCGACTACTTCGAGAGCCGAGCCGACGATCAGCATCTGCTCGGCACCCAGTGGGGAATGATGAACGAGACCGGGAGCTATCCCGGTCAGGTCTGGCTCTGGCTCTACACGTTCTGGTACCAGATCGCCCCGTTCAACACATCCGACAACGCGGACGCCCAGATCTGGGCGCTGATGATGCTTCTGTCGCTGGCTTTCATCTGCATCCCGGTCATTCCCGGGCTGCGGAGCCTGCCTCGCCATCTCGGGGTTCACCGCCTGATCTGGCGCGATCACTACCGCCGGGTCGAGGATCGCGGCTGAGATCCGCCCGCTCCAATCCCGGCGGTGCTCCGACCCGTATATCGGACAGATGAGAGAGGGATCGAGTCCTGCGCCTTGCTCTCGCGGCCTGGCTCTGTCCCTGCTCGCAATCCCGGCAGCCGCCCAGGGCACGGTCACGATCGGCAGCGGGCTGCGGCGAGCCGCGAACGCCTCCACCGGTGGTTGCGTCGGCGGGACGTGCACCCTCGCCATCGGTGCTCTCGACACGGATCGTCAGGCCGCGGATGGCATCAGCCTCGCCGGTCAACGGCACGGTCACGACCTGGCGGATCGGCGCAGGAACCACGTCGGCCCGGCTGCCCTCAGGGTGGTTCACCCACTCGCCGGCGGTCTCTACACAGCGGGGGTGCCACCGCCCCAGATGACTGCCGCGCGCCGAACGCGATCAGCACATATCCCGCGCAGCTGCCGATCCAGCAGGGTGACCTGATCGGCGTCGACTGCTGCGGAGCCGGCGGCGCCACGTTCTTCACGACCTCGAGTCCGCAGACGACAGGCTCGATTTCGAGCCGGGCCCGCTGGCGGCGAGGGCCCCGGAACCGCCCCGCCGGCAGCGACACACTTCGAGGTGCTCGATCAACGCGGACATCGAGCCGACCTCAGCGTTCACGGTCAGCAAGGTGAGAGGGAAGAGGGGCGGCGCGACTCAGCTGACGGTGCAGCTGCCGAACTCCGGAACCCTGGTCGCCGGGGATCCGCATGACTACGCGCTCGGCGCCCTGGGAAACAAGGCGCTCCTGCTGAAGCCCGGCGTTGCCGACGGCGGGCCCGGGTCCGTGAGCGTGACCGCCGTCCCACACAGGCGCGCCCGCGCGACATCCTGCGCGGCGAGGCCGGCTCAAGGTGCCCATCAAGATGCTCTTCACGCCGACCGGCGGGCTGCCGGCCGCCGTCAGACGGCTGAAGGTCAAGCTCGAGGGTAGCTAGGTGCGGGTGAAGCGTCGTCCGGCCATGGGCGACGCTTCCTCGTCCAGCGCTGGCGCGCTTGCCGGGCTTGGAACGGCTCGCCGTAAGGAAGTCCGGGCCCGGAGTCGGTCCATCCGCTCGGGAGGCCTCGGCCTCCATCTGGGCGATGCGCTCGGGGGTGAGCTCGCCGGCGTTCTCCTCCTCGATCCGCGCGAGCCAGTCCGCGCCCTCTCGGGCCTTGTCCTCCTCGACCTGCACCTCGCCGCGGTCGAGCGACTTGTCGATCTCGGCGAACAGGGCGTCGACCAGCTCGCCCTGCTTCACCTTCCGCAGCGGCTTGCCGTGGGAGAAGATCAGGCCCTCGTCCTTGGCGCCGGTGATCCCGAAGTCCGCGTGAGAGGCCTCGCCGATCCCGTTGACGGCGCAGCCGAGGACGGCGACCTCGACCGGCTCGGTCGTAGGCCTCCAGGCGCTCCTCGATCTCGGCGACCACCGTGTCCATGTCGAACTGGAGGCGGCCGCAGGTCGGGCAGGCGATCAGCACGGGGCCGCGCTCGCGCAGCTGCAGCGCCTTGAGGATCTCCCAGGCCGACCTTGACCTCCTCCTCGGCGTGGAAGGTGGAGAGGCAGATTCGGATCGTGTCCCCCACCCCGTCGGCCAGCAGCGTGCCGAGGCCGACGGAGGACTTGAGCGAGCCCGACCACTTCGTGCCCGCCTCTGTGATTCCCAGGTGGATCGGGTAGGGGACCTTCTCGGCCAGCAGCCGGTTGGAGGCGATCGTGTTCGGCACGTTGGTCGACTTGATCGAGATCTTGAAGTTCTCGAAGTCGAGCCGACTCCATCAGCTCGACGAACTCGACGCCGGCCTGAACCAGGGCCTCGACGGAGTTCTGCCGCTCCAGCTCGTGCAGGTGCTTGGGCAGCGAGCCGGAGTTGACCCCGATCCGCATCGGGACGTTCCCGCTTGGTCGCGTTCTCCGCCACCTCGGCGACCTTCTCGGGGCCGCCGATGTTCCCCGGGTTGAGGCGGATGCAGTCCGCGCCCGCGTCGATCGCCTTCAGCGCGAGGGTGTGGTTGAAGTGGATGTCGGCGATCACCGGGATCGGCGATCCTTGACGATGTCTTCAGGGCCTCGACGTCCTTGTCGCGCGGGACGGCGACGCGGACCAGGTCGGCGCCGGCGTCGGCGACCGTGCGGATCTGTTCCATGGTCGCCTGAGGTTCGCCGTCTCGGTCTTGCACATCGTCTGCACGGCGACCGGTGCGCCGCCCCCGATGGGGACGTCACGCACGAAGATCTGGCGCTTCGAGGCCACGGCCACAGGGTAGCCATGGGGGGTTTCGGGGCGTTTCGCGTTCGTGAATCGGGCGTTGCGGTGCAATTGGCGATCTGGGAAGATCGCCACTCCAGGAGGGATCGACCAAAGGGGATCTGATGAATCGCACACGGATTCGCACCATCTCGCTCATTGCGGGCCTTGCTGCCGCCGCTGGCTGTCTGCTTCCGGCGGGTGCGGCGGCTGACACCGCGAAGATCGGGTAGCACGCTCGGCCATGCGGCATCGGGCACTGGTGAGCTCTGCACGAACTGCGTGGGCGTGCAGCGGGCCCAGGCCGGCGGCAACTCGCCGCTTCCGCTGGTCTCCCCCGCAAATGGCGTGGTCACCGAGTGGGCGGTGCGAACGAGCGATCCCGGCGCGACCTACAACCTCCGGATCCTGCGCCCCATCAACAACTCTTCCTACACCGGCGTCGGTGTCAGCCCGAATGTCGGTGGTTCCCCCGCTGACGACCGACAGCGTGCTGATCAACCCCGTCTCGCTTCCCATCAAGCAGGGGGACGCGATCGGAGTGGCGATCAGCGGCAGCGCGGGCGGACTGCCCTCCTGGCCGGACAACGTCAATTCGGACGTCGTCGGCTACGTGCCCGGCTTCGCAAACGGGGCCGCCTCGGGCAACTTCACTGACATCCCCGGCCACGAGCTCCTGATCCAGGCGACGGTCAGCTTCTGCAAGGTGCCCGACGTGCACAAGCAGAAGAAGGTCAACGCGAAGACTGCGCTGACCAACGCGGACTGCGGCATCAAGGTGAAGAAGAAGGAAACGCACAAGAAGAAGTTCCGGGGCAAGGTCCTGAAGCAGAAGGTCGCGCCGGGAACCACCTCCGCGCCCGGCACCGTCGTGCCGATCGTGATCGGTCAGAAGTAACGAGGATCCAGTGAGGCTTCAAGGATGAACCGCTGCCTCACTCGCATCGCGAGCTCACGGCCGCGCTCGCGTTAACGGCCACCGCAGGCCATCGCGATCGAGCGCGAGTGGTGCGCCGCAGCTGCTGATCCGCGAGGTGCACCGAGGTACGGCGCTCCAGAGCGACTACGTCGAGCTCCAGATGACCGCTGACGGCCAGAACACGCTCGCCGGCAACTACATCGACATCCTTCTGGCCGACGGTCAGGCGGGGGCGGAGTACGAGCTGCCCAACGTCGCGAACGGCCAGAACCAGCGCACCGTGCTGATCGGGAACACGGGGGTGATCGGGGCGGACTTCACGAACGCCGGCGTCGTCCTGCAGACGGATGGCGGCGTCTGCCTCGACAGCCCACATGGGCTACGACGGCGCCGGCGGCTTCGACTGCGCCGCCTGGGGCAATTTCACGGGGACCACGCACCCGCTCTCGTCGCCCGCCCTGCCGACGGTGCTCGGCGGAGTCGGTCTGGCCACTGGCCAGACACTCCAGCGAACCATTGCTCGGGGCTGTCCGACGGCGGTTGATGCGGCCGACGACACGAACCGCACCGTCGACGACTTCTCGCTGATCCCGACGCCCAATCCGCGCGGCAACGGGCTCGTCCCGAGCGAGAGCCTCTGTACCGGAACCGGTGCGAAACCGACGGGCACAGCGACGAGCAAGAAGTGCAAGAAGAAGAAGCACCGTTCGGCCGGGACGGCCAAGAAGAAGAAGTGCAGGAAGAAGAGGCACTAGCCGGGTAAATCCCTTTTCACCCCCGGCTCGTAGCAGTCAGTGGTGAGGAGGAGACGGCGCACCTTTGCAGCTGCCCTGACGTTCGCGTTGCTCGGCGTGCTCATGACCGCCACGGCCGCCAGCGCCACCTTTCACCTCATGAAGATCCGTGAGATCTCGCCGGGCGCGGACGGCCAGGACGACAGCTACGTCGAAATCCAGATGTACGCGCCGTTCCAGAACTTCCTGGGCGGCGGAGCGATGCTGCTGCGCTGCAACAGCGACTGCTCGAGCAAGACCACCTTTTCGCCGTTCGCGAACGTGGCCCACGGGGACACCCAGGACACGGTCCTGTTCGGGGATGGCGGGATTGCCGGCGGCAGCAAGGACTTCCACGTCGACCTCAACCTCGATCAGATCAAGCCCGGCGGCGCCGTCTGCTACCTGAGCGAACCGGGCTTCACCGATTGCGTCTCGTGGGGCAATTTCAGCGCCAACGCGAGCCTGACCGCCTCCGGAGGGACGTCGGCCAATCCGGGAACGCCAGCGCCGGCGCTCACGTCGGGGATGGCTCTCCGACGTTCGATCACGGCCGGGTGCCCCGCGCTGCTCGAGTTGAGCGACGACACCAACGACAGCTCGGCTGACTTCCAGGCGGCCACGCCGAACCCTCGCCCCAACTCAATCGCTCCGACGGAGACCTCCTGCGGGCCAAGCGGAGGCGGTGGCTCCTCGACACCCCCGCGTGCCGCGACGCCGTCGAAGAAGAAGTGCAAGAAGGCGAAGAAGCGCGCGGCGGCGGCGAAGAAGTGCAAGAGGAAGCGGAAGTAGCTACGCCCCGGCCTGCTGGAGCTTTCGCAGCATGCCGCTGACACCGTCCGAGCCGTCCACCCTGACCCGCTTCAGCGTGTACTTCTCGTTCTTGGAGGCGAGCCCCTCGTCCGTGGTCGTCGCCCCCAGGTAACCGGCGTCGCGAACCGCCCGGATCGCCTGGTCGTCGTAGCGGCCCGACGGGTAGCAGAAGAAATTGACCGGCTGGTGGAAGCGCTGCTGGAGCATCCTGCGCGATCCGGCGACCTCGCTTGTGAGCTGCGCTCCGCTCGCCTGGGAGACGTCGACGTGGTTGATGGTGTGGGAGTCGAGCTCCCAGCCGTCGTTGATCATCGTCTGAACCATCTGGTTGCTGAGCTCGGCGTTCGGCTGGCCGATCCGGCCGGAGATCGCGTTCAGGACTCCCGGCCAGCCGAGCTTTCTGAGCTCGGGTCGGGCGTAGACATACTGGCTGCGGTAGCCGTCGTCGAAGGAGACGACCACGGGCTTCGGCGGCAGCTTGCCGCCCCGAAGCCAGGCGTCATAGACCTGGTTGAGGCTCACGCCCGCGTAGCCCTGCTCCCGGAGCGTCTCCATCTGCTGGGTGAAGGTCTTCGGATCCACGTAGAGCTCCGGCAGCCGCGCTCCGGAGGGCGGCTCCGAGATCACGTGGTACATCAGGATGGGCACCGGCTTGACGGACTGAACGAGGTTGTTCCCCGGTGGCGGACCGAGACCGCCGCGCGCCAGCTTCGGCGCCCCTCCCCCTCTCTCGGACGCTCCGCCGGCGCCGGCCCCGACGATGGCGCCGAACACGGCGCTCGCGAGCGCGGCGACGACCAGCGCGTTTCGGCGGCGAAGTGCCGCTCGGCGCCGCTTCTCCTGTAGGACGCGGCGCCGTCGCCGCTCGTGAAGTCGCTCAGCCCGGGTGGCTGGCAAAGGCGGTCCCGCTCACGATGAGTAGAGCGCCTCGATCTCCTCGGCGTACTTCTCGTCGATGGGCTTGCGCTTCAGCTTCATCGTCGGGGTCAGCTCATCTGCGCCGGGCTCCCACGGGTCGGGCAGGATCGCGAACTTCTTGATCTGCTCGACGCGGGCCATCTTGGCGTTCGCCGTGTCGACGGCCTCCTGGATCACCTCGCGCGTCTTCTCCTCCGTGGCGAGCTCCTCCAGCGACTTCCCCTCGAGGCCGTTCTTCGAGGCCCAGACCGGTGCGAAGTCCGGGTCGAGGACGATCAGGGCCGTGTTGTAGGGCCGTCCGTTGCCGATCGCGACGGCCTGGCCGACGAGCGGGTTCGCGGTCTTCAGGTGCGCCTCGATGTTGGCCGGCGACATGTTCTTGCCGCCCGCGTTGATGATCAGCTCCTTCTTGCGGTCGACGATCTTGAGATAGCCGTCCTCGTCGATCTCTCCGATGTCGCCCGTGCGCAGCCAGCCGTCATCCGTGAACGCCTCGTCGTTCTTCTCGGGCAGCTTGCGGTACCCGGGCATCACGCAGTCCGCCTTGACCAGGACCTCGCCGTCGTCGTCGAGCCTGATCTCGATCCCGGGGGTCGGGGGCCCGACGGTGCCGAGCTTGATCCGGTCGGGTGGGTTGATCGTGCCGAGCCCGCAGGTCTCCGACATCCCCCAGAGCTCGCCGATCGGAATGCCGATGGCGTGGAAGAACTCGAGGACCTCTAGCGGCGTCGGCGCCGCGCCCGCGTTGACGGCGATCGCCTCGTCGAGGCCGAGCTGCTTACGCAGCGCCGCGAACATCTGCTCGTCAGCCTGGGCGGCGGCCTCCGCGATCTCCGCAGGCACCTCCTCCCCGGCCTGCTCGAGACGCACCTTCTGGATGGAGGCATCCAGGCCCTTCTGAGCGGCCTCGCGCTGCGCGTTGGGAAGACCGGCCATCATGGCCTCGAGGCCCGCCTTGAGCTTCTCGAAGATGCGGGGTACGGCGAAGAACCAGGTCGGCCTCACCTTGGGCAGGAACTCCGCGATGCGGCGCGGGTCCGAGCAGACGGTGACCGAGACGCCCTTGGTCACCGGCAGGTAGTAGTGGGCGTTTCGCTCGGCTACGTGGGCGGCCGGAAGCCAGGAAATCACCTTGGCGCCGCGCTCCGGGAGGTCGATCAGCTCGTCCGCGGTCGCGATGGCGAAGAGCAGGTTGCGATGGGTCAGCTGCACGCCCTTCGGGGGTCCGGTCGTGCCGGAGGTGTAGATCAGCGTGAGGAGGTCGTCGGGCCCGACCTGTTCGACCGACTCGGCGGGGTCGAACTCCGGGTCCATTTCCATCAGCTCGTCGAGGCTGTGGTCGCCCTCGTCGCTGTCCACGACGATCACGTGCTCGAGGGCGGGGAGCTCATCCCGGATCGCCTTGATCTTGTCGACGAAGGCGGCCTCGGTGATCACGATCGTGCTCTCGGCGTCTGCGAGGAGGTACTGGATCTGCTCGGGCGCGTAGGTCTGGTAGACCGAGAAGGGCACGGCGCCTAGCGAGACCGCCGCGAGGTCGCAGGGAATGAACTCCCAGCGGTTGTTGAGCAGGAGCGCGACGGTTTCGCCCTTGCTCAGGCCGAGCTTCGCGAGGCCGCCGGCGATCCTGTGGACCGTGTCCCTCAGCTCGTTCCAGCTCAGCTCCTGATCGTGCGCCTCGTCGCGGATCGCCATGTCGTCTCCCAGGCGACCCACGACGTCGTAGAACGCCTTGACCAGGTTGTCTGCGGGCAGCGGGGGCGCTGCCCCGCCGCTCGCGTGACGCTCAGAAGTCGTTACCTCCACCGCCGCTCTCCTCTCCTAGGAAGACCTGCGGGAAAAACGCTACACCAGCTAGGAAAGTCTGCCTATGTCGTTGGTCAGACCGATCACGAACAGCATGATCACCAGCAGGAATCCGATCGCGCTCGCGCGCTCGATCACGTAGAACGGCACGCGCCGGCCACGGACCTTCTCGACCAGGCTCCAGAAGATGTGCCCACCGTCGAGCGGCAGGAACGGGAAGAGATTGATCACGCCCAGCGAGAGGCTGATCAGCGCGAGCACGTAGAGCCCGATGCGCGGGCTGAAGCTCACCGCCTGATTGAGCGCGCTCGAGGCTCCCACGACGCCTGAGAGCTGCTTGCGGTCCTGGGGGTTGAACAGCTGGGCGAGCTTGGAGATCGTCGTCGAGGTCACGTACCACATGCGGTCGACCGCGAGATGGGCTGCCTCACCGACTGACTGATGCGAGGTCTGAGTCCCGAAGGTGCCGAAGGCGAATCCCAGCCTGAACTTGCCCTGCACCGTCTCGCCGTTGACGACGTCCTCTGCCTTCGGATCGAAGTAGGTGCGCGGGTGCACGGTCATCACCTTGCCGTCCCGGACCAGCTTGATGTGGACCCGCCTGTCGCGGATGCATCCCGGACGCGGCGGGTTGGTGCAGCCGTGCCGGGAGATCAGCTTCGAAAGATGGTTCGCCTTGTAGTTCGCGAAGTGAAGGCGCCGCTTGACCTTGTTGATGTTTTGGATGTCGCCGACTCTGGTCGGCACTCCGTCGATTGAGACGAAGCGGTCCCCGGGGCGAAGTGCTTTCGCGGCGGGAGTGCCGGCGCTGATCGCATTGCTCGCCGTCGACACGCCGAACCCGACCGGCTCGCGGGCATCCGTATAGACGACGGTGAGCAGCAGGAACGCGAGGACGATGTTGACCGCCGGCCCCGCGGCGATCACCGCGATTCGCTTCCAGACCGGCTGGTTGTAGTAGGCCCGCTTGATGACGTCAGGCGAAAGCACCTCCCGTTCGGTCGGGTCCTGGCCGGCGGATTCAACCCGTTCAAGCAGTCCCTCGGGCGTGTCGCGACCTCGCTCCGCCTCGTCGTCGAGCCCCGCGGTGCCGTAGCCCGATTCCCCCGCCGCGGCTTCCTCGGCCTGCTCGAGCTCCTCGGGGTTCATCCCGGTGATCTTCACGAAGCCCCCCAGGGGGATCATCCCGATCCCGTACTCCGTCTCCCCGCGCTTGATGCTGACCAGCTTCGGCGGGAAGAACAGGAAGAAGCGCTCGACGCGCATGCCGGTCATCTTCGCGACGATGAAGTGGCCGCCCTCGTGCAGGATCACGAGGGCCGAGAAGCCGAGGACGACGAGGACCCAGGTCATGCGACCGCCTGGCTCTCGATCAGGCCGCTGGCGTGCTCACGCGCGGCCTCGTCGACCTCGAAAAGGTCCTCGAAGTGCCTCACGGGGCGGCCCGGCAGGGCCTCCAGCGTCCGCTCGATCACCTCGGGAATGCCGGTGAAGGGGATGCGCCGATCCAGGAACGCCTCGACGGCGACCTCGTCGGCCGCGTTCAGGACGCATGGTGCGGTCCCTCCAGCCTCCCCCGCCTGTCGCGCAAGGTGCAGGCAGGCGAAGGTCTCCGTGTCGGGCGCCTCGAAGGTGAGCTGTCCGACGCTCGCGAGGTCGAGTGTGGGCACGTCCACGTCGGCCCGCTCCGGGTGCTGGAGCGCGTAGGAGATCGGGACCTTCATGTCGGGATAGCCGAGATGCGCGAGCGAGGCGCCATCGTTCAGGTCGATCAGCGAGTGGACGAGCGACTGCGGGTGGACGACGACGTCGATCTGCTCGTACGGGACGCCGAAGAGATGATGAGCCTCGATCATCTCGAAGCCCTTGTTCATCAGCGTGGCCGAGTCGATTGTGATCCGACCGCCCATCTCCCAGGTCGGGTGCGCCAGGGCCTCTTCGGCGCTCACGCCGGAGAGGTCGGTCCGGCCGCGGAAGGGCCCGCCCGACGCCGTCAGCACCAGGCGCACGACGGTGCCGGGCGGCTCCGCGCCGATCAGCTGGTAGAGCGCGGAGTGCTCCGAGTCGACGGGAAGGATGCGCGCGCCGGTGGCCTCGGCGAGGGCCATGACCAGCTCACCGCCGATCACGAGGCTCTCCTTGTTGGCGAGGGCGAGGTCGATTCCCTCGGTGAGGGCGACGATCGTTGGCCCAAGGCCGGCCGCCCCGACGACCGCGTTCAGGACGAGGTCCGGCTTGGTCTCCGCGATCAGCTCGCGGATTCCGGTCTCGCCGGCGAGGACGCGGCCCCCCCACGCGGATCCGGCCCGCTCCGCCGACTCGTCGTCGGCCAGCGCCACGACCGGCACGCCGTGCTCCCGAGCCTGCGCGAGGACGCGCTCCCAGCTCGAGTCGGCCGAGAGCCCGGCGACCTGGAGGTCGTCTGAGGCGCCGATCACCTCGAGCGCCTGGGTGCCGATCGAGCCCGTCGATCCCAGTATCAGCACTCTTTTCACGGCCGCCCAGTGTAGGTGTCACCCGAAGCGCGCTCTAAACGAAGACGGGAGGCCCGAAGGCCTCCCGTCCATGAATCTCGCCTACGGGGTTCGAGTTATCGAACCTGAACCGCCGAGAGCTCGTACTGCGAGACCTTCAGGTTGCCGGTGGTCTCGTTGCACGCCAGGGCGATGTTGTGCTTGCCGCCCTGCGCGGTGGTGACGATGTTGATGCCGAACGACTGGATCGCGCCGGCGGTGCGCACCGCCGTCTTGGTGCCGTTGACCTCTGAGCCGTCGATCTCGACGTGGCACACGCCGTCTGCGACAGAGCCGCCACCGTCGATGGTGCCGTCGACGACCACCAGGTACTTGCGCGGGAAGCCCGTCGAGCCGTCCACGTCTACCGACGTGCACTTGAGGAACGTCGTGCTGGTCGGGTCGCAGGGCGTCGTGCCTGTCTGTGCGTTGGTCTTGCCGACGCCGAGAGTCTTCAGGCGGGCGTCCTTGCTGAGGCCTTTGTACTCGACCTTCTTAGCGGTGGCCGCGTATGCGCCCCCTCCAAGTGCCACACAGAGGGCGATGAATGCGATCACAGTGCCGGCCGAGGGCCGGCGACTGAGCAGCTTCTTCATCCAGAACCACTCCCTTTCAGATGTTGTGAGCGTTCGCTGACGAAACAGCATGAGGCCGAGAAGTTGCGGCCTTGCGAGGATGCATTCATGGCACGCAGGAGACGCAGGCGCAAGAACGGCGATGCCCCGCTCGATTCCGAGGGAATCCGCGAGGTCGTCCGCAGGACGGATGCGAACCCGCAGCTGGTCGCGACCGCGCGCTTTCTGCGGCGCCTGATCCCCGGCGGGGAGCCCGAGACCGCCGAAATGCCCGAGGCGATGCAGCGGCTCGTACAGGAGGTTCAGCCGGAGGGCCCCAGCGCGATGCGGGAGATCGGGAAAGGGGCGCTGCAGGCCTGGCAGGCGCTCTCAGAGGCTCAGAGGCGCCGTCAGGGCACCGCCGACGTGGCGATCCTGTTCACCGACCTGGTCGGTTTCTCCGACTGGGCCCTCGCGGCGGGTGACGAGGCCGCCCTCGAGGTCCTGCGGAAGGTCGGCGACGCCGAGCAGAAGGCGATCTCGCACCACAAGGGAGCGATCGTGAAGCGCCTCGGCGACGGCGCGATGGCTGTCTTCAGCGACTCCGATCAGGCGGTCCGGGCCGCATTGGACGCGCAGCGGGAAATAGAGAAGATCGAGGTCGGGGACTACCGGCCCTCCCAGCGCGCGGGCGTGCACCGCGGAACGCCCCGCAAGGTGAAGGGCGACTTCCTGGGCGTGGACGTCAACATCGCCGCCCGCGTCGGCGACTGCGCCAAGGGTGGCGAGGTGCTGATCTCGGAGCCCGTCCGCGAAGAGCTCGACGGCCGGCGCTTCAAGTTCGGCCGCGCTCGCGAGCTGGCCGCCCCGGGTGCCCCCGCCGACCTCACCGTCTGCTCCGTGAAGTCGCGGCGAAGTCTCTGAGCGCTACCTCCCAGGTAATGGTTCCGCCGCGGCGCGCCCAATAAGGTCAGCCCGATGACCCCGGCCGCGACCAGGTCAGGCGCGGGTGAGCTGCTGCGCGAGTGGCGAAACCGGCGCCGGATGAGCCAGCTCGATCTCGCCCTGGAGGCGAATGTCTCCGCGCGGCACCTCAGCTTCCTCGAGACCGGTCGCTCGAGGCCAAGCCGGGAGATGGTCCTGACGCTGTCGGAGCACCTCCAGGTGCCACTCAGGGAGCAGAACGCCCTGCTCATCGCGGCCGGCTACGCCCCCGTGTACGCGGAGACGCCCCTCGACACCGATGAGATGAGCTCTGTCCGTCACGCGCTCGACGCGATCCTCGCCGGCCACGAGCCGTATCCCGCGGTGATCGTTGACCGCGAGTGGGAGATCGTCGCCTCCAACGGCCCGGCCGGGATGCTCCTGGAGGGTGTCTCTGAGGAACTGCTCTCCCCGCCTGCGAACGCCCTGCGGATCACCCTCCATCCGGAGGGGATGGCCCCGCGCATCCTCAACTTCGGGGAATGGAGCGGCCATCTTCTGACCCGCCTGCATCGCCAGGCGCTCCTCTCGCAGGACCCGGCACTCGCCGAGCTCGAGCGTGAGCTGCTCGGCTATCCCGGCGTGGAGGCATCCTCGGGTCTCGCAGAGCCCGAGGAGATGCTCTTCGTCCCCCTCCGCCTGCGGTTGCCGAATGAGGTGGTGCTTTCCCTGTTCAGCACGGTGGCGACCTTCGGGACGCCTCTCGACATCACTCTCGAGGAGCTCTCGATCGAGTCGTTCTTCCCGGCCGACGAGGAGACCAAGGACTACCTCCGAGGTAATTGAGGGGCCGCGCCCCGGATGGCACCGTGGCCTCCCAAGCGAAAGGAGCCACGAATGACCGAGCAGACCGCGACCATCGAGAACGAGCGACAGGGCTTCACCGCCGAGACCTTCGCCCAGTTCTGGGCGAAGCCGGACCTCTCCACGCCCTCCGACGAGCTCCACGAGGACGTGATCGGCTACTGGCCGGGCAGCGACGAACCGGTGCGGGGCCGTGACGAGTACGTCGGGGCGCTCCAGGAGCTGCTCGCTCGCGTTCCCGACCTGACCCTCCAGGTGCTCGAGTCGGCCGACAACGGCGAGTACCTGTTCATCCGCTGGGTGGCGCACGCCACCGGCGCGGCCGGGCGCATCGAGCACACAGGCGTCGACCGGATCAAGGTGATCGACGGGAAGGTCGTCGAGAACCGGATCTTCTTCGACCGCGCCGAGTTCGAGCGCAAGCTCGGAGTGTCGCTCGATCTGGAGGAGGCGGCCTAGGCCTCAGTAGACGAAGGCGACCGAGAGGTAGTACCCGACGACCACGGTGAAGAGCACGGCGTCGAGGCGGTCGATCAGGCCTCCGTGGGGGCCGAAGAGGCGGCCGGTGTCCTTGACGCCGAGGTCGCGCTTGATCAGGGATGCGAACAGATCCCCGACCGGTGCGATCACGCCGATCGCCATGCCCATCAGCAGCGCGTCGATGCCCGGCAGCCAGTCCTGGTAGAGGCCGGCGAACCAGAAGCCCAGGGTCGACCCGACGAAGCCACCGATCAGTCCCTCCAGCGTCTTGTTGGGCGAGATGCGCGGCGTGATCTTCCGCGACCCGAAGAGCCGCCCAGCCGCGTAGGCGGCGGTGTCGCCGAGGAAGGTCGCAACGAGGACGTCGATCAGGAGGGCGCCGCCGTGGAGCGGCAGGTCGCGCAGCAGGACGGCGTGCGAGAAGCCGATCCCCATCCAGGCGACGCCGAGGATCGTGAACGCAATCGAGATCGTGATCGCCTCATGGGAGCGGCGGGCGGCGGCAAAGGCGTAGGTCAGCGGGAAGATCGCCGCGAAGACGAGCAGGATCTGGAATGCGGTGCCGTAGTGCGCGGCGATCACCATTCCGCCGGCCACCGCGTAGGCGGGCAGCATGATCGGCTGTTCAGGCTCGGCCATCCGGAAGAACTCGCGCAGGCCGAGGATGGCGAGCACGACCAGCGCGACCGTGAACAGCAGGCCGCCGGCGCCGACGATCGCGATCGCGAAGATGATCCACGGAATCGCGACCACGACCCGCGCGGTCGTCTCCGACATCTTGGGGACGAAACGGCCGAATCGCCCCCCCCGATGCTCCTCGGATCCCTCCTCGTCAACCCGTCGCACGACGATCTCCGGCTCGAGCGGCTCCTCGTCGGGGAAGGGCTCGAGGTCCTCGATCATCCCGCCCGCGCTCCGAAGCGCCGCTGGCGCTCCTCGTACTCGGCCAGCGAGGACTCGAACGCCTCGCGCGTGAAGTCGGGCCAGAGCTCGTCCCGGAAGACGAACTCCGAGTACGCGCACTGCCAGAGCAGGTAGTTCGAGATCCGCTGCTCGCCGCTAGTCCGGATCAGCAGGTCAGGCTCGTGCATCTCGGGCGCGTAGAGGTGGCTCTCGAACTCCTCCTCCCCGCCGCCCTGGTACTTCGCCGCCGCATCGAGAATCTCAGCCCGGCCGCCGTAGTTGAAGGCGACGAAGAGCGTGATGCGGGTGTTGCCATCGGTCTTCTCCTCGGCCCAGTCCATCCGCCCGGTGAGTTCCTCGCTGATCCCTTCACGACGGCCGATGAAGCGCATCCGCACGCCCTCCTCGTCGAGCTCCGGCGTCTCGCGATCGATGCGATCGGCGAACATCGCCATCAGGCCGTCGACCTCCTCCTGGGGTCTGGTCCAGTTCTCGGTCGAGAACGAGTAGACCGTGAGCTCCTTGATGCCGAACTCGGCGGCGTCGCGTAGCCGAGCCTTGACGACGTCGGCGCCGGCCTGATGCCCCTCGATGACGGGCAGGTCTCGCTGCTGAGCCCAGCGCCCATTCCCGTCGGTGATGATCGCGACGTATTCGGCTGCCATTCGGAGGGAGATCGGTCCGGCCGGAGCCTAGACCTCCATGATCTCCTCTTCCTTGCCCTTCAAGAGCGAGTCGATCTCTCCGATGGAGCCGTCCGTGTGCTTCTGGAGCTCGGTCTCGCCGTGGTGCTCCTCGTCAGAACCCGCCTCGCCTTCCTTCTTCAGGTCGCGGAGGTCCTGCATGACGTCGCGGCGGATGTTGCGGACGGCAACGCGGCCATCCTCGGCCACGTTGTGGACGACCTTGACGAGCTCCTTGCGGCGCTCCTCGGTGAGCTCCGGGATCTGCATACGGATCAGGTTGCCGTCGTTGGAGGGAGTCAGGCCGAGGTCGGATTCCATGACCGCCTTCTCGATCGTGCCGATCGAGGACTTGTCGTAGGGCGTCACGGTGAGCGTGCGGGCGTCTGTCGCGGCCACCTGGGCGAGCTGCTTGAGCGGTGTCTGCGCCCCGTAGTAGTCGATGTCGAGGCGGTCGAGGAGATGCGGCGAGGCGCGGCCGGTGCGGACCGTGGCGAGCTCGTTGCGCGTCGAGTCGACCGACTTCTGCATTCGCTCCTTGGCGTCTGCCAACAGCTCGTCGATCATCTCGCTCATCAGCTGCGCACCCCCGGAGTTGGCTCTGTGGCGGGCTTCGAGGACACCAGGGTCCCGACCCTCTCTCCGCTGACGATCCTATCTATGTTGCGTTCGTCGGCCATGTTGAAGACGTAGATGGGCAGATCGTTGTCCATGCAGAGCGACAGCGCAGTTGAATCCATGACGCGAAGGCCGCGCTCGATCGCCTGGCGGTGGCTGATCTCGGGCAGGAACTCTGCGTTCGGGTCGACCGAGGGGTCGGCGGTGTAGACCCCCTCCACCCCGTTCTTCGCCATCAGGATCGCCTCGGCGTGGATCTCCAGGGCCCGGAGGGCGGCGGCGGTATCCGTGGTGAAGAACGGGTTGCCGGTTCCCGCGGCGAAGATGACCGCGCGGCCCTTCTCCAGGTGCCGGATCGCGCGGCGGCGAATGTAGGGCTCGGCCACCTCCGTCACGGCCACCGCCGAGAGGACGCGGGTATCGACCCCGACCTTCTCCAGGGCGTCCTGAAGGGTGAGGGCGTTGAGCACCGTCGCCAGCATGCCCATGTAGTCGGCTGTGGCCCGGTCCATCCCCTTGGCCGCGCCCTCCAGGCCCCGGTAGATGTTGCCGGCGCCGACGACGATCGCAACGTCGACCTCCTGGGCCCGCACCTCGCGGACCTGATTGGCGATGCGCTCGATCTGTGCGGGATCCGTCCCGTACTCGAGGTTGCCCATCAGGGCTTCCCCGGAGATCTTCAGCAGGATCCGGTTGAAGGCGGCCGAGGCCAAGGCTTCCTACTCCTGCCCCACCTCGAAGCGGGAAAATCGGGCGATGCGCACGTTCTCGCCGGTCTTGGCCGCGACCTCGGCGCGCAGGTCCTCGATCGTCTTTCCCTCGTACTTGTCCTCGTTGAAGTGCTTCTGGTCGAGCAGCACGATCTCCGAGGCCCACTTCTTGATCTGGCCGTCGACGATCTTGGCGACGATGTCGTCGGGCTTGCCGTCCTCCTTAGCCTTCTCCTCGAGGATGCGGCGCTCGTTCGCGACGTCCTCCTCAGGGATGTCCTCGAGCGAGACGTGCTGAGGGTTCATCGCCGCGATGTGGATCGCGACATCCCGTGCGAATTCCTTGAAGTCCTCGTTGAGCGCGACGAAGTCGGTCTCGCACTGCACCTCGACCAGGACGCCGATTCTCTGCTGCTTGCGCTCCCCGGTCCCGCTCATGTGGGTGTAGGCCGCGACGACGCCCTCGGCGGTGCCCCTGCCGCCCCGCTTGGCGGCGGAGGCCGCGCCCTTCTTGCGAAGGATCTCGATCGCCTTCGGCTCGTCCCCCTCGGCCTCCTCGAGGGCGTTCTTCACGTCGACGATCGGAGCGCCGGTCTTCTCTCGCAGGGCCTTGACGTCCGCCGCGCTCACCGCCATCAGGATTCACCTCCGGTCTGGGTCGGAGCCGGCTCGGTAGCCGTCTCGGCGTCGTCTGCCGGCGGCGGCTGAGGAATCTCGATCTCGGCCTCGCGCCGCGCCTCGGCCGGATCGCCCTGCCGGTTGTGCGCGGGCGCCGCATCCTCGGCCTGCGGTTGCGGAATCTCCTCGCCGGCCTCGTTCTTGGCCTCGGCCTGTTTCGCCTCCGCCTGCTGGGCCGCCGCCTTCTGCTCGGCCTCCGCCTTGGCCTTGGCTTCCGCCTCGGCCTTGACCTTCTCCTCGGCCTCCTGCTTGGCCTTCTCCTCGGCCTCGCGCCGCTTGCGCTCCTCCTCCTCGCGCCGCTTCTTCTCCTCCTCCTCGGCTCGGCGCTTCTCCTCGGCCGCGCGCCACGCGGCCGCGGCGCCCTCGATCGAGGAGCCCAGTGCGCCGATGATCAGGTCGCACGAGCGGATCGCGTCGTCGTTGCCGGGGATCACGTACTGGACCGGGGACGGATCGCAGTTGGAATCCACGAGCCCGATGATCGGGATCTCGAGGCGCTCGGCCTCGCGGAGGGCGATTTCCTCGGTCTTCAGATCGATGATCACCACCGCATCGGGGACGCGCTGCATGTCCGCGACGCCGCCGAGGTTGTACTCGAGCTTGCGCAGCTCGGCCTCCATCGACATGCGCTCCTTGGTGGGCAGCAGGTCGAGCCGGCCGTTCTCCTTGAGCTCGCGCAGCTCGTGCAGCCGCTGAATCCGCTTGCGAATCGTGTGGAAGTTGGTGAGCAGCCCACCGAGCCAGCGCCTATTGACGTACGGCATGCCACAGCGCTCGGCCCATTCCTCGACGGAGTCGCGGGCCTGCTTCTTCGTCCCGACGAAGAGGATGACTCCGCCCTTCGCCGCGACCTCGGTGACGAACTGCGTCGCCTGCTTGAGCAGCTCCTCCGTCTGGAGGAGATCGATGATGTGAATCCCCTCCCGCTCCCCGTAGATGAAGCGGCGCATGCGCGGGTTCCAGCGCCGGGTCTGGTGGCCGAAATGAACTCCGGCCTCCAGCAGCTCCTTGATGCCTACCTCGGCCATCTGACCTTCCTATCGCTTGAAGTTGTCCGTTCGCCCCGCAGGCGTAGCCGAGGAGCAAACCGATTCATGTCGATCCCGTCGCGGCTGCGGGAACCCGGGCGTGCCCGGGCAGCGTCCCGTGCCTCTCGGCGGGGGTTGGGTGCAAAGTCCGCGGAATTGTAGGCGGTGAGGAGCGAACGGCGGGCGCGGCCCGAAAAACCAGCGATCAAGGGGCGCGGGACAGGGGGTTAGCGAGGGGAATTGGCGCTTTTCTTCCGGTATGCGGAAAGAAAGCCCCAACGGCCACCATTTCCTCAGCCGGCGGCTCGCGCCTGCTCCAACGCCTCACGCAGATCACCGGGAAGCTCCGAGGTGAACTCCAGCCTCTCCCGGGTGCGGGGGTGCGTGAATTCCAGCCGTGAGGCGTGCAGAAACTGGCGCTCGAGCCCATGCCGCCCGCGCGTCCCATATTCGGGATCCCCGGCCACCGGATGCCCGATCGCGTCGAAGTGCACGCGAATCTGATGCGTCCGCCCCGTCTCGAGCCGCGCGTGCGCGAGCGTGTCGGCCGGCAGCGTCTCGATCACCTCGAAGTGGGTCCGCGCCTCCCTCGATCCGGAGCCCTTCACCGCCCGCTTCGTCCGCTGCCGCCGATCCCGCCCGAGCGGCGCGTCAATGGTCCCCGTGCGGCTCCCGAGGCGCCCCTCGACCAACGCCGTGTATTCGCGCACCACCTCACGCGCCTTCACCATCCGCGCGAGCTCGCGGAGCGAATCCTCGTTGCGGGCGACGATCATCAGGCCGGAGGTGTCCTTGTCGAGCCGGTGGACGATCCCCGCTCGCCCGCTCTCACCGCCGCCCGCTATTCCCTGCAGCAGGTCGACGAGCGTCTCCCCCTTGTGCGACGGCGCCGAGTGCACGACCAGCCCGGCCGGCTTCTCGATCACGGCCAGATCGTCGTCCAGGTGGACGATCAGCCCCTCCACGTCACTCCCTCGAGCGCTCCACGTCGAGCAGCAGCAGCAGAACCCCCACCGTGATCGCCACATCGGCGAGGTTGAACGTCGGCCAGAGAGGGAGATCGATGAAGTCGGTCACGGCCCCATCCCGCACCCGGTCGGCCAGGTTTCCCAGCGCTCCTCCGATCAGCAGGGCGGCGGGAACCCAGACGAGCCAGCCGCTACGCGACCGGGAAGCGAGGTACACCAGGAATCCGAGCAGAACGACGATCGTCGCGCCGATGAAGACGGCGGAGATGTTCCCGCCGATACCGAACGCGACGCCCTCGTTGCGCACGTTCTCGAAGGCGAGGAAGGGCAGTATCTCCACCCGGTCCCCTCGCGCGACCAGCGATGTCGCGAGCGCCTTGGTGCCCTGATCGACGGCCACCACCACCCCGCACGCTGCGAGCGCGGGGACCAGCAACTCCAGCCACTTCCTCAACCGTGAATCAGCGATACGACCACCCGCCCGACGATGAAGAGGATGAGGATCGCCAGGATCGGGCTGATATCGATCGCCATCCCGCCTCCGCCGAGCGGCGGGATCACTCGGCGAAAGAGGTTCAGGTACGGATCCACGACCTGATGGACGAAGTCGACCGTGGCCCGCAACCAGGGGTAGTACGGCATCCGCGGGATCCACGAGAGCAGCACCCGGATGAAGATCAGGATGAAGTAGACGAGGAAGACAGCGCCGACGTAGTCCGCGACGTCGACCCGGCTGATCGCGAGCAGCGGGCTCACCTGCGCACTCGCTCGAGCGACGCATCCACCGCGGCGTTCAGGGTCTCCTGGATCTTGTGCTCCTCGAGGGCGTTCAGGCCTGCCTCGGTCATTCCGCCGGGCGACGCGACCGCCCGCTTCAGAGCGGCCGGATCGTGAAGGTCCAGCAGTCCTCCGGTGGCGGCCATGGAGCGCGCGACCATGCGCAGCGCCTGGTCCTCCGTCAGGCCCTCGCGGACACCCGCCTCGACCAGGACCTCGGCCATCAGAGCCAGGTAGCCCGGTGAGCAGCCCATGATCGCCGTGGCGGCATCGATCAGTTCCTCCTCGATCTCGATCACGTCACCGAGCAGGGAGAGCAGCCTCCCCACCCGCTCTCGCTCCGTCGTCCCGAGTTTCTCCGAATAGACGACACAGAGCACGGCCTGACGCAGTTGCGCGCCCAGGTTCGGCATCACCCGTACGAGGTCGATCCCCGGAAGCGCACCGTGCAGGGTCTCGAGGGTGGTCCCGGCGAGGATCGAGAGGATCGGAGTCTCCGCCTGAACCAGGTCCGGCGCGACCTCGTCGAGAACGTTGGGCTTGACCGCAAGGACGACCAGGTCAGAGCCGTCGGCGACCGCGACGTTCCCCGTCAGAGCCTCGCCACCGACCTCCTCGGCCAGGGCCTCGGCCTTCCTCGGATCGGCATCGGCGAACAGCATCACATCCGGCGCACCCGGCTCCCCACCGGCTGCGGCCCAGCCGCGCGCCAGTCCGCTCGCCATGTTTCCGGCGCCGATGAACCCGACTCTCATGGCCGGAACTTTATTCGGCGACCGCTATCGGGCCTCAGGCCCTAGTTCTTCTTTCTCTTGCACTTGCTCTTCGCCGCGCGCGCCGACCGCTTGTGCTTCCTCCGCTTGCTCTTCTCCTCGCTCTTCTTCCTCTCGCACTTCTTGGGTGAAGACTCCGGCGAGGCGGGAACTCTGTCGGGCGTAGGCGTGTACTCCACGTCCGCGTTGAGATAGAGCTCGAAGCCGTTGTGCGCCTGGTTGGCCGGCATTGCCGGCGACGAACCCACGGATCCAGACCAGAGGGCCCAATTCGAACCTGGGGCCTGGACGCCGGCAATGCCACCGTTGGCCGGGATGTCGACTCCGAGCAGGTCGCCGGCCTGCATGGGAAGGCTGGAGGAAAAGGTCTGCGCGCCCGCGCTGGACACGGTCTGCGGGTCTGTGCCGACCGCGGTGTATTGAGCGCTCCCCACCGGCCGCAGGACTCGGAGCGAGTACTGCCCGGTCCCGGTGGTCGTGATCCGCCAGCGCACGATCGTTCCGGTCACGGGCGAGGTGACGATTGCTCCGGGCTCTCCGAGCGCGATGTTGGCGAGAGTGAGCGGTCCGCCCGTCTCGGTCTCGGAGAACGGGGACCCCGCGTTCATGGGGCTGCCGACGGTCACCGTTGCCGCACCGGCCGCAGGCACGCACAGCGCGCCGATGGCCGTCACCACGGCAAGCGAAAGACACCCCGCCAGTCGGCTAGTTCTCCCCGGCATCGGTGGAGAACGGTATGGATTCGCGTCGTCGTGCGCGACCGTAGAAATTACGACTGGTTGAAGAAGCCGCCCTCGAGCAGGCGGGCCTTCTCCTCAGCCGAGACCTCGACGTTCTCGGGCGTCAGCAGGAAGATGCCCTGCGAAATCCGCTGCATGCCTCCGCCCAGGGCGTAGGTCATGCCGGAGGAGAAATCGATTAGCCGCTTGGAGAGCTCACGGTCGGTCGACTGAAGATTGATGATCACCGGCTTCGAGCGCTTGAACTCGTCGGCGACCTGCTGGGCGTCGTTGAAGCTGCGCGGGGTGACGACGTGCATGGAGGCGACGCCGCCACCGTTGCCGGCGGGCGCGCGACTGCGACGGCCACGCCCGCGGCTGGGCGCCGGTTCCTCGGCCGTGTCATCCACGGAACGGATCCGCCCCCGGCGCGGGGCCGGCTCGTCCTCGCCGAAGATGTCGTCGATGTCCTCCCCGCGGCCGCGGCCGCGGCGAGAAGGGCCGCTGACGGGCTCACGAGGCGCGACGCTCGGATCGAGCGCCATCTCGCTGCCCGTGTCGCCCTCGTCGTACTCACCCTCCTCGATGTAGTCACCCTCGACGAGACCGAAGTACTCGAGGGAACGTCTCCATGTGTCCCTGAAAGCCATCTCCGCTCAGATTCGGTTTGACGGTCGTTATTCCTCTAGCCGATGTTGACCGATTATGCCCAAAGAACGGAGCCCAGGCGCACGATTGTGGCTCCTTCCTGCACCGCAACCGGCCAATCCTGGCTCGTGCCCATCGAGAGACGCTCGAGCCCGCGCTCTGCGGCCAGCGCAGCCAGTCTTTCGAAATAGGGCCGCGAGGCCTCCGGATCCTCAGTGAACGGGGGCATCGTCATCAGCCCGGAGACCCTCACGGGGCAGCGCTCGATGAACTCGTCGAGCCCTTCCGGGGCGATTCCGCCCTTCTCGGCCTCTCCGGAGAGGTTCACCTCCACGAGCACCTCCGTGTCCGGGCCGCCATGGCGCCCCAGCTGCTCGAGGACCGAGTCGGAGGCGACCGAGTGGATCAGCCTCACCAGCGGCAGGATCCGCTTGACCTTGCGGCTCTGCAGGTTGCCGATGAAGTCCCAGGTGAAGCGCTCGCCCCAGCGCTCGCGCTTCTCCTCCAGGTCCTGCTGGCGATTCTCGCCGACCAGCGCGACCCCGGCCTCGGCGAGGACCCCCATGTCATCGGGCTGGATGTACTTGGTCGCGGCGAGGATCTCGACATCTGGGCCGGCCTGCTCGCGGATCCGGTCGAGGTTGGAGCGGATTCGCTCCAGGTCCAGGTTCGTGACGGGCTCGACCATCCTCAATCCATCCAGGCCAGGCCCGCCTGGCGCCCGGTGCGCTCGCCGTCGCGCCGGTGGGAATAGAAGAGATCGGGGTTGCAGCTCGTGCAGAGGTCGGCGGACTCGACGCCGGTGACCCCGGCGCGGGCGAGCAGCCCGCGGGACACCGCTGTCAGGTCGAGCATGCTGCCCTCGGCGACTCCATCGAGATCCGCGAACTCCGCGAGCACCTCGTCGCCGACCTCGTAGCAGCAGGAGCCGATTCCAGGCCCCACTGCAGCCGAACGCGCGTCGATGGCGCGTGCGACCTCGCCGATGATCCCGCCGGCCAGCCCTCGCCAGCCGCAGTGCGCCATCGCCACTCCCCCGGGCCCGGACATCGCCACGGGCAGGCAGTCGGCGACCATCACCAACGGGGTGAGCGTGGACTCAGAGACGCTGTGAGCGTCGACCTCCTCCGGGCTGGGGAGCACGTCGGCGTAGACCCTGGGTTCCTGCGGCCCGCGGTGCTCGCGAAGCTCGGCGCCGTGGACCTGCCGCCCCATCACGACGCCATCGGGATCTCGGCCGAGCCCGGCTGCCAGGCGGTGGCGGTTCTCCCGCACCCTCTCGCGCTCGTCCCCGGTCATGATCGCCACGTTCATGGCGTCGTAGGGAGCCTCGCTGACGCCGCCGATCCGCGTCGAGAAGGCCGCCCGCGCCCCGTCGAGCTCCGCCTCGAGCCAGCGAACTCCGTCTCGCTCGCGCCATTCCATCCGAGGCAGGCTAGATGCGTCACTCCTCGGGAAGCTCCCCGCGGGCGACGGCCAGTGCGATCCGCAGTTCCTCCTTGCGGCCGGAGAGCTCGCCGTCGAGTTTGCCGGAGAGTGCCGCCTCCAACCCGTGCCCGATCGCGGGGCCCTCGGGGACACCGGCCCCGATCAGGTCCTCGCCGGTGATCTCCAGGGTCACCCCCCGCCACTTCTCCGCGTACTCGTCGAGCCACTCGGCGCCGAGCGCTCTGGCTACGAGCAGCTGCGCCGGGTCCCATGGCTGGGCGAGCCGGAACGCATCCGATGGCCGCTCCGGCTCCGCGGACACCAGCTCGCGGATCTGGGGCAGCGGCCGGGCGATCGCCAGCATCACGGCGAGCTCTCGGTCCACCCACCCCCGCCAGGGCGGATTCGACGCGAGCCGCACCACCTCCGCCACGCGCTCGGGGGCCGTGGGGTCAAGGGTCGGCATCACACCCCAATCCACGAGCAGCCGCAGGGCGTGGGCCGGGTCCTTCTCCTCAGCGATCCTGCGCAGCTCGTTCTGGATCCGGTCCTCCGAGACCGTCGAGAGGTCCGTGTCCGCCAGCAGGCTCGCCGTGGCTTTGTCGAGCTCGAATCCGAAGCGCGCCGCATAGCGGGCGGCTCGGAGTGCGCGCGTCGGGTCATCGATGAAGGAGCGCTCGTGGAGGACCCGGAGGAGGCCCGCCCGCAGGTCGTCCAGTCCGCCATGCGGATCGAGCAACTCCCCCTCCTCGGCGAGGGGGTAGGCCATCGCGTTCACCGTGAAGTCCCGTCGTGCGAGGTCCTCATCGATCGTCGCCGGCCTGACCTCCGGCAGGGCGCCCGGCCGCGGATAGCTCTCGGCCCGCGTCTGGGCGACGTCGATCTCCCGGCCCGCGGCCTCGAGCTTGCCGGTCAGGAAATGCTCGTCGCGCTCGGGCCGATAGCCGGGGAGGTCCGCAAGCGCCTCCGCGTCCCCTTCGATCGCGATGTCGAGATCGACGCCGTCCATCCCGAGCAGGAGGTCCCGGACCACACCGCCCACCAGATAGGTCGGAACCCGCTCGGCGAACGAGCGAACGGCATCGATGTCGGGCAGGGCGTCGATCGCCTTCGGCAGCGAGGTGGGGTCTATGTCCCTTGAGTCCGGCATTAAGTGAGCTTGCCTATGGTGCGGATCGTATGCGCGAGAGACTCAAGGGCCTCTGGGAGAACCATCGCTGGGCGACGCTCGGCGCCGCCGCCGGCATCGTCGTCGTGTTCGTCGCACTGATCGGCTATCTGGTCTTGAAGCGGCCGGCGGACAAGTCCTGTCCCGATCCCTGCACGATCGAGACGACGACGCAGACGGGACCGGTCACCAAGACCGTCGACTGGCCGTTCTACGGGCGCAACAAGGAGCGAACCCGGGACCTGGACGCTCCGAATGTCAAGCCGCCGTATTCGACGAAGTGGACCTTCAAGGGGCGGCGCCTGCTCGAGTACTCCCCGATCGCCGTGGGCGGGGCGATCTACGGAATCAACAACAATGGCCTCGCGTTCGCGATCAAGAAGCGGACAGGGAAGGCCCGCTGGACCCGGCAGATCGCCACCAGGAACGCATCATCGCCCGCCTACAGCGGGCACAGGCTGTTCATCTCCAACCTCGATCCCGGCCAGGTGATCTCGATCAGCACGAAGCGCGGCTCGACCCTCTGGCGTCGCCCGCTCCCCGGTCGCACCGAGTCCTCCCCGGTGGTCGTGGGAAACAAGGTGATCGCCGGCTGTGAGTGCGGAACGCTCTACGCGTTCGACGCGGACACGGGCAAGACGCTCTGGCAGACCAGTCTCGGGGGCCAGATCAAGGCGGCGCCCGCGGTCTCCAACGGGGTGGCATACGTGGGGGACTACTCCGGGACGATGAGCGCCGTCAACATCAAAGACGGGTCCATCAAGTGGCAGAGCGACTCGCAGGGAACGGGCGTCGCAGCGGGGGCCTTCTACGGAACGGCCGCCGTCGCGTTCGGCCGGGTCTACGCCGGCTCGAAGGACGGCCGCATCTACAGCTTCAACAAGGACACGGGAAGCGTCATCTGGAGCCACACGATCGGCGGGGAGGTCTACGCCGGCGCGGCGGCCGCCGATACGCCCAACAGCCCCCCGACCGTCTATTTCGGCACCTACGGCGGCAGCGACTTCTATGCCATCGACGCCCGGACGGGCAATGAGCGCTGGTCCGCCAACGTGGGTGGGTCGGTGATCGGCGCTGCCAGTGTGATCGGGAACGTCGTCTACGTCGCGAACCTCGGCACGACCGAGACCGACGGCTTTGACACCGCAAACGGAAGGAAGGTCTGGACCTTCAAGGACGGCGCCTACAACCCGGTGATCTCGGACGGGCGCAGCCTCTATCTCACGGGCTACAAGACGATCTACAGGCTCAAGCCCCGGACCGCCGCCGACGTCAAGCGCAAGTCCGCAAAGGCCGCGGCAGCCGCCAAGCAGAAGGCGAAGAAGAACGGCGGAGGAAAGAAGAAGGGCTAGGCGATCCTGACCGGGATCCCGGCCTCGCTCATTCGATGCTTGGCCTCGGCCACCGTGTGGGCCCCGTAGTGGAAGATCGAAGCGCAGAGAACCGCATCCGCGTGACCCGTCTCGACCGCCTCGACGAGATGTTCGAGCTCGCCGGCTCCCCCTGAGGCGATCACGGGAACGCTGACGGCCTCGGCAACGGCCCGGGTCAGCTCGAGGTCATATCCGTCGGTGGTGCCATCGCGGTCCATGCTGGTCAGCAGCACCTCCCCGGCCCCAAGCCTGGTCGCCTCCTTCGCCCACGCGACGGCCTCCCGTCCCTCCACCCTGGTCCGGCCGCCATGGACGTAGACGTCCCACTCGGCGTCCCCGCGGCGCTTCGCGTCGACCGCGACCACCACGCACTGTGAGCCGAAGACGGCGGCGAGCTCCGAGATCAGCTCCGGCCGCGCCAGCGCGGATGAGTTGACCGAGACCTTGTCGGCGCCCGCGTCGAGCACCGCCTGCGCGTCCTCGACCGAGCGGATCCCGCCCCCGATCGTGAACGGGATGAAGACGTTGTCAGCAGTACGCCGAGCGAGGTCGACGATCGTGTCGCGGCTCTCGTGCGAGGCGGTGATGTCCAGAAAGACGAGCTCGTCGGCGCCGGCGGCGTCGTAGCGCTCCGCCAGCTCGACCGGATCGCCCGCGTCGCGGATGTCGACGAAGTTCGTGCCCTTGACGACACGACCGTCGTCCACGTCGAGACAGGGGATGACGCGCTTCAGGACCATTCATCGAGGTTAACGTTGCCCTGATGTCGGCCAACACCGACCTGTTTCTGCGGGGCGCCGAGCTCGTCAGTGGCTATGAGGAGGCGGCTCTGCTCGAGATCACGGACGAGAACATCGAGCTCGTGCCCCGCCGTGCCGCGACGGAGGGCACCTTTCGCGGGCACGACGGGATCCGCAGATTCCTCCAGGACACTCGCGAGAGCTTCGAGCGCTTCGAGCTCGACTACACCGACGTTCGCGACCTCGGCGACGGGGGTGTCATCGCCCTGGGGATGATCCACATCCGGGGGCGCGGCAGCGGTGTCGAGACCGACGTCCCGACAGCCGTCATCGCGACGTTCCGGGACGGGCGCGTCCTGACGTTCATGGACTACGGCGAACACGAGGCCGCCCTGGCGGCGGCGGGGCTCTCCTAGTCCCAGTCGCCCGCGGCGTAGGCCCAGGCGATGAAGAGAAGCTGCACGGGGAGACGGGCGTAGAGGGCATTGCGCCCGCCCGGGACATGGTTCTCGTACTTCTCGGGTTCGAGCGCCATGTGGAGGTTCGCCGGGAAGACCGCGATCAGCGTGGCGATGCTCCAGGCGCTCCCGGCCCTACGGGTCGCCGGGTGCATCGTCGCCAAGCCACCGGCGATCTCGGCGACCCCGCTGGCGTAGACCAGCTCGCGGTGCCGTGGCACGTACGGCGGCATGATCCGCTCGTACCAGCGCGTCTTGACGAAGTGCATGATGCCCGCGAAGACGAAGAACGGCCCGAAGAGTCTGCCCACGCGACGGATCCTATGGATCGAGAATCGCCTGGGCCTCCGCGATCGTGAACCGCTGTTCGTAGAGCGCCCGCCCGACGATCACGCCCCCCAGATTCCGCACGTCGAGGGCGGCCACGGCACGAAGGTCGTCCAGTGATCCGACGCCGCCGGAGTAGATCAGCTCCCCCGTGGTCGCCGCCGCCGCCTCGCGAAGCGATTCCAGATCCGGGCCCTGCATCAGACCGTCCACCTCAACCGGCGTGTAGACGAACCGGTCGATTCCCCGGTCCGACAGCCCCGAGATCACCTCGGCCGTGCCGAGCCCGGATGCCTCGGTCCATCCCTCCGCGGCGACCTTTCCCGAGCGCGCATCCACCGAGACGACCACGCGCCCCTCGTGCGCGGCGGTGATGGCTCCCGCCATCTCCGGGTCGCGCACGGCCGCGGTGCCGAGGACGACCCGCTCCACGCCGGACGAGAAGGCATCCTCCACCTTCTTCGAGTCCCGCAGCCCGCCACCGAGCTGGACCGGCACGTTCACCGACGCGACGATCCGCCGGACGTGATCGAGGTTCATCGGCTCGCCCGCCCGGGCGCCGTCCAGGTCGACCACGTGGAGCCAGCGCGCGCCGCCGTCGACCCAGCGACGGGCTGCGACCGCCGGATCGTCGTCGTAGGCCGTCTCCTGGTCATAGTCGCCCTGGATCAACCTGACGGCCTTGCCGTCGCGGATGTCGATCGCCGGATAGAGGATCAACTGCAGATGGAGGCGAAGTTGGCGAGCAATCCGAGCCCGGCGGAGCTCGACTTCTCAGGGTGGAACTGGACGCCGTAGAGCGGCGGGCGCTCCACCGCGCAGGCGAAGCGAGCGCCGTAGGCGGCCGTGCCCAGCACATCGTCCTCGGCGGCAGGCCGGGGCGCGAAGGAGTGGACGAAGTAGAACGGGGTCTCCTCCCCCAACCCCTCCGTGAGGCGAGAGGAATGCTCCCAGCGCACCGGCGACCAGCCGATGTGCGGGACCTTGTAGCCGTTCGCCTCGAGGGGCCCCACGATCCCATCGAGCAGGGAGAGCCCACTCGCACCCTCATTCTCGACCGAGGAGTCGAAGAGCAGCTGCATGCCGAGGCAGATCCCCAGCACGGGCACCCCGGACTCCACCCGCCCGGCGACGAGCTCGTCGAGCCCGATCTCGTGGACGCGGCTCATGGCCCTCGGGAAGGCCCCGACTCCGGGAAGGATCACGCCGTCGGCCGACTCGACACGCGTTCGGTCCGCCGTGATCTCGGCCTCCGCCCCCACCCGCTCCAGCGCCTTCTCGACCGAGCGGAGGTTGCCCATCCCGTAGTCGAGGATGGCGATCCGGGTCATTCGGTGAGGGTGCCCTTGGTGGAGGGCACACCGCTCTCGTCCGGGTCGAGCGAGACCGCCTCGCGCAGCGCTCGCGCGAACGCCTTGAACGACGCCTCGATCATGTGGTGCGCGTTCGAGCCGGATCGGATCCAGAGGTGGAGCGTCATCTTCGAGTTGTTGGAGACCGCGCGGAAGAACTCCTCGGTCAGCTCCGAGTCGAAGCCGGCGATGGTCACGTCGGGAAGGTCGGCGTCGAAGGCGCAGTACGGCCTGCCGGAGATGTCGATGGCGCATTCGCCGAGGGCCTCGTCCATCGGCACCAGGGCCGAGCCGTACCGGCGAATACCGCTGCGATCGCCGAGGGCCTCATCGATCGCCTGGCCCAGGCAGATGCCGACGTCCTCGGTGGTGTGATGGGCCCCGGTCTCGAGGTCGCCCGATGCTTCGATCCTCAGGCCGAGCCGGCCGTGGCGGGCGAGAAGGTCGAGCATGTGGTCGAGGAAGCCGACGCCGGTGGACACCTCGGCCTCGCCACCGTCCAGGTCGAGGCGCAGGGAGACCTTGGTCTCCTTGGTTTCGCGCTTGATCTCGGCTGTGCGGCTCATGGGTTCCCCTCGGTTCTCGCCTCGGCGGATTCCGCGTGCAGCGGGAAGCCCTCGGAGCGGGCCAATGTAGCGACCGCCGGGGCGAGCTCCCGGGCCGCCTCCTGCGTGATCTCGACGGTCGAGATCCGGCGCCTGAAGGCACCGGGGCCGAGGGGGCCCTGGAAGCGGCCGGCCCCGCCGGTGGGGAGAACGTGATTGGACCCGGCCGCGTAGTCGCCGAACGCGGTCGCACCCAGCTCGCCGACGAAGACGCAGCCGGCTGTCGTGACCCGCTCGGCGAGCAGTTCGGCGTCCTCAGTCAGGATCTCCAGGTGCTCGGGCGCGATGGCATCGGCGAGGTCCACTCCGGCCTCGGTCTCGGGCACTGCGACCAGCGCCAGCGCCGCGTCCTCGGAGATGCCGTGCGCCGCCGCGACCCGCTCGGCGCTCTCCCCGATCGCGTCCAGGATCACGGTCTCGACCCCCGCCGCGACGAGTAGCCCATCGGACCCGTGCTCGGCCTGGGAGCAGAGGTCGAGGCCAATCCACTCGGCATTCGCGGTGTCGCCGGCGATCACCATCAGCTCCGACGGCCCTGCGATTCCATCGATCCCCACCTCACCCGCGAGCTGGCGCTTCGCCTCCTGGACGTAGCGATTGCCCGGCCCGGCGATCACGTCCACCGGGGTGATCGTCTCGGTGCCGAGGGCGAGGGCGGCGATCGCCTGCGCGCCGCCCATGGCGTAGATCCCGTCCGCGCCCGCGAGCGAGGCCGCTGCGAGCGTCACGTCCGATATCGGCGCCGGGGTGGCGACCACGATCCGCCCCACCCCCGCGACCTTCGCCGGGATGCAGCCCATCAGGACGGTCGACGGATAGGCGGCGGCTCCGCCGGGCGCATAGATGCCCGCCGAGGCGACGGCAACCTCCCGCAGGTCGACCGTCTGGCCCTGATCCAGCTCGACGCGCTGCGGCTCGGCCAGCTGGGCCTCGGCCACCTTGCGGATGTTCGTGGCCGCCAGCTCCATCGCCTCGACCAGCTCCGGCTCGAGACGGGAGAGGGCCGCGGCCATCGCCTCGGGAGGCTGCCTGATGGAGTCCAGGTCCATGTCGTCCTTGGCGAACGTGCTCTCGATCCCGGCCAGGGCGGAGTCGCCGTCGGCTCGGATCGCAGCGACGATCACCCGGACGGGGTCGGCGACCTCGTCGAGCGCGGGCTGCAGGTCGCGGATCCTGCCCGCCAGGTCCCGGGCATCCGAGCCATCCCAATCGAATCGCTCGATTCGCATCAGCCCTTCTCCGGGCGCAGGCGCTCCACCAGGTCGTCCACCTCGGCCGCCCGCAGCTTGTGGGAGACGCGGTTGACGACGAGCCGCGCGGTGGACGAGGCGATCTCCTCGCGGATCTCCAGGCCGTTCTCCTCGAGGGTGCGGCCGGTGGCGACGAGGTCGACGATGCCATCGGCAAGGCCGACCAGCGGTGCGAGCTCGACGGAGCCCTTCACCTCGATCACCTCGGCCTGGCGGCCCGTCTCCTCGAAGTAGCGCTCGGCGATCCGCGGGTACTTGGTTGCGATCCGCATGCCGCCGAGCCGCCTCTCGGCCTCGCCCAGGCTCGCGTCCCCGCTGCGCCCGGCCAGCACCATCCGGCACCCGCCGTAGCCGAGGTCGAGGATCTCGTAGACGATCTGTTCGGTGTGCTCGAGCAGCACGTCCTTGCCGGTGATCCCAAGATCGGCTGCACCCGACTCGACATAGGTCGGCACGTCGGAAGGGCGCATGGTCACGAGGCTCATGCCGTTGACATGGAAGATGAGCGAGCGCGAGTCGCCGCGCATCTCCGCCGTGTCGACCCCGATCCCGTCGAGCGCGTCGAGCGTCTCGCCCCAGAGGGCGCCCCTCGGGATCGCCAGCTTCAGCGGGCCGCCCGGACGGGTGCGAGGTGCCTCCACGGTCGGCGTCATTTGGCTCCCTCCCGGGCCAGGCGCTCCTCCTCCATCTGGGCGAGGTGCACCCGCTCGAGATAGAGACCGAAGCCGGCGGCTGGCATGGGCCGTCCGAAGCGGCCGACGAGGTCGTCGTAGCGGCCGCCCCCGCCCAGGATGTGGCCCAACGCGGGGTCGTAGATCTCGACGATCGCGCCCGTGTAGTAGCCGAGGTCGCGCAGCAGGCTGAGGTCGAGCTGGACGCGGCCCGCCACGCCCTTCTCGACCAGCAGGTCGTAGGTCTGCTGGAGGCGCTGCGCCGCCCGTTCGACGGCGGCTCCGCCGAGCTCGCGGGCCTCCTCGAGAACCTCCGCGCCGCCCCGCAAACCGGGGAGCCTCAGGAGCGTCTCCCGCCCGTGGGCGTCAAGGCCCTCGACTTCGTCGACGGCCATCTCGAGGCCGACGAGGTTGTGCTCCGCGAGCCGGTCGAGGATTCGTGCGCGGTTCTCCCCCTCCACCCCGAGCTCGCTGAGGAGCTGGCGGAACAGGTCGGCGTCGCCGAGGCCGAGGACCGCCCGATTGAGGCCGACGGCGTCGAGCGACGCGGTCAGCACCTCGAGCACCTCCGCAGTTCCCTCTGGAGCCGGTGCGCCGAGCAGCTCGATCCCGGCATGGAGGAACTGGCGCACCTGCCCGCGCTGGGGGCGGACGACGCGGTAGGCGTTGCCGACGTAGGAGAAGCGGTGCGGCGGTGCGGCGTCCGCGAAGCGGGTCGCGACGAGCCGCGCGATCGGGATGGTCATGTCAGAGCGCAGGGCGAGCAGCTCGCCCCGCTCGTCGAAGAAACGGTAAGCGCCGACTCCGCTTCGGCCCTCTCCCCGCGAGAGCACCTCGTCGTACTCCAGCGTCGGCGTGGCCACCTGGCCGTAGCCGTAGCGCTCGAAGACGTCGATCAGAGTTGCCTGGAGCGCGCGGAGCTCGCGCATCTCGTCAGGCAGGATGTCCCGGGTGCCCGGGGGTATCGGGTGAATCATCGCCCCATCATCGCTTTCTCGCCTTTAACAGGCTGCAAGGTTCGTCGGCATAGGATGGGCTGTCCCACCAACCGGAGGAGAGACCATGGCGGTACTGGTGATCCAGGAGTTCGAAGCCACCCGCGACGAGTACGACAAGGTGACCGAGAAACTCGGCGACGCAACGGCCGAGGGGGCGATTCTCCACGCCGGCTGCGATCTGGGCGGCGACAAGTGGAGGTCAGTCGATGTCTGGGAGTCCCCCGAGGCCTTCCAGAACTTCGTCCAGAACAAACTGATCCCCGCGATCGCCGAGGTGAACCCGGACGCTCCGCAGGCCGGAGAGCCCGAAATCCTCGAGATCTACGACCTGCAGCAGTCCTGACCGACCACCCCCCACCTCGACTCAAGGAGAAGGAGATATGGCTGTCTTGATGGAGTTGGAGTTCAGCCCGCTCACCCCTGACCAGTACGACGCGATGGATGCGGCGCTGGATGGGAGGGGAGATCCGCCCCCGGGGTTGATCGCTCACACGGCTCGGTTCGAAGGCGACACCTTCAAAGCGCTCGACATCTGGGAATCCCCAGAGGCATTCGGTGCATTTGCCGAGTCGCGGCTTGCCCCGACGATCGCTGAGACGCTCGGCGATGACGCCCCCGGGCCGCCGGAGCCGAAGTTCACCGAGCTTCACAACGCCTACGGCGTTTGAGGCTGAGTTAGGCCGGCACGCGCTCTGAGGCGACCCGCTCGATGCGGGCGCCCAGATCGCGGAGCCGCACGTCGATGCGCTCGTAGCCCCGGTCGATCTGGGCGACGTTTCCGATTTCCGACGCGCCCTGGGCGGCCAGCGCAGCGATGAGCATCGCCATGCCGGCGCGGATGTCCGGGCTCTCCAGCCGGGCGCCATGAAGACGGCTCGGACCGCTGACGATCGCCCTGTGGGGATCGCACAGCGTGATCCGAGCGCCCATCGCGACGAGCTTGTCGACGAAGAACAGCCGGTTCTCGAACATCTTCTCGAAGATCAGAATCGTCCCATCGGCCTGCGTCGCCAACGCCAGGGCGATCGAGGTCAGGTCGGCGGGGAACGCGGGCCAGGGGCCGTCGTCGATCTTGGGGATCGCATCGCCCTGGTCGTCGCGGATGGTCAGCTTCTGCTCGGGCGGGACGAGCAGGTCGTTCCCCTCGATCATGGTCTGCAGGCCGATCCGGCGGAAGTGGCGGCGAATCCCCTCGAGATCCTGCGGAACGACGTCGCGGATCCGCAGCTCGCCGCTCGTCGCGGCGGCCAGCGCCATGAAGCTGGCGATCTCGATGTGGTCGGGTGAGACGTCGTGCTCCGCTCCACTCAGCTTCTTCTGCCCGTGCACGGTCATCACGTTCGAGCCGATTTGGTCGACCTGTGCGCCCATCTTGCAGAGCAGCCGAGCGAGGTCCTGGACGTGTGGCTCGGAGGCTGCGTTCTCGATCGTCGTCGGCCCGGGTGTGAGCGCCGCGGCGAGCAGTGCGTTCTCGGTTCCCATGACCGATGGCTCGTCCATGAAGATTCGCTGCGGGGCGAGGCCGCCAGGTGGGGCCGAGATCTCGATCCACACGTCGCCGTCGACCTTGCCCCCGAGGTCCCTGAAGGCGTCCAGGTGCGCGTCCAGGCGGCGGCGCCCGATGGTGTCTCCGCCGGGCGGCGGCATCTTCACCTCGCCGAAGCGCGCCAGCAGCGGCCCTGCGACCAGGAAGGAGGCGCGAATCCGGTTGGAGAGCTCCTCATCGACCTCGGTGCCGGCGATCGTGTCCGCCTGCAGCGTGACCTCGTTCTCGCCGGTCCAGGCCACCTTCACTCCGAGGCGCTCCAGCAAGCCGAGCATTGACTCGACGTCGCGGATCCGCGGGACGTTGCGGACCAGGAGCTCCTCCTCGGTCAGCAGGCAGGCGGCGAGAATAGGAAGCGCGGCGTTCTTGTTGCCCGCCGGAATGATCTCTCCAGAGAGCGGAACGCCACCCTGAATGATGAATTTCTCCATGGGCGCCTAGAGTAGCCAGCCGCATGGCGGTTCTCTCAAGAGACGATGCATGGGAGCTCGTCACCGAGTGGATCGACTCGGAATCGCTCCGAAAGCACCTGCTCGGAGTCGAGGCGGCGATGCGCGCTTACGCCCGCAAATGGGATGAGGACGAGGAGCTCTACGCGGTCACAGGCCTGGTCCACGACCTCGACTACGAGCGCTACCCGGACCTCGACACCGGCCACCCCCGTTACGCGATCAAGGAGCTCGAGAAGCGTGGCTATCCGCAGGAGGTGATCGACGCCGTCGCTGGCCACGCCGATTTCATGGGAGTCCCACGGGAGACGCGGATGGCGAAGACGCTGTACGCCGTCGATGAGCTCTCGGGGTTCGTCGCGGCCTGCGCGCTCGTCCGGCCCACCGGCATCGAGGGCATGAAGCCCAAGTCCGTGAAGAAGAAGCTGAAGCAGCCCTCGTTTGCGGCCGCCGTCAACCGCGACGAGGTGCAGAGGGGGATCGACGAGCTCGGCGTGGATCAGGACGAGCACATCGCCCTGATCATCGAGGCGCTCACGGAGCGCTCCGATGAGCTGGGGCTGTGAGCCGCTGGCTCAAGATCACGCTCGGCGTGATCGGCGGGCTGATCGTCCTGCTGCTTCTGAACGCCCTCGTCGTCTCAAATGAGACGAAGAGCGCCTATATCCGAGACGACGGCGCGCGCCTCATCGACACCTCCGCCGGGACGCTCCAGGTGCTCGATCAGGGCAACCCGCAGGGATCGCCCATCGTGCTCCTGCACTGCGCGACCTGCTCCATGGATTGGTGGGACAACCTCGCGCCGCTGCTCGAGGCCGATCACCGCGTGATCCGCATCGACCTGCTCGGTATGGGCGGCTCGGACAAGCCGGGCTCCGGCTACTCGATCGATGATCAGGCGGGCGCCGTCGCGGAGGCGCTCGCGAAGCTGCACGTCGTCGGCGCCACCGTGGTCGGGCATTCGCTCGGCGGCAGCGTCGCCGTCAACCTGGCCGAGCAGAGCCCCCAGATCGCCACGCGGCTTGTGATCATCGATCAGTCTGCGCAAGACGGCTTCGAGCACGAGTCCCTCGCGGAGCACATGGTCACCTGGCCCGTGATCGGGCAGGCGATCAGCCGCCTGGTGCAGCTAGCCCCGGCGTCCAAGGTGCGCGACGAGTACGACCAGGCGTTTGCTCCCGGCTTCAACATTTCGAGCGGCTTCGACAACCCCGACCAGCCGGTCGACGACCTGCGGGCGATGACCTACTCTGCCGTCAAGGACACCATCAACGCAGAGCAGGACTACGTCGATCAGAGCCCGCTCGACCAGCGGCTGACGGCCTTGGGTGTGCCGGTTCTGGTCCTCTTCGGCGCGGAGGACCAGATCTACGATGCGCAGGCGGCGATCGCCCGCTATGCGGCCAACGTTCCCGGCGCCCAGACGCACCTGATTCCCGGCGCCGGCCACTCGCCCAACGTGGAGAGGCCACATCTCGTGGCTCCCCTGATCCTGGCGTTCGCGAAGCCGCCGCCCGCGCCGAAGGCGACGAAGAAGAAGCACCCTTCGGCATCAGGTCGCGCCGACAAGCGGCCGCCCAACGCAAGTCGCGGCGGCGAGGCCGCCGCTCCGAAATAGGGCGGCCTGGTCGGCGCTAGATAGCGAGAAGGCCCGGTTGCCCGGGCCTTCCCTAAGAACAAGGTTTCCCTTGTTCCAGTGGTCAGCACTCTAGCCCTCGCAACAGCGAAGTCAAGAAAATGTCAACGGGCGTTTCCGCATTCTGCGGAGTTTCGACCCAGTTCAGGAACGCCACTTTGGACGGAAAGCGACCGTCGAGGCGTCCGTCATGCCGCGTCATCGCCGGTTCCCGATCCTGGGCTGAGCTCCTCGGCCAGTCCGATGATGATGCCCTCAGGGCCACGCACGAAGCAGACCCGGTAGATGTCCTCGTACTGAGCGATCTGGTCGAGGAGCTCGGCACCGTGGTTGCGCAGGCGGGCAACGACGTCGTCGATGTCGTCGACGGTGAACATGATGCGGCGTATGCCCAGCGTGTTCGCCGGGGCATTTTCCGGCTCGGCTCTGACCGCCGGCGGCGTGTGGAAGCTCGACAGCTCAACCCGGCCGTGGCCGTCTGGGGTCCGCATCATGGCGATGTCGGCACGGACGTCATCGAGCCCAATGGCGCGGCCCGCCCAGTCGCCCTCGACGGTCGTCTCCCCTTCCAGCTCCATGCCGAGTTCGGCGAAGAACGCTTTGGCTGCCTCGAGGTCCTCGACCACGATGAGAGTGTTGTCCATTCGCTTGAGAGTCATCAGTTCGTCCTGCCTCCTGTGCCTACCTCGGACCGGGACGAATTGGTCGCCTATATGACGAGTAAAGCGCCCCGGGGCGGTGGGCGGCAGCCGGCCCGCTTTGGACGAGAGGCGACGGAGTTGACCACGCCATACTCGAAGCGTGCCGGAGCTGGCGACGATCGGGGTCTACGGCTTTGACCGCGACAGCTTTCTCGCCGCGTTGGACGCGGCTCGCGTTCGCCGGCTGCTCGATGTCCGCCAGCGACGCGGGGTTCGCGGGCCTGAGTACGCCTGGGCGAACTCTCTGCGATTGCAGAAGGCCCTCGCCGAGGCCGGGATCGCCTATGAGCACCGACGGGAGCTGGCGCCGACGACGGAGTTGCGCCAGCTTCAGTACCGCGAGGACGACCGTCTCGGAGTAGGCAAGCGCTCCCGCTCGGAACTCGCCCCGGAATACGCTCGGCGCTATCGCGAAGAGATACTCGACCACGTCGATCTGACGCCAGTCGCGGAATCGCTGTCGGAAGATGGCGTTACGGCTCTGCTCTGCGTCGAGCGTGACCCCGAGGCCTGTCATCGGTCATTGATCGCCGAGCGCCTGGCGATACGACACGGAGTGACGGTTTCGCACATCCGCCCGGATTGATGCGGCCGCAGCGATCTCGGACGAGAAGGACAGTCCCCTCCCTGCGACCACCCAAGAGCGAAACGGCCCGGTTTCCCGGGCCGTCTCTGTTTGAACTGACCTGACTGGCCTTGCGGCCAACCCGTCTTGCTCAAGTGCGAGCACCCTAGCGTCTGCAACAGGCACGTCAATGGGGTGAAAACGCGAGATCCCGCGTTTTGCGGCGTTCGGCGAATTCGACCGTCTCCCGGATCGCCGCAAGAACCGCGTTCACTGCCACCGGCCACCCGCCTTCGCCCACGTAGTCATGTGGTCGACCGAGCAGAAGCCGTCGGCGATCCGGTGCTCTCCGCGGTGGCGCACCAGCAGCACGTGGATGTCGGTGAGCTCGGCGTCGCAGTGTGAGCAGCGGGTGGCGGCCTCGTCCAGCCCCGGCGGCTCGGTCAGCGCGCCGGCCTCCCAGTGCGCCCCCTGGATCGACCACGGGATCAGATGCTCGAGCCGGCAGAAGACGGCGCGACGCTCGCCCGCGGGTTCGTACGCCCGGAAGCCGTCGCCGGGCTCCACCTCCGCTCCGCACCAGGTGCAGCTCTCGCTCATCTACGGATAGCCTCGCATCCGATGGCCGACGTGTGCATAGTCGTGCTCGAGGGCGACCAGACGGGGCAGGAGCTGCTCGAACAGGCGCTGCGCGTCCTGGCGCCGGATGTGATCGGGCTGGAGATCGAGCTCGACCGCTTCGATCTCTCCCTCGAGAGCAGGCGCCGCACCCGGAACGAGGTCTGCACGCAGGCCGCCACCGCCATGGCCGAGGCCGGCTTCGGGATCAAGGCGGCGACCGTCACACCCGAGGGCGCCGACGACGTCGGCAGTCCCAACCGCCTGATCCGCGAGGCGATCGACGGCAAGGTGATCGTCCGGACCGGCCGCCGGATCCCTGGCGTCAGCCCCCTCGCCGGGATCCACCATCCGATCTCAGTGGTCCGGATGGCCGTCGAGGACGCCTACGGCGCCGAGGAGTCCAGGCGCCCGGAGGACGCCGACGAGGTCGCCCAGCGCACCGAGGTGATCCACCGCTCCAACTGCCGCGCCGTCGCCGAGTACGCCTTCCTGACCGCCGAGGAGATCCGCGGCCGTGTCTTCGGCGGGCCGAAATGGACGGTCAGCCCCGTCTACGAAGGGATGCTGAAGGAGGAGATGGATGCAGCGGCGGAGCGCCATCCCGAGGTGGGCTACGAGCCGTTGCTGATCGACGCGACCTACGCCGGCCTGCTCACGGGCCGCGCCGATGCGCCGCTCGTCATCCCCAGCCTGAACCGCGACGGCGACCTGCTCTCCGACTTCGTCCTCCCTCTCTTCGGATCGATCGCCGGCGCCGAGTCGGTGCTGCTCGCCCTCGACCCCGATCTCCGGGTGCGAGTGGCGATGAGCGAGGCTCCGCATGGGACGGCGCCGGCCCTGGAGGGCAAGGACATCGCCAATCCCATGGGCATGATCCTCGCCGCGGCGGCGGTCCTCCACTACGCCGGCGTCGCCGGAATCGAGGAGGCCGGCCGGGCCTCGCGGTCCGTCTACGACGCCGTGCTGGACACCGCGGCCGCCGGGATCCGCACCCCGGACCTGAAGGGCCATGCGAGCACCACTGAGTTCACGGATGCAGTGATCGACCGGCTCAGATGACCGGTTCGGTGCTGGTGGGGCCGGTCGGCTCGGTGTCGACCACCCGCCGCCACTCGACGATGTGACCGTTGTGGATGACGAAGGCGGTCTTGGCCGCATCGCCCACACCGTTCCCGCATCGGCCCGGACCAGGGCGCTCCGTGAGGACGAAGGTGGCGACCGTGTACCTGCCCGTGGTGCTCGCCGCGGTCAGCCTTGCCCCGCAGGGCAGCGACTGGTTGAAGGCCTCGATCGCCTGACGGGTCGTGAGCGTAAGCGGCGCCGTCCCGTTCTGGACCACGGTGGGGATCGAGAACCTGTCACTCGCCGCCGAGACGTCCCCAGCGCGCAGTTCGTCGGCCCAGCTCTGGATCACGTGCACCGCGTCGGCGTCCGCGTTGCCGACGACGGTCGTCGCATCTCCCGAATCCGATGATCCACAGCCCGCCACCAGGAGCAGGGCGAAAACTGCCGGCAAAACGAACGCTCTCAGGGCCACCCCTCGAATCATGGCAGTGCGAGGTGGAGAAGCTCGATCGTCCCGTCCGCGACCTGCGCTCGTCCCATCGAGCGATGCGGGGCGCGGCGCCTCTCGGTCGGGCTGCCCGGGTTGAAGATCTGGAAGCCGCTGCGCTCCTCGTGCAGCGGCATGTGCGAGTGGCCGAAGACGACGGCGTCCGCGTCCGGGAAACGAGCACGGAGGCGATCCAGTCGTCCCCTCGCCGGTCCCGCGTCGTGAATCACCGCGAGCGTGACGCCGTCCAGATCCAGCGAGATGGATTCGGGGAGCTCGCTCCGCAGCTCCGGGCTGTCGACGTTGCCGTGCACCGCGACGACCGGGCCGAGCTCGCGGAGCTCCGCCAGCACCGATGCCTCGCTGAAATCACCGGCGTGGACGATCAGATCGGCGGCGCGCAGGACGGACAGACACTCGTCGGGCAGCCGCCGCGTGCCGCGCGGCAGATGCGTGTCCGCGATCAGCGCGAGACGCGTCAGTCCCGTTCCGAGCGCTGGCGCTCCGCCAGCTTCCGCTCGAGATAGGCGGACTTGTCGGCGCGGCGGCGATGCTGGAGCTCCTCCTCCGACGTGATCGAGTGGGGGATCGCTTCGTGCTCCTCCGTCGCGCGCTCCCGCTGGGCCAGCCGCAGCTCCTCGGTGGTCGGCTCTCTCTTTGGCATTCCGGCGAGAGTAGTACTCGGCAGCGTTGCTAGAAGGGTGACTTCGCTCGTCCCTGGCGGCCCTTGGATCCGCTCTTGCGGATCGCCTTGCGGGCGGTCTCGAACGGCTTCTGCAGCCAGTTCCCGGCCTTGCCGGGGGCTTCGCCCGCTCCTCGCTCGCCAAGCTGAAGCGGCTTGTCGCCGGCGCGCTGGAAGTACCGCGAGAGCCGGGGCGCGAGGAAAGCCAGCACGGCGAGGACGATGCAGAAGACGATGATCGCGGCGATCAGCATGGTGCTTCCGGGGATTCCCGCCGAGGGCGTTCTCTAACCCAGTCCCTTGACTGATCCGGGCTGGTATACGAACATACGTTCGATGCCCGTCACCTGCGCCCTGGTCCCCCGCTTCCGATTGATCGCAGCTGTCAGCGACCGGGGGGTAATGGAGCGCCCCGCCGCCCTGGCGCCGGAGCCGGGCGCCGCACAGCTGATCGGCGAGGTCACGGAAGCGGCGGAGCGCTTCGGCCTGCGGGCAGGGATGAGGATGGGCGAGGCGCTCTCGCGGTGCCCCGAGCTCGCCCTGGTGGCCCCGGACCCCGAGCGGGCCGAGCGCGGCTGGGAGGAGGCGCTGCGGCGCCTGGAGGGAATCGGAGCGCAGGTCGAGTCCGGCCGCGCCGGCGAGGCGTTCTTCGAGGCCGGCGGCCTGGGCCGGCTCTGGGGAGGGATCGAAGGGGTGCTGGGACGAAGCCGCGAGGAGCTCGGCTCGTCGGTTCGGCTCGGCGCAGGGCCGGTGCGCTTCTGCGCATACGTCGCCGCCTCGAGCTCGGGCGGCATCGTTCCGGACGGGAAGGCAGGCGAGTTTCTCGGGCCGCTGCCGGTCTCTCTCCTCTGTGGCCGTCTCGGCGGCGAGGAGGCAGACGATCTCTCCAACGAGCTGGAGCGGCTCGGGATCTCCACTCTCGGCCGGCTCGCCGGGCTGCCGCGAGACGCGGTCGCCGACCGCTTCGGGCGACTCGGCCTGCGCGCGCGGCGGCTGGCGCGCGGCGAGGACGATCCCCTGCACCCCAGACCGGTGCGGGAGCCGCTCGCCGTCGAACTGGAGCTGCCCGAGGCCGTCTCCGGCCAGCAGCTGGAGAGATCGCTCGAGCTGCTCATCTCCCGCCTGCTCGCCCACGACGGCAGGCGCGGCAGGACGCTGCGGACCCTCCGCCTCTCCGCCCGGCTGGCAGCCGGCGGTGGCTGGCGGCGCCAGGTGGCGCTGCGCCGGGCGAGCGCGGACCGAGCCCGGCTCGTGGATGCCCTCCTCCCCCACCTCGCCCAGCTGCCGGCTCCGGCGGCGACGCTGCGGCTGGAGGCGCTGGCTCTCGGGCCCGAGACCGGCGAGCAGCTCTCCCTCTCCAGTCCCGAGGAGGAGCGGCGCAGGCGCATCTCGGAGGCGGTCCGGCAGACGCGCTCGGCCGCCGGCGCTGACTCGTTGATGCGGGTGCTCGAGGTCGATCCGGAGTCGCGGGTGCCGGAACGACGTGAGGTTCTGATGCCTTGGACCGAGGGTGCTCCGCGCAGCGCGAGGAGCAACCCGATTGATGGTGAGCAGTGATGCGCCCGGGGCGCGTCAACAAGCCCTGGCCGGTCCCGGTGCAGGCCAGCCCGGATGGCTCCCCTCGAGCGGTCGGCCGTCTCGCCGTCGAGTCCATCAGGGAGGAGTGGCTGGTCGAGGACGGATGGTGGACCCAGAAACCCCTGCAAAGGAGATATTTCGAGGTGATACTGGAGGACGGCTCGGACGTCGTCGTCTTCTACGAGCAGGACTCTGGGCGCTGGTTCCGCCAGCGGGATTGATGGGTTCCCCCGACTACGTAGAGCTGCACTGCCACAGCGCCTACTCCTTCCTGGACGGGGCATCGGACCCGGCCGAGCTGGCGGGGGCGGCGGCAGAGCTCGGCCTCGAGGCTCTCGCGCTGACCGACCACGACAACGTCTGCGGAGCGATGGAGTTCGCGCACGCCTGCAAGGGGGTGGGCGTCCGGCCGATCATCGGCTGCGAGCTGACGGTCGAGGTGCCGCGGCGGCTGCCACGCCCCGTCCACGTCACCCTCCTGGTGGAGAGCGCGCGGGGCTGGGCCAGCCTCTGCCGGCTGATCACCGAAGCGCACCGCGGCACCCGCGAGGGCCTCGGGATGAGGGAGGCGCTTCCCCCTTCCCTCCCGATCGACGAGCTCGAGCACCACACCGAGGGCCTGGTCTGCCTCTCGGGCTGCGCCCGCGACGGCACCGTTGCCGGCACCTGGGAGCGTGGCGATCCGGCGAGCGCGACCCATCTGGCCGAGCGCCTGCTGCGGGCCTTCGGCCCGGACCATTTCCGGATCGAGCTGCAGAGGCCGCTCTGGCGGCATGACCGCTCGCGGAACCGCTGGCTCGTCTCGCTGGCGGAGCGGCTCGGCGTTCCCGCGATCGCGACCGGCGACGCGCATGCCCACGAGCGCTCGCGCCTACCCCTTCAGGACGCGATGGTGGCGGTGCGGCTCGGAGCGACGCTGGACGAGACCGAGGGGTTGCGCCGGGGGAACTACGCCTCCGCCCTGCTTTCCGAGGAGCGGGCGGTGGCGCGCTTTCGCGACCATCCCGAGGCCGTCGCCGAGACGGCGCGGCTGGCGGAGCGCCTGCGCTTCGACCTGACGCGGGAGATCGGCTACAGCTATCCCGGCGCAGAGGACGCGGGCGCGGACCGCCGCCTGGCCGAGCTCTGCCGGGTCCGCCTGGTCCACCGCTACGAGGGGACCGCGCACCGCGCCGAGGCCGAGCGGCGCCTCGAGGAGGAACTGGCGCTGATCAGGAAGCTGCGGCTCTCGGGTTTCTTCCTTCTCCACCAGGACATGCTGGAGCTGGCCCGGGAGGTCGCGACCGAGGTGCGCGGCCCGGAGTCGGCGCGGCGGCTGCTGCCCCCGGGACGCGGCCGTGGCTCGAGCGTCAGCTCACTGGTCTGCTACCTGACGGGCCTCTCGCACATCGATCCGGTCGAGAACGACCTCTTTCTGGGCCGTTTCCTGAACGAGGAGCTCACCGAGGTCCCCGACATCGACCTCGACTTCCCCCGCGACATCCGGGAGAAGCTGATTCCGCGGGTGCACGAGCGCTACGGGCAGGAGCGCTCTGCACTGGTCGCCTCCTTCGCGACCTACAAGGCCCGAGGCGCGATCCGCGACCTCGGCAAGGCGCTGGGCCTGCCACTCGGCGAGGTGGAGCGCTTCGCCCGCGCCGTGGACGTCTACGAGGCGAGCCGCGACGCCTGGGCCCGGATGGAGGAGACGCTCGGCAAGCTGCGCGCCCGCTCCCCGCGCTGGCGGGCACTCGCCGAACTGCTGCCCGAGATCGCGGGCCTCCCCCGCCACATCTCCCAGCACCCCGGTGGGATGGTGATCTCGACCACCCCGCTGATCGAGCTCTGTCCCGTGCAGCCCGCGGCGATGGAGGGGCGCCAGATCGCGCAGTGGGACAAGGACTCGTGCGCGGACGCGGGCTTCCTGAAGATCGATCTGCTCGGGCTGGGGATGCTCTCCGCGGTCGAGCGCTGCGTCGACGAGATCGCGCGCACCCGAGGCGAGCGGATCGACCTCTCGCTCGTCCCGCTGGACGACAACCGAGTCTGGTCGGCGATCCAGAGGGCCGAGACCACCGGGGTCTTCCAGATCGAGAGCCGGGCGCAGATGCAGATGCTGCCTCGCACGCTGCCGGAGGACCTCGACGACCTGACCGTCCAGGTGGCGCTCGTGCGGCCCGGCCCGATCCAGGGCGGCGCCGTCCATCCCTACATCGAGCGGCGCAAGCGCCTGCGGCTTGATCCCTCATACGAAGTTCCCTATGAAGATCCCTCGCTCGAGCCTGCGCTCAAGGACACCCTGGGCGCGATCGTCTTCCAGGACCAGGTGCTCGAGGTGGCGATGGCGCTGGCCGGCTTCTCGGTCGGCGAGGCGGAGGGGCTGCGGCGGGCGATGAGCCGCAAGCGCTCCCAGGCGGCGATGGAGCGCTACCGCGTGCGGTTCATCGAGGGCGCGATCGGGCGCGGGGTCTCGCGCGAGGTCGCCGAGCGGGTCTTCGGCCAGATCGAGGGCTTCTCCGGCTTCGGCTTCCCCAAGTCCCACTCGGCTGCGTTCGGCCTGCTCGCCTACCAGTCGATGTGGCTGCGGGTTCACTACGGGCCCGAGCTGCTCTGCGCGCTGCTCAACGAGCAGCCGATGGGCTTCTATCCGCCGGACGCGCTGGTCCACGAGGCGCAACGACGCGGCCTCGAGATTCTCTCCCCGGACGTCAACGTCAGCGAGCTGGATTGCCGGGTGGAGACGACTGGTGCGACCGCGGGCTCGGAGGGCAACCCGCCGGTCCGGATCGGCCTCGGGTATGTCGCGGAGGTGGCCGAGATCGATGCTCGTGCCGTGATCGACGAGCGCCGCCGAGGCGGCTCGTACCGGAGCATCTCTGACCTGGCCGGGCGTTCGGGCGCGGGCGCCGCCGCTCTCCAGCGCCTCGCCTGGTCGGGTGCCTGCGACGGCCTGGTCCAGGGATCGTCGAAGCCGGCCGATCCCGACTACGAGCTGCGGCGTCCCGCGCTCTGGGAAGTCGGCGGCTCGGCTCGCGCCACCCGGGGTGACGACGGTGCGCAGCTGGCCCTGCCTCTCGACGGATCATCCACCCCCCCACTGCCGCAGCTCGGACCCTGGGAGAGGATCGTGGCCGACTACCGGACCACCGGGATGACGCTGGGGAAGCATCCGATGGAGCTGATCAGGGCCACCCTGCCCTCCGAGGTGCTCGGCAGCGAGGACCTCGGGCGCACGCGGGACGGCGCGAGGGTGAGCGTGGCGGGGATGGTGGTCGCCCGCCAGCGCCCGGCGACCGCCAACGGCGTCGTCTTCATGCTGCTCGAGGACGAGCGGGGAACGATCAACCTGATCGTCCCTCCGCCGGTCGTCGAGAGCTGCCGCCTGGCGGTGAGGACGTCCGGCTTCGTCCTGGCCGCCGGCAAGCTCGAGCACCGGGAGGGCACGACCAACGTCCTGGTCAACCGGATCGACCGCCTCAGCACCGATGAGCTGCCGCCAGCACCCGCGGGTTGCGCTATCGCGCACCCTCGCATCAACGCGAGCTCGAGCCACCGGTCCACAGGGAGACGGGCGCGGACCTGGTGAGAGAACCGGCAATGGCCGGTCCATCGGCGGTCGGCCTCTCCAAGCGCGGCTTCGAAGGGGTACGCGAGGCCGCCATGGCCGAGCTCGCCGCTTCGCTTCCTGCCCCGCACAGCTTCGGGCGCCGCGGCCGCTAGAGAGAGCGGACCGCCACTGCGATCGGGGAAAGATCCCCCCTGTCGTAGAGATGGCCGTACCCCTCGAGTGCGTGAGTTTGAGCCTCCGGAAGCCTCTCGGCGTAGCGCTCGAGGCTGGCGAACGGAATCTCCTCGTCGTCCCGGCTGTGGAAGAGCACCGTCGGCGGCAACTCCGGTCCCTGGGCCGGCCAGCCCTCGGGCAGGGCCCATTCCTTCTCCCAGTCGCTCGTTCCCCAGTACGGAGCGGCGGCGGTGACCAAGCCCGCGACCTTCCCCCCGAAGCCGACCTCGGCGCAGTACTTGAGCGCGACTGAACCACCGAGAGAGTGGCCGAAGACGATCACCTTGCCCTCGAGGGGATCGAGCTCCCCAGAGAGGCGATCCCGCCACGGCTCGTAGTGCGGCTCGTCCTCGGTGCCCGGCATCACCGGGAAAAGGACCTCGAATTCCTCCAGCTCCTCTCGCAGGCGGCGGACGAACGGCTCGCTGCCCTGACCGGGCCCCTGGGGCCCTGAGCTATGGACCACCAGCACCGTGTCGGTCATCGCTAGCCCAATCCGGGCTTGGCCACCATGAAGAAGATCGCCGCGATCAGGAGGATTCCCATGATCGATCCGACGATTCCCTCCGCCCTGCCGAGCCGCTGATAGGTCTGCGGCAGATCCGAGAGCTTCAGCTCCCTATCGCCGGCATCGGCGATGGCCTTCTCGATGATCGGCAACAGCTTCCGATCGGTCGGGATGAAGAAGAAGATGTTGACCAGGAAGACGACGACGAGGATCGTGATCGTCGCGCTCAGCCAGAAGTTGCCGTAGTCGAAGTTGAACTTGTCCACCTGGTAGATGCCTGTGGCCGCGACGACGATGGCCGCCGGAATCGCGAAGAACTGGTTGAGGACGAGCTGCAGGCGGTGCACGTACGGCAGGTTGCGCGCGCTGGACTTCATCGCCACCGGGAACATCACGGATTCGGAGAAGGTCGAACCGAAGCCGATGACGACCGCGGTGATGTGCAGGAAGATCGAGAACTCGACGTTGGTGACTGCGAGTGGCACCCAGGCCCCCCCTTTGCGGGTCGGTGTTGGGCCGCAACATATCCCCCCGTGAGGCCGCTGCAACTTCCCCTGCAAATGCACGGGTTCCGTCCGACCCCGTCCATACCTTCACGCCCATGGGAAAGCTCATTGACATAAGGGAGCGGCTGCTCGACGCAGCCGATCTGATGATCGACTTCGCGACGCTCGGCGAGTACGGAATCGAGGCTGAGCCCGCACACGAGTGCGAGGGGCGGCCGATCCGGCTCGCCTCCGGTGCTCCGCACCACCTGCACGACCGCGCAGGCGTGCAGGACCGAGTCGCCGCTTAGTCCGCTTCGCCGCGGTCGATTGCGGCGAGCAACTCGCGGCCGACCTCGATCGCGCGGTCCAGCGTCGGCGGGTCCAGGTTCTCCACCGTGTCCTCGGGCGAGTGGTAGTTGGGGATCGTCGCGTCCTGGGCGCTGAGCGTGATCGCGCGGCCACCCCGTGCCAGCACGGGAGTCGTGTCGTAGGTGAGGCCCGCGTTCTGGGTGGTCTCCTGGAGGCCCAGCTCGGGCCGCCGCTCCGAGACCTCCTGAGCCAGCCGCGCGAGATGGGCGTCCGCCGGCCACTTGCCGAGTACACCCTCCTGGCGTAGGAAGCGAAGCGTGGCGGGCGCCGCGACGCCGTCGAAGTTGACGAAGAGCCAGGAGCGCCAGTCCCCCTCTGAGGCCTCGAGATCGCGCACGAAAGCGTCGGCGCCCAGTACCCCCGCCTCCTCACAGCCCGTGAACAGGCAGACGACGCGGGTCGAGGCGAGCGGCTTCTCCTGGAGCTCGGTCCCCAGTGTCGCCACTGCGGCCACCCCGCTGGCGTTGTCGTTGGCACCCGGGACGTCCACCCCGCGCAGTTCGCGCTCGATCAGAATGCCGAGCCCGGCGAGCAGCACCCCGTAGGCACCCACGAGCAGCCTCCCGCCGAGCGGCAGGCGGCGGATCAGAGGCCCGGCGATGGCGATGGCGAACGCGGCAGCCTGTGTCCCGATCCAGGCGTGGAGAAACGGCAGAAAGCGCCGGTGGAACATCAGGCCGCTGCGCGAGCTGTCCAGATGGCACACGAGGCAAACCGTCCGGGCGGCGTCTCCGGCAGGTTCGATCCTCGCGACCACGTTGCGGCTGGGATGGCGGGCCATCAGGCGCGTCAATGGGCGCCGAATGAGCCCGTCCTCAGCCGCGGTGAGCGATGCTCCCGCAGCGGCGAGGCCCGTGGCCAGCCATGGACGTCTGCGGGCCAAGGGAATGCCGGCCAACGCGACGGCGAGAGCAACCCCGTAGGGCTCGGCGAAGGTCTCGTAGCCCTGGAATGGGCGTTGCTCCACGGACAGCCCATTTCTCGAGAGGCGGTCGGCGACCAGCTCAGTCGCTCGCCGCTCAGCCGGCCCTGTGGGCCTGCGAGGCCCGATCTCGTCGGCGAGCAGGCGCACCCACTCGAGAGCGGTCTCATGACCCGCCTTCGTATGGGTTGTGGTGCTCATCGCGCGAGCATATGGGCCCAAAAAAAGAGCCGCCCCGAGGGGCGGCTCAACGAAAGACCGGCGGCGACCTACTCTCCCAGGAGGTTGCCCTCCAAGTACCATCGGCGCTGAGAGGCTTAACGGCTCTGTTCGGAATGGGAAGAGGTGTTTCCCTCTCGCTATCTCGCCACCGAAAAGGGTAGAGACGGCCCCCGTGGAGCTTGAAAACCGCACTAGGCCGGAAAGAAGCAGAAAAAATATCCGTCAAGCCCTCGACCCATTAGTACCGGTCTGCTGATCGCATTGCTGCGATTGCACAGCCGGCCTATCGACCTGGTGGTCTACCAGGGGTCTTACTCCCTCAAGGGGATGGGAGAGCTCATCTCGAGGCTGGCTTCCCGCTTAGATGCTTTCAGCGGTTATCCGTGCCGCGCGTAGCTAACCAGCAGTGCCCTTGGCAGGACAACTGGTACACCAGAGGCGCGTTCATCCCGGTCCTCTCGTACTAGGGACGACTCCTCTCAACTCTCCAACGCCCACAGAAGATAGGGACCGAACTGTCTCACGACGTTCTGAACCCAGCTCGCGTGCCGCTTTAATGGGCGAACAGCCCAACCCTTGGGACCTGCTCCAGCCCCAGGATGCGACGAGCCGACATCGAGGTGCCAAACCGCGCCGTCGATATGGACTCTTGGGCGCGATAAGCCTGTTATCCCCGGAGTACCTTTTATCCGTTGAGCGGCCGCAATTCCACATTCCACGGCCGGATCACTAAGCCCAACTTTCGTTCCTGCTCGACCCGTCGGTCTCGCAGTCAAGCTCCCTTGTTGCCTTTACACTCTGCGCACGATTTCCAACCGTGCTGAGGGAACCTTTGGGCGCCTCCGTTACATTTTAGGAGGCGACCGCCCCAGTCAAACTGCCCACCTGACACTGTTCACGCCCCGGATAACGGAAGCGAGTTAGAAGCCCAAAACACCCAGGGTGGTATCTCAAGGGTGGCTCCTCTGCGGCCAAAGCCACAGATTCATAGCCTCCCACCTATCCTGAGCAGGATATTCCGGACTCCAATATCAAGTTGCAGTAAAGGTTCACGGGGTCTTTCCGTCTTTCTGCGGGTACTCGGTATCTTCACCGAGACTCTAATTTCACCGAGCCTATCGTTGAGACAGCGTCCATCTCGTTGCGCCATTCGTGCAGGTCGGAACTTACCCGACAAGGAATTTCGCTACCTTAGGACCGTTATAGTTACGGCCGCCGTTTACCGGGGCTTAGCTTTGCTGCTTCGCCACCGAAGTGGCTAACAACGCCGCGTAACCTTCCGGCACCGGGCAGGCGTCAGCCCCTATACGTCGTCTTACGACTTAGCAGAGGCCTGTGTTTTTGGTAAACAGTCGGATGGACCTTTTCACTGCGGCCCCCTCGGGCTCCACTCGTATGAGCTTCACCCTACCGGGGCGCCCCTTCTCGCGAACTTACGGGGCGAATTTGCCGAGTTCCTTAACGATAGTTAGCTCGCTCACCTCAGTATTCTCTACCTGTCCACCTGTGTCGGTTGTAGGTACGGGCACGTATGTCCTGCCTAGAGGTTTTTCTCGGAGGCATGGCTTCAGGGACTGGCCGGCGATCAAGCCAGCTGGCATCGCACCTCGCCGTAACGCCGCGACGGATTTGCCTACCGCGACTGGCTACGTACTTGCCCCAGGACGACCATCGCCTGGGTTCCCTTAGCCTTCCCCGTCACCCCATCGGTCATAGCGGACACGACGTGGTACAGGAATATCAACCTGTTGGCCATCGGCTACGCCTTTCGGCCTCGCCTTAGGTCCCGACTGACCCTGAGCAGACGAACTTTACTCAGGAAACCTTGGACAATCGGTGAAGGGGATTCTCACCCCTTTCTCGTTACTCATGCCGGCATTCTCACTTCCGGCTCCTCCACGACGGCTTTCGCCACCGCTTCACAGGCACCGGAACGCTCTCCTACCGCTCTTTCGAGCTCACAGCTTCGGAGGGTGGCTTGAGCCCCGTTGAATTCTCCGCGCCCGAACACTTGACCAGTGAGCTGTTACGCACTCTTTCAAGGAATGGCTGCTTCTAAGCCAACCTCTTGGTTGTCTGTGCATTCGGACATCGTTCTCCACTTAGCCACCACTTAGGGTCCTTAGCTGGTGATCTGGGTTGTTCCCCTCTCGCGTACGAAGTTTATCCCCCGCACACTGACTCCCGGGTTTAACGTAACGGTCTTCGGAGTTTGCCTGAAGTCGGTAACCTGGTAGGGCCCCTAGTCCAAGCAGTGCTCTACGGCCGAAACGCATATAGCCCGAGGCTATACCTAAATATATTTCGGAGAGAACCAGATATCTCCTGGCTTGATTAGCCTTTCACTCCGATCCACAGGTCATCCGCCCAGTTTTCAACCTAGGTCGGTTCGGCCCTCCACGAAGTCTTACCTCCGCTTCAGCCTGCCCATGGATAGCTCGCCAGGTTTCGGGTCTAGCGCGCATGACTGTGTCGCCCTATTCAGACTCGCTTTCGCTACGGCTCCGTTCATCACTTAACCTTGCCATACACGACTAACTCGCCGGCCCGTTATGCAAAAAGTACGCCGTCACCCCGAAGGGCTCCGACCACTTGTAGGCACGCGGTTTCAGGTACTATTTCACTCCCCTTCAGGGGTGCTTTTCACCTTTCCCTCACGGTACTAGTTCACTATCGGTCACCAGGGAGTACTTAGCCTTGGAGGGTGGTCCCCCCGGATTCGGACCGCGTTTCACGGGTGCGGTCCTACTCAGGAACTCGATCGGCAGGCCAGAGCGTTTTCGTCTACGGGACGATTGCCCTCTGTGGTGCGAGGTTCCACTCGCTTCGACTAACACCTGACTTGATAACTGCCGCCGGATCGGACACGATCCGGACACGAGTCCTACAACCCCAAACAGGCAACGCGTGTCCGCTTGCACCTGCTCGGTTTAGGCTGATCCCCTTTCGCTCGCCACTACTCGGGGAGTCTCGGTTGATTTCCTTTCGTCGGGGTACTGAGATGTGTCAGTTCTCCCGCTTACCTCCCAGGGCCTATGTATTCAGCCCTGGGTGACGCCGCATTACCGGCGCCGGGTTTTCCCATTCGGAGATCCACGGGTCAAAGGCTGTTCAGCGCCTCACCGTGGCTTATCGCAGCCGTCCACGTCCTTCTTCGTCTCCTGGTGCCAAGGCATCCACCGTGTGCCCTTACTATCTTGACGGTGAGCTGCTCTACGGACACGAGTGCCCATAGAGCTCGGCTTCTTATCCTTTCGTGCCTCCCCCGATGTCAGTGGGGAGACACAAGAACGCCCTCGCTTATCAAGAGGGCGTTCGGCCTAGTGCAGTTTTCAAGGTCCACGGAGGCGCCCGGACGGGGGTCTCCCGCCGGCGTCTCTGAAAACTGAGCAGCGCAAAGGACGCTCGAGAGCGTCCAGATCAAGCCCGGTCGACGTATCTAGGTCTCCCTAGAAAGGAGGTGATCCAGCCGCAGCTTCCGCTACGGCTACCTTGTTACGACTTCACCCCAATCACGAGTCCCACCTTCGACGGCTCCCTCCCAAAGGGTTAGGACACCGGCTTCGGGTGTTACCCGCTTTCGTGGTGTGACGGGCGGTGTGTACAAGGCCCGGGAACGTATTCACCGCGGCGTTGCTGATCCGCGATTACTAGCAACTCCACCTTCATGGAGGCGAATTGCAGCCTCCAATCCGAACCGAGACCGACTTTTTGGGATTCGCTCCACCTCGCGGTATCGCAACCCTCTGTATCGGCCAATGTAGCACGTGTGTAGCCCTG
>CAVTPZ010000017.1:0-297305 GCA_963736685.1 uncultured Solirubrobacterales bacterium
CCGGCTCGCCGAGCTTGGAGCGATCGGGAGGGTCATAGACGGCGCCGGGGACTCCGCCGACGATCAGCAGCCGCACGCCATCCTCGCCAGGCCAGACCTTCCGGGTGGTGCCGGGTCCGACCCTGACGAAGGTCTCGCCGTCGAGAGGATGGCGCTCGCCCTCCACCTCGATCTCGGCGCCGCCGCCCAGGGCGAAGTAGACCTCCTCCTGGCCGTCGGAGCCGTGGTCGTGCTCGGGGTAGTGCTCGAAGTTCGCGGGAAAGTCGATCACCTGCATGCCGAAGGCAGTGACGCCGAGCTCCGCGCGGGCGCGCTTGTAGGCGCCGCCGTAGATCGCCTCCATCTCATCGATTCGCTTCACGGTGCAACCGCTCATCTCTTCTCCTTTGTCGAGGCGTGGCGAGACTCTACGCGCAGCTCCCGACACGCCTTGTGTGTCAAACTACGCACATGCGTTTACACATAAGCCTCGAGGATGAGCTCGTGGCCGAGCTGGACAAGAGAGTCGGGAAGCGCATGCGGAGCGCCTTCATTGCGCAGGTGCTCAGGCGCACGCTTGACGAGGACAACCGCTGGGACGACATTCTGGCCTCGATCGGGTCGATCGAGGCCGAGGGGCATGACTGGGACGAGGATCCCGCGGCGTGGGTTCGAGAACAGAGACGAGGGGACGAGCGCCGGGTGGGCTGAGCCGTTCTGCTGCTTGATACCACCGTGCTGATCGACGTCCTGCGCGACCGGGAGGCGGCACGCCGCTTACGCGCGATACACACGACCGAGCCTCCCCCGCTGGTTTGCGCGATCAACGTGTACGAGGTCTGGCGAGGCGCCCGCCACGGGGAGGTGGATGCGATTCGCCGGCTGATCGGAGCTCTTCATACCGTCCCCCTCACCGCCCGGGAAGGGGAGCAGGCGGGAACCTGGCGCCGTGACTTCGCCTCGCGGGGCGTGACCCTGAGTCAGTCCGACTGCCTGGTCGCCGCGGCGGCCGTCTCTGCGGGCGCGCGCCTGGCGACCGGCAATCCGAAGGACTTCCCGATGCCGGAGCTGGAGCTCGAGCACTGGCCGGTCGGGACCTGAGCTCGTTTGGACTTTCCTACCTCGGGTAGTATTTTGCTACTCTCGGTAGCAACAGAGAGTCCAGACACAAACTTGAGGAGGAGTAAGGCGTCATGGCGACCGCTGAGGAGAAGGCGACGGAACAGACCGAGAAGCAGGGGCAGAACGGCGAGGTCGACGAGGCTCAGATCCAGGAGCAGCTTGGGATCGAGGTCGGCGACACCACCTTCTCGCTCGAGCTCTCCCAGGATCAGCAGGACGTGCGCGATTGGGCGCATGGGTTCGCCGAGCAGGTCGTCCGCCCCGCCGCGCATGAGTGGGACGAGAAGGAGGAGTTCCCCTGGCCCGTCGTGCAGGAGGCGGCCAAGATCGGGCTCTACGGCTTCGAGTCGGTCGCGCAGTTCTGGGCCGATCCGTCCGGGCTCACCTTCCCCCTCGTAAACGAAGAGCTCTTCTGGGGCGACGCCGGGATCGGGATGGCGATCTTCGGGACGACCCTCGCGGTCGCCGGGATCTTCGGCTCCGGCACCCCCGAGCAGATGGTCGAGTGGGTGCCGCAGTGCTTCGGCACCGAGGACGACGTCAAGGTCGCCGCGTTCTGCGCCTCCGAGCCGGACGCCGGCTCCGACGTCTCCGGCTACCGCACCACCGCCAAGTACGACGAAGCGAAGGACGAGTGGGTCATCAACGGGCAGAAGGCCTGGGCGACCAACGGCGGGATCGCGGACGTTCACGTCGTGATCGCCTCGGTCGATCGCGAGCTCGGCTCGCGCGGCCACGCCGCCTTCGTCATCCCGCCCGGCACCAAGGGCCTCGAGCAGGGCGCCAAGGTGAAGAAGCACGGCATCCGCGCCTCGCACACGGCCGACGTCCACCTGGACGACGTCCGCGTCCCCGGCTCCTGCCTGCTCGGCGGCAAGGAGAAGCTCGACGAGCGGATCGCTAAGGCGAAGGAGGGCAAGTCGGCGAAGAGCCAGGCCGCGATGCGGACCTTCGAGCTCTCGCGGCCGACGGTCGCCGCGCAGGCGGTCGGGATCGCCCGGGCCGCCTACGAGTTCGCCCTCGACTACGCCAAGGAGCGCGAGGCGTTCGGGCGGAAGATCATCGAGAACCAGGCGATCGCCTTCACGCTCGCCGACATGAAGCTCGAGATCGACTCCGCGCGGCTGCTCACCCACCGCGCCGCCTGGATGGGCAAGACCGGCAAGGACTTCAACAACGCCGAGGGCTCGATGTCGAAGCTGAAGGCCGGCGAGGTCGCCGTCTGGGCGACCGAGCGGGCGATGCAGATCCTCGGCGGCAACGGCTACAGCCGCGAGTTCCCCGTGGAGCGGATGCATCGCGACGCGAAGATCTGGACGATCTTCGAGGGGACCTCGGAGATCCAGCGACTGGTGATCAGCCGGGCGATCTCCGGCGTGCACGTCCAATGACCGAATCGCATCCCGACTTGGCCCAAGGGCGGCGAGCCGCTCGGCGCCGTACGAGGAGATCGAGCTGCACGGCCACAAGGTCGGCTTCCAGGCCGCCGGCGAGGGCCCGCTGATGCTGCTGCTGCACGGGATCACCTCCACCGCCGAGGCCTGGCGCGACGTGATGCCGCGCCTCGCCGAGAACTACACCGTGGTCGCGCCGGACATGATCGGCCACGGCCGCTCCGCCAAGCCGCGCGGCGACTACTCGCTCGGCGCCTACGCCGCCGGGGTCCGCGACCTGCTCGCAGTGCTCGGCTTCGAGCGCGCGACGGTCGTCGGCCATTCCTTCGGCGGCGGCATCGCGATGCAGTTCTCCTATCTCTTCCCCGAGTACGTCGAGCGGATGGCGCTGATCTCCTCGGGCGGCCTCGGCAAGGAGGTCCACCCCATGCTCCGCGCCGCGGCGCTGCCCGGCTCGGAATGGGTGCTGCCCCTGCTCGCTCGCGAGTGGTCCGTGAAGGCCGGCGACGCGGTCCGGTCGGTGGGGGCGATGGTCGGCATCGAGGCGGGGCCCGACATCGCCGAGTTCGCCCGCGGCTACGCCTCCCTGGTCGAGGAGGGCGCCTCCGAAGCCTTCATCCACACGATGCGCGGCGTGATCGACCACGAGGGCCAGCGCGTCTCGGCCCTCGACCGCCTCTACCTCGCCGACCAGATGCCGACGCTGATCGTCTGGGGCGACAACGACCCGATGATCCCGGTCGAGCACGGCCGGAACGCGCATCGGATCGTGGAACACAGCCGTTACGTAGAGATCCCGGGCTCAGGCCATTGGCCGATGCTCGACGCTCCGGACCGGATCGTCCAGGAGCTGACCGAATTCATGGAGGAGACAACAGCCGTTCCAGTGGTCCCTGGAGACGGTGCGCGAGCGCCTGCAGCGCGGGCCCCAGCCCGCCCCTGAGGCGATCGCCGCCGGGACCACATAAAGGAGGAGCGATGCTCGCCGCCAGCTCTGCTCGGGGCGAGCAATCCCCCCGCGGGAGGGGCTGCGACCTCCGACGTGATCTACGCGACCGCCGGCGCGGTCGTGGTGACGATCCTGCTGATGGGCCCGATCCTGCTCTACAAGCAGGGTCGCTTCCCGGCTCTCGGGCGCCTCGCCGCCCTCTCCGAGCGCGTCACCGGCCTGCCCGGCTGGGCCGCGCTCCCCGGCACCTTCCTCGCGGTCACCCTGCTGATCGCGGTCTTCGGCATGTACTGGGACATCTCCCTGCACATCGACCAGGGCCGCGACCCGGGGCCGCTCGCCAACCCCGCCCACTACTTCATCCTCGCCGGGCTCTTCGGCGTGCTGGTCGCCGGCGTGCTCGGCCTCGCCCTCTCCGACAAGCCGACCCGCACCTCGTTCGAGATCGCGCCCGGCTGGCACGCGCCGATCGGCGCGCTGATGATCACGATCTGCGGCGCGAGCTCGCTGCTCGCCTTCCCGCTCGACGACATCTGGCACCGGATCTTCGGCCAGGACGTGACGCTCTGGGGGCCGACCCACCTGATGCTGATCGGCGGCGCGTCGCTCTCCGTGCTCGGCGCCTGGGCGCTGCACGTCGAGGGCGATGAGGAGCGCAAGGCCGCCGGGCGGCCGCTGCCCACCTGGACCCGCTTCCGCGAGCTGATCCTCGCCGGCGCCTTCCTGGTCGCGATGTCCACCTTCCAGGGCGAGTTCGACTTCGGCGTGCCGCAGTTCGCGCTCGCCCTCCACCCCACCCTGATCATGCTGGCCGCCGGGATCGCCCTGGTCACCGCGCGGATCCGGATCGGCCGCGGCGGCGCGATCGGCGCGCTGCTCGGCTACCTCGCGATCCGCGGCACCCTCGCCTTCCTGGTCGGGCCGCTGTTCGGCGAGATCACCCCGCACTTCGCGCCCTACGTGGGCGAGGCGCTGGTGGTCGAGCTGGTCGGGCTGCTCTACCTGCGCGGCCGCGACGCCGCCGAGCGGCCGATCAGCTTCGGCGCCCTCGCCGGCCTCGGCATCGGCACGATCGGCCTCGCCGCCGAGTGGGGCTGGTCGCACGTCTGGGTCGTCAATCCCTGGCCCGCCTCCCTCTTCCCGGAGGGAGCGATCGCGGGCCTGATCGCCGCCATCGCCGGAGGCGTCATCGGCGGATTCATCGGCAGAGCGCTGACCCCGGCGGTCGACCGCGCGGAGCGGGTGCCTCGACCCGCACTCGCGGTCGCCGCCGTGGCGGCGGTCGGCGCGGTCGCCTTCCTGATCCCGGTCGACACCGGGCCGCACGTCACCGCCGCCTTCAACCTGAACGTCCGGAACACGCCCGACGGCCGCGAGGCGACCGGCACCTTCCGCCTCAATCCGCCGGACGCGGCGAACGGCGCATACTGGTTCAACGTGACCAGCTGGCAGGGCAAGGACGGCCCCGCGCACATCGACACACCTGAGCAGATCGGCCCGGGCCTCTACCGGATCACGAACCCGATCCACGTCGACGGGACCTGGAAGACGACGCTGCGCCTGCACCACGGCCGCCAGCTCGCCGGACTGCCGATCTTCATGCCGGCCGACCCGGCGATCCCGGTCTGCCAGATCCCGGTCGAATCGCACATGACGCGCGCCTTCCAGCTCGACCACTCGCTGCTCCAGCGCGAGCAGAAGAAGGGCGTGCCCGGCGTTCCTCACCCTCGCCGCCTACCTCGGCGTCGGAGGGATCTCCTTCGCGCTGATCTTCGTGGTCGGCTGGGGCCTCGCCCGGCTCGAGCGCTTCGGCGGCAAGCCGACGCGCCGCTCGCCGAGCGCGCGCGGACCCGCAAGCCGAAGCGCAAGACCGGCACCCGACCCGCCACGGCCTGATGGGCGTCCGCGACCGGATGAAGGATCTGGTCACCAACCGGATCCCGAACTGCCGACCTCGATGACCGGGACCCCGACTACATCCGCGAGCAGCTGCCGGGGTTGTGGGTGCTCGCTTCGTTCTATTTCCGCGCCGACGTGCGTGGCCTCGAGCGGATCCCGGCCGAGGGCCCGGTGCTGCTGGTCGGCAACCACTCGGGCGGCAACGTCACCCCGGACACGATGGTCTTCACCCTCGCCTTCTACGCGCATTTCGGCGTGGAGCGCGGAGTCCATCCGCTGGTCCACAACCTGGTGCTGGCGATGCCGCTGCCCTGGTCGCTCGCCAAGTTCGGCTGCGTCGCCGCCTCCCCGGAGAACGCGCGGCCTCGCGCTCGAGCGCGACCGCGTCGTCCTCGTCTACCCGGGCGGCGACTGGGAGGTGCACCGCCCCTCCTGGCAGGAGAACAGGGTCGAATTCGCCGGCCGCAAGGGCTGGGCGAAGCTCGCGATCGAGACGCGGCGTGCCGATCGTGCCCGCTGGTCGCGGTCGGCGGCCAGGAGACGGCGATCTTTCTCTACGCGCGGCGAGCGCCTGGCGAAGACGCTCCAGCTCGACAAGCTCTTCCGGCTCAAGGTGCTGCCCATCTCGCTCTCGATCCCCTGGGGGCTGAACGTCGGCGACATGCTCGGCCACTGGCCGCTGCCGGCGAAGCTCACGATCGAGGCGATGGAGCCGATCGACCTGCGCGAGAGGTTCGGCTCGAAGCCGGACGTCGATGAGGTCTACGACGAGGTCACCGCGCTATGCAGGGCAAGCTCGACGAGCTCTCCGCCGAGCGCCGACTCCCACTGGTCGGGTGACATGCGAGTCGACGAGAGCATCGAGATCGGCGCCGAGCGCGAGCGCGTCTGGCGCCACGTCTCGGAGCCGGAGCGCTACGGCGAGTTCATGGTCGGGGAGCTCCTGGGAGCCCGTTCCCGGCGAGCCCACGACCGGGGCCCGCGCGAGATTCTCGATCGCGATCGAGGCCGGCTCGATCGACCTCGGCGGCGTCGTGGAGGTCGTCGAGTGCGAGCCGCCGCACGAGCTCTCCTGGACCAACATCACCGGGATCGACCAGCGCGGCCGCTGGGTCCTGCGCGACCTCGACGGGAGGACCAAGGTGACGCTGCGGGTGAGCTACCAGGTCCCCGGCGGGGTGCTCGCCCTCGTGGCGAGCCAGCTCGGCAAGCCAATCATCCGGCGAGACGTTCGACGCTCGCTGGAGGCGCTCAAGGAGATCGTGGAAGGAGGCTCCACATGACCATGGTCATCCCCTCGCCCACGCCGGCCACATCCTGGCCGACGCCGCGATCTTCCTGGTGCCGGTCGGCTCGGTGCTGCTGACGATCTGGGGGCTGAACCGCTGGGGGCCGAAGGACCAGTAGACCGTGGAGGCGTCGGGGCGCGATAGTTCCGGGACGTGTCCGAGCAGCCCTCCCTCATCGAGCTGATCGAGTACGGCTACAACGCCTGGAACGAGGGTGACCTCGAGGCATTGCTCTCGATCTGCCATCCGGAGGTGAGCTACCACACCAGCGGCGCCTTCCCCGGGCTCCAAACCGTCTACGAGGGCAAGGACGGGCTCCGGCGCTGGTGGGTGGACTTCCGCGACCCCTGGCAGAGGATCAAGGTGATCCCGGAGCGGATCGTCGAGCGCGGAGATGGGCTCTTCTCCATCCTGGTCCGCTTCGAGGGGACGGGCCGGCAGGGAATCGAGACCAAGATGGACTTCATCAACGTGACCGAGATCCGCGACAGGCTCGCCTACCGGTTCGATGCCATGCCGCTCACTGAGGAGGCGCTGCGGGAGTTCGGTCTGGACTGAGCGGCGCTAGCCGGCGCCGAGCTCGGTCTCCTCGTCGGGGTCGTCGGTCGGCTGGATCTGAAAGCCCTGCGAGAGCCAGTCGCTCATGTCGCCGTCGACGGCGATCGCGTCGAATCCCTGATCGCTGAGGCGACTCGCGGCCTCCGCCGCCGCCTTCCCGTCCTTGGCGATCACGATCAGGCGCGCGCCGTCCTCGGGCCGGTCGGCCAACGCATCCACATCGCCATCAGGGACATGGATCGCGCCGGGCACGTGGCCCTGGCTCCACTCCTCCTTCGGGCGAACGTCAACGGCGGTCGCGTCCCCGCCTGCGATCTCCCTGCGTGCGTCCTCGACTCCGAGGGTCTCGGTTCCGCTGGCCATCTCCCCCTGGCTACCCGTTCGGGGCGAAAGCTACGCGGAGAGCTGGCGCTTCGCGCTGGTGTGCCCCTTGTGACCGTCAGCGCTCCAGTCGAGGTCAAGCTTGAGGTGTCCTCCGCTCCGAGCCGCACGGCGTGCCGCCTTGGTGAGGCGGAGGCGGAGCGCCCGGGAGGCGCCGCCGTCGATCGTCATCCGGATCTTGGGGAGCGCGACGGCGACGTGCCGGACCGCCTTTCCGTGGTGAGCGACGGTGAGCAGGACCGCGCTCGCCCTGAGCTTGCATCCTGAGGCCAGCCGGCACGCGGCCTTGCCGGCGATCAGGCTGGCGCCCTGCGGACGCAGCGCCTTTCGCCACTGGAAGCGGACGCCGACGTTCGCCTTCTCCACGCCGGCTCCGGCGAGGGACGAGTTGAGCGAGCCACCGTCTCCGGTGATTCGGAGGCGCGCGGTCGCCTGCCCCCGTGAGTCGGGTGCGAAGCGGACCTGCACCGCGCAGCGCTCGCCGGAGGCCAGCGTGACGTCGGTGCAGTCGTCGCCGGCGAGGCGGTACTGGTCCGCGTCGGTGCCGACGATCGAAGCTCCGCTCAGCCGCATGGCGCCGTCGCCGTCGTTGCTCACCTCGAAGGTCTGGCCCTTGCTCGTGCTGTCAACGGCCTGGCGCCCGAAATCGTGGCTCGCCGGCGTCAGCGAGGCCTGCGGGGGGAGGCCCGTGCCGGTGAGGTTGACCTGCGCGCCGCCGTCCTGGTCGCCGAAGAAGCTCAGCTGCGCTTCCTTCGGCCCGGAGCTGTCGGGCTGGAATCGAACCTGCGCCGTGCAGCTGGCGGCTGGGTCGAGCGGGTGGCCGGTGCAGTTCTCGTGGAGCAACTTGAAGCTGGCGACGTCGCCTCCCGAGACCACGGCGACGAAGAACCCGGTGGGCAGGTCGCCGATGTTGGTCAGGGTGACCGTCTGGGTGAGACCCTGCTGGCCCGTGGTCGCCGTTCCGAAGTCGGCGGGGTTGGGCGAGCCGACGACGTTGGCCTGCCCTCCCTTTCCGGTCAGGTCGGCCGTGAACTGGTAGCCGTTGACGCTCACCCGCAGCTGCGCCGAGTAGTCGACGGGAGAGTTCGGGCCGAAGTTCACCTGCACCGTGCAGGTGTCATTCGGCTGGAGGGTGGTGCCCCAGCAGTTGCTGAAGCCGGTCCAGAAGTTGCCCGAATCGGGGCCGACGATGTCGATCGAGTTGACCTGCACCGGGGCCACGCCCGAGTTGCGGACCTGGAGGTTGGTCTGGACGCTGCCGCTGTTGATGCGCTGCAGGCCGAAGTCGTAGCTCGCCGGCTCGAAGGTGAGATTGGGGTCGGCACCGGTGCCGGTCAGAGCGACGACCTGGTCGCCCCTCGGCTCGTCGGAGTCGATGTGCAGGCTCGCCTCCCTGCTGCCGGCGCCATCCGGCGCAGAAGCCCACGTTGATGGTGCAGCCCTGGCCCGGATCGAGCTGGCCGCCGCAGTTGCCGTTCTGGTTGAAGTCTCCGGAGTTCGTGCCGTCGATGAAGACGTTGTTGATCGAGACGGGCACGTCGCCGGTGTTCTTCGCCGTGACCTGCTGCTGGCCACCCTGGCTGCCGACGGTGGTCACAGGGAAGTCCAGCTGCGCCGGGAGACACGGTCAGCTCGCTGTGGCGGCCGAAGCCGCTCAGGCTCGCCGTCGCGGGGCTGTTGTCCCCGCTGTGCTTCACGTCCAGCTCGGCGCTGCGCGACCCCGTGGCGGACGGCATGAACGCGACGCGCAGCTCGCAGCTCTCACCCTCGGCGAGGACGGCGCCCGTGCAGTTGTCCACCGTGACCGCGAAGTCCGAGGAGTTATCGCCGCCGATCGAAACCCCGCGTGACGCCCAGCTTGTCCGGGCCATCGTTGGTGAGCAGCACCTGCTGATCGGGGCTGCTCACCCCGACCAGGGTGTCCGGAAAGCCGACCGAGCTCTGGTTGAACTCGGCAGTCGCGGCGTTGGCGGCCGCCGGCAGGGCGGCCAGTGAGATGAGCGCGACAGCGACGATGGCTGCGCTGAATTTGCCTGCTCCCGTTCGAGACATAGCCGCCCTATCGGCCCCCGGCCCGGCACCTTGACCCCCTCTTCGATTTGTTAAATAACGGCACGCCCGGTGGACACCAAGACCGTGCCGTCGTTGGACGAATGCAACGTGATTTGCAGCTCCGGCTCCCCCAGACACCAATCCGCGCCAGGGCCGCGGGCGTACCATGAGGTGATGGCCACGGCACCGAGGCTGGATCCGACCGAGGTGGCCGAGATCGGCAATCGCCTCAGGGAGAACATCGCGATGGCGGTGAAGGCTCCCGAGCGCGTGCTGCGGGACCTGGTCGTGGCCCTGCTCGCCGACGGGCACGTGCTGATCGAGGACGCTCCCGGCGTCGGCAAGACCGCGCTCGCCCGGGCGCTCGCCCGCTCGCTCGAGGCCGAGTACGCGCGGGTGCAGTGCACCTCCGACCTGCTCCCCGCCGACATGGTCGGCACCAACGTCTTCAACCAGCGGACCGCGAGCTTCGAGTTCCACCCCGGGCCGGTGTTCGCGAACGTCGTCCTGGTCGACGAGATCAACCGCGCCTCGCCCAAGACCCAGTCCGGGCTGCTCGAGTGCATGCAGGAGCGGCAGATCACGATCGACGGCACCAAGCACGAGCTGGCGCGGCCGTTCGTCGTGCTGGCGACCCAGAACCCGGCCGAGTACGAGGGGACCTATCCCCTCCCCGAGGCAGAGCTCGACCGCTTCATGGTCCGGGTCAGCCTCGGCTACCCGGCGGCCGACGCCGAGGCCGCGATGCTCGCCGAGCACGCCGACCGCGACCCGGTCGATGACCTCCGCCCGGTCGCGGACGTGACGACGGTGCGCGCCGCCCAGGCCGCCCTGGCCGGCATCGAGGGGACCGAGGCACTGCGCCAATACGTCGTCGCCGTCTGCGAGGCGACCCGGGCCGACGAGCGGGTCGAGCTCGGGGCGAGCCCGCGCGCCGGGCTGATGCTCTTCCGCGCCGCCAAGGCCATGGCAGCGCTCGACGCGCGGGACCACGTCTTGCCCGACGACGTCCAGGCGCTCGCGCCCTCCGTCCTCTCCCACCGCCTGCTCCTCTCCTATGAGGTCGACGGCGATCAGCGCGAGGCCGTGGTTCGCGAGGCGATCGACAGGGTCCCCGCTCTGTGAGATGACTGAGCCGAGGGAGCCCGGTACGCCCCGGGCACCGGTGACGGCGGCGCTCGGAACGGCGCTCACACTCGTCGGGATCGGCTTCGGACTCGACGCTGCCCTCGTCTGCGGGATCGCACTGCTGCTGCTGTCGGTCGGCGCGGTGGCCTGGGTGGAGCTGGCGACCCGGCGCGGGCGGCTGATTCGGGAGCCCGGGCCCGGCCGCCTGGAGGAGAGCGAGCCCTATGCCCTCCGGATCGCCCTGCAGCGGACTCTGGTGCCGCCCCCGGGCGGTGAGCTGACCGACCCGCTGCTCGACCGCGCCGTCCCGGTCGGGCCGCGCTGGTCCCGGCGCCTGGAGCGAGACGTCTGGCTGGAGAGACCCGGCCGGCGGGTGCTGAAGCCGGCGCGGCTGGTCGTCCACGACCCGCTCGGCCTCTGGCAGCGCGAGATCGACTCGGGCCGGTCCGGGGAGCTCGTCGTCCTCCCGCGCATCGACCCGGTGCGCTGGGCCGGCGCCGGCTCCGAGCCGGGCGGGCAGTCCTCCGGCTCGGGGAATGCGAGCGACGCCACCTCGAGGCGCGGCGGCCTGGCGCAGCTGGAGGTCGACGGGCTGCGCGCCTACCGCGAGGGCAGCCCGGCGTCGCGGATCCACTGGCCCGCGGTGGCCCGCACCGGGGAGATGATCGAACGACAGCTGATCGCGGGAGGCGAGCCGCGCCCCCTGGTCGTCTTCGATCCTCGTGGAGGAACCGTGACGCAGCGCGAGCGGGCGATGCGGGCCGCGGCCTCGCTCTGCGTGGAGCTCGCCCGCGCCGGCGGCTGCGACCTGCTCGTCCCGGGTGAGCGGAAGGCGATCTCGATCGACCAGTCGCTGCGGACGTGGCCCGAGGCCCATGTCCGGATCGCGGTCAGCGATCCGCACTCGGGGCCGCCGCTTCCGCAGAGCGGCTCGGGAGCGGCCGTGCTCTGGGTGACGGCCGGGCGCGCTCTCCCCGGATCCCTGCGGCGGCTCGGGCCCGGGAGCTTCCTGGTCACTCCGAGCGGCACCCGCCGGGCGGCCGCCTTCCGCGTCTCGGGCTGCTTCGCCTATCCGGTCGCCGGGGAGCGGGTCGTGCCGGGCCGGAGGGTCGCCGCGTGAACCCCCTCGCGCTCGATCGCTCCCGCCGGGTCGAGCTCGCCTGCTTCGCCGCCCTCGCGGCGTTCGCCGGGATCCAGTGGGCAACCCTCGTCGCCCATCCGCCGGCGGGCCGGATGCTGGTCGCCGTCGCGCTTGCGACCGGCGCCGGGGCGCTGCTGGCGGCGATCGCGCGGCTCGAGCCGCGAGGCATGCGCTGGGCATTGGCCGCCGCGGCCACCCTTGCCGTCCTCTTGGCCGGAATGGTCGTGGTCGGTCTGCCGGCGCGGCTCCTCCTCCCCGGCCACTGGGACGAGCTCGGCCACAACATCAGCCGCAGCCTGAACGGCGTCGGCGACGTACCCGTCCCCTACTCCGGGGCCGACCACTGGACGAGGCTGGTGATCCTGCTGGCGGCCCCACTGTTCGCGGGTCTCGCCGCCTTCGTCGCGTTCTGGCCGACCCGGCGCCGGGTCGCGGGACGGATCGCGGCGCTGGTGCTGCTCGTCGGCCTCTACCTCGTGGCGGTCGCCTGGGCGGACCCCTCGCGGCAGCTGGCCGGCGGCGCACTCCTTCTCGTGCTCATCTGCGCCTGGCTCTGGCTGCCCGGCGTCTCCCTCACCCGCCGCACCGCCGCCGCGATCGCGGTGGGCGCCGCCGCCCTAATCGCCCTCCCGGCGGCCGCGGCATTCGACACGGGGCGCGGCCTGCTCGACTACCGCCACTGGGGGTTGTTCAGCGCCAACGGCCAGAGCTTCACCTGGGACCAGAGCTACGGCCCGCTCGACTGGCCGCAGAAGGGAACCCAGCTGCTCCAGGTCTCCAGCGAGCACACGCACTACTGGAAGGCGACCAACCTCAACACCTTCGACGGCACCCGCTGGCTGCGCTCCTCGGTCTCGGGGGGCCAGCCCGCCCTCGGCGAGCCGCTCAAGTTCCACCCGAAGGCGGTGCCTCCGCGCCCCGACCCGGAGTACGTCGACCGGGTCAACATCGTCGATCGCGGGCTCAACAGCGACTTCGCGATCGGCGCGGGGACGATCCTCTCGCTCCGCGGCGTCTCGGCCCGGCCGACCACGGACGCGGTCTGGCAGATGAACCACCAGCTCAATCCCGGCACCTCCTACACCGCGCTGATCTACGACCCGCAGCCGAGCGACATCGTGATGCGCTCGGCGGGCACCAGCTATCCCGATACCGCTCGCAGCTACACGACGTTCTCGGTGGAACCGGGCGGCCAGCGCACGATCGTGGCGCCCCTGTGGAGCTCCTCCGGACCGCCCTCGATCGCCGCGCGCGTGACGGCACCCCCTACGCCGGCATGTACGCGCTCGCCAACAAGCTGGCCGCCGGCGCGCGCGACCCGTTCCAGGCCGTCCACCGGGTCGATCTCTACCTGCGCACCCACTACACCTACCGCCAGAACGTCCCCGGCCACCAGTACCCCCTCCCCGCCTTCCTCTCCCAGGACCGGGCGGGCTACTGCCAGCAGTTCTCCGGCGCAATGGCGCTGATGCTGCGCATGCTTGGCATCCCCAGCCGGGTGGCGACCGGGTTCGCCCCGGGCGGCCGCGACCCCGAGAAGAACAACTTCCTCGTGGACGACACCGACGCCCATGACTGGGTCGAGGTCTTCTTCCCCTCGATCGGCTGGGTCACCTTCGACCCGACACCAGGCGCCGCACCCGCCGCCACTCAGCTCGACGACAACGACCTCGGGGTCACGAAATCACCCGGGCCTGCCCAGAAGAGCACGGGGCCGGCCTTCCCCGACTCGCCCTCGGGGTCCGTCAGCCTGCACAAGCGTTCGAGCTCGGGCCTGCACGCGCCCTCGACCCAGGACTCGGGGCCGAACCTGTGGATCCCGCTCGGCGCGCTCGCGGGCGCCCTCGCCCTCGCCGCTCTGGCCGCCTACGCCTGGCGACGCCGGCGCCGGGCTCACCTGGATCCGGACCGCCTGGCCGCCGCCGAGCTCGGGGAGCTCGACCGTGCGCTGGAGCGGATCGGATCTCCGCTGCCGCCGGGCGCCACTCTGCTCGAGGCGGAGGGCCGGCTCGACCGGCTCGCCGGGCCCGATGCGGCTCGCTACGCGGCCCTGCTCAGGGACGAGCGCTATGGACCGCCGGGCTCACCGCCGCCGGGGGTCGATGAGCGGCGGGCGCTGCGGCGCGCCCTGGCCAGGGCGGCCGGCCGGCGCTCGCTGCTGCGGGTGCTGCTCGCGATCCCGCCCGGCGGGCCTAGCCCGCGTAGGGGGCGCGCGGGGTCGAGGGCGAGGACCACTCGGTAGACGTACCCGAGGGACCGGGCGTCTCCGGGTCGTCCGGCGAGCGGCGCCTGTGCCGAGGAAGCGGGATCAGCGCGATCACGAAGGCGGCCCCCACCAGGATGGCGAGCAGCTTCCACTTGGCCGCGACGGCCGTCTCTGAATTGGTTCCGAAGTCGAGGGATGCGGATCCAGGCTGGAGGTCGCTGGCCACATTGATCCGGTAATCGCCGTCAGTCGGCACATGGAGCTTCGCGATTGCACCGTGCTCGCCGATGACCTCGCTGCGCTGGGTGCCCTCGGCCGAGATCGACCCTCCGGCCGAGCTCATGCCGATCGGGGGCCCGCCGGCGACCGGGATGGCCTGGAAGCCGAGGCCGCCGCTCTGCTGCTCCTCCGAGACCGAGCCGTCCTGGCTGTAGAAGACCGTCACCGTTCCCTTGGGGAGGTGGACGACGCCACCCGCCGGGAGTCCCACGCTGCCGTAGTCGTCGGAGTGGTCGCTGAAGACCGTCGACAGGGTCACCGCGACCGCGGCGAACAGGAGACCGGCGACGAGGGTGTTCTTGAGCCAGCGCATCTGTGATCCCACCATCGGCAGAAATGGACGTTCAGTCGAGCCCTGGGCATGGTTTCTCGACTGATGTAGGGTGGATTCGAGGGTGCTCCGCCAGGAGCAACCCGATTTATGTTGGCTCGTCTCGCCCTCCCCACCGCCCTCGTCGTCCTCGCCATCGCCGGTTGCGGAGGAGGCAGCGACACGACGACGGTCACGCAATCCGCGACCCAGGCACAGAGCCTCACCACCACCACCGCGCAGGGAAATACGGTCACCGTGCAGCGCTCGGCGCCCGATCCCCGCCGGCAATCAGGGCCCTCACTACTTCGAGACGCCCTCCCACAACATCGGCTGCTACCTCGATTCCAAGTCCGTGCGCTGCGACATTCGCGAGCACACCTGGACCAACCCGCCGGAGCCGCAGTACTGCATCAAGGCGGGCGTCGACTGGGGCGGGGGCGTATCCGTCGCCTCACACCGTGCCTCGGTCGTCTGCGCCGGGGACACGACGCTCGGCGGGCCCGGGCTGCTCGGCTACGGGCACTCCGCGCGGCGCGGACCGATCTATTGCGTGAGCCGCATGGCCGGAATCACCTGCCGGAATGCCGACACCAAGCACGGCTTCTTCCTGTCGAGAGCCAGCTATAGGCTCTTCTGAGACTCGTCTCGTCTCGTATTAGGAGGAACCGGTGAAGGCAAAGTGGGGACTGGCCATCGGCGCTGCGCTGAGCGCGCTCGCGCTCGCTGCCTGCGGCGGGAGCGGCGGCAGCAACGTCTCGACGAACGGCAACTCCGACCTCTTCACCACCGCCGGCTTCCAGAAGGCCAACGACGCGGTCAAGGAGAAGGCGGGCGAGAACGCGCAGGCGCTCCAGGTCCAGATCACCGAGGGCGGCGCGGACTTCAAGCTCCGCAGCGGCGAGCAGGCGACCGGCTTCGTCTACACGGGCGGCGACCTCCACGACGAGAAGGTCGACGTGATCGGACCGGGCTCGCTCGACGGCCAGGACTTCCCCTTCTCCGAAATCGACCCGGCCGCGATCGACAAGATCGTCTCGGGCGTCAAGCAGGCGGCCGGCGTCAACGACCTGAAGGTGACCGTGATGACGCTCGAGAAGAGCGCCGTCGACGGGCAGCTCAAGTGGACGATCAACGCCGAGGGCGGCGGCCGCACCGGCCTCGTCTACAACGCGGAGCCGGACGGGTCGAACGTGACCTCGCCGCTGGGCGACATCGCCGGGTCGGGCTCGAGCTCGGGCGGCAAGACGCCCGCCGAGATCGCCCAGTGCGTCCAGGCCGCGGGCACAGACGTCGCGAAGATCCAGGCCTGCGCGAAGTAGTTCTCAGACATTTCTTAGGCGATCTCGCCAGCATGGGCTGGTGCGCGTACTGGTCGTAGACGACGAGCCCCAGCTGCGCCGCGCCCTGGAGCGCGCGCTGAAGCTGGAGGGCTACGAGGTGGAGCTCGCCGCCGACGGCGAGGAGGCGCTCGGCTCCGCCGGCTCGGGCTCTCCACTCGACGCGATCGTCCTCGACGTCCTGATGCCGAAGCGCGACGGGCTCGAGGTCTGCCGCGAGCTGCGGGCGCGCGGCGACCGCACACCGGTCCTGATGCTGACCGCCCGCGACGCCGTGCAGGACCGGGTCGACGGCCTCGACGCGGGCGCCGATGACTACGTGGTCAAGCCCTTCGCGCTCGAGGAGTTGCTCGCCCGCCTGCGCGCGCTGCTGCGACGGACGAACGGCGAGCCGTCGGAGGAGCTGACCTACACCGACCTGACCCTCGATCCGGCCACCCGCGAGGTGAAGCGCGGCGACCGGCCGATCGAGCTGACCAAGACCGAGTTCGGCCTGCTCGAGCACCTGATGCGCAACCCGCGCATCGCGCTCACCCGCTCCCAGCTCTTCGAGGCGGTCTGGGGCTATGACTTCGGGCCGCGCTCGAACTCGCTCGAGGTCTACGTCGGCTATCTGCGCCGGAAGACCGAGGAGGGCGGCGAGCCGCGGCTGATCCAGACGGTCCGCGGAGTCGGGTACTCGCTGCGCGAGAAATGAGCCTGCGCCGCCGGCTCGCCCTGCTCTCCGCGCTCGCCGTCGCGGTGACCGTGCTGCTGGCGTCGGCGCTCGTCTACGTCCTGGTTCGCGACCGCCTCCGCAGCGACATCGACAACGACCTCCACCACCAGGCCGACGTCGTGACCCAGCGGGCGTCGCAGGCGGCGCCGGTGATCAACAGCTCGGCGCCGGGACCTGTGACCTTCGGCACGGGTGGGCCACCGCCCGTCCCGCCCAAGGCGAACGGCAAGCCGGCGAAGGGGGAGGAGCGAGGCGACCGCGTCTTCCTGCAGCAGGCCGTACCGCCTCCAGGCCCGGGCGGAGCGCCGGCCCTCGCACAGGTGATCGGGCCGAACGGCGCGGTCGTCGCGGACCCGACCTCCCAGTACCGGCTGCCGGTTTCGAGCGCCGATCGGGAGCTCGCCACGAGCGGCGGAGCCGCGCAGTTCAGCGATGTCTCCGTCCAGGGGACGGACCTGCGGGTGCTGACCCAGCCGATGGCCGCCGGCGGGGCGATCCAGGTGGCGCGCTCGCTCGAGGACACCAACCACACCCTCAACACGCTGATCATCATCCTGGCCGCCGTGAGCGCGGGTGGAATCGCGCTGGCCGCCGGGCTCGGGCCCGTCGTCGCGCGCACGGCGCTCGCTCCGGCGGGCGAGGTCTCCGACGCGGCCGAGGAGGTCGCCCGCACCCACGACCTGACCCACCGGATCGAGGTGCGGGGCGACGACGAGCTCGGCCGCCTGGCCGCCAGCTTCAACGAGATGCTCGCCGCGCTCGAGCGCTCCGAGTCGGCCCAGCGCCGGCTGGTCGCCGACGCCTCACACGAGCTGCGCACCCCGCTCGCCACGCTGCGGACCAACATCGAGACGCTCGGCCGCACCGAGAACCTCGACCCGGCGGAGCGCAAGCGCCTGGTCGCGGATCTGACCCAGGAGCTCGAGGAGATGACCGAGCTGGTCGGCGACGTGGTCGAGCTCGCCCGGGCGCCGGGGCAGGACGCGATCGCCCGTCAGGAGGTCGCGCTCGACGAGCTCACCCGTGACGCGATCGAGCGGGCGCAGCGCCGCGCGCGGGACATGAAGTTCGCCGAGGACCTCCACCCCACCCTGGTTGACGCCGACGCACAGCGGCTCGGGCGGGCGATCTCGAACATGCTCGACAACGCCTGCAAGTGGAGCCCGCCCGGAGGCGAGATCGAGGTGAAGGTCGCCGAGGGCCGGGTCACGGTCCGCGATCACGGGCCCGGCTTCCCCGCCGAGGACCTGGACAAGGTCTTCGACCGCTTCTGGCGCGCCGACGACGCACGCGGCAAGCCCGGCTCGGGCCTCGGGCTGGCGATCGTGCAGCGGGTGGCGGAGGAGCACGATGGCACCGCTCGCGCCGCGAACGCCGAGGACGGCGGCGCGGTGGTCAGCCTCGAACTGCCTGAGATCTGAGCGCGAGCTCGAGCTCGAAGCGGGCGTCCGGGTCGCCCAGCTCGTCGCCGAAGAGCTCGCGCAGCCGGCCGAGCCGGTAGCGGATCGTCTGCGGGTGGAGATGGAGCGCCCGCGCCATCGCGGCCGCGTTGCCGCCGTGCTGGACGTAGGCGAGCGCCGTCTCCTCCATCCGCGCCCTGCCGGCCGGGGTGAGCTCGTCGAGCGGCGCCAGCCGCCTGGCCGCCAGCCGCTCGGCGAGCCCGCCGGACTCGAAGAGGAGCAGCTCGGGCAGGTGCCGGTCAGCATCGATCACGCCGTCAGCCTCGATCGCACCCGCCTGCGCCGCCCGCAGGGCCGCCGAGGCGATCGCCCACGCCCGGCCCAGCTCGGCCCGCGGCACGGTCGGGCCGAGCGCCGCCGTGACGTCGCGGGTCGCCCGCTCGAGCTCGGCGGCGCGACTCGCGTCCGCCGCGCCGGCGAGCAGCGGCGCAGCCGACACCGCCCACGCTCGCGACCAGCGCGTCCGCCGGGAGGCGGCGGCCGACCCGGGCGAGGTTCTCCTCCGCGACGGCGAGCGGAGCGGCGCTCCGCGCGAGCCTCCACCCGGCCGCCTGGGCCGCAGAGCGGATCTCGGGGTCGGGCGCCGGTGGATCGCGCAGCAGCAGGGCGAGCAGCTCGCGGCGGCGGACGCTGGCGCTCGCCCTCCTGCTCGCGCTGGGCCTGCGCGTAGCCCTCGACCGAGTCGGCCGAGAGCTCGTCGATGTAGGCGAAGATCGCCTCGGCCAGCAGGCCGAGCTCCTCGGGGTCGACCTTGGCGCGCCGAGCCGCGGCCGAGACGCGCCGCCAGGCGACCCGGGCGCCGACGCGGTAGGCGGACTGGAGCGAGTCGAGCGTCCGCCCCTCCCTGAACTCGGCCCGGCCCAGCCCCACATATACGTCGCGTCCGGACTCGCGGCCCGCGCCGGGATCTCGGATCAGGGCGACGAACTGGCGGAGCGCCTCGCTCACGCCCGTGCGGATCGCCACGCCGAAGGCGCCCTCGAGCGGCCGCGCGTACTCGGGGACCTCGCGGCCGATCGTCTCCAGGATCTCCTCGGTCGCCTCGGGCAGCTCGGGCTCGATCGCGTCGGCCACGGCGGGCGGCAGCGCGTGCCAGGGCACCACGGGGTCAGACCCCTTAATGAAGGGGTCTGACCCCTTGGGGAGTTTTTTGTCATTTAGGCTGACAAGACTTTGGTCGAAAGAGTTGGGATTCAGGCTAACTCTTTGTGCGGTCGCCTGCCTACGCTGCTCACATGACGCGCGCCAGCAAGGTCGTGAACCTCGGCGCCATGGTGGTGCCCTTCGTGGCCACCCTGGCGGCGATCGTGCTGCTCTGGGGCAGCGTCGTCAGCTGGCATGACCTGGTCCTGTTCGCCGTGATGTACGTGCTCACCGCGGCCGGGATCACGGTCGGCTTCCACCGGATGCTCACCCACCGCTCCTTCCGCACCCACAAGCCGACCGAGTACGTCTTCGCTTCCCTGGGCTCGATGGCGGTGCAGGGCCCGGTGATCGCCTGGGTCGCCGACCACCGCAAGCACCACGCGCACACCGACGTCGAGGGCGATCCGCACAGCCCGCACGTGGGCCACGGCGACGGCGTGGTCGGGCGTCTTCCGCGGCCTCTGGCACGCGCACATGGGCTGGCTCCTCTCCGAGCACGGCCGCGCCGACTGGAAGAAATACGCGCCGGATCTCTACGAGGACCGGGGCATGCGGCTGATCAACCGGCGCTTCGTGACGCTCGTGTTTCTCGGGCTCGGCATCCCGGCACTGGCCGGCTACCTGATCACCGGCACGCTGCTCGGTGCCGCGACCGGCCTGCTCTGGGGCGGACTCGTCCGGGTCTTCTTCGTCCACCACGTCACCTGGAGCGTCAACTCGGTCTGCCACTTCCTGGGATCCCGCCGCTTCGAGGTCGACGACCACTCCACCAACGTCTTCTGGCTCGCCCTCCCGTCACTCGGCGAGTCCTGGCACCACAACCACCACGCCTTTCCTCGCTCGGCCGTGCACGGGCTGCGTCGCTGGGAGCTCGACCCCTCCGCCCTGCTGATCGCCGGCATGGAGCGGGTCGGCCTCGCCTGGAACGTGATTCGCATCGCGCCCGAGCGACAGGCGGCGAAGGCCGTCGGCGAAGCTCAAGTCGTTTCTTAGCCGAGTCTCAGCCTCCTCTCATACCCGCGTGGCTTGATGGTCGTCGAGCCCGGTTGATCCGGGAAGCGACGGACAGGAGTGGAGATGGAAAAGAAGAGGAAGCGAGGACTGACCATCAGGCTCGGTCCCCTCGGGTTGTCGCTGCTGGCGGCGTGCATCACCGCGGTCGGCGTGGCCGCGGTCTCGATGGCGGCCGACGGCAACGGCGGCAGCTCGGGTAACGGAGGCAACTCGTTCACGGCCCAGGCCCCTCCGCCCGGCGGCGGTCCCGGGGTGATGACCTTCCGCGCCCCCGATCTCTCTGCCGCCGACAGGCAGAAGATGGAGGACTTCCGGAAGTGCATGGAGGACAACGGTGCCCCCGCGCCCCCGGATCCGAGCAACATCGATCCGAGCAATCCGCCGAAGCCGCCGAGCGCGGCCGACCGGGACAAGATCCAGAAGGCCTATGAGGCCTGCAAGGACAAGCTCCCGACCGACATGCAGCACGCCGGACCTCCCGGCATCGGCACGGGCAAGTGCGGCCCACCGCCGGGCGCCCCGCCCCTGCAGGGTCAGCAGCAGAACCAGAACCAGGATCAGAGCAACAGCTCGGGCACCGGCTCGAGCGGCTCCAGCTCCTGACCAAGACTCGTCCGAACACAATCCGGCGTCATCGAGGCGCCTCCATAACCCCCAGCGAGCGGGCCCCTCTGAGCGGGGCCCGTTCGTCTTGCACGCTTACACGGGCAGGTCCACCGATTCCAGCGCCGCCGACGGCTCGGAGTAGGCGGTCAGGCTCGCCACCTTGCGGTCGCGTTGCTCGAGGACGTGGGCCAGCGGGACGTCGAGCTCGTCGCCGGTCTCCTTCTCGGTGATCTGCAGCCGGCCCAGGACGACCCAGCGCCCGTCGGCGGCGGCGCGCAGGCCCTCGGGCTTGAAGCTGTCCGACTCGAACAGCTTCTCCATGTCGCTGCGCCAGTTCGCGAAGCCGCGTATCCCCTTGTAGGCCTTGCCGTCGATGAAGACGGTTTCCATGCGAATTTGGAAGTCAGGGTGCAGCAGAGCCTCAAGTCCGGCCCCTCCCCGGTCGAATTCGTCATATATGCGCCTCACCGCGTCAAGCGCAGTGCCGGTATCGGCCTCTTCCATCGCCGCGTTGAATTGACGTTCGAGCGTCTCGACGTCGTGCTGGTCGTACATTTGCTGGCCCTCAGTATCTCCCCAGTAGTGCGGATGTCGCGGCACGGCCGCTCGGGGAAGCTATCGGAGCCATCGCGAAGGCAACTTCTAGCGTGATGAGGGGAAGAGCGCCGGCGGGAGCCGGAGACGTCGCCGAACAGGAAATCCGCAGCCGATTGGACTCCATCGGCGTCGGCATCTGGGTGACGGTCATCGTCTGCCTCGGCGCAGGCGCCTACGCACTGCACACCTGGAGCGGGCCCCACCGCGACCTGATCCTCGTCGCGACCGCCCTCGGCCTGCTCAGCGTTCCCGTGCTCATGGCGCTCCCCGGCGAGCGCATCGTGCGCAGCCGCTATGCGGATCTCTTCTTCATCGGCTGGTCGCTAAGCGACATCCTGCTGATCGGGGCCATCGCCGGGCTCGACGGCGGATCGACCAGCCCATACGTCCTGCTCCTGGTCCTTCCCTACCTCTTCGCGGCGCTCTCCTACACGCCTCGAGCGATCGCCGTGGTCGGGCTCGCGGACCTGGTGGCCCTGGCGGTTCTCGCCTTCGTGGTCGGGGGCGGCCTGCCCCTCGACGGCTTCGGCCTGTTCGCGATGGTCTGCGTCGGCCTGCTGGGCACCTGGGAGGCCCGCAACCTGACGAGGCAGCGCAACACCCTCAGCGAGACGGCCGCCGCGCGGGCGCTCAGCGAGGAGACCAGCCGCAGGCTGACCCGTCAGCAGATGGCAGTGGCGCAGTTCGGCCAGCTCGCGCTCGAGGGCACGGACATCGACGCGCTCACCGATGAGGCCACGGCGCTCATGGAGCGGGTGCTCGACATCGACATCGGCGGCGTCCTCAAGCTGCTGCCGGGCGGTGACGAGCTGCTCTTGATCTCAGGGGTTGGCCTCGTGGCCGAGGACGTCGGGAAAGGCGCGGGTTCCCACGGGCCACGAATCGCAGTCCGGCTACGCGCTCGCCACCGGACAGCCGGTCGTGGTCGACGATTGGCAGACCGAGACCCGCTTCCGCGAGTCGAAGCTGCAGGTGGACTCGGAGATGCGCAGCGCGGCCGCGGTGTTGATCAAGGCCAAGGGGGACCCCTATGGAGTCCTCGGGGTCGGCTCGCGGATCCCCAACAGCTTCACCCAGGACGAGGTCTCCTTCATGCAGTCGATCGCGAACGTGCTCGCCAACGGCATCGAGCGGAGGCGAAACGAGGACCGGACCCAGCACGAGGCGCTGCACGACCCGCTCACCGGGCTCCCCAACCGCAACCTGTTCCTCGACCGGCTTCAGCACGCCCTCTCGGTGGCGGCGCGACGCCAGACCGCGGTCGCGGTGCTCTTCCTCGATCTCGACCAGTTCAAGCTCGTCAACGACAGCCTCGGGCACGCGGCCGGCGACGAGCTCCTCGCCGCGGTGGCGCCCCGGATCGAGGAGGCCCTCCGGCCGGGAGACACGGTCGCGCGCTTCGGCGGCGACGAGTTCGCCGTGCTGGCCGAGGACATCGGGAACGAGCGCGGGGCGACGCGCATCGCCGAGCGCATCGCCGAGGTACTCACCCAGCCCTTCATCCTGCGCGAGCGGGAGCACTTCGTGAGCGCCAGCGTCGGCATCGCCATCGGCGCGGGCCAGGAGCCCCCCGAGGCGCTGATCCGCGACGCCGACTCGGCCCTCTACCGCGCCAAGGAGCGCGGGCGCGGCGGATACGAGATCTTCGACGAGGTCATGCGCTCCCGCGTGATCGAGCACATGCAGATCGAGAACGACCTGCGGCGCGCGATCCAGCGCGGGGAGCTCGAGCTCCACTACCAGCCGGTGATCAAGCTCGGCGACGGATCGATCGTCGCCCTCGAGGCGCTGCTGCGCTGGCGCCATCCCGAACGCGGGCTAGTCGGCCCGGTCGGCTTCATCCCGGTCGCCGAGGAGTCCCGGCTGATCGTGCCGATCGGGCGCTGGGTGATCGAGCAGGCCTGCCGGCAGGCGGCCGCGTGGCAGCAGCTCCAGCCCGACTCGGCGCCGATCTCGATCGCGGTCAACCTCTCGGCGCGCCAGATCGCCGACCCGGATCTGCTCTCCCACATCGAGGGCTCTGTGCGGGCGAACCGAATCGATCCGTCCAGCCTCTGGCTCGAGCTGACCGAGACCACGCTGCTCGATGACACCGAGTTCGTCGAGCGGACCCTCGAGTCGCTCAAGGGCCTCGGGGTGCGGCTGGTCCTGGACGACTTCGGCGTGGGCTTCTCATCCCTCGGCTATCTGAAGCGCCTGCCCCTCTCGATGATCAAGCTCGATCGCAGCTTCGTCGAGAACCTCGCGGAGGGCTCGCACGACGCCGCGATCGTCCGGGCGGTCAACGAGATGGCCGACACGATCGGCATCGGCGTGGTCGCCGAGGGCGTGGAGACCGAGCAGCAGGTGCGGATGGCGAGCGCGCTCGGCTGCGGCTTCGCCCAGGGCTTCCACTTCTCCGAGCCGGTTCCGGTGTCGCACGTCGAGGATCTGCTCGGGCGGCCGATGCCGACCTTCACCTGATCCGCCGGTTACGCGAGACTCACGGATGTGGGAAGCCCCGGCTTTTGGGATCGGACTCTGGCGAGACTTCGCGCGCGCAGCCTCGACGAACGTCTGCTCTCCGGTGATCGTCCCGATGGAAGCAGGCTGGCAAAGGCACGAAGCGCTGAGCTTCTCGATCCCAATTACCGCAAAGAGGTCGCCCGGGCGCTCAGGGAGATGCTCGATGCGGCCGAGCACGCCAGGAAGAACTTCATGAGGGCGCAGATCTTTCTCAGGGAGTTCGACCTGGTCCAGTCTCGGGCCGCAATCCGAGATCTCGCCGACGTGCTCGAGGGGAACGCACCCGTGAACCCGCGCGGGGTGATCCTGGCCGACCGGCTGGTGCGCGACGGCGACTCCCCCGTGTTCTTGGGATCCAATGGAAGCGTGAAGGCGGCGGTCAGCAGAGCACGCTCCGCACTTGACCTCGGCTAGTGGCACGAACTCCACGCGAGTACCATGTGATTTCACCTAGTTGTTGGCCTAGGGGGAACGCATGTCGGCAACTCCAAGCGCAGACATTCCGCAGTTCGAGATCAACTCTGGGCCCGGTCCCGGGCGGGTCCGGGTGGTACGTGTTGCGGGCGAGGTCGACATGTCCCACGAGGAGGAGCTACGCGGAGAGCTTCGCACGGCTGTCGCCGCCGACTCGGCCGGGATCGTGGTCGATCTGACCGAATGCGAGTTCATCGACTCGAGCGGTGTCCGGGCACTGCTGCTGTCGCGAGAGGCTCAGAACTCGGACGAAGGATCCGAGCACCTGGCAGTGGCGGCCTCCAGCGAGCAGATCCTTCGCATCCTCACCGTGATGGGCATCGACCGGGTGATTCCCATTCGGCCGACGGTCGAGCAAGCCGCATCGGCGATCACCGGCTGACCTGATGCACGACATCGCCGAGTTCCTGGGGGGGCGAGACCCTTTCAGCGGGCTCGACGAGGCAGCGCTCGAGGCGCTCGCCGCCAAGACCGAGGTGGAGTTCTTTCCCGCCGGCACCACGATCGTTCCGCAGGGGAGGCTCTCCCAGGGACGGATCAGGGTGATCAGGCGCGGGTCCGTCGAGTTGGTCGACCGCGGGACCGTCATCGACGTGCTCGGCGAAGGCGAGATGTTCGGCCATCCCTCGGTGCTCTCCGGCCTCCCTGCGAAGAACGAGGCCCGGGCGAGTGAGGACACCCTCTGCTACTCGCTGCCCGCGGAGGAAGTCATTCCGCTGCTCGGCCGCCCCTCGAGCCTGCGGTTCCTGACCCGCTCACTTCTCGATCGTGCCGGGCGTTCGTCTGGAGATGATGCCGTCCCCCCCAGCCCCGAGGTCGCCCAACAGCCTGCGGCGTCCCTGGTGCGGGGTCCCGCGGTCAGCTGCAAGCCGGACATGAGCCTGAGGGAGGCGGCGCGGATGATGAACACCAGGGAGGTGAGCTCGGTACTCATCGAGCTCGGCAACGGGGATTACGGGATCGTCACCGACCGCGATCTGCGCGTGGGCGTCGTGGCCGGCCCTCTCTCACCGGACGACCCGGTCTCCTCGGCAATGAGCTCGCCCGTCATCGGAGTGGGGGCCGATCAAACGGGAGCGGACGTGATGCTGGCCATGCTGGACAACAACATCAGGCATGTCCCGGTCTTCTCGGCTCGATCCGAGCTGCTCGGTGTGATCGTCGGGATCGATCTGATCGCCGCGGAGACCCGGTCGCCCTTCGTCTTGCGCCGGGCGATTGCCGCGGCGAGGAACCAGCGTGACCTGAGCGACGCCGCCAGCCGGCTGCGCTCGACGGTGATCGCGCTCCAACGCGCGGAGCTCTCCCCGACGCAGGTCAGCGCCGTGATCTCGGCCGTGGCGGACGCACTCATCGCTCGAATCATCGAGCTCGCGATCGACTCGCAGGGCCCGCCTCCAGCCGAGTTCTGCTTTATGTCGCTAGGCAGCCACGGCCGCCGGGAGCCGGTCCCCTCCTCCGACGTCGACTCGGGTATGGCCTGGCGGAATGTTCCGGATTCCGACGCACTCTCCTCAAACGCGAGCCGCAGCCTCGCGACGGTTCGGACCACGGAGTACATGCACGGGATCGCCGCGAGCGTGGCCGACTGCGTCCGAGTCGTAGGCTGGCACCTCGACCCTCACGGCGTGAACGCCTCGGGCACCTTCTCCGCGAGCTCGATCGAGGACTGGCAGCGAGCGATCGAGCAATGGCTGGCGCACCCTACGGAGAACCGTGTCCTGATCGCGACCTCCATCCTGCTCGACGGCCGGATCGTCTACGGCCCGCAACGTGGCCTCGACGTCAAGCAGCTCCTCTTCGAGACCGGCTCCCGCGACGTCCTCGAACGCTGGATGCTTCGCCTTGCTCTAGCCGCGAAGCCGCCGACCGGCTTGAGGAGAACCTTCGACATCAAGCACGGCGGGCTGTTGCCGATCGTCGACCTCGCGCGCTACGCGGCCCTGCGCGCAGGCATCCGCGTCACACCGACGCTCGCGCGGCTACGGCTGGCGGCGGCTGAGGGCGTCATCCAGGTGACCGAAGCCCGAATCCTCGAAGAGGCGTACGAACTGTTCAGCGCGCTCCGGCTCGAGCACCAGGTGGGGCAGCTCGAGGCCGGCGAAGGAGCCTGACGACGACATCGACCCGCGGGAACTCGATCCGCTCACCAGGCGATACCTGCGCGACGCCTTCAGGGAAGTCGCCGCCGTCCAGCGCTCGATGACGGGCGAGCTCTCCCCTCGCTAGCCGGTGACCGAGGTCGGCTCAGACGCGGCCCGGGCCTATCGGGAGACCCCGATGCCACGCTCGAGCACCCCGTGGCGTGAGGCCGCCTTCACCGTGCTCGACTTCGAGACGACCGGGCTCGACCACGCGGCCGACGAGATCATCTCGTTTGCGACGGTGACTGTGGCCGGCGGACGGGTCAGCCTGGCGGACGCCCGCTACGAGCTCGTACGACCGCAGCGTATGCCGGATGCCGAATCCATCCGCATCCACGGCCTGCGCGAGACCGATCTGAAGGGGGCCGACCCGCTCCACGAGCACCTCGACGGGCTGCTGGAGGCGATCACCGGCAGGCCGATCGTCGCCCATGTCGCGACAGTCGAGCGAGAATTCCTGCGTGTCGCCCTGGGGGAGCACGGGCCGAAGGTGCGCAACCTCTTCATCGACACGGCCATGCTCGACCGCGAGCTCCGTCGGCTCCGCCGGCGGTCGGCCGCCAAGAGCGATCCGATCGGCCTGTCGGCGATGTCCCGTGAGCTCGGCCTGCCCGTGCACCGCCCGCACCACGCCGACGGCGACGCGCTCACCACCGCTCAGGCATTCATCGCCCTGGTCACCCACCTCGAGGAACTCGAGCCGCAGACGGTGGGCTCGCTGGAGCGCATCTCCCAGCCGGAGCGGCGCCATAGACCCTCCCTCGCGGGACTCCTCGGCCGATTGGGCCTCGCCCGTGGCCCCGCCTAGCCAATACGTACAACATCCACCAGACTTCCTCAATTTGCGGAAATCGGCCTTGACGTGTGTCCGCTTCCGCACATAGGGTCCACACCATTCCGGCATATATGGCCACGCCCGCAAGGATGTGGGCGGGCCGCGACGGAGGGAGAAGAGCAGTGACTCCACCTGAGGGCATTTCCGACGTGGACCAGACCCGGGCGGACGAGCAGCGACTTGCAGAGCTCGGCTACAAGCAGGAGCTCTCGCGAGGTTGGAGCGCGTTCACCAACTTCGCCATCTCGTTCACCATCATCTCCGTCCTTGCGGGGACGTTCACGACGTTCTCGTTCGCCTGGCTTCACGGCGGACCCAGCATGGTGTCGATCGGCTGGCCCGTGATCTGCTTCTTCGTGATCATGGTCGGGCTCTCGATGGCCGAGCTGACGTCGAGGTATCCGACGGCGGGCGGCCCGTACTGGTGGGCCCACGACCTCGGAGGCAAGGGCTGGAGCTGGATGACCGGCTGGTTCAACATCGTCGGCCTACTTGGCATCGTGGCCTCGGTCGCCTACGGCTGCGCTTTCTTCCTGTTCAACCTGCTGCAGCTCTACGGGCTGAACATCTTCGGCGTGAACTTCGGAGACACCAATCACATCCTGAGCGAAACCTTCTTGCTCTTCCTGATCATCCTCCTGCTCTACACGGTCGTGAACATCTTCGCCGACCGCGTGCTCGCGCTGATGAACAACATCTCGGTGGGCTGGCACCTGCTGGGCACCGCGGTGATCATCGCGCTGCTGATCTTCGTGCCGGATCATCATCAGAGCACCAGCTTCGTCTTCAGCACACGCTTCAATGAGAGTGGCACCCTCGGAGGCACCACCGGCGGTATCGGCTTCTGGTTCCTGGTCGCGCCGGTGGGCTTCCTGCTCGCGATGTACACGCAGACCGGATACGACGCCTCTGCCCACACGGCCGAGGAGACACACGGCGCCGCGATCAGCGCCGCCCAGGGCGTCTGGCGCTCGATCTTCTTCTCAGCGATCATCGGCTGGTTGGTGCTGCTCGCGTTCCTCTACGCGGCCACCAATGTCACCGCAGTCAACGACTCGGGCGGCGCGGTATTCGGCATCTTCAACTCCGCGCTTAACCCCTGGGCCGCGAAGATGGTGGTGCTGATCGCGACGATCGGGCAGTTCTTCTGCGGGGCGGCGGGCCTGACCAGCGCCTCGCGGACCTGGTACGCGTTCTCCCGCGACCGAGCCATTCCCGGGTGGACGCTGTTCCGGCGGGTCAATCGCGACCGGGTGCCGTTCAACGCGGTGATCGCGGTCTCGTTCTTCTCGCTGCTGATCTCGATCCCGGCTCTGTTCGGCAAGAACGACATCCCATTCGCGTTCTTCGCGCTGACCGGGATCTGCACGGTGGGCCTGTATCTCGCCTACATCATTCCGGTATTTCTGCGCCTGCGAAAGGGCGACGCTTTCCAGGCCGGGCCGTGGAATCTGGGCCGGCGTTACAGGATGATCAACATCCTGGCGATCATCTTCGTGGTCGTCGTGGTCTACGCGCTCGACCTGCCGTACGACCCGACGGGGCTGCCGTGGAATGAGGCATTCGATGCAGCGAACGTGAACTACACGCCGTTCGCGATCATCCTGCCGCTGATCTTCGGCATCTGGTACCTGGTCTCGGCGAAGAACAAGTACCAGGGTCCGGTCAGCACGCTGGAGGAAGACGTCGTCACGCGCGACTAGGAAAGGCGAGTGGAAACGATGAACGAATCGAACAAGTCCGTCGGCGAGAAGGACCTGACGGTGGCAATCGGGATCCTCGGCTTGATCGCCTTGGCTTCGATCATCATTGAGATCGTCAGCTGACGCTCGACAGTAGCTGCGCGGTCGCCCACGCCCAACGGGGCGTGGGGTATGCGCCGCCCACTCGACCCGCGATTAGCGCGGGTCGAGTGCTATCTGGGGTCGCGTCACCGGTGACGGCTGGTCGGGCCAAGCCCCGGGCGGCGTAGAGATTTCGCTAGATCGCAGATGCAAAGCCGAAAACGGGCGCTGGGGGCACTACTGTGGGTCGCGGTGTGCCGGGAAGGCTGGTCGGCAATTCGTCGTCGACCCCCAAGGAGCGCAATGGCTTCGCCCGGTACCACCGCCTCCCCCCCGCCCTCGACTGCGACCACCGTTCTCGTGCGAGGCGGGAAGGTCGCGCTCTTCTTCGCCTTCGCCTTCGCGGTGATGGCGGACCCGGTCTCCTCGGTCGCCTATGCGATCGAGGCGGCGCTGCGGGCGCTCAACGGCCACCTCGAGCTGCTGATGGCGACGATGTCGATCGTGGTCGGGATCATCGCCCTGGTCACGCTCAACTACTGGCAGCTGGTCAGAGCCTTCCCCGAAGGAGGGGGCTCGCCGGAAGCCGCCGGCAGGGCCTTCGGAGAGGAATGGTCCTTTCTCCCGATCGGCGCGCTGATCGTCGACTTCGCGCTGACGATCGCGATCTCCATCGCGGCCGCGGGGAGCGCGCTGATCGCCTACGTCCCCGCCCTCGCGCCCGAGCGAATTCCCCTCGCAATGGCTCTCCTCGCCCTCGTCGCCGGGTTGACCTGGTTCGGACACGGCGGCCGCCTGATCTTCGCCCTGATGACGAGCCTCTTCATTGTCGCGAGCCTCATCGTGTTGGCGGCGGGCTGGACCTCGCCGGCCACCGCGCATGCCCAAGCGCCGCTCACCGGATCCGCCAGCCCGGCACTGGTCGCCGTGATCTTCGCCTTCCCGGTGGCGATGGCCCTCGCCACAGGCACCGAGGCCCCGGCGACCTCGATCGCCCAGCTCGGGCAGCTCGACAACCGGGGCCGCTGGCACTTCGGGCGCGGCACGCTCGGGCTGACGATCCTGATCGTCGGCAGCCTCACCCTGGGCCTGACCGCCTTGGCGGTCCATCTCAACGTCGGCATCCCGGGGAGCGACGACACCCAGATCAGCAACCTCGCCAAGGCCGCCGTCGGCGACGGAGGCCTGTTCGGCTTCTTCCAGCTCTCCAGCAGCGTGCTGCTGCTCGCCGCCGCCGCGTCCTCGTTTCAGGCCGGTCCAGGCCTGCTGAAGGCGCTCGCGCGAACCTCGCCGGGCGGCACGCCAGGGCTCCTTCCCGGCCGACTGGCGCGCACCAACCAGCACCACACCCCGGTACTGGCGGTGATCGTCTACGCACTGATCTCGGCCGTCATCATCCTCGCCGCCAACGGCCAGGAGCAGGAGCTGGTGCTGGTCTACGCCGTAGCGGTCTTCGTCAGCTTCCTTGCCGGGCTGCTCGCGATGGCGCGTTTCTCGCGGAGGCAGGGAAAGTGGCCGCTGTTCACGATCAACCTGATCGCCGCCGTGGTGGTCGCCTTCACGCTGGTGGTCAACCTGGCTCGCGGCTATCCGCTGATCTCAATCGTCGGCACAGTCCTGATCGGCGGCTTTCTCTGGAACCGGTGGGTGCGCGCCGGCAGACCTCGCGGAATCGAGGCGGTGGAGCGGACGGCCGAAGGCGACGACTGACGGTCCGAACTATCGTCCGCGCGGAGATGAGCGACGAACGTCACAGCTACCGGTCTCACCTGAAGACGGCGGTGGCGACCAGCGCAGCTCCCTATGGATACACACTGACGATCTGGACCTCCGGCGCAGTGACGACGCATTCCCGTGGCATCCCCACGGCGTGGGAGGCCCTGCTCTTTCTCGCCGGTGCCGTGCTCGGCTTTGGAGTCACGGCGGCCTTGGCCTACGGGCGTCCGAGTGAGATTCTCGCTTCGAGGGAGCACGGCACGGTGCGCCTTTGGGGCGGCTTCCACCTGGTCTCGGTCGGGCTCGCGATCGGCGGAGCGGCGCTCGTCACGGCGACGGTGAAGGACCCGGTTGCCTGGATGATCGTCGGCTTCGTCGCGACGTTCGTGTACCTGGTCGTGATCGCCGGCCAGTTCACGTTGGCGGATTCCCACGGGGGGTGATCCCACCCTCGGCGGGTATGGCCGGCGCCGCTAGCGCGGGTCCAGCACCTCGGTTGCACGCACGAATTCGCGCCAGCGCTCGTGCTCCGTTGAGCGCCAGTTCTCGTCCTGCTGAGCGTCGACGCTGCGGTCGGCGGGAAGCATCTCGGGCAGGTCGGCGAGCGAGCCGATCACCCCTGCCCCAACTCCGGCCAGAGCCGCCGCGCCCAGGACCGTGGCATCGGCGCCGGCGGCCTCTACCGGCGCGCCGATCATGTCCGCCTGGAGCTGGAGCAGCAGCGGCTCGTTGGTGAGGCCGCCGTCGACGCGCAGCCTCTCGATCGGGGATGTCTCCTGGATCGCCGCGACCACATCGGCGACGCGCCACGCGATCCCCTCCAGAGCCGCCCGGGCCACCATTTCGCGGGTCGTCCCCCCGTAGATACCCGAGATCACGGCACGGGCGTTGGGCCGCCACCAGGGGGCGCCGACCCCGGCGAGCCCCGGAAGCACCCGGGCCCCTGCGGAGCTCTCCGCCCCGCGGGCCAGTTTGCTGAGCTCGGGAGGGCTCTCCGCGATGCCGAGCTGGTTGCACATCCATTCGAGCATCGCCCCGGCGGCGAAGACACCGCCGTCGAGCGCGTACTCGAGCCTGCCGTCGATGCTCCAGGCGACGGTGGGAAGCAGGCCCCCGGCGGGCTTCGGCACTTCCGCGCCGACGTGGGCGAGCACGAAGACGCCGGTGCCGTAGGTGGCCTTGACCCGGCCGGGCTCCACGCAGGCGGCGCCTGCGAGGGCCGCCTGCTGGTCGACCACCTGCCCCCGGAAGGGCAGCTCGACGGGCCAGCTCTCGTGCTTCATCGTGCCGAGGTCGCCGGCTGTCTCGCGGATCTCGGGGAGGACCTCCATGGGAATGCCGAAGATCTCGCAGAGGCGCTCGTCCCAGCCCGGCCTGTCGATCCGCTGGAGCTGGGTACGCGACGCGGTGGCCGGTTCGGTCGCGAAGCCGGCGCCGAGCTGGTCGCAGAGGAAGGAGTCGACGGTCCCCATCCGCAGGCGGCCGTCCTCGCGCGCCTTCTTCACGTCGTCGTCGTTCTTCAGCAGCCAGGCCAGCTTCGCCGCCGAGAAGTACGGGTCGAAGGGCAGGCCGCTGAGCTCCTTGACCTCATCCTCCTCCTCCGTGAGAGTGTCCAGCACCTCCTGGGAGCGCTTGTCCTGCCAGACGACGATCGGGCTGAGCGGTTTCCCGGTCTCCGAGTCCCAGGCGAGCACCGATTCGCCCTGATGGTCCAGCCCGCATGCGATCACATCGCCGTCCGCGTCATCGAGCAGCTCGGCCACCGACTCGGTGACGGCGGCGATCACCTCCTCGCCGTCCTGCTCCACCCAGCCCTCACGCGGATGGCGGTTCACCTTGTCGCGGCGCGCTTCCCCGACCGGCTGGAGCCGCTGGTCGAAGAGCGCGGCCTTGACGCCGGTGGTCCCTTCGTCGATGCCGAGCAACATCCCGTCGCTCATGGGCCCAACCCTATTTCACCGCCACGATCACGGGGCCCGCTTCAGCATCAACCTGCGCGGTCCAGTTGGCCGGAATGTATGAAGAGCGTCCCGGCACCAGGCGGCCGACCCGTCCGCTCCACAGCTCGCGACCGCCCTGGCGGACCTGCAGGCGGGCGCGCCGGACGAATTCCGTCGACCGGAAGAGGAACCGGTCGCGCGGCGGCGGATGCCCCGTGGACAGCAGCAGGTTGGGCGCGACCCAGGCCAGGGGGCTTTGCGAGGCCAGCCTGATGTGGGACGGCCATTCGCCGGGGCCCCGCAGGTACGCCGCAACCGCCGGCGCGACGTGCCGCCCGTCGAGCGCGCAGACATCAGCGGTCTCGGCGGGGTGAAGAAGATTCCCGGCAGCGAAGACTCCCCGGCGGGTCGTCCGCAGCGCCGGATCGATGAGCGGGCCGAGACTGCCCGGGTCGAGCTCACATCCCGCCATCACCGCGAGCTCGTGGTCCGGAATCCAGTCCGCGGTGAAGACGACCAGGTCGCATTCGACCGTCCGGCTCAGCCCGGACTCGACCTCGGTCAACTCGACCGACTCCACCCGCTCGGCGCCGTGAATTGCGCTCACCCTGGTCCCGGTCCAGACCGGAGCCCGATAGCGAACCGCGGCCCCCGCCCTGAAGGCCCGCAGCGTCTGATGATGCGGCAGCTCAGTGACCAGTCCCGCCACCGACGCCCCGCCGTGCGCCAGGGTCGCGACCGCCGAGAAGCTGACGTGCTCGGCGCCGACGATCACCGCCCTTCGTCCCACCTTCTTGCCACGCATGTGGACGAGCTGCTGGAGGGTCGCGGTCGTCATCACCCCCGCGGGACGCGAGCCCGGCACGAGGCGCGCAGACCGCGGCCGCTCGCGGCAGCCCGTGGCGAGGACGACTGCCGGCGGTTCCAGCTCCCGACGGCCACCGGGACCCGTCAGCTTCAGCAAGCGGTCCCCCTCCCACTCGGTGACCATCGTCTCGGCGAAAACCTCGACTCCGGCGGCTTCCGCGAGCTCGCGGTAGCGAGCCGCATAGCGAGGGCCGGAGACGACGGTCCGCAGGTCGCGCAGGCCGAAGCCTGTGTGGTCGGAGTGGCGGGGGATCCCGCCGGCCTCGCGCTCCCGCTCGATCACGGTGACCGGCGAGATGCCTTGCTCACGCAGTCCGATCGCCGCCGCCAGGCCGGATGGCCCACCCCCGACGACGACGGGCCCGTCATCGATCGCCATCGCGGCCCTCCATCAACTCGGCGATCTCAGCTCCGCAGAAGAAGCCCTGGCACCGGCCCATCAGGGCCCTGGTGCGGCGGCGCAGCCCGTCGGGGTCGGCGGGTGGGATGGGGCTCCTGAGCGCCGCGTCGATCTCCCCTCGGGTGACCCGCTCGCAGAAGCAGACGATCGTGCCGCCCTCTTGGTACGGGCGCTCGCCGAATTCGCCGATGTTCGGCATTTGCAGGCCGACGGACTGCGGATCCGACGCGAGGTCGAGGCCGGCGTCCGCGAGCGCCTCACGCACCCACTCCGCGATCGCCAGCGAACCGGTGATGCCCGTGGAGCGAATGCCGCCCGCGCAGACATAGCGCTGCTCGGCGTGTGCGGTGAGCTGGTAGTCGCGATGCTCCGTGGCGGCGCGCAGGCCGACGTAGGTCGCCGTGACCTCATGCCGCTCGAGTGCCGGCATGATCCGGGCCCCGGCCTTCATCAGGGAGGCGAGCCCGGCCTCGGTGGTCGAACGGTCGGTCTTGTCCGGGACGTCGTCAGCGGTCGGGCCGAGCAGGACGTTCCCGTAGATCGTCGGCGAGACCAGCACGCCCTTGGTCTTCTCCGTGGGAACCGGAAGCAGGACATGCTCGAGCAGACTGCGAGCGAGCTTGTCGAAGACGATCAGCTCGCCGCGGCGCGGGGTGACGTGAAAATTCGTGTGGCCGAGCATGGCGTCCACCTCGTCGCTGCGCAGTCCGGCCGCATTGACCAGGTACCGCGCGCGGACCGGCCCTCTCGCCGTGTCGATCTCATGGACGTCACCGCTCGCTCGCACTCCGATGACCTCGGCGTTCAGGGCAAGCTCGCAACCGGACGCCAGCGCCTCGGTGGCATAGGCGAGCGTGGTGGTGAACGGGCAGACGATGCCCTCGCCGGGGATCTCCAGAGCCCCCTCCGCTCCCGAGCCGATGTTCGGCTCGCGCGCGTAGAGCTCCTCGAGGTCCACGGGCCGGGCTTCCTCGTAGCCGTTCTCGCGAGCCTTCGCCTCGACCCCGGTCAGAGCCTCCCGCTGCTCACCGTTCCAGGCGATCATCAGCGCTCCGATCTCGGCAGTCGGAATCCCGACCTCGCCTGCATAGGCGCTCAGCAACTCATACCCGCGGGCAACGAGGCCCGATTCGGCCGTCCCCGGCTTGGCGTCGAAGCCCGTGTGCAGGATCGCAGTGTTGGCCTTGCTGGTGCCGGTGCCGACATCGGGCGCCGCCTCGATCAGCACGCAGTTCGTGCCGCGAAGGCTCAACTCCCGCGCGATGGCGCAACCGACCGCTCCCGCCCCGACAACGGCTACGTCGAACGGTCCTCGCGGAGCAGCACCCTGGTGGTTCATCGGACGAACTCTGCCGCATGAGCTGTGCCTACGATGGTGCCGCACCGTGAGCGAGCCCGATCCCAGGCACAGGCATCCTCTGCACGAGGCCTCGCACAGGGTCGGCGTCAAGACGCCTCCAGGATCACCCGAGGACGACGACGGCAAGGTCCGCACGGGCCATAAGCCCGGAGCGAAGCGGACCTTCAACGAGGCGGCGCACAAGCTCGGCTACTGGCGGCCGGAGACCCTCTCCGAGAAGGACGAGGAGTCTGAGGCGGTTCGCAAGCGCTTCGAGGCGCTGAAGGACAACCAACGGGACGTGGTCGCCGACGCCGGCAAGGCTGTGCTCGCGCTCGGCGCGCTCGGCGTCGTCTACGGGGACATCGGCACCAGCCCGCTCTACACCGAGCAGGTGATCTTCACGACCCACAAAGCCGCCGCTCAGGCCACAACAGCGGGCGTCTACGGGGTCGTCTCGCTGATCTTCTGGGCGCTGACGATCGTCGTCTCGATCAAGTACGCGGGCTTCATCATGCGGGCCCACAACCGCGGTGACGGCGGGATCATGGCTCTCGCCTCGCTGCTCCAGCGCAACCGGGTCGCGCGCAGGGCGACCCTCGTGACACTCGGGATCTTCGGGGCCGCTCTCTTCTTCGGCGACGGGATCATCACGCCCGCGATCTCGGTCCTCGGCTCGGTTCAAGGCCTGAAGGTGATCGAACCGGACCTGGCCCACCTCGTGGTGCCGATATCGGTCGTGATCCTGCTCGGCCTCTTCTTCCTTCAGCGGCGCGGGTCGGGCACCATCGGATGGCTGTTCGGCCCGGTGATCCTGGTTTGGTTCGTCGTGATCGGGCTCCTGGGGCTGAGCCAAGTGGTGAAGGACCCCGCGGTCTTTCAAGCGCTCTCACCCACGTGGGGGGCACGGTTCCTCCTCGACCACGGCGTGGCGGGATTCCTCACGCTCGGCGGCGTCGTGCTCGCCGTCACCGGCGCCGAGGCTCTCTATGCGGACCGCGGTCATTTCGGCGCCGCGCCGATCCGCCTCGGCTGGTTCGCGGTGGCGCTTCCCGCGCTGGTCCTCAACTATCTCGGGCAGGGCGTGGCGATCCACGACGACCCGAGCAAGGCGTCAAATCCCTTCTTCCTGATGGCGCCGCACTGGGCTCTCTATCCCCTGCTGATCCTGGCGACCGCCGCAACGATCATCGCCTCCCAGGCGGCAATCGCCGGTTCGTTCTCGGTCGCCCGGCAGGCGGTCCAGCTGGGCTTCCTGCCCCGGCTCACCATCCGGCATCCATCCACGATGGAGGGGCAGATCTACGTCCCGATCGTCAACTGGGCGCTCTGCATCGGGGTGATCGCACTGACCCTGATCTTCCAGTCCGCCGACAAGCTCGGCGATATCTACGGAGTGGCGGTCACCGGCACGTTCGTCCTCAACACGCTGCTCTTCCTGGCGGTGGCTCGCTTCCTCTGGGGTACTCCGAAGCGGAGGCTCGTCCCGATCGCAGTGCTGTTCCTGACGGTCGAGGTGTCTTTCTTTGCCGCCAACATCGCCAAGGTCGAGCACGGCGCCTGGCTGCCGCTCGTGGTGGCGGCCGTGGTCTCGGTGGTGATGATCAACTGGCGCCGCGGGCAGACGATCGTCAGCCGCGAGCGAACCGCCAGAGAGGGAAGCCTGACGGAGTTCCTCAGCGGCCTCGACGCACACGAGGACCCCCTGATCAACATCGTCCCCGGCGTGTCGGTCTATCTTCACCCGACCAAGGAGACGACCCCGCTCGCGCTCAGGATCGAGACGGAGCACTCCCGGACCTTCCCGAAGCGCGTCGTGATCGTCTCCGTCGACCTGGTCAGCATCCCCAACGTGGACGAGTTCGAGCGCTTCACGGTCGAGCAGATCGGCGGCCCCTTCAGGGTCTTCCACGTGACGATCAGGGCCGGCTATCACGACAAGGTCGATGTACCGGCGGCGCTGCGCCTCTGCCGCAAGCAGGGCCTGCTCGAGCGCAACCTGGACCTCGAGCACGCCTCGTACCACGTCTCGCGGATCGCGATCAAGCCGACCGACGACTCTCCGCTGAACAACTGGCGCAAGAGGCTGTTCGTGGTGATGGCCCGCAACGCGGCGAGCCCGATCGAGGCCTTCCACCTACCGAGCGAGGACACGGTCTACGTCGGCGAGCAGATCCCGGTCTAGGTCCCCGCTTCACCCGTGGGTCAGGTGAACGGCGACGAAGGCGAGGTAGAGGGAGACGAGCAGGGCGCCGTCCAGACGGTGGGCCCCGCTCGGCCTAGCGAGCACGAGGAGGGTGACAATCGTCATCCCGGTGAACCAGGCGAGGTCGAACCTGACCAGGCCCGTCGCCCCACCGAGCCCGACCAGCAGTGCCGGAAGCATCACCCCTCCGGCGAGGTTGATCGTGTTGGAGTTGAGCGTCTCGCTGACCAGAGCGGTCCCGCGATCGCTCGCCCCGAGCCGGATCGCGGTGAAAGCGTTCGGCAGGCTGGTCAGAACCGCGAGAATCAGGACGCCGACCACGACGGGCGAGACATCCCACTGGCCCGCGAGGGAGAGCGCCGTCCGCACCATGCCCTCAGCGCCGAGCACGATCCAGACGATGCAGAGCCCGATCAGGACGATCGCCTCACGCACCGCCTGAGGCGGTGGATCCGGGATCGCGGCGATCGCGAAGGCGCGTGCCCTCGCCTCTGCCGGGCTCGTGTGAAGGCGGCCTCGCCCGAGCAGCACCACGTACGGAACCGCCACCATCATGAAGGCGAGCACCGCCAGCCAGGCCGGGATCAGGTCCAGGATCAGTCCGCCGGCGATCAGCGCCGCCAGCAGCGCCACAGCACCCTCGACCGCGAGCGAGCGCCGTGTCAGGTGAACGGCGCCCGCGAGCAAAGCGCTCATGCCGATCATCGCCGCCAGGTTGAAGACGTTCGAGCCAAGGACGACCCCCATGCTCACGCTCTTCTCCCCCGCACTCAGGGCGATAAGCGCCGAGGCGATCTCGGGGGCATCGGCCGCGAGGGCGGTGAGCAGGCCGACGAGCGGCTCGGACAGGCCCAGCTCGGGCCCGACGTGGTCGAGCCTGTCCGCGAAGAGAGCCGCCGCGCCGAGGCAGACGGCCGCCGAGGCACAGAAGAGCGGAATGGCAAGCGCGGGGCTGATGCGGGAGTGTCCTTCGAGGCAGGTTCAGGGACCGCCGACCAGTCTTCCCGGCACACCTGCTCGCAGGCTAACGGTTGGCGGTCGATAACTTGCGTCGCATGCCTCGCCCCCTGATCGGAGTCTGCGCCGCTGTCGAGAACGCCCACTTCGGGGCCTGGAAGGACGAGCCGGCCGTCCTCCTGCCCCTCTCCTACTCGAGAGCGATTCACGGCGCCGGCGGGATGGTGGCCATGCTCCCTCCGGACCGCCGGGCCACCGAGGATCCCTCGGAGCTGCTCGACCACCTGGACGCGCTGGTGCTCGGCGGCGGCTCGGACATCGATCCCGGAAGCCACGGCGCCGAGCCGCACGAGGAGACGGTCGGGACGAACCCGGACCGGGACCGCTTCGAGATCGCCCTGGCCCAGGCCGCCCTGGAGCGGGGGATTCCCCTGCTCGGCATCTGCCGCGGGATGCAGGTCCTCAACGTCGCCTGCGGCGGGACCCTCGACCAGCATCTGCCCGACCGTCTGGGTCACGAGCGCCACCGTCCCATCCCGGGATCCTGGACGGAGCACGACGTCCGGATCGAGCCCGGGTCGCTCGCCGCCCGAGCCGCCGGTTCCGAGCAGCTCACCGTAAAGAGCCATCACCACCAGGGTGTTGACGCCGTTCCCGACTCGCTCTCCGCGACCGCCTGGGCGACGGACGACGAGAGCGTCGAGGCGATCGAATCAGACGACGGGGGCTTCGTCCTCGGCGTGCTCTGGCATCCGGAAGAGGACCCGTCGGACTCGGTGATTCCGGCGCTGATCGCGCGCGCGGCCGGCTAGCTTCGACCGCTTCACGGTCGGGCGCAGGATCAGGATCTCCCCGGGGGCATTCTCGAGCATCCAGGCGACGTCGTCGGCTGTGAAGCCGTCCCCGTTGGTGGCGCCCGCCGCCACGATCTGATCGAAGCGCTCGTGTTCCATCAGCATGCGCAGCGCGTGCCGGACGGTCCTCCCGGGCTCGATCCGAGAGTCGACCGGAACGCCCTGGCTCGCGGCGCGCTGCTCGATCGCCTCGAGCAGCGGCAGGGCCGCTTCGGCCTGCTTCTTCAGCGGGGTGTCGAGCTGGACACTGAGGGGGACGATGGCCAGGTAGGCCGGGACCAGTGTCGCCCCCTCCGCACGGGCCAACCGCAGGGCCGCGTCGAAGGCTGGCGTCGAGAGCGCCTGCCCTACGAAGGGGAAGAGGATGCGCTTGGGAGCTGGGGTGATCGCAGCGTCGGTCCGGCGGCGCTTGAGCTCACGCACCAGCAGGTAGCCGGTGGAGACGACGAGGGCGGCAATCACCACGATCTCGATCGGGCTCACGCCTCCCCCTCCTCAGCGCGCAGGGTGCGATCCGCCACGACCCGGAGGTCGACTCCCGGCAGGAACTCGAGCAGCCGGGTGGGAAGCCCGGGGCGGAAGCGTTCGAATCCGGTTCTCGGGCTCGGGGTGCCGATCAGAACGTAGGTCGTGCCCTTCTCCTCGGCGACCTCCTTGACCGTCTGTGCGATGTCGTCGCCCTCCTCGATGATCAGGTGAGCGCCGAGAACGGCTGCAAGGCGACCGATCGCATCGAGCTGGTTCTGCTCCTCGGCGCTCGGCTTGTGGCCGGGCCGTTTGACCCAGAGGAGATCCAGATCGGCGCCGAGCCGCTGGGCGGAGCGCCAGGCCCGCCTCACCAGTCGCTGGGCTCTCGGGGTCGGCTTGATCAGTGCGAGCAGCCGCTCGCCGACGGCCTGCGCCGAGGCGCTGTCCGCGAGACGGTCCTCGCGCCGGCCGACGGGCTCCTTGACCATCCGCTTCGCCTCGACATCCTCAGCGACCTCGCGCAGCGCCACCTCGCGAAGGGCGGCGAGATTCTCGATGCGAAAGAAGTTGTTGAGCGCCGAGTCGATCCGCTCGGAGGGATAGATCTTGCCGGCGCGCAGCCGGGCCAGCAGCGCCTCCGGCGTCAGGTCCATCAGCACGACCTCGTCGGCTGACGCGAGGACCGCGTCGGGAAGCGTCTCCCGTACACGGACACCAGTCAGCTCGCAGACGCTGTCGTTGAGGCTCTCGAGGTGCTGCACGTTGACCGTCGAGTAAACGTCGATCCCGGAGGCGAGCACGTCAGCGACGTCCTCGTAGCGCTTCTCGTGCTCGAGGCCGGGCGCGTTGGTGTGCGCCAATTCGTCGATCAGCGCCAGGTCGGGCGCGCGCTCGATGACGGCGGGAAGGTCCATCTCCTCGAGATCCGTGTCGCGGTAAGTGACATGCCGGCGCGGAACGAATTCGAGACCGTCCGCCTGGTCGACCGTCTCCTGGCGTCCGTGTGGCTCCAGATAGCCGATGACCACGTCCCGCCCGGAGTCCGCCTCGGCGCGCCCCTCCTGCAGCATTCGATAGGTCTTTCCGACACCGGCGGCCATACCCAGGAAGACCTTGAGGCTGCCACGGTCCACCTCGGCGCTGCCGCGCTCGCGACTCTCTTCGGTGGGCTCGGCCATCGTCACCAAGTTTCCTCCCGTCCCTCCATGGCGTCGAGGATGTCCTCCGCCTCGTGGGCGAGGTGACTGCCGATCTTCGGGTCAAACAGGACGCTGTTGGGGTGTGTGAGCAGCAGGTGCACCCGTGCCACGCCCCGGGGGCTGACGGCCCTGTCCGACTCGAGCATCGAGGCGACCCATGTGAGCGGGACCCGCGCCGCCACCAAGCCGTTCCGGTTCGGCGTCACGGCGGCGCTCGGGCCGCGGCTGACCTCGTCCCGGTTGAGCAGGTGCCTGATGGCACCGGCCAGGCGGCGCCGTGACTCGGGACTCGTCAGCCAGGCGGAGCGCTGCGCGAGTGAGGGGGACAACGCGGGGTCGGCGCCATCGCTGAGGGCCTGGTCGAAGGTGGCGCCGTTCAGGTGGGCCCAGAGACGGACGCGGATCCCGGCCCTGCGAGGGCTCGGGATCCGTGGCCGGCTGTCGGCGACGAAGCCTGTTCCGGTGAGCTGCTCGGCCATCTCACGCCCCGAACAGACCGTGGACGATCAGGTCGATCAGCTTGATCCCGATGAAGGGCGCGATGATGCCGCCGAGGCCGTAGATGAAGAGGTTGCGCCGCAGGAGGGCGGACGCGCCCGAAGGCCGATAGCGGACGCCGCGCAGTGCCAGCGGGATCAGCAGCGGGATCACCAGCGCGTTGAAGATGATCGCCGAGATGATCGCCGACTCGGGCGTACCCAGATCCATGATGTTGAGCTTGTTGAGGGGCCCGTCTCCACCCGCTGACGTCGCATAGGTGGCGGCGAAGATCGCCGGCAGGATGGCGAAGTACTTCGCCACGTCGTTCGCGATCGAGAACGTGGTGAGGGCGCCGCGGGTGATCAGCAGCTGCTTTCCGACCTCGACGATCTCGATGAGCTTCGTCGGGTTCGAATCGAGGTCGACCATGTTCCCCGCCTCGCGTGCCGCCTGAGTTCCCGTGTTCATGGTCACGCCGACGTCGGCCTGCGCCAGCGCCGGGGCGTCGTTCGTCCCGTCGCCGGTCATCGCGATCATCCGTCCCCCCGCCTGCTGCTCCTTGATCAGGTCGAGCTTCTTCTCCGGAGTGGCCTCAGCCAGGAAGTCGTCGACGCCGGACTCGTCGGCGATCTTGGCGGCCGTCAGCTTGTTGTCGCCGGTGATCATCACCGTGCGAATGCCCATCGCCCTCAGCTGATCGAAGCGATGGCGCATGCCGTCCTTGACGACGTCCTTCAGGTAGATGACACCGAGGACCTGGCTGTCCTGCGCCACCGCGAGCGGCGTACCGCCCTCTCGACCGATCCGGTCGAGCTGCTCCTGCAGCGCCGGCGGAGCCGTGCCGCCCTCCGCCTTGACGAAGTCGATGATCGCGTCGCCCGCGCCCTTGCGCAGGCGCTGCCCGTTGACGTCCACGCCGCTCATCCGGGTCTCGGCGCTGAACGGGACGAAGTTCGCCTTGTGTGAGGACATCTCGTGCTCGCGGATTCCGTACTTCTTCGCGAGCACGACGATCGAGCGGCCCTCGGGGGTCTCGTCGGCCAGCGACGACATCTGCGCCGCCTCCGCCAGGTCTGCCTCGGCCACCCCCGGCATCGGGACGAACTCGGTGGCCTCGCGGTTGCCGAGCGTGATCGTGCCCGTCTTGTCGAGGAGAAGGACGTCGACATCGCCCGAGGCCTCCACTGCACGCCCGGAAAGGGCCAGCACGTTCCGCCGGACGAGGCGATCCATGCCCGCAATCCCGATCGCGGAGAGCAGGGCACCGATCGTGGTCGGAATCAGGGCGACGAGCAGGGCGATCAGGGTCGCAACGGAGGCAGCCGTGCTCGAGAACTCCGCCATCGGCCGCAGCACGACGACGACCGCCAGGAAGACGATGGTCAGACCCGAGAGCAGGATGTTGAGGGCGATCTCGTTCGGCGTCTTGCGCCGTTCGGCGCCCTCGACTAGCGCGATCATGCGGTCGAGGAAGCTCTTGCCGGGCTCCTGGGTGATCTCGACCACGATCCGGTCCGAGAGCACCTTTGTGCCGCCGGTGACCGCACTGCGGTCGCCGCCCGCCTCGCGGATCACGGGAGCCGACTCGCCGGTGATCGCGGACTCGTCGACCGAGGCGATGCCCTCGATCACGGTGCCGTCGCCCGGGATCACCTCCCCGGCCTGGATCACCACCAGGTCGCCCTTCTGCAGCTCCGAGGCGGTCACCTCGCGGCCGTCCTTCAGGTGGGCAACGGTCTCGGTGCGCGCGGCGCGGAGGGCGTCGGCCTGGGCCTTGCCGCGGCCCTCGGCGAGCGCCTCGGCAAGGTTCGCGAAGACCACGGTCAGCCAGAGCCAGAACGCCACCGTGAAGGTGAACCAGGCCGGCTCGTCGCCGCCGCCCAGCGGGCCATTGCCGAACGCCTGGTTGATCCAGCCGATCGTGGTGATGACGGCGCCGACCTCGACCACGAACATCACCGGGTTGTGGATCTGGTGGCGCGGGCTGAGCTTCTTGACGCTCGACCAGATCGCCGGGAGCACCAGCTCACGGTCGAACATGGATACACGTCGGCGGTTGTTCTCGGTCACTGCGGGGACTCCTTATCGAGGGCGATGTTGAGCTCGAGCACGTTCACCCCGGGCTCGCCGAGGACGCCGAGAGCGCGTCCGTCGGTGTTGTCGTCGATCAGCTGGTTCACCCGGTCAAGCGGGATGCCGCGCACCTTCGAGATCCGGCGAGCCTGGATCCGGGCGTTGGCCTGGGAGATGTCGGGGTCGACGCCTGACGCCGAGGAGGTGATCGCGTCGACGGGGATGTCTCGCCGGGTCAGTCCCGAGTCGTAGGGCCGCTCCAGCGCGAGGTACTTGCGGATGTAGCCCTTGAACTCCTGCATCAGCTCCCGGTTGTTCGGCCCTAGGTTGTTGAAGAAGGCTGTATCGGCGCTGTAGGTCGTGACCGACGGGCGCGGCTGGAAGTACTTCGGGTCGGGCGTCTTGATCTGCTTCTTGCCGAACTTGCCGCGCTGGGCGGCCGGAATCGGATGCCGGATCGTGAAGCTCTGGCCGATCAGCTTGGACCCGACGGTCCTGCCGTCGACCTTCACCTGGCTGCCATCCGACCCGTTCGGGAAGAGCACCTGCGAGACACCCGTCGCGATCAGCGGGTAGGCCACGCCGAAGAGCAGCGTGAAGGCCACCACGGCGATGATCGAGGCTGTCAGGTCGCGTCTCATCTCAGAAGAGCTGGTTGGTGAGGCCCTGGACGACCGGTCCAAGCAGGAGGGCGGGGAAGAAAGTCAGAGCCGCGACGATCACGATCACCGCGAGCAGCAGGATCACGAAGGTGGGGTTGTCGGTTCGGAAGGTGCCGGGTCCGGCGGGCACCACGCGCTTCATCGAGAGCGAACCGGCGACGGCCAAAGCCGAGAGCAGGGGAACGAAGCGGGCCATCAGCATCGAAAGCCCGCCGAGGATGTCTGCGAAGGTGATCCCATAGGCACCGACGTTGCCCGGGGCGTTCGGCTGTACGAAGCCGGTGTAGCCGGCGAACGCGGAGCCGTTGTTGTTCGCCTGGGAGGTGTAGGCGTAGAGCGTCTCCGAGAATCCCTGCGGACCCGGATTGAAGATCGAAGGCGCCCCGTACTTGCTCGAGATCGCGATCCCGGTTGCAATCAGGGCCACCATCGGCGTGAACAGCAGCCCGATCAGCACCAGCTTCATCTCCCGGGACTCCACCTTCTTGCCCAGGTACTCGGGGGTTCTTCCCACCATCAGGCCGGCTATGAAGACCGCCAGGAGAACCGTCAAGAGCATCCCGTACAGCCCCGAGCCGACCCCGCCGAAGATCACCTCCCCGGTCATCATGTTGGTGAGCGGCACGAGGCCGCCGATGCCGGTGAGGGAGTCGTGGGCGCCGTTGACGGAGCCGTTGGAGGCGTCCGTCGTGAAGTTCGCCCACTCGGCGGTTGCCGTGATCCCGTTGCGCTGCTCCTTGCCCTCGAGGTTGCCGCCGGTCGTGCCATCCGCTGCGGCGGTGTTCTCGCCTGCGACGTGCTGCGCGGGGGATCCGTTCTGCTCGGCGGCGTAGGCGACGCCGAACAGGCTGATGGCGAAGACGACCATCGTCGCGTACAGGGCCCAGCCCTGGCGGCGGTTGCCCACCATGCGGCCGAACTGAGCCGTGGCGGCGGCGGGAATCAGGAGGATGAAGATCATCTCGACGAAACCCGAGAACTGCGTCGGGTTCTCGAACGGGAAGGAGCTGTTGAGGTTGAAGAACCCGCCTCCGTTGGTTCCCAGCTGCTTGATCGCGATCTGCGAGGCGGCGGGTCCCATCGGCAGGGTCTGGTCGAGGCCGCCGAGCCCGTGGATCGTCACGTAGCCGCCGAGCGACTGGACCACGCCCTGGGAGACGAGGATCAGGGTTCCGATCACCGACAGGGGAAGCAGGATGTAGAGCAGCGTGCGGGTGACGTCTCGCCAGAAGTTGCCGAGCTCCCTGACGCCGCGGCTGGCGAAGCCACGGATGACAGCGGCGAGGACGGCCATGCCGACCGCCGCCGAGACGAAGTTCTGGACGGCCAGGCCGGCCATCTGCGAGAAGTACGTCATCGTCGTCTCGCCGCCGTAGTACTGCCAGTTGGTGTTGGTGATGAACGACGAGGTCGTGTTGAAGGTCACGTCCCAGGGGGCGGAACGGAATCCCTCGGGGTTCCACGGGTGGATGTTCTGCGTGCGGAGGATCAGATAGAGGACGAGAAAGAAGACGAAGGAGAAGATCACCGTCGTCTTGCCGTATGCCTTCCAGTCCTGCTCCGTGCGAGCCGAGGGTCCCAGCACGCGGTAGATCAGCCGCTCGAGCCAGCCGAGCGGCCGCTCGAGGAAGAGGCGCTCGCCCTGGTAGACCCGCGCCATGTATCCGCCCAGGAGCGGCACCAGCGCGGTGAGAACCGCGACGTAGATCGCCAGCTGCAGCCAGCCGTTGACGGTCACAGGTTCTCGCCCCGGAGCAGCGAGTAGAGGAGGTAGAAGAACAGGAGGATCGAGACGACCAGCATTGAGCCCTCCGCGAAGCTCATATGCGGTCCAGCCCGTCGATCAGGAAATAGAGCGCGGCGAAGACCACGACCGCGATTGCGATGGAGATCAGATCCATGGGTCGGAGGATCGCCGCGCCGCCGTCAAGCCGGCATGGGGCTTTGCCGGTTGCACATCAAGATTTCGTGAAGCCACCCCGGTGGGCAGCGAGTCCGTGGCGCGCAGGGCCTCGCCGGCGACCTCGGCGAGCCTGGCTGCGCCTCCCACTCCCCACAGCGGGCCGTCACATTCCGTGATCATCAGCAGCGCCTTCGCCACACCCCCGGGGGCGATCGGCCCGGGCGCCATCAGCCGCTCAACCAGCCGGTCGAGCTCGACTCCCGAGCCGGGCGGGGAGAGCTCCTCGAGCGACAACGCGAGGCGGCGCCGGTCCTCCAGGTCAACGAGTTCGGCGGCCCGCACGGCGAGCAGGGGGTCAAGGCTCGGGTCGGCTCCCGCCGCCAGCCGGCGGTCGAGCGTTCGCCTATGGAGCCATGCCCGTACGCGATTCACATGGCCATGCTGGGGGCCATCGCATGATCAGAACGCAAAGATCCGAGGGACCTGGATCAAGATCGTGTGAAGGGGTGGTCAGGCCCCGAACCGATACCCGACGCCGGGATCGGTGCGTATGTAGCGAGGGCCGTCAGACGGTTCGATCTTGCGCCGCAGGTTCGCGATATGCGTACGGAGCGTCTGGGTGTCCTCCTCCCAGCCCGGGCCCCAGACCTCGGTGAGCAGCGCCCTGTGGGTCATCAGCCGGCCGCGGTTGCGCGCCAGCGTGCCGAGCAGCCGGAACTCGATCGGCGTCAGATGCACCTCCTCCCCGTCGCGTTTCACGGTGTGACCGGCCAGGTCGATCTCCAGGCCGTCCGCGCTGAGCGCGGGCTCCTCGGCGGCCTCGCCCGCACGGCGAAGGGCCGCGTTCAGCCTGGCGACCAGCTCCCTGGGGCCGAACGGCTTGGTCACGTAGTCGTCGGCGCCAGCCTCGAGCGCGCGGACTTTCTGCTCCTCCTCTCCGACGGCGGAGAGGACGAGAATCGGCATCTCGCTCCAGGAGCGGATGCTGCGTGTGACCTCGACGCCGTCGCCGTCGGGCAGGATCAGGTCGATGATCGCGGCGTCGGGAGGCTTCACGGACGCGGCATCGAGCGCCTCTGTCGCATCGGCGGTCTCGACCACCTCGAAGCCGGCGTCCTTGAGGACGACCCGGAGCGCCCGCCGGATCTGCATCTCGTCATCGCAGACCAGAATGCGCTGCGTCATCGCGCGGGGGCCGGCGCGACCGGCTCAGCACGCTCATCCGACCTCGGGCTGTCCAGCGGGAACTCCACGACGAACGTGGTCCCCTGCCCGGGCAGCGACTCGACCGAGACGCGTCCTCCGTTCGCTTCCACGAACCCCTTGACGATCGCGAGGCCAAGGCCCGCGCCCGTGTGCGAAGGATCGTTGGAGCCTCGGTAGAAGGCCTCGAAGATGCGGTCGAGATCGCGGTCGGCGATCCCAGGCCCCCGATCCACGACCCGGATCACGAGGCGGCCGGAGACCTCCCGGGCTCGAACAGAGACCCGCTCGCCCCCCGAGTAGCGGGCGGCATTCGAGAGGAGATTGACGAACACGCGCTCCAGCTGGGCGGCGTCGGCCCGGATGAACGGCAGCTGCTGGTCGATGGAGAGCTGGAAGCGATCGCGATCGATCTCGAGATCGTTGATCGCCACTTCGACGACCTCCTCGATCGACGTCCAGTCGGTCGAGGGCTCCGCGGTGCCCGTGCGCAGCCGCGACAGGTCGAGCAGGTTGTCGACAAGGTCTCCCAGTCGATCCGCATCGTCGATGATCGCCTCGCGCAGGTCCGCTCTGTCCTTTTCGTCGATCGTCGGCGACGTGAGCGCCTCGGCGGCCGCCCGGATCGCCGTGATTGGCGTACGCAGGTCATGGGAGACCGTGCGCAGCAGCGCGGTCTTGATCTCGTCGCTGCGACGCAGGGCCTCGGTCTCGACCGTCGCACTCATCAGCGACTCGCGGTCGATCGCCGCGACCAGCAGGGCCTCGAGTCCGGGCACCAGCCGCTGCTGGAGGCGATCCAAGTTGCCACGGTCGATGCCAAGCGGGACGACCAGCGTGCCCAGGCGCCGTCCCTGGTGACGGAGCGGCAGCTCGAGGCGCGCAGGGTGATCCACGGCTTCACCGAGCTGGAGCGCCGCAGAGGGGAGCTCGAGCGCCGTGGCAATGCGCTCGGCGGCGACCGGTAGCGCCGCCATCAGGCTCGGACCGCCGAGCAGGGTTCGCGCCAGCTCCGCCATCAGGTCCGCCTCACGCCGTCTTGCCTCCGCCTCCTGAGTGCGGCTGCGGGCCAGCTCCGAGAGCGTGCTCGCCATAGCCGCGGTGACGAAGAATGCGGCGAGCGCGACCCAGTTCCGCGAGTCGGCGATCGTGAACCGCCCGGTCGGCGGCAGGTGGAAGAAGTTGAACGCAGCTGCGCTGAGGAGCGCGGTCAGCATTCCCCACCTGAAGCCCCAGAAGATCGAGACGCCGAGCACCGCCAGCAGGTAGACGACCCCGAGGGAGACCGCGGGGGCGATCTGCCTGAGCGGATAGATCGCGAGCGTGCACAGAGCCACCGACGCGACGGCGACGATCAGTCCCAGGGTCCGTGAGCGAGGCGGCTCGCGGAGCAGGAGCGGTGTGCTCAGCTCCATCTCGAGAGCAGGGTACGACGCTCGGCGCACCGGCAGCGGGCACGCTTGCCCGCGCACGTATATTCGAAGCGGCTGCAATGGCTCGACGGATTCCAAGGGACGAATCGCTGGCGCGAGTCCACGGGGTGGGCGCGCTCTTCTCGGCGGCCTACGGCAACGTGGGCAGCTCGATCTACTACGCACTCGGCGTCACGGCGGCCTTCGCGCTCGGCCTGACGCCGGTCGCCTTCGTGATCGCCGGCCTGATCTTCATGGCCACCGCCGCCACCTACGCCGAGGCGACCGTGATGTTCCCCGAGGCCGGCGGCTCGGCGAGCTTCGCGCGGCATGCCTTCAACGAGCTGGTCAGCTTCTTCGCGGGGTGGGGCCAGATGCTCAACTACATCATCACGGTCGCCATCTCGGCCTTCTTCGTCCCGCACTACCTGGCGGTGTTCTGGCCGTGGCTCGGGAACTCGCCGGGAGACATCCTCGGCGGCGTCGCGGTGATCGTCTTCCTCGCCGCGCTCAACGTGAAGGGGACCCAGGAGTCGACGCGGCTCAACCTCGTCCTCGCCGTCGTCGACCTCTGCACCCAGGCCATTCTGGTCGTGATCGGGATGGTGCTCGTCTTCAGCCCCAGCGTCCTGGTGGACAACGTCCACCTCGGCGTTGCGCCGAGCTGGGGCGACTTCCTGCTCGGGATCGCCGTCGGCATGATCGCCTACACCGGGATCGAGACGATCTCCAACATGTCCGAAGAGGCGAAGGACGCCTCCAAGACGATCCCGAAGGGCGTCGGGCTGACTGTCCTGGCCGTCCTCGGCCTCTACGCGCTGTTGCCGCTGATCGCGCTCTCGGCGATGCCCGTTCATCACGTCGCCGGCCACTACACGACGGATCTGGGCACCAAGTTCGCCGACGACCCGGTGCTCGGCATTGTCGAGAACCTCGGGCTGAGCTCCGGCCTGACCGACATCCTCCGCTACTACGTCGGGGTGCTCGCCGCGGTCATCCTGCTGATCGCCACGAACGCCGGACTGATCGGGGTCTCACGACTCACCTTCTCGATGGGCCACTATCGTCAGCTCCCCGAGCGGCTCAGGCAGGTTCACCCCAAGTATCGGACGCCCTACGTGGCGATCCTGGTCTTCTCGGCGATCGCGATCATCACCCTGATCCCCGGTGAGACCAAGCTGCTGGCGACGCTCTACTCGTTCGGCGCGATGCTCTCCTTCACGATCGCCCACATCTCGGTGATCAGGCTGCGCCAGCGCTTTCCGGACCAAGAGCGCGATTGGAAGCCTCCCGGGAGCATCCGTGCCTTTGGCTTCGACCTCCCGCTGACCGCCGCCTTCGGCGGGTTCGGGACATTCGCCGCCTGGATCGTCGTGCTGGCCCTCAACCCGCGCACCCTCGTGATCGGCACCGCGTGGATGCTCCTCGGGATCTCGATCTACCTGCTCTACCGCCGCTCGCAGGGGCTCTCCCCCGTGCAGACCCACAAGGTCGTACTGCCGGAGCCCCTCGGGGTCGAGGAGGTCGAGTACAAGAGCGTCCTGGTCGCCTTCGAAGAGGACGAGCCGTTCTCGGAACAGACGATGGTCACCGCGGTCAAGCTGGCCTCCAAGAAGCGCCGCGCAATCCATGTGATCTCGGTCGTCATCGTGCCCAGCCACCTGCCGCTCGACGCCTCGCTGACCGAGCAGGAGGAGGCGGCCCGCTCGAAGATCGAGCAGGCGAAGCTGATCGGCGGCATGCGCGTCAGCGGGCACGTCCACCGGGCGCGGCCGAACCAGGCGGGCCACTCGATCGCCGAGGAGGCGCGCGAGCTGAAGGCAAGCGCCCTCGTCATGGGCCTGCGCTACCGCAACGGGGCGCCGCTCTACGGCAAGACGCTGCAGACCGTGCTCGCGGAGCGTCCCTGCCGGGTGATCGTGGTCGGCGAGCCGGAGTTGGCCAGGGAGGCGGCCGGGCTCAGCGGACCGGTCGGAGCTTCGGCCTAGCCCCTTTCGAACATCCGCTTGCGCTCGTAGTCCGTCACGACCTTGTCGAACAGGCCCTGCTCCAGCTGGCCGTAGTTCAGGTAGTGCTTGTGGACCGGCTCGCCGAACGCCTTCTTCGCGAAGTCCGACTTCTCCCAGAGCGCGACCGCCTCCCGCAGCGAGGCGGGGAACGCCTCGGCCTCGCCGGCCTCATACGCATTGCCCTTCAGCTCGGGGCCGGGGTCCGTCTCGTTCTCGATGCCGTCGAGTCCCGCCGCCAGCAGGGCGGCGAAGGCAAGGTACGGGTTGGCGTCCGCGCCCGGGATCCGGCACTCGACCCGGCGCGACTGCCCGTGCCCGACGACGCGGAAGCCACAGGTGCGGTTGTCCCGGCCCCAGGAGACCGAGGTCGGCGCCCAGCTCTCAGCCGCGTAGCGCTTGTAGGAGTTGATGGCGGGAGCGACGAACAGCGACAGCTCGCGGATATGGTTCCGCATCCCGCCGATGAAGTGCATGAAGGTGTCGGTCTCCTCGCCGTCGCCGTCCACGAAGGCGCTCTTTCCGTCCTCGCCCACCAGGCTCTGGTGGATGTGGCAGGAACTCCCGATGTCGTCCTCGGAGGGCTTCGCCATGAAGCTCGCCGAGATGTCGTTCAGGAACGCGATCTCCTTGACGCCGTTCTTGTAGATCGTGTGCCGGTCGGCGGAGGTGACCGCGTCCGCGTAGCGGAAGTTGACCTCATGCTGGCCGTACCAGGCCTCGCCCTTGGAGAACTCGACCGGGATCCCGGCGCCCATCATGCCTCGGCGGATCGCGCCCAGGTACTGCTCGTCCATCGTCGTGGCGAGGATGTGGTAGTCGAGGATGTAGGGGATCGTCGGGGTTAGGTCCTTGTATCCCTTCTCCCAGGCCTCGGCGTAGCTCTCCTTGTAGAGGTAGAACTCGAGCTCGGATGCCGCGTAGGGCGTGAAGCCCATCTCGACCGCCTTCTCGTAGACGGCGATCAGGATCTGGCGCGGCGAGGCGACGACCGGGCTGCCGTCCTCGTTGACGACATCCGCCAGAACCAGCGCGGTGCGGTCGAGCCAGGGGATCCGGCGCAGGGTCGACATGTCGGGCTGGATCCCGAAGTCACCGTAGCCGTCCTCCCAGTTGGCCATCTCATAGCCGGGCAGCGGCTCCATGTCCATGTCGAGGGCCAGCAGGTAGTTGCAGCCCTCGACCCCGTGACCCGTGACCTCCTCGAGGAAATACTCGATCTCGATCCGCTTCCCGAACAGCCGGCCCTGCATGTCGGTGAAGGCGGTGACGACGGTGTCGATCGTCCCGTCGTCGCCGGCCTTCTTCAGCTCATCGAGCGTGAGCATCCCCCGCGTGCCGCCGGGACCGCCTGGTCTGGGAGCAGCTTCCTTGCCCTTCTCCCCTGATGCCATCGCCGGACCCTATATCGTCGGAACATGGCGAGCAAGGACGCAATCCAGGTGATTGAGCCGGCCACTGCGGAGGTGATGGGGGAGCTGCCTCGCGCCGGTGCGCAGGAGGCGGACGAAGCGGTGGAGAGGGCCAGGGCGGCCTATCCATCCTGGAGGAAGTTGCCGCCTGGGGATCGCTCGGCGCTGCTTCACCGCCTGACCGACGCGATTGCGGAGCGGCAGGACGAGCTCGCCAAGCTCGAGGCGCGGAATGCGGGCAAGCCCATCTCCGATGCGCGCGGCGAGATGGGGATGGTGGTCGAAACCTTCCGCTACTACGCCGGCGCCCCGGAGCGGCTCACCGGGAAGACGATCCCGGTCGCCGGCGGCATCGACATGACCTTCCGCGAGCCGCTCGGTGTGATCGGGCTGATCACCCCCTGGAACTTCCCGCTCACGATCGCCTCCTGGAAGATCGCCCCCGCTCTGGCGGCGGGCAACACGATCGTCCTGAAGCCGGCCGAGCTCACCCCGCTGACCGCGGTCGAGCTCGAGAAGATCGCGCTCGAGGCCGGCGTGCCCGAGGGCGTGCTCAACGTCGTACCCGGCAAGGGCAGCGTCGCCGGCCAGCGCATCGTGGAGCACCCCGACGTCGCCAAGATCGCGTTCACCGGCTCGACCGAGGTCGGCCGCGGCATCGCCGAGGCCGCGGCGGCGACCATCAAGCGGGTCACCCTCGAGCTCGGCGGCAAATCCGCCAACGTGATCTTCGCCGACGCGGACCTGGAGGCCGCCGCAGCCTCCGCCCCGCTCGCCGTCTTCGGCAACGCTGGCCAGGACTGCTGCGCCCGCTCGAGGATCCTGGTGGAGCGCTCGGCGATGGACGAGTTCATGTCGGCGCTGGAGAAGGCGGTGACCTCGATCAAGGTCGGTGACCCGCTCGACGAGTCGACCGAGATGGGCCCGGTGATCTCGGCCGACCAGCTGGAGACGGTCTCCTCATACGTCAACGGCGACGCCCCGGTCGCCTTCCGCGGATCGGCGCCCGAGGGCCCCGGCTACTGGTTCCCGCCCACCGTGCTCGCCCCGGTCTCCAATGAGGACCGTCCCGCCCGTGAGGAGATCTTCGGCCCGGTCGCCTGCGTCATCCCGTTCGACGACGAGGACGAGGCTGTCCGGATCGCCAACGACACGATCTACGGCCTCTCGGGCTCGGTCTGGACGCGCGACGGCGCCAAGGCGCTGCGCACGGCGCGCGCGATCGAGACGGGCGTCGTCTCGATCAACTCCAACACCTCGGTTCGCGTCTCCACTCCATTCGGTGGCTTCAAGCAGTCCGGGGTGGGCCGCGAGCTCGGCCCGGACGCGCTCGAGGCGTACAGCGAGGTCAAGAACGTCTACTACGCGACTGAGGAGGAATAGATGCCCGGACGCCTGGAGGGGAAGGTGTGCGTGATCACGGGCGCAGCCAGCGGGATCGGCGCCGAGTCGGCCCGGCTCTTCGCCGAGGAGGGCGCCCGGGTCGTCGGCGTCGACCTGGCGGAGGGGGCGGAGGGCGAGCTCGCCCTGCAGGCCGACGTCGCCGATGAGGACTCGGTCCGGGAGATGTACGCGAAGGCGGCGAGCGAGATGGGCCGCATCGACGTGCTCTTCAACAACGCCGGGATCAATCCGACGGACGACCAGTCGGCACTCGAGACCACACTCGAGACCTGGCAGCGCGTCCAGGACGTCAACCTGAAGTCGGTCTTCCTCTGCTGCAAGTACGGCATCCCCCACCTGCAAGAGGCCGGCGGGGGATCCGTGGTCAACACGGCCTCGTTCGTCGCCGTGATGGGCGCCGCGACCTCGCAGATCTCCTACACCGCCTCGAAGGGCGGCGTCCTCGCCCTCTCGCGCGAGCTCGGGGTGCAGTTCGGCAAGGAGGGAGTGCGCGTGAACGCGCTCTGCCCCGGGCCGGTCAACACACCGCTGCTCCAGGAGCTCTTCGCGAAGGACCCCGAGCGGGCGGCCCGCCGCCTGATCCACGTGCCGATGGGGCGCTTCGGCGAGGCCCGCGAGATCGCGCAGGGCGCGCTCTTCCTCGCGAGCGACGACAGCTCTTACGTGACCGCCTCCACCTTCCTGGTCGACGGCGGGCTCTCCGGGGCCTACGTCACACCGGAGTAATCGTTTCCAGGAACCTGCCGCAGAGCTCGCGGCCGAGCCAGTTCCAGTCGCCGACCTTCTCGCGCGTCTCGTTTCGCAGCGCCTCCGGGTCGACGCCGATCCGGACGGCGTCCTCGTCGGAGCGGTAGTCCTCGATCCACGCCTCGGCATCCGCCGCGCTCACCTCGGCGTGGAACTGGATCGCCCAGGCCACCTCGCCGACTCGGTAGGCCTGCGCGCAGACCGGGCTGCGCGCGATGACCGTGGCGGACTCGGGTGGCACGGCCTCGTAGCTGTGCCACTGGAAGGCCTCGAAGCTCGGCGCCAGGGCCCCGAGCAGCGGGTCCGCCATCCCCTCCTCGGTCACCTCGACGGAGTGCCACCCGATCTCCGGCTCGCTCGCCCGCCGCGCGGATCCGCCCGCCGCCTCGGCCAGCAGCTGCGAACCGAGGCAGACGGCGAGCACGGGCATGCGGTCGTCGATCATCGCGGCGAGGAAGTCCTTCTCGAAGCGCAGCCAGGGGTGGCGATCCTCCTGGTCGGCGTGCATCGCCCCGCCGAAGGTCAGCACGGCGTCGTACTCGGCGATCTCTAGCGGCGGTCCGGTTCCCCGCTCCGAGAGCAGCCACTCGTGCAGGTCCACCCCACGCTCGGCCATCTCCTCGGCGAACACCCCGGGACCCGCATCCCTCTGGTGGACGATGGCGAGCGCCTTCATCGGTGAGATACTGGCGAATCCGGCATGGATTCATCGGAGAGCATCAGACGCGTGATCGAGACGGGGGACGCACCCGAGCCCATCGGGCCGTACTCGCAGGCCGTGGTGGCGAACGGCGTCCTCTACTGCAGCGGTCAGGTGCCGCTCGATCCCGAGAGCGGCGAGTTGATCGAAGGTGGGATAGCGGAGCAGGCGGCCAGGTGCCTCGAGAGCCTCGCGGCGGTCTGTCGGGCGGCGGGCACCCGGCTCCAGGACGCTGCGCGGATTGGGATTTACCTGACCGACATGGCGGAGTTCCCGAAGGTGAACGACGTGTATGCGACCTTCTTCGAGCAGCCCTTTCCCGTTCGCACCACGGTCGGGGTCGCCGCCCTTCCCAAGGGCGCGCTGGTGGAGATGGACGCCACCGTTCCGCTGGCCACGTGACCGACACCGTCTCGCTCGGAGACATCGAACGCGCTCGCGAAGTCGTCGCCGACGTCGTCCGGCGCACCTACGTCTTCGAGACCCGCTACCTCTCCCGCACGACCGGAGGGACGATTGCGCTGAAGGCCGAGAACCTCCAGCGGACCGGCTCCTTCAAGCTGCGCGGCGCCCTCAACAAGATCGCCGCCGTCGAGGAGGGGACCGAGGGCGTCGTGGCGGCGAGCGCCGGGAACCACGGCCAGTCGGTCGCCTACGCGGCCCGGTCGCGCGGGTTGGCGGCGACGATCTTCATGCCGGAGCGCGCCGCCCTGGCGAAGATCGCCGCGGCGCGTGAGTCCGGTGCGGAGATCGTGCTTCAGGGTGAGTCGATCGACGCCTCCGTCGAGGACGCTCGCGCCCACGCCGAGAGCGAGGGCCTCGCCTTCATCCACCCCTTCGACGATCCGGCGGTCATCGCCGGTCAGGGAACGATCGGCCTGGAGCTGGTGGAGGAGGTCGAGGACCTCTCGAAGGTGCTGATCCCGATCGGCGGCGGCGGCCTCGCATCCGGTATCGCAACAGCGATCAAGGCGACCCGGCCCAGTGTCGAGATCGTCGGGATTCGGTCGCAGTGCGCGCTCGCCGACGGCATCGCCGTGAAGCACCCGGGCGAGATCACCGAACCTCTGCTCGAGGAGCTGATTGACCAGGTGGTGACGGTGGACGAGGACGCGATCGCGGACGCGATCATGCTCCTGCTCGAGCGGACCAAGCTGGTCGTGGAGGGCGCGGGCGCCGTCGGGGTCGCCGCCCTTGTCGGAGGGCAGGTCGCGCCGGCGGAGACGGGAACGACGGTGGTGATTCTCTCGGGCGGGAACATCGATACAGGCGTCCTCGCCGATCTCGCCCGCCACCACGAGACCGGGCGCGGCAGGCGCCTGCGGATATTCACCAAGATCCCCGACGAGCCGGGCTCCCTGGCCGCGCTGCTCACCATGATCGGCGAAGGCGGAGGGAACCTGATCGATGTCGATCACGTGCGGGAGGGCGTCGGGCTGGCGGTCAGCGAGACCGGGATCGAGCTGGTGATGGAGACCCGGGGGCCCGAACACGCCGAGCGCCTCCTCCGGAACCTCAGGGGGATGGGCTACAAGCCCGACGTGCTCAGCTGAACTCGTACTCGGCCGGATCAAGGTGCCGCGTACGGCGCCGGTACTCGAGCGTGAAGCCCGGCCAGTTGTTCGAGTTCCTGCCGTTCTCGTCGACGTACCAGTTGCTGCAGCCGGTCTGCCAGACCGAGGTGGAGAGCCGCTCCTGCATCTCGCGATCGAATGCCTCTGCGACGTCGGGGCGCACGGCCATCCAGCCACCGCGCCGGCGCAGTCTCTCCACCGCGTCGGCGATGTAGCTCATTTGGCTCTCGAGCTGGAAGACGATCGAACCCGAGCCGAGGTTGGTGTTGGGGCCGTACATCACGAAGAGGTTCGGGAAGCCGGCGACCGTCATGCCCAGATATGCGCTGGCGCCCTCGCTCCAGACGTCGTTCAGGTCACGGCCGCCGCGCCCGCGGATTTCCATCGGAGCGAGGAAGCGAGTGCTCTCGAAGCCCGTCGAAAGGACAATCACGTCCGCCGGGCGCTCGGTACCGTCCTCGGCGACGATGCCGTTCTCGGTCAGCTCCCTCACGCCCTGGGCGATCAGCTCGACGTTGTCCCGGGCGAACGCCGGGTAGTACTCGTCTGAGATCAGGACCCGCTTGCAGCCGAGCACGTGGTCGGGCGTCAACGCGCCGCGCAGCTCGGGGTCCGCAATCTGGTCGCGCAACTGCCGGTCTGCCATCCTCGTGCCGAGACGGCCCATCGCCCTGAACTGGTTGAAGGCCGAGACGAAGACCTCGAAGCGCAGCCAGACGAGGAAGCGCTGGGCCAGGCGCAGAGGTGGAAAGCGCCGGAACAGGGTGCGCTCCCAGCTTCTGAAAGGCCGGTCCTTCTTCGGGATCACGTAGGGCGCCGAGCGCTGATAGACGTCGAGCTGGCCGACCTGCGGCGCGATCGCTGGCACCACCTGGATGGTGCTCGCGCCGGTTCCGACCACGGCCACTCGCTTGCCCTCCAGGTCGACTTCGTGGTCCCAGCGTGCGGTGTGGAAGATCGGCCCGCGGAACCGTTCCGCTCCGGGAATCCGCCCCAGCGCCGGGAGGCTGAGCTGACCGCAGGCGGACACCAGGACCTCCGCCTCGATCTCGTCACCCTCGGTCGTCCGGATCCGCCAGACGCCCGCCTGCTCGTCGAAGTCAGCGCGTTCGACCTCCGTGCTCAGGCGCAGATGGCGCTCGAGGCCGTACTTGGATGCGCAGCGCTCGAGGTAGTCGAGGATCTCCGGCTGGGGCGAGTACTGCCGGGTCCAGTCCGGGTTCGGCTCGAAGGAGAACGAGTAGAGCAGCGAGGGCACGTCGCAGGTCGCTCCCGGATAGGTGTTGTGGCGCCACACCCCGCCCACCCCGTCGGCCTTCTCGAAGATCGTCAGCTCTTCGACTCCCGCCTTCTTCAGGGTGATCGCGAGGCCAAGCCCACCGAAGCCTGCACCGATGATCGCCACCCGCGGCGCCCTCGGAGCCCCGCCGTTGCTCGACCCGATGAACGCGACCGAGGCTCGCTCCGCCAGAGGCCGCCCTGCCCAGATGTCATCGAGGGCGCGGCCCAGGTCGGCCATCGCCTCGTCAGCCTCGCGCAGGAGCCCTGCAGCAAGCTGGAAGTCGTGCCACATGCCGTCGAAGCGCGCATACCCGACATCCACCCCGGCGGCGCGGGCGCGCTCGGCGAAGCGGTCCGAATCGTCCAGCAGGAGGTCGTGCGTCCCCACCTGGAGGTAGGTCGGAGGGAGACCGTCCAGGTCCGCAAACACCGGAGAGAGCTCCGGGTCGGCCGCATCAGAGGTGCCCCGGTAGAGCTCGGCGCCCTGCTCGATCAGGTCCCGGCGCAGCCCGAAGTCGCTGCCGGCGTTGGCCGCGACCGACGAGCCCGAATTGGTGAGATCGAGCCAGCCGTTCAGGATCGCGAGGCCTGCGGGCTGCAGCTCCCCCGCATCGCGCAGACGCGCCGCCAGCGCCACCGCCAGGCCACCGCCGGCGGAGTCTCCGGCGATCACGATCGAGCGGGCATCGAAGCCGCGCTCGAGCAGCTCGCGATACGCGGCCATGGCGTCCTCGAGCGCCGCCGGGTGGACATGTTCCGGGCCGAGCCGGTAGTCGAGCAGGTGGACGGGCGCCCCGCCGGCCGTGGCGATCTGAGCGGCGAGCCCGCGGTGGGTGCGGCGTGAGCCGAGCAGATAGCCACCGCCATGGAGGTAGAGCACCGCCCGTCCATCATGCGCGTCCGGCGGCACCAGGCGGTCGCAGGGGCGACCCCCGAGCGAGCCGTGTTCGATCGAGACGCCCGCCGGAATCCGCGTGATTGTCGCCGCGACCTCGGTCCATGCGCGCTGCGCGCCGACCGGGATCCAGGCGCGCTGGATCGAGCGCTGGAGCACCCGCGTCAGTCCCTTGACCGCGGTGGTGGGCAGATACCGGCTCACGAGCCCGGGAGAATAGGGTTCAGCCGTGGCCTCCCACGAGACGGTCGACCTGATCACCGACGGCCCGGCGGCCCGCATCGTGCTCAACCGGCCCGAGGCTCTGAACGCCTGGAATGAGCAGTTTGGCATCGACCTGCTCGACGCCGTGAACACGGTCGGGGGCGACGAGGAGATCCGCGCCGTTCTGATCACCGGAGCCGGGCGAGGCTTCTCCTCCGGCGCGGACCTGAAGGAGCAGCGTGGGCCCGGCGATGGCGGGCTCCCCGACCTGAGCGCCCGCCTCAAGGAGCGCTATCACCCGATCATCATCAGCCTCCGCGAGATGCCCAAGCCCGTGATCTCCGCGGTGAACGGGCCGGCAGTCGGCATCGGCTGCTCGCTGGCGCTCGCGGCCGACCTGGTCGTCGCCGCGGAGTCCGCCTACTTCCTGCTCGCCTTCGTCAACATCGGCCTGGTGCCTGACGGTGGCTCGACCGCCTTCATCCCTGCCCGGGTTGGGTACGCCCGAGCCGCGGAGATGGCGATGCTCGGGGAGCGGGTGCCGGCGAAGCAGGCCCTCGACTGGGGGCTGATCAACCGGGTGGTCGGTGACGACGAGCTCGAATCGGTCGCCTCTGCCCTGCTCGAGAAGCTCGCCAACGGGCCGACGCTCTCATATGCCGGTGCGAAGCGGCTGCTCAACCGGAGGCTGTACGCCGATCTCGCCGGGCAGCTCGACGCCGAGGCGGACGCCCAGAGGGCGCAGGGTCAGAGCAAGGACTTCATCGAGGGCGTGCTGGCCTTCGTCGAGAAGCGCCCGCCGAACTTCACCGGCACCTAGCCGAGCCTAAGCTGACCCGGTGCTGTTCCGGCAGATCCTGCATGAGGACCTGAGCTGCGCGTCCTATCTCGTCGGAGACACCGACACTGGCGTGGCGGCCGTCATCGACCCGCAGTGGTCGATCGAGCCCTACCTGCGGCTGAGCCGGCTCCACGGCGTCCGGATCGAGCATGTGCTCGAGACCCACAACCACGCCGACCACGTCTCCGGCCATGGACGGCTGGCACGGGCGACCGGAGCGACGATCCACGTCCACGAGCTGGCCGACGCCGAGTACCCGCACGAGGCGTTCACGGACGGCTGGCGGCTCGACCTCGGCCGCGTCGGGATCGAGGCGGTCCACACTCCCGGGCACCGCCCCGAGCACACCTCATTCGTGCTTCGCGATGCCGGCCGCGGCGGCGATCCCTGGGCGGTGCTGACCGGGGACTCGCTGTTCGTCGGCGACGTCGCGCGGCCGGACCTGGCGATCGAGAAGCGCGAGGGCGCGGCCGGAATCTTCCACTCCCTGCACGACAGGCTGATGGTGCTCCCCGACGACGTCGAGGTCTGGCCGGGGCACCTGGGCGGCTCCGCCTGCGGCAGCTCCGGCATCGACCACAAGTCGAGCTCCACGATCGGCTTCGAGCGCGAGCACAACCGGGCGCTGCGGTTTGCGACCGAGGGCGAATTCGTCGAGGACGCCATCGCGACACTGGGTGCGCCACCGCCCAACGTCGAGCAGATCGTCGCGATCAACCAGGGGCCGCTGATCGAGGACATGGGCACGCCGGTCCCCCTCGCGCCCAGGTCGGTCGAGGTCGGGATCGCCGGGGGCGCACTGCTCGTCGACGCGCGCACCAACGAGCAGTTCGACGAAGCGCACATCCCGGGAGCGATCAGCGCCTCCGCCTACGAGACCGGCTTCGCGACCAAGGTCGCCAAGGTCGTTCCGCCCGACGCCGAGCTGATCGTCGTCGCGGCCTCCGACGGCTACGAGCTCGAGGCCGCCGAGCTGCTCGCCTCCGTCGCCCTTCGGGTGCGCGGTTACCTCGAGGGCGGGATGACCGCCTGGCGCTCCGAGGGCAGGCCGGTGGGGCGCATCGAGCTGATCGACCCGGAGGAGCTCGCCGGCCGTCTGGAGGAAGACGACCTGATGGTGCTGGACGTCCGCGATGAGGACGAGTACGCCGGCGGCCACATCCCCGGCTCGGTCAACCTGCCCTACGGCGAGCTGCCCGATCGCCAGGGCGAGCTGCCTCGCGACCGCGTGATCGCGGCGATCTGCAGCGGCGGCAAGCGCAGCGGCCTAGCCGCCTCGATCCTCCAGCGCGAGGGCTTCGAGCGGGTCCTGCACGTCGCCAACGGCGGCGTCGGCACCTGGGAGCGCGGCGGGCGCCCCGTTGAGTCCGGCTAGCCCTTCTTCTTCGCCGACTTGTTTGTGGCGCTGATCGACTTCAGGAACGGAATCAGCTTCTTCAGGAACGCATTCACCTTCGGATCGGCGGCGCTCGGATCGTTGTGCGCGTAGGTCGCCGAGCGGTCCACCAGCTTCAGGTTCTTGCGCGGGATGCGTGCCTCAGCCGCCAGCGACTGCGCGGCCGAGATCACCCTCGCTCCACCGAGCGCAGCGGCGAAGGCGTAGATCTTCAGCCGCTTGCGGAGCTTGGTCGCGTCCGTCGAGTGGACGTCGAGGACCGACTGCGCCGGGTTCGGGAGCCCGTCGCCCACCGCGCCCGAATCGATCGACAGGCGCAACGGGTGGTACCAGGCGGTGCCGTCGAGGTTCTGGAGGCCCCAGCCCGAGAACATGCTCGCCCAGCGCTGGATCGGCGTGATGTTTCCGGCGCGATCCCAGCCGCGTGGGTCGCCGCTGGCGGCCAGCTGGCCACTGTGAACCTGGGCCGCGAGCAGCGAGGAGGGCGAGGTCTTGACGTCGGTCGAGTACCCGTAGCCAGCCTCATTGGTGGCATTGACCCCGGCCGGAGGCTGCAGGTTGGAGGGCAGGAGCGGCCAGCCCTGAAAGACCGAGGTGGTGTTGGGTGACGCCTTCGTGGCCGCTGAGCCGACCATCCCGAACAGGCCCGCGAGCGGCGCCGGAATGCCGCCGAAGGCGAGCCATGGGGTTGAGGTCTGCAGATTGTTCAGCGAGGTCTGTGCCTGGTCGGCCGTCACGGGGGTCGGGCTGCTGGCGCCGTCGATCAGGACGAGCCCCGACAGGTCGCGGCCGCCCGGTTGACCGTTGAAGTCCCAGGTCGCATAGGCCGTGGCGATCGATCCGCCGAGCGAATGGCCACCCATCGCCACGTTGCGGCCGCCCTTGCCGGCGGCCTTGGCCACGACGCGGAGGTCGTTGATCTCGGTGTTCATCCCCCACTGGCGAGCGAAGGGAACCGCCGAGTCAGGCACGTTGTGGACGTGGTTCGTGACGCTCGAGTTCGACAGGTATCCCAGGTAGTAGTTGAAGAAGTCGGTGGGGCTGACCTTCCCCTGCTTGAGGAGGTTGAGCTCGGACTGGTCCTCGAGGTAGTTCTCGCGGCGCTCCACGGACCAGATCTGCCAATTGGGCAGCATCTTGACGATCGACCTGGCGAGCGGCTCGAAGTAGGCGGCGCTCGCCGAGGTTCCGGGGTTGAGGATGAGGACGTTCTTGGCCTTCGGATCGCCGGTCTTGAGCACGCCGACCACGTTCAGGTTCGCGGGGGTGCCGGGCGACTGGTAGCCCGCCATCGTCTTGAACTTCACCGGCACCTTCGCGCTCGCCGCCGGCGCCAGCACCGCACACGTCGCGGCGGCCGCAATCGCAACCAGCGTGACGCGCGCGGACATCCTGTCCCTTCGCCTCATTGCCCTCTCCTCATTCTCTCGCCTGCCCGATTACTGACACATCGAACACGGAATGTATTGATAAGTCTCGCTTCCTCGCGCCTGCCCGGACGCGCAACTTCTCGGTAGCTCGCGGGTTCTGATCGATCCATGAGGCGATTTGCTCTGACCATCTCGCTGATCGCCGTCGCGGCGGGGCTGCTCGTCACGGCCTCGAACGCGTTTGCGATCAAGGCGGGCTTCAGCCTCCCGACCAAGCGGCTCGAGGCGTCCTACAAGGTGGCGCTCTTCGAGCGCCGCTTCAGCGATGACGGCTGCTACCCGCCGCCACCGCAGCTCGCGAAGGCGATCAAGAAGGAGACCAAGCGCAAGGTCGGCGTGGCCTCCAACACCAAGCACCTGGCCAATGTCAACCAGGTCTACGTGCTGAGGCAGGGCACCGACTGCGACCACCTGCGCATGGCGCTGCGAGCGGTCGGCGGCGTCTACGTGCTCGACTCGAAGCTGGGCACGGTCCGTCTCCAGGGGCACAAGGGAGCGGCGACTTCCGGGCTGGCGAAGCCGATCACCAACTTCACCGTGGCGACCAAGAGCTTCCGGGTCACACAGCCCGACACAGCTCCGCGCCTCCAGACGATCTGTCCCGGCGGCAGGTTCCCGCTCGGCGGCGGGATGTCGCAGAGCCCGGTCGTCGGCAATGACGGCGAGGGCGTCTATCCGCACTCCTACGAGCGCCTCGGCGCCCAGCGCGGCTGGCACATCAGCGTCGTCTTCCTCGATCCCAGCCGCTCGAGCACCACCCCGCGCGACGTCACGGTGCAGGCGATCTGCGGGTTCGGCGTGATCCCGGCGACGCCGACTCCCCACGTCACCGCCTACCTGCGCCCGGGTGAGACCAAGACCGTCACCGCCCGCTGCCCGAGCGGACAGTCCCTGGTCTCCGGCGGCTTCCAGCGCACCGACTTCCGCTCAGACGGCGGCGACTACGTCACCGAGTCCCACGCCGTCGGCACCAAAGCCTGGGTCGTCAGCGGCCATGCCTACGGGACCGGCTCCGGCGAGCTCACCGCGATCGCCTACTGCGCCCGGATGAAGAAGCCGATCATCACGGAGGTTGCCTCCTCGCCTGCGCCGGTCGGCGTCCGGCGGGTCCACGACCGCCACCACCCCGGCCTGCCCGAAGGGCAAGCGGATGGTGACTGGGGGGTTCAGCAGCAACGACTCGACCGATGGGCTCTTCTCCCAGGGCGTCTTCAACCCCGACGGGACCTTCTCGGCGACGCTCCTACGGATTCTTCGGCCCTGTGCCGCAGCTGACAGCGTACGGCTACTGCCTGCCGGCGAAGGCGCTAGCTACCTACGCGCCCGAGGCTGGGCGCCTCGTCCCGTGTCCGAACGGACATCGGGAAGGATCCGGTCGGCCCAGCGCGGCAGGTACCAGGCCCAGGGGCCGAGCAGCCTGAGCAGGACCGGCATCAGCAGCAGCCTGATCAGCATCGCGTCGAGCAGCACGGCGATCCCGAGGATCAATCCCATCTCCTTCGGCGGCAGCGGACCGGAGAGCGCGAAGGTGAAGAAGACCGCCACCATCACAGCGCCGGCGGCGAAGATCACGCGGCCCGAGTGGGCGAGGCCGCCGACCATCGCCTCCTTGGGGTCGTGGGTGCGATCCCAGTGCTCCTTGGCGGAGGAGAGCAGGAACACCGTGTAGTCCATCGAGATCGCGAAGATCATCGCGAAGAAGAAGACGGGTCCCCAGGCGTCAAGGAAGCCCTGCGGCTCGAACCCGAGCAGCGAATGGAGGGCACCGTCCTGGAAGATCCATTTCGCCACGCCGAATGCGGCTCCGGTGGCGAGCAGGTTGGTGACCACGCCCGCAGCGGCAATCAGCGGGGCCTGCAGTGCGACCAGCAGAAGGACGAAGCCCAGGGCCAGCACGACGCCGATCACCAGTGGCGTCTTCCCGGTGAGCGCAGCCGCCAGATCGTGGTTCTCGGCCACCGCGCCGCCGACGATGGTCTCCGCGGGAAGCTTGGTGCGCAGCCGGTCGATCGTTGCGCTCACGGCCGAGCTCGAGGGATCCTGCCTCGGGATCGCATAGATCAGGTCGAGATCTCCTGACCGCTGTGCGGGCAACACCTGGCCGATGCCAGGATCGCGTCGCGCGATCGCAGTTGCTGCACCGGCCTCGGATGCCGGCGCGACGAGCTGAAGCGGCCCGGTAGCCCCGGGGCCGAACGCCGCCTGCACCTGGCCGTAGCCGACGCGAGAGGAGTCGCCTGGCGGGACGACCTTGATCGAGGGCATCGCCGTATCGAGTGCCAGCACCGGCAGGGTGAGGGCCACCAGGACCGCGACGGCGGGAACGCCGTAGCGAAGGGGGTGGCGCCAGAGCCTCTCGCCCCAGGCGGCGAAGCGCGGCGAGCGGTGCTCGCCGGAGTGGGCCCACGGCAGCGAGAGCTTGTCGACTCGGGGCCCCAGCTTCGCGAGCACCGCGGGCAGCAGGGTCAGTGTCGCGGCGAGCACGAAGACGACGGCCAGCATGATCCCGACGCTGACCGACCGGAAGGCGGGGCTCGGCACCAGCATCACCGCGCTCAGGGAGATCAGGACGGTCACGGCCGAGAAGACCACGGCCTTGCCGGCCGTGTCCATGGTCTGCGCCACCGCCTCCTCGGGCGGGAGCCCGGTCCCGAAGAATGCGCCGCGGAAGCGATAGACAACGAACAGCGCGTAGTCGATGCCCAGGGCAAGGGCGAACATCAGCGCGAAGTTCATGGCCCAGATCGAGATCGGCAGGACCTGCGCGCCGAGGTAGAGGGAACCGGCCGCGGCGACCAGGCCGACGAGGGTCAGCATCAGCGGGAGGCCGGCGGCGACCAGTGAGCCGAAAGCGATCAACATGATCGCCAGGGTCACGGGCCAGGAGATCACCTCCGAGCGCAGCATCGCGCTCTTGTTGGCCGCGTTGAAGTCCGACCACATCCCCGAGGCACCGGTCAGGTGGACCTGCGTACCGTCGGCGCCCAACGACGAGAGCGGACCCTTGAGGTCCTCCGCCGCGGCGACCATGGCATTCGCGTCCTTCGCGGCGCCGGCCTGCACGATCGCGGTGTGCCCGTCGGGCGAGATCGAAACGCCCGGCTGCGGACCGACCACGGATCGCACGGCGGAGTCCGAGCGCAGCTTCCGCTCGACGGCCGCCACGGTCGAATCGAAGTTCCCGTCACCGCTGGATGACGTCGAAGAGTGAACGACGACCATTAGGCCGTAGCTGGAGAGCCCCTGGAAGTTGCGGTCGATCAGCTTCCGCGCCTGGACCGACTCGGAGCCCGTGGCCTCCCAGCCCGCGCCGGAGAGAGCCTGCTCGACCCGTGGCGCAAGAAACCCGAGTCCGAGGGCGATGACGGCCCAGCCGATCACCACTGCCCGGAAGTGGGTCGCCGTGTAGCGCCCCAGCCTTCCGATTGGACCGACCTTGGTCATCTGGTCTCCGGATAGACGACCGAGTCGAGATGCAGAGCATGCCTCAAGACATAGGAGGCCGGACAGACGCCCGCGAGGACGTAGAGCCAGAGGTTCACGCCGACGAATGCGGTCAGCACCAAGAACCAGGGGGAGATCAACGCGACCAGGGCGACACTGATCAGGACGACCGTACCGGCGAGGGCGAAGAGGACCCGCTCGAGCGGCCACCGGGAGCGAGACATCTACGGGCTCCCTTCCAGCAGGGTGTCGAGCCGGTCGATTTCGTCGCGCATGCCATCGCAGACGTCGTCACAGAGCGACCAGACGACGGGGTCGGCGATCGAGTACAGGGAGAAGTTGCCCTGCTTGCGGCGCTCGACGATCCGGGCGCGGAGCAGCACTCCGAGATGCTGAGAAACGTTCTGCTGCGAGGCGCCCGTGAGCTCCTGCAGGTCCTTCACGCTCTTCTCGCCCTCGCGCATGGCCTCCAGCAGACGAATGCGCATCGGCTCTGCAAGCACGCGAAAGCGCTCGGCGATCCGTTCGACCAGCAATGCGGGCAGCGGATGTGGAAGCTCGGTCTTGGTTGCCATGGCGGGCAGGTTAGCACAACTATACCGTTGTATGCTAGTGTGATTGTGATCACACCATGAGGATGACAGCGGCAACAGAACGAGTCGGAAAGCTTCGCCACCGCGTCGATGTCAACGGGCGGCACACGATCGTCACGGACGAGCCGCGCACGCTCGGCGGGACGGACGAGGGGCCGGCCCCTCACGAGCTCCTCCCCGCCGCGCTCGCCTCCTGCATCGCCACAATGGTCGCCCTGTACGCGGAACGCCACGAGTGGGAGGTCGGTGACGCGAGGGTCGAGGTGGAGTACGACCCCGAGTCCGAACCGCGTCACTTCGAGATCGAGCTTCTCCTGCCGAGCGACCTCTCTCCCGATCAGGTCCGCAGGCTCGAGCGAGTCGCCGAGAGTTGCCCGCTTCGACGTGCCCTGGAGACCGGCTTCGAGTTCGAGGAGAGGATCGTCACGCAGCCGTCAGGCGTCGCGGCGTAAACCGGGAACGTTCGCGGGCTCTAGTAGCCGGCGGGATGGCGCGCGACGAAGTCGGCCGTGTTCTCGTTCAGCTCAGTCGACCAGCGCGGGCCGTCGGAGCCATTGCCGGCCGTGTCCCAGCGCAGGCCGGCGATCATCGCCCAGGCGTGGCCGCTGTTGGCGAAGACGGTGATCCAATTGCCGGCGCCCGGCTCCCCCCAGACCTCGAAGCCGGTCGAGTCGAGCGGACTGGAGAGGAGACCGCCGCCGTGCAGGGCGAAGCTGACCGCTCCCGAGCAGTCGTAGCCGCTCGCGGTGAACGAGCCGTGCCCCCCACCCCATATGTAGGGCAGGTCGTCGATCTGGTTGGCGGCCTCGATCGCACCGCGGACGGCGAGGGGAGCGTTGGAGGGCGGGATGGCATCCCCGTTGGAGTCGATCGTCGCCCGTCCGGCCGGTGCCGGGATGTGGGAGATGTCGAGCTGGATCTGGCGCTCCTTCGCGAGGAGCGCGTTCAGCACGCCCTGGCGGGCGTTGCGCGCGGAGACCAGCGAGGACTGCTGCTGCTGGATCTGGGCGTGCTGGGACGCGATCTGCCGTTCCTTGGCCGCGACGGCGTCGCGGGCGGCCAGGATTCGGTCGTGGGTGACCTGCAGCTGGTTCACCAGGGCGGTGATCTGGTCGCGAAGGCCGCGGACGCGCGAGACGACCTCGTTGTCGTAGCTCTGGATGTGGTCGATGTACTCGGTGCGGGTGAGCAGATCCGACCAGTTGGCGGACTGCATGATCACCGAGGTGACGTCGGGGTCGTTCGACTTGTACATCTGAACGAGCAGCTGCTCGAGGGCGCCGACCGCCTTCTGCAGCTTCGCGCGGATCCGGCGCAGCTCGGCCTTCTCCGCGTTGAGCTCCGCCGTTGCTTTGTCAAGCTCGGCCTGCTTCTGGTCGAGCTGAGCCTGGGCCGCCGCCTGCGCCTCGCGCAGGTGCGACTCCTCGCCGATCAGCTGATCGACGCGCTGGTTCATGGCGTCGATCTGGCTCTGCAGCGAGCCTGAGCTCGACTGGATGCGGCTGAGCTCGTCCTGCTTCTGGGCGATCTTCGACGCCGGGTCGCCGAAGGCGCTCTGCCCGACGGTGACTCCCGCCACCACCAGCGCGATGAAGACGATCAGCGAGAGCACCGCCATGCGGCCGCGGCGAGTCGTTCTCGGTCTCTGGGTACGAGTCGGCATCGGCAGTTCAGCGCGCGAGCCCTGCAAGCCCGGCGGCTGCAGCCAGGCTAGAGCTTCGACCCCGAATTGTCAGCAGTTGCTAACAGGCCTGCAAGATTGCTTGCGCCTGGCCTACCCAGAAACGACCAGGAACGTCCGGCCCACTCGAGATCCGGCACGTCGCTGATGAACACGTCGAGCACGTCCGGATCGAAGTGCTTTCCCCGACCCTCCGACATGATCTCCCTAACGCCCCACCGCTCGCCTGTCTACGATCGCTTCCCATGAGCGAGCAATTCTGCGACGTCGGCCGAGGCGTGACCCTCTGCTACGAGACGTTCGGCGACCGTGCCGACCCGCCGATCCTCCTGATCATGGGGCTGGCGACCCAGATGATCGCCTGGCACGAGGACTTCTGCGAGGCGCTGGCCGAGCGCGGCTTCTACGTCGTGCGCTTCGACAACCGGGACATCGGCCGCTCGACGCACTTCGACTTCCGCCCGCCGAGCGTGGGCCAGATGCTCCGCCGGCGGGTCGGACCCGAGCAGTACACGCTCTCCGACATGGCCGAGGACACCGCAACGCTGATGCGCAAGCTCGAGATCGCGCCCGCGCACGTCGTGGGCGCCTCGATGGGCGGGATGATCGGCCAGATGCTGGCGGCTGAGCATCCCGAGGTGGTCCGCTCGCTCACCTCGATCATGTCGACGACCGGCAGTCGCTGGCACGGCCAGCCCCACCCCTCGGTCTACCGGTATCTGCTCCGCCCCCCTCCCCATGACCGAGAGGGCTACGTCGAGCGCTCGGCGGAGGTCTTCGGCCTGGTCGGATCGACGGGATTCCCGCGCGACGAGCAGTACGTCCGCGAGCGGGCGGCCCGCAGCTACGACCGCGGCTTCGACGTCAGAGCGGGCGGGCGGCAGCTGGGCGCGATCATCGCCTCGGGCGACCGCACCGACAAGCTCGCCCGCATCACCGCCCCCACGCTGGTGATCCACGGAACGGTCGACAAGCTGGTCCGCCCGTCGGGCGGCAGGGCCACAGCAAAGGCCATTCCCGGCGCTCGCCTGATGATGATCGAGGGCATGGGCCACGACCTGCCGCGCGGCGTCTGGCCGACGATCATCGACGCGGTCGCCGAACATGCGCGCGCCGCCGACGGCGCCCGGGCGCGCGCGGCCGCCTAGGCGCGCAGCAGCGATGCGTGGACCGCCCCATCGGGACTGGCGATCCACAGCGATGATTCATCCCTGATCAACGCGACCTCGCCCGCCATGGCCGGGTCGCGGTATTCGATCTCGACGTCGATCGACTCGGGTTCAGGATCAGCGGCGAGCTCCTCCTCGAGCGGGGTCCAGTAGTGGGAGTTGTTGATGTGCCCGGCGGGATCCATCTCGGTGGCGCGGAATGTCCAGGGCGAGGTCGCGGCGCCCTCCGGCGGATCTGGGTGCCGCAGCCGCACGTTCGCGTCCCGCCCGGCGGCGCTCTCCTCATAGACGGCGGCGAAGTCCGGCGGAAAGCGCATCGGCCGTCCGCGATCGGGATCGAGGCAGACCCAGAGCGAGACCGTCTCCACCGCCGCGGTCTCCCCGGCGATGGAGGTCCGGCGCTCCGCGGAGAAGCGGCCGAAGCCGCTGCAGAAGGTCCGCAGGGTGAGCGGCTCACCGAAGCGCGGGAACCGCTCGACCCGGATCCGCGTCCGCCGCACGATCCAGGCCCCGCGACCCTCGAAGCCGGCGTCCACCAGGTCGGCGTAGGCCACGTCCTGCAGCCACCTCGCCATGGCGTCCAGGCGGCAACGTCCGGCCGCGTCGGCGTCGGCTATTCCAGGCAGCATCGCCTGGTCGTAGGCGCGGCCGCCGGGCCAATCCACCAGCTCCGCGAGCTCCGCCGCTACTTGAGCTCCTCGAGCGAGTCGCGCAGCCGGTCCAGCATGGACCAGAGATCCGGCATCTGGTCGCGGTCGGCGACGATGCCGAAGTCCAGCTTCCCGCAGTAGCTCATCACGGTCATGTTGAGGCCCATGCCGTCGGTGATCACCGAGATCGGATAGTTCCCGACCAGCCTGGCGCCCGCGCAGTAGAGGGGAAACTGGGGGCCGGGTACGTTGGAGACGACCAGGTTCCAGGTCGGCCGGCCCGGCCCACTGGTGGAAATCGCGAAGGTCGCCCGAGCAGCCCTGGCGAAGACGGCTGGCGGGATGAAGTGGTTCGTGTCCTGAAGCAGCTCGGCCGGGAGCGCCCGGTGGTGCTCCTTCATCGCCGCCAGAGCGCGATGGGTCTTCTCCAACCGCCTGACCGCGTTGGGCTCGTTGGTGAAGAGAGGCGCGCTCATCAGCATGATCCGGTTGCCGTAGGTGCCCATCTCCTCGTCCGTCCTGACGGAGACCGGCACCTGGACGACGAGCGGGTCAGGCGGCAGGTCGTCGTGCTCGAGCAGCCAGCTGCGGACGGCGCCCGCGCAGACCGAGACGACCACGTCGTTCACGGTCACGCCGTGCTTGTTCTTCACCTCCTTCACCTCGTCCAGCGTGAGCTGGCCGAAGGCGAAGCGCCGGTGAGGCGAGATCCGGCCGTTGAAGCAGGTCTTCGGCGCCTTGAAGTGGGTGTGGGCGAGCACCCCGCTCTCCCGATTGCTGAATGGCCGGGTGAGCCGGTCGGTCACCCTGGCGAGCAGCCCGATTCCCGGGATCCCCGCGAACACGGGGGACTCGTCCAGGTTCGGCAGCGCCCGCGGCAGGGACCGCAGGATCCGCAGCGGGTAGCGCGGGAAGCCCAGCAGCCCCCGCGTGAGCATCTCGAGCTCAGACGGCTGCCGGTCCCCCCCGTTCTCACTGGGCTCGGGCAGGTCTCTTCCCTCTGCCTCCAGGTCAAAGAGCACCCCCATGATCTCCGCACCGGACAGACCGTCGATCAGCGAGTGGTGGATCTTGGTGAGCAGGGCCTTGTGGCCGTCCTCGAGGCCGTGAATCAGGTACAGCTCCCAAAGCGGCCGGGAGCGATCGAGCGGCCGCTCCGCGATCCGCGCCGCCTGCTCCGCGAGCTTCTCCTTCGCTCCCCCCGGCGGCAGGGCGAGCTCGCGGACGTGGAAGTCGAGCTCGAAGTGGGGATCGTCGAGCCAGTACGGATAGTCGAGCCCGAAGGGGACCTCCACCAGCCGCCAGCGCAGCGGCGGCAGCAGCGGCAATCGCTCCTCCATCAGGTCGCGGATGTCCTGGAAGGTGAGCTCTCCGCTCGGCGTGGTCGAGGGGTCGAGGATCGTCAGGCTGGCGACGTGGCCGGTCTGGTGTGAGCTCTCCAGCGCCAGGAACTGCGCGTCGAGGCTGGTCAGCTGGCGCATGGGACGATGATATGGATGCTCGTCCATTTCGTTCGCCACGGCGAATCGGCCTCGAATGCCGCGCCGGGTGCGATGGCACTGCCGGGGAATTCCGGCGATCGGCTTACCGAGCGCGGGTTCGAGCAGGCGCGCGCCGTCGCCGAGCGCCTCGGCGAGGCTGGTGCCACGCACATCCTGACCAGCACGCTGCGGCGCGCCCGCGAGACAGCCGACGTGATCGCCGAGAGGCTCGAGCTGCCCGTCACCGAGGTCGAGGAGCTGCGCGAGCTCCGCGAGTCCGAGGACTTCGGCGAGCTCTCACTGGAGGACCAGCGCCTCCGCCGCTGGTCGGTATGGATGGCCGAGCACGGCGACGATCCGGATCACTCCTATCGCGGCGGCGAGTCCTTCAACGAGATCATGGGCCGCGTCCAGGTGCTCCAGGAGCGCCTGGTCGCGGACGAGAGCGATTCCGTGATCGCGGTCAGCCACGGCATCTTCCTGCGCTTCTTCCTGATGCGGGTCCTCTTCGGCCCGGAGTTCCGGCCGTCCCAGGTCCGCAGCCTTTGGCAGCTCGCCTCCCTCAACTGCGGGATCTGCGGATTCGAGTACCGGGAGCGGGATCTCGAGGCGAACTACGCCACCGAGCCCTGGCGCTGCTTCAGTTGGATGGCGCCGGCGCCGACGCGCCCGCCACGGTGACCGGCTCGTCGGGCGAGACCTGTGTGTCCAGGTTGAACTCTGCTCCCGGCGGTGGCTCCACGTCGCCCTCGAGCAGGGGGTCGTCGGTCTCGCGCATCCATTCGGTGAGCCGGCCGGAGAGCTGGGAGAGGACCTGCTCGTGGGCCGGGTCGCCGGCCAGGTTGCGGCCCTCCCCCGGATCGAGCACCAGGTCGTAGAGCTGCTCGCGGTCGACATGCTCCTCGCCCCATCCCGCCTCCACCAGCAGCTCCTTGCTGGCGCTGTCGTCGCAGTTGGCCAGGACCGGGCGGTCATAGTCGAGGTAGCGGCGGATGTACTTCCAGCGATCGGTCCGGATCGCGCGCTGGGGCTCGTAGGCCGCGTGGTAGGTGACCTCGGAGAAGACCTCGTCGTTGACCCGGTCGACCTCGCCGTGGACGAGCGGCATCAGGGAGCGGCCCTGGAGGAAATCCGGCTTCTCGGTCCCGGCGACCTCGCAGAGCGTCGGATAGATGTCGAGGTGGCTGACCAGGGAATCGATCACCCGCCCGCCCGTGAAGCCACCGGGCCCGCGCATCACGAGCATCACACCAGTGCCGCGGTCAAACAGCGTGGCCTTGGCCCCCGGGAAGGCGAGCCCATGGTCGGTCGTGCAGATCACGAGCGTCCTCTCCTGCAGCTCGAGGTCGTGAACGGCGTGCAGGACGGCGCCGATCCCCTGATCCAGTGAGCGGGCGCTGGCCTTGAAGGCGGCGATGTCCTGTCGCGTCGCCTTCGCGTCGGGCAGGTTCGACGGGGGCAGCGAGTAGAGGGAGTCGCGCACCGAGGTCGGCGCAGCGAAGTCCCGGTGCGTCTCGAAGAACCCGACCGACATGAACCAGGGCTCGGCCGCGCCGGCCATCGCCTTGGCGGTGATCGGAGCGACGTCGCTCGCGTGATTCGAGTCGACGTGGATGACCTCGTCGTAGCCGATCACGGCGGGATCCACCGAGATGTGCTGCTCGCCGACGAGGATGGTGCGATAGCCCGCGTGGCTCAGGGGATGCACGAGGTGCTCCCCGTAATCGTTGAGCTTCCAGCCGCGGTGGGCGAGGCCGAGCATCCCGTTGTTGTGGCAGTACTGGCCGGTGAGGAGCGAGGCACGGCTCCCCGAGCAGGTCGGCGAGGCGCAGAATGCTTCCCGGAAGAGCAGGCCCTGGTCGGCCAGATGCTGGATGTTCGGCGTCGGCACCTGGTAGCCGTACGGCTGCACGTGTCTCCCGGTGTCGTGGGAGTGGATGTAGAGGATGTTGGTGGGGCGGTCGGCGTCCATGCCCGCCATTATCGGGCCGGCGCCTGGACCGCGTCCGGCAGACTCGGCACCAGATCGAACTCGGTGCCCAGCCTCAACTCGGCATAGCGACGGGCCCAGTCATCGTTGAGCCCGTCGGTCTGGCTCTTCATCCGCGGCTCGACCTTGAAGCCCTCCGGCGGTGTCAGCGCCAGCCGGTCCAGCACGTTCAACGTGCTGGTCTCGTAGTCGGCGGCGAAGTTCTCGTAGAGGACGAGCACGGGCTTGATCCGCACGTGCTCGAAGAAGGCGTCCCAGCGGGCCTCATCTCGGAGGATCTGCCCGAGCAGGTGCTGGATCGCGTTGAAGTTGAAGCGGAGCGCCGGCAGATGCTCGTCGAGGAAGGACTTGTACGGCGGAACGTCGCTGTCCTCCGGCACGCCGGAGAACGGATCCTTCTCACCCTCCTGCCGCCAGGTCGCCGTCTGGACGGCCTTCCACAGTGAGACCGCCTGGCGAACCTTGTTGGCGCGGATGACGCGGACGAAGGTGAGATCCGGGAAGACGGTCGGCAAGAGGTCTGCGAGGGGGAGGTCTCTGTACTCCGGGATGTTCCGCAGCAGGCTGATGAAGTCGCCCAGGTACCCCCACATGAGCTTCGCCCCGAAGACGCCGTTGGGGGTGGTCCCCTGTTCCATCGCCCACTCGAGGTAGCGGTCGTATGCGGTCCTGCTCCACAGCGGAGATCGCGGAGTCGGCTCCTCCGAGAAGCCGCGGCGCTGGAGCTGGTTGAGGATCGCCTGGTCCTCGACCCCGTTGAAGTACTCCTCCGGCCGGCGCGGCCGGCCGCTGTGCTCGAGCGCCTCGAAGTACTCCTCGGGCCGCCCGGCGACTCCCGTCTCCTTCAGCGCCTGGCAGACCAACGTGCTGCCGCTGCGGGGAGTCGCGCAGACCAGATAGGTGCGGGTCGGAGTCACGAGCCCCCCTTATACCCCGAAATCGACCGGGTTTGTTGAATTTGCTGAGTGAAATTGTCGAGTTAGCTCGGTGTCTTCGGCGGAGGCGGCCTCGACGGCACCGCCAGCACGTTCGACAGCATCGGCCTGCGGCCGGGCTGGCTGCACGCTCGGGCAGCCGCCGTGGGCGAGTTCGCCGGCGGCGTACTCCTCGCGCTCGGCCTCTTCACCCCATTCGCGGCGGCCGTCCTGATCGCCGTCATGACGGCGGCCGTCATCACGGTGCACGCGCCGAACGGGATCTGGAACACCACCAGGGCTACGAGTTCAACCTGGTGATGGCGACGGTCGTGTTCGCATTGGCGGGCATCGGTGCCGGCGCCTGGTCGCTCGACAACGCCTTCGGCTTCGACCTGCACGGCGTCCTCTGGGCGATCGGCGCTCTCGTCGTCGGCCTGATCGGCGGCATCGGCGCGGTGCTCTCCGGCCGGACCGTCCCGGAGCACGAACCACATCCGGTCTAGCGGCCACCAGGCCGCTACTTGCCAAAGATGAGGGGAAGTTGGAGCCCGATCGCCAGCGCGGTCAGGGCCAGCCCCGTGAAGCGCTGATACGGCCGCACGGCCAGCGCCGCCAGCGGCAGGAACCAGATCAGATACCAGGGCAAGAACCAGGTGGTGGTGACCAGCACTGCGCACGTCGCCCAGCCGGCGTTCTCGAGCCAGTCGCCGCCACGGTAGACGCGGATCAGGAGCAGTGCGATCGTCGGGAGGAGCACGAGCATCCCGATCCTGCCCAGGGTGTGGGTCGAGATGCCGAGGTTGAACACGTCGTTGATCACGCCCGGGATGTCGTTGGGCGTCTCGAGGCGCGCGTCGTGCTGGAGGACATGGAGCAGGCTCGAGATGTGCGTTCCGAACGCGACGAGCGTGATGACCCCCACCACCACGGCGGCCGCCACCCCCCAGAGGATCGCCTTCAACGGGCGACGGGAGCCGAGCAGCGCGAAGGGCAACAGCACCACCGACGAGCTCTTCACCGCCACGGCGACCACCAAGGCCGCCATGCCGGACTCCCGCCCGATCAGCATCAGATAGATGCCGCCGAGCGCCGCGACGAGCATGAGCAAATCGTTGTGCCCGCCACCGACGGCGTACGCGAGCAGAACCGGGTTCAGGCCGAAGAACAGAGTCGCCGGCAGGGCGGGCCGTCCCAGGCGGGTCGCGCACATCCAGACCAATCCCACACAGGCGAGACTGGCGAGGGCCGCCGAGCCCTTGAGCAGCCAGATCGCCGACGTGAAGCTCACCCAGCCGAGCGAGAGGCTGCCGAGCGTGAACAGCGGGCCGTAGGCCGTGGTGTTGAGCGGCCAGCCCACGTAGATGTAGGAGGGGTCGGTCGGCGCGGCCGAGAGCGGGTGGACGTAGGGATTCAGGTGATGGACCGCGTCGAGCCGCGCGTATCCGACGTAGTTGAAGATGTCGCTCGAGAGCAGCGGTGGCGCGAGCAGGAAAATCAGATGCAGGGCGATGATGGCGCCCACCCCCGCCCGGACCCGTACCGAGTCCGCGAACAGCAGCACGCCGAGGTAGCAGAGGCCGAGCACGATGAAGACGGCCGCGAACTCGTCGCCGCTCAGCGACAGGTTCAGGCCGTGCAGCGGCCCGCGGATCTCGCTCGGCAGGCCGTGATGGATGTGCAGCGTCGGTCCGTAGTGCCTGGCGGCCGCCCCAGCCGCCATCAGGAAGCCCGAGACGATCATCCCGCCGAGGAACGCGTTGGCGAGCAGCGTCCGGTAGGCGGGCCTCACATGCGGAACGGCGGGGATTTGTGGCCCGACGGCGGCCGGCTCGATCGCAGAGTCAATGGTTCCGGGGTGCGACTCCATCGGGGCGCGGGATGCTAGAGCGGACCCTTAAGGCCCGCTCAGCCTCGACTGATGCGGGACCCGCACCAGGTAGGTCCCATCGGTCGAGGTGAACTCCGGCCGGAAACCGGCGGCCTCGAGCTGTGCGATCGCCAAGTTGACATGGGTGATGACCGCGCCCGCGTGGATGCGCCGCAGCGCGTCCGGCAGGTCGGCGGTCCAGGCACGGAGGACGCCGTAGTTGTCCCGGAGCTCCTGCGGCGTGTAGTGCTCGAGCCAGCCGTTGAGCACCACACGGGTGCTGGGCGAGCGCCAGTTGATGTAGGAGCCGACGCCGGCGTACGTGACGATGCGCCCGTGCTTCGGCGGGTGCGCAATCGCGTAGTCGGCGACGGGGAAGCCCAGCGTCGGATCGTCGCGGGCAGGCCCGAGGACGACCGCCCAGACGAGCGTCGCCGCCGCGGCGGCGACACCGAAGATCGCGGCCGGGCCTCGCAGGCGCGTCGGGCTGCGATTCGGAGCCGTCCAGACGACCAGCAGGGCGAGGATGGGGCCGATGAAGACGATGTTGCGGATCGAATAACCGGCGAAGACGAGGAACCCCGCCGTGACGAGCAGCGTGGTGGCGCGGCGGGGCTGGGGCGAGCGGATCCACATCCAGGCGGCGAAGCAGGTCGCCAGCCCCAGATAAACCACCGCCAGCGGCGAGCTGAACGCCGACTCCCACTCGGTGCTCGCCAGGGAGATCGCCTGGTTCTGGAAGCTCAGCAGGTACTCCCAGATCGCCGACCCGAGCGGGGTCGCGACTGTGACCGTGACGGCGGCCAGGACCGCGACGAGACCGAGCACGGCAACTCGAGAGAGCGGGACCGAGCCGGGGATGCCCCGCCAGTTGTCGATCGCCAGCCCGATGGTCGCGAGCCCGAGAAGCAGGAAGCCGGCGACGAACCCCCCGTGCAGGTTCGCCCAGAGCGCGAAGAGCGCGAGCATCGCCACGGGCGCCCACCAGACACGGCGCCCCCCTGTGCCGGCGGGGGTGCGGCTCCAGAGCGCGACCAGCAGCGCGACCAGCAGGGTGAAGATCAGCACCGTGAATCCGGCAGCACGTGGATGAACGACCGCGAGGACCCCCGGGAAGTAGAACGCGGTGACGGCCACCAGCATCGGCCATCCCTTGCGCCGGCAGAGCCAGAGCAAGAGCGCGAGCGGCGCCGTGATCAGCAGCGCGTAGAGCACGGTCAGCCCGGTGGGCCCGATCAGCTCCGAGACCCTGAAGAACGCCAGCTCCGAGAGCCATTGCTGGTTCAGCCAGGTGCCGCCGTGGGAGATCGTCGAGAATGGATCGTGCGTCACGAAGCCGTGCTGGGCGATGAACCGGCCGCTGTTCAGCGAGAGGTAGAAGTCGCCGTTGTGAAAGCGGTCGAGGCAGAGCGCGAGCGCGCCGACGAGCGCGATCAGGGCACCGATCAGCGCCCAGGTGGATCGCGTGGTGAAGCGGCCGCCTGAATCAGCGGTTGCATCGACGCCAAGCACGGGGGCGGTATTCGTAGCGGTTCGGGCGGTCAAAATGGGTCACCAAGCCGTGAAATCGGCCGATCTTGGCCAAAAATCCCCGATTTGCAGGCGTTTCAGCATCTGCTAACATGTTCGTCCCCGCCGGGCCACGGAAACCCGGCATTTGCAGCGTTTTCGCGCAGCTCTTCCCGATAGGCAGCCTTCGCGAACGCAGCACTCGACCGCGGAGGTAACTCATGTCTCAGACCAAGACCGCTCACAACTCACGCGCTCGCGCGCCCCGCACACGGCGCTGGACCTGCGCCGGCTGCGAGGTGACCGTGCGCTATGCCGCAGGCAGCAAGTCCACCCCCCGGCGTCCCGAGGGCTGGACCAAGGCCGGCGGTCAGTGGCTCTGCCTGCACTGCCAGCGTGAGAAGGCCGTCGAGAAGGCGACCATCGGCGCCAAGGGCGACGGCTGGGCCTCCCGGCGCCAGGCGCTGCTCGAGTTCGAGCTCAAGCGCAGCCCCGAAGAGCCCGACGGCGTGATCGCCAAGCGTGCCAATTGCTCGACGGGCCACGTCCGCAAGGTCCGCGAAGAGCTCGAGGCCGACGGCAAGCTGGCCAAGGCCGCGGCCTAGCTTTCTGCTGGGCTGAAGCCGCCTGGCGTTTTCCCATCCCGAGAATCGGGTAGCGTTCCGCCCACTTGCACCTGCCGAATCAGGTCGTCGACCTGAACGGGGGAACCAATTGGAGCGGAAGCTCCGTGTGGGCGAATCGGTCGATCCGTAGCGCACTCTTTCAGCGCGAGCCCGTCAGCTAACCCCGTAGGCCCGAGAAAGAGAGGTTGGCATGACCACGTTGATCGATCATCTGGCGACCGATCGCATCCGGGGCGGGCGTCTCGTCGTCGCCTACTCCGTCGGGGCGATCTTCGGAATCGTTCTGGCGATCGCCGCATTGGCCGCAGCCGGCACCGGGCCGTAGCCGCGGTTCAGCGCCCGAGCGCGCCCATCCAGGCGAACAGCGCCGCGTTCGCCGAGTGCAGCTGAAGGCTGCCCCGGGGGGCGCCGGCCCGCGAGGCCTTCTTGCCGTACCAGGTGCGGAGATAGAGGCCGTGCCTGTCGCGCGAGCGATGGAGGGCGCTGCGCGCGTTGCGCTGCAAGATCCCGTACCAATCGCCGTTGTTGTCCTCCTTCGCGAACTCCAGCATCGTGCGCAGGTACCAGAAGTCGAATTGCGGGCCCATCCAGAAGCGCCGGTAGACCGCGAGCGTGGTGGCCGCGAGCTGGTCGGCCCGCTGGCAGTAGGACTTCCTGCCGGTCTCGTCGCAGATGATCCGGTGGGCGAGGATCATCGGCCCGTTCACGTAGGGCATCGGCAACGAGGCGAACGGCGGGTAGTTGCTGGACGCCGACTGCGCCTCTCCCGGCGCCGGGACTGGGGTTCCGGCCGCCTCCAACTTGGCCGCCTCGTCCGGGTTCGCGCTCAGGGCCTTCTCGTCCGCCGCCGCCGTGGCTCCGGGCGCCGCTCCACTCGACGAGGCGCCGCCCTTCGGGTAATAGGTCTTCGGCTGGCGCAGGCGCGCATACAGCCCGGTCGCTGGATCGGTCAGCCAGACATCGCCCCAGGCGATGTACTTGAGCGCGTCATCCAGGTAGTGGGAGTCGTGGGTGATCGCGAAGAGCCTGGCGGAGAGCAGGGTGCCGCCCGCCAGTGACTCGCCCGCGTAGAAGCTGTGGTTCGTGTTCCACCAGATCCCTCCCGGGCGCCCCGGCGTGGTGTCCCAGCCGGAGACGCTGATGTAGTTCTGAGCGATCTCGGCGTCGGCCAGCCAGCGACCGTTCCCGGTGGCGCGGTAGGCGTCGAGGAAGGCGAGGCCCCACCAGCCGTTGTCGTCGAACCAGGTGGTCTTGCCCGGGTTGTGCTGGCCGGGCCTGGGCCCGAAGCCGGGAACGGGCTCGAGCGCCGGATTGAGGTAGCGCTGCGCTCCCCAGGCGAAGCGATTGAGCTGGCGGAGGTGGCGGCGCGAAGGTTGGGCGATCTGCAGTCCGTTGAGCGCCTCGAACAACGGCACGACGCCCCACAGGGATGCCACCTGCGAGGAGCCCAGCGTCGAGCTGTACCAGTGCCTGCCGCGATTCCACCAGCGATGGGTCTGCTTGACGCCCTTGTTGGCGGCCTTCACGTAGGTGGCCTGGCTCGGGCTCAGCGCCCCGGCGGAGGATGCGCCGACACCCGCGGCCGCGACGGCCACCAGCGAGACCATGACTGCCAGCGAGCTTCTTCGGACGAACTTCACTCCCACCCCTCGAACACCATACGCGGGGGTTCGACTCGCCATGAGAGCCTGGATGCGGAGCGGCTAGGAGACCGCGATCCGCGCGATCACCGAGAGCGACTGGTAGTAGACGTCGCGCCCGAACCCTGGCGCTGGGAAGAGGAATCCCTGGATCGCAGAGGGGACCTCGACCCGCGCCTTCTCCGCGCCGGAATCGAGGTCCAGGACCACCATCGAATCTCCGCCGAGCGACCTGCTGGCCCGCATTGCGCGGGCGCTCCGTGCGAGCACCGGCCCCGCGGCCGCGACCGTCCGGCGGAGCGGGCCGCTCTTCAGCGCCGGGTGACCCTGCCAGTCGCCCACGACGAGCTCACGGCTCTCCGGATAGAGGATCAGGTGGCCGGCGTGGGCCAGCCCGTCGCGGCGCCAGAGCGGCTCCAGCTCGTCCCCCATCAGGCGCCAGGCGCGAACCACGGCATTGCCGGCGTCGTAGGCGACCACGACCCCGCTCGCCGGATCCCAGCCCGGAGGGTTCGATTCGGTGCCGCGGGGAAGGCCGCTGATCTCGACCGAGCTCGCGGCATCCGCATCGAGCCTCGACCACCAGAGCCTGACCGGCGAGTCATCCACCCCGCTACCGAGCATCGTGTGATCGACGCGGTTGCGACCGTTGTCCATCCAGAAGATGTGCTCCGGCGTCACCACGGGGTCCCAGCCGTAGCCCCGGCCGGGGGCCGGCCCGTAGCTGGGGCGCCAGCCGTCGTCCAAGGTGAGCCTGCCCGCGTCCCGGTCGAGGCGGAGGGCGAACATCCTCGTGGCGCCGATTGCGAAGACGGTCTCGCCGTCGCTGGAGAGCCGGCCGACGCACGGCTCGGGCAGCGTCAGGGGCGGCGCCACCGGCAGGAGCGTCTCCGGATCCAGAACCGAGACGGTCGAAGGCTCCCGCCCGGCGGGCGCGTCGCAGTCCTTGGTGACGAGCTCGCCGCCGTTGAGCACGACGAAGGAGTTGTATGGCCGGTCCACGGGCAGCCGGTGCGAGGCGAGCACGTCCAGCGCGGGACTGAGCCGATGGGCCCAGCGACCGAAGATCGCGTGGAGGTCGCCGTTCGAGTGGGCCGCGATGCCCCCCGGCCAGAACCGCCCACCCGGCAGGCGCGGTGTGGACGCGGTGACGGCGAGCGTCTCTGGGTCGAGCCGCTCCACCCAGGCATCGACGTCACCGGCCTGAGGCCCTCCGGCCGGCATCGCGTGCCGAAGGGCATAGAGCTCGCCGGGGTCGCGCCGGACGAGCGCGTCCGTCGCGAACGCCTCATGGACCGCCGCCACCTCGAGCCGCTCGCCTGAACCGATGCCGAGCCCTGGCCCCTCCACCGCCCCCCACCTGCGCGGCCCGCCGTCCTCGCAGGTCCAGGGCCTGGGCCAGTAGGCGCCGTCGGTCAGGAGGCGGGCACCGCGTCGGACCGGCCGATCACGTGGCCCTTCGAGTCCAGGGCGCGGACCGCGAACACCGTCGCGGAGGTGTTCAGGTCGACGCGGGTCTCGAACGAGCGCTTCTGCGTCGTCGCAATCCGCGAGAGGGATCCTGCGCTCTGGCCCGCCAGGAACTGCCACTTCGCCACGCGCGTGGCCCCGTTCCAGCTCGCGAAGAGCGAGACGGTGGAGCCCTGGCGCTGGGCGACGATGACCGGCTTCGTCTTCGGCGAGGCGCTCCACGGGAAGCGGTAGGTCCGGTAGGTGCCGTCGTCGACCGGCAGGCTGGCGTCGAGCAGCAGCTTGCCGCGCGACGAGAACTCCGAGAAGAACGGCTCGGACCCGAAGCCGACGAACACGTTCCCGCCGGGCAGCCTCTGCAGGCTCCCCTCGCTCTGGGCGGAGGTGCTGGTCGAGCGCGCGAACTGGCGCACGAGTGTGGCTCGTGGCGCCGGTGGTCGAGCTGGAGGATGAGGCCGCGCGAGTACGGGTTGAACATCGGCGGTCCCGCCCCGTCGTCGAACATGCTGATGCGGCCGTTGCGGAGCATGTGGGCGTCGTGCTGGAGGTTGAACAGCGCGCCGGGGCCGAAGTTGAAGTCGGTGCCCTTGCCCCCGAGGGTCCAGAGGATCCGGCCGCTCGCCCGGTCGACCTTGTAGACGGCGGACGTGTCACGTGCCGAGATCAGCACCCGGTGGTTCTTCAGCGCCTGGATCGCGTTGATGTGGAAGGCGTCGTAGGAGGCGCTGTTCTGCGGGGTCGCCTGCGAGGTCTCGAGCGGAATGTGGCCGTATGAGTGCCACTCCCAGACGACCAGCCCGGTCTTGATGTCGACCTCCTGGACGATCGAGTCCAGCAGCGGCGACAGCGTCCCCGCGGGCGTGCCCGGCAGGTGGACGCGGATCGGTGAGTAGACCGTGAACAGAGCGTCGCCGTCCTTGGTGAGCTCGAACTCGTGCAGGTCCATCGGATAGCCGTTGCCGGCGTGGACGGTCCTGATGATGTTGTAGGCGTGGTTGGCGATCACGCCGCCGCCGACGCCGAACGCCGCCGGGGTAACCGTCCCCTCCCACCAGGTCAGGACCTTGCGGCCGCGGTACTTCTGCAGCCGCAGGTTGGCGGCGACCTCGGGCGGGGTGAGCTGCCTGAACCAGACGAGGTTCCCCCCGCCGTCCACGATCATCGGGCCGCCCGGCCCGACGGGCTTGATCGTCACCGTGTTGTTGCTCCCCGGGTGGACGACCGGCGAGGGCAGGGGCGTGAGCAGCACGCTCCCGTTGCCGCGCGCCCGCTTGGAGCTCTTGTTCACCGTGATCTTCGGAGGGGTCAGGCCGGGCTCGGTGACGAAGTGGTCGAGCTTGTCCGGCTGCGTGGAGGTCAGGGTGAGCGGGGGCAGCTTCGCCCCGAGCGTGGCGACCGTGAACGAGTAGCGGATCGGCTTGCGGCCCTTGATCCGGATCTCGACCGAGACCGATTCACCCTGCGTGAGCTGCTGATCGAGCAGGAAGCTCGCGCCGCGGTGGCCCGAGTACGAGCTCAGATGACCTGGATGCGGCCCCGACGTCTGCCCGGTGACGGTGACGGAGCGGATCGCCTTGCGCGGCGCCCCGAGGATGCTGATCTGGGTCTGCGGGGAGGCGTCGGGCGTGTCGGCCTGCGGTGAGATCGTCAGCTTGGTGCTCGACGCGTGGGCTGCGGCGGGCGCGGCGAGCGCCGCGATCGCCAGCCCCGCGATCAGGTATCTCCTCCTGGCTGCATCGCGCGGAAGGCTAAGCGCCCCCATCGGACGACCCCTCCTCAGTACTGCGGTAAATAGGGCTCGGCCGGCGACAGAGATTCGTCCGGAGCCAGGTGAGGTATCCGAGAGCTCCAGCCGGCCGGCGAGCAGGTCCTGCTCGAAGGCGATCCCCTCGTCGCCGAGACGGCCATCCGGAGAATCCGCGGCGTCATGTCGCAGGTGCTCGGAGATCCAGCGGGTCACGTTCGCGCCGCCGAACATCGACGCGCGCACGTAGCCCACGAAGTGACGCACCTGTCCCACGCTGCCATCGTCATACCGCTGCTTGAACCCCTTCCCGGGGATGCGGTTGCGGCCTCCGCGGGCCAGATCGGCGAGCGCACGTCGCCCCCGGCTGATCCCGCCCCCCTGTTGACCGAGGTCGAGCAGGAAGTCGTTGACGCTGTCGTCCGTCTGCGCCAGGTACCCGGCGAGTCCCGCGAGGCGCTCACATGCCGTGCCGCTGAGATGAAGACTCGCCGTCGGATCCGAGTCATCCTCGAACGGATCGAGCACGAAGTACGCGAGCGCCGCCACCCCGAGGACGCAGACAACCGCTATCGCGAGCACCGCCTTCATGCAGATGCAGTATCGCTTTGTGCCGAGATGAAGCGACGGATCGACCAGCTGACCCTCGGAGCTGCTCCCGGGCGGTGGGCCGAGGCGGGCTTCGAGATCTCAGGCGAGGCGACGCGCGCCGGCGAGGTTCAGCTCGTCTTCGCGCCCGGTGAGGGGGTCCTCGGCTGGCGTCTCTCCGGGTTTGACGGTGAGGTCGACGGGCTGCCGGTTGCGCCACCGTCCGGGGTCGAGCCGGCCCAGTCAACGCATCCGAACGGCGTTGTACGCGTGGACCACCTCGTCGTCTTCACCCCCGATCTCGAGCGCACCACCGCCGCCCTCGAGGAGATCGGCGTCGAGCGCCGGCGCGTCCGAGAGGTCGAGGCCGGCGGCTCGCCGCTGCGACAGGGCTTCTTCCGCCTCGGCGAGGTGATCCTCGAGGTCGTCGAGCATGCCGACGTCGAGCCGGGCCCCGCCCGTTTCTGGGGGATCACCTTCGCCGTCGCCGACCTCGATGCGGCCGCCACGCTGCTCGGCGACCGCCTCGGCTCGATCCGCGACGCCGTTCAGCCCGGTCGGCGAATCGCGACGGTCCGGAGCGCGGCCGGCCTCGGTCTGCCGGTCGCGCTGATCAGCGACGGCTGAGGGCTAGTCCGGGTACTCATCCTTGCGCCACGACCGGGGCTCCTCAGGCTGCTCCTTGGCTGTGCGATCGATCAGGAAGGAGTGGTAGGGCGCCACGAATGGGTCGGGCGCCATCACCTGATAGGTCAGATAGACGGTTCCGTTGTCCTTGGCGAAGGCGATGAAGCCCGGGCCCTCGCGCAACCCGTCCGCGAGGTCGGCGCCGACCTGCTCGCCCCACTCCCGGAGCCAATCGGGCGGGTCGTCGATCATGCCCTTGACCTCGGGGATCTCCTGCGCCTGCTCGGGGGTCATCGCCAGGCCGAAGTCGAAGGGGAAGTCGCTCTCGTAGGTCGAGACGTAGGGGAACTGCCAGCCCATCCGCTCCTTGTAGGCCGCGAGCTCATCGATCGGCGCACGCGAGAAGCAGAGGAAGGTCACGTCGCGATGGTTCAGGTGGACCAGCGGGCCGCTGAACTCGTCCCCGAGGCTCGTGCAGCCGGGACAGGCGCCCTTCGTGTAGTCGGGCCCGTACATGATGTTGTAGGCGAGCAGCTGGGAGCGGCCGTCGAAGAGCTCGGAGAGGCTCTTCCTGCCCTCCTCGGTGTCGAACTCGTAGTCCTTTTCGACCGGCATCCAGGGCAGCTCGCGCCGCTTCTTGCTGATCTCCTTGTCGCGCTCGGCCTGCTCGGCCTCGAGCTTCGCAAGCTCGGCTCGGGCCGCATCCCATTCCTCGCGCGTTCCAGTTCTGTCAGGCATCCGAATTCCTCCTTGTTCTGGCTATACCCGGTTGACTCGCTGCGACGCGCAGACTCATCGGCCCTCGGCCCTGTTTGATGGGGGGCCGATGAAGCACACGGCGCACGGATACTGGCTGGAGGAGGCGGGCGAGCGCCCGGCGCTGCCGCCGGCCGAGGGAGAGCTGAGCTGCGACGTCCTCGTCATCGGCGGCGGCTACACGGGCATGTGGACGGCCTGGCAGATCTCGCAGCTCGAGCCGGAAGCCAAGGTGATCGTGCTGGAGGCGGATCGCTGCGGGCACGGGCCAAGCGGCCGGAACGGCGGCTTCGTCAACGCCATGTGGTTCAGCCTGCACACCCTGCGCGAGCGCGTCGGCGGTCCGGCGGCGCGCCTGCGTCGCACAGGCGGCCCAGGACGCCGTCGACGAGATCGGCGCCTTCTGCGACGAGCAGCAGGTCGACGCCTGGTACCGGCGCGGGGGCTACCTGCAGCTGTCGGCCGCCCCCGCGCAGGACGGCATCTGGGACGAGGCGGTCGCCTCCTGCCGCGAGCTCGGCGAGGAGGACGCGGTCGAGGAGCTGAGCCCCGAGCAGGTCGCCGAGCGCTGCCGCTCGCCGCGCTTCCGCGCGGGAGCTCTCTACCCGGGAGCCGCCACCGTGCAGCCGGCGAGGCTCGCGCTCGGGCTGCGCGACCGGCTCGCCGAACGTCCCGGCGTCCGGGTGTTCGAGAACTCGCCCGTCCGCCGGCTGCGCGCGGGGAGCTGGGGCTGCCTCGCCGAGACGCCGGCCGCGCGGATCCGCTCGGGGGCATGCGTGCTCGCCCTCGGATCGGCGAGCGGCGCCGCGGGCTCGCCCGTGCGTGGGCGCCTGACGGTGACCTCCAGCCACATCGTGCTGACCGAGCCGGTCCCGGACCTGCTCGAGGAGATCGGCTGGACCGGCGGAGAGTGCATCACCGACTCGCGGGCGATGGTCCACTACATGCGGACGACGCCCGATGGGCGGATCGCCCTCGGCTGGGGCGGCGGGCGGATCGCCTGCGGCGCCCGGCTTGGCGGGTTGACCGAGGTCGATCCCGGCGTCGTCCAGCAGGTCGGGTCCCATCTGCGCTCGTTCTTCCCCGGCCTCGAGGGCCGCCGGCTGACCCACGCCTGGGGCGGCCCGATCGACGTTTCGCCCACCCACCTGCCCGTGGTCCTCCCCGTCCGCTCGGACCGCGTCCACGCCGCCTTCGGCTATACGGGGAACGGGGTCGGGTCCATCGATGCTCGTCGGCCGCATCCTGGCCTCGCTCGCGCTCGACCGGCGCGACGAGCACTCGGGGCTCGCCCTGGTGGACCCCGCGCCACACCTCGTCCCGGCCGGGTTCGCCTCCTGGCTCGGCGGCAACGTCATCCGCGCCGGCCTGGTGAGCAAGGAGGCGGCCGAGGAGCGCGGCGAGGTGGCTCGCCCGATCAGCCGCGGCCTGGCCGCGATCCCTGAGCGGATCGGCTTCCACATCGGGCGCTGAAAGAAACGCTGATTCACGGGCGATAGCCTGCCCAGTGTCTTGACTCAGCTTTATCCGCAGCTCGGGTATAGGGACCCGGAGCGGGCGATCGCCTGGCTGGAAGCGCTCGGCTTCGAGGTGCTGCTCACCTGGCCCTACCCGGATGGGAGCCTGCGCCATGCCGAGCTGCGGCTCGGGGACGCGATCGTGATGATCGGCGGAGCACGCGAGGAGTTCGAGCAGCCCGAGCTTCGCGGGCGCACCGTGGGGCACGGCACCTACGTGCAGACGGAGGATGTCCCGGCCATGTACAGCGCAGCCATCGAGGCCGGCGGGACCAGCGTCTTCGAGCCCGAGCCGACCGAATGGGGCACCGAACGGGCCCGCGTGCTCGACCCCGAGGGATACGAGTGGTCGTTCGGCAACTACGAGCCGGGCTCGGACTGAGCAGAACCGAATCGATCTCCGGAAAGTCGGGTTAGCGTGATACGTTGACTCCAAGTCAGCGGGAAAGGGAGCATGGAAGCTTCGGTAGGTCTCAGGATTCGCAGCTTGCTCGCCGCATTCGCGTTCGCGATCGCGGCGTCGCTGCTGATCTCGCCCGCGGCGAAGGCCGGCGTGGTCACCGACGGAACTTCCCTTCCGGGACAGCCGGGTGCCCGCCGATCGCCGACAAGCCGGGCGCCATTCCGGAGGTCAACTACACCGGCATGAAGCAGATCACCTACTGCTACGGCCCGATCAACATCGCGCCGGGGCAGAACATCATCAAGCTGCGGGCCGCCGTCGACACCGTGGGCCAGAAGCTCTGGCCCCAGCAGCCCGGCTACATCACCCGCTTCGACCCGGAGTTCGTCTACAACGGACGGTGACGGTCCCGAGGGTCGACGTGCTCCACCTCCACCACGCCGTCTGGGCTGGTGAACGGCAATCCCCAGTTCGCCGCCGGCGAGGAGAAGACGATCCAGCAGCTGCCGCAGGGATTCGGCTGGCGGAGCCTTCCCGGCGACTCCTGGATCCTCAACGACATGCTGCACGACCTGCTGGCGCAGAACTCGCAGGTCTATCTCGTCTGGCGAATCGACTTCGTCCCCGACACGCTCGCCCGCGGCCGCCACGATGAAGACCGTGACGACCAAATGGATGGACGTCGCCGGCAACCCGAGCCTCTATCCGGTCTTCGACGCCCTGCGCTCCGACGGCCACAACGGCACCTACACGTTCCCCGACCAGGCGCCCGCCGCGGATCTCCATCCGTGCGACGGCGACCGGAGGCGAGGCCTCGTGGGCACCCGGCAGCCACGGCTGCCTCGGCGCGGCCCAGAGCTGGACTCCCGAATCAGCGACGAGACGCTGATCGGCACCGCCGGGCACCTGCACCCCGGCGGACTCAACACCCAGCTGCGCGACACTCGGCACCGGGGCAGGCACCAACACCCTCTTCACCTCCGACGCCCACTACTACGAGCCGGCGGGAGAGGTCTCATGGGACGTCGCGATGAAGGGGACGCCACCTGACTGGCAGGGTGCAGGTGAACGCGGGCGACAACGTCAGCGTGCACGCGACCTATGACACCTCGAGAGCCGACTGGTACGAGGTGATGGGCATCATGCCCGTCGCCGTCTACGACGGGACGACCTCTCGGGCTCTCAGGACGCCCAGGACCCCGCCTGCCCGACGCCGAACACCCATCCTCCACCGGCTGGGTGCATCCCGGAGGAAGGGGTCGAGACCCACGGGCACCTGGCCGAGAACGACAACCACGGCGGGGACCCGACCGGCGCCGCGGACCCGTTCTCGCTGCCGAGCGCTCCCTCGCCGGGCAACACGGTCAACATCCAGTCGTTCGCGTACCACGCCGGGAACGTCGGCCTGACCGTGCCCACGATCCAGCCCGGCCAATCGCTCACCTTCCACAACAGCGACGCGGTCCCAGCCGTCAACGCCTTCCACACGATCACCGCCTGCAAGGACCCGTGTACGGGCAAGACCGGCATCGCCTACCCGATCGCCAACGGGCCGGTGACCTTCGACTCCGGCGAGCTCGGCAATCAACGGCAACCAGGGCTCCGTCAGGGGTGCCCCCGCCTCCGGACACCGACACCTGGAAGACGCCGTCCGACCTTCCCGCCGGCACCTACACCTACTTCTGCCGGATCCATCCGTTCATGCGGGGCTCATTCCGCGTCGAGAAGCAACCCAAGCCGATTCAGAAGCTGAAGGCGGAGAAGAGGCAGAGAGTCCGCTCGGCGGCCGTCACCGTCAAGGTGGACAAGGCCGCGACGGTGAAGCTTGGCGCAAAGGTGAAGGGCGCGGGTGCGGGTTCCTCGAAGGCGTCCCGTGTTCTCTCCGAGGCGCTCGACGCCAGACGGTCCACGGCCTCGCTCAGTGCGGGTGTCAGCAAGAAGATCAAGCTCAGATTCACGAAGGCCGCGCTCAAGAAGATAAGGGCGGGCGGCGGGCAGCTGGAAGGTGGTCGTCACCGCCACGGCCACCGATGGTTACGGGAACACCGCGACCTCCAAGACCCACTTCCAGCTGATCGGCTAGCTCCGCGCCGAGGGCGCTAGCCCGGAGGCTGGCAGGTCGGTGGGAGCGTCACCGCTCCGGCCGTGTGCTCGAAGGTGTGCATGTGGATCCACTCGTCCAGGTTCGGGTCGTAGAGGTTCTGGAAGCCGAAGTGGAGGATCCGCCAGAACGTCGTGGGATCCCTCTCGTCCACGTAGATGTCCGCCTCGGCGAAGGGGATCCGGGGGAAGAGCCCCGGTGGCCCCGGCGGAAGGGCGCTGGCCAGCCGGAAGTGATTCACGTACCGAGGCCGGTTTCTGTTCAGGATCTCCGGCCCGACGTACGCCGCGCCTCTGAAGATCTGGTTCAGCTGGTCCAGGCGTGAACCCCGGGATCCGGGAGCAGGGATGATCCGTCACCCCGGGCCACCTGTAGGTGATCGTGTAGAGGGAGTCGCCGAAGATCAGATTGATGAAATAGATCGGATAGCCCTCGCCACCGGCGATCATCTCGCTGTTGCCATTGCTTCCCCGCCAGGTGAAGGGAACGTTGACGCCGAGGTCCGGGACGAGATAGCGGCCGCTGCCGCGGAAGTCACGGGGAAGCCGCGGACGCGGCTGGGGGTGGCAGGCCAATCCGCGAAGCCTCCTGGTGATCGCGATGCTGCCTCGAATCGCCGCGCGTCTCGTCCTGCTCCGCGCCCTCGCGAGCCCAGTCCTCTGGCGCCCCAGCTTTCTCTGGAGGCGGATGCAGGCGGGCGAGCGCTGGGCGGCTGTGGCGCCGCTGCCGCTCCGGTCGACTCGATCGGCGGCAGCGCCGGCCGCCGGGTACACGAGAATCGCGAGCAGAACCAACGCGATGACCGCCAGCGACCTGCGCAGTCCGCGCTTGCGCGTTCTCTCCCCGGACGCCAAGACGCAGCCAGTCTAGGGAGCCGATAGGTCCGATCTTGGGAGGATTCCGGGCATGAACCGTGAGCGAGGGAGCGAGTGAGGCGGGTCGTCGTCATCGGCGCCGGGTTCGCGGGCCTCGCCGCGGCCGACGCGCTGCGCGCCGACGGAGCAGAGGTGACCGTGCTCGAGGCTCGCGAATCGAGTGGGCGGCCGGGTCTGGTCGGTGCCCTTCGGCGATGGCGCGATCGTCGAGCGCGGCGCCGAGTTCATCCTGCCCGGGTACGACGTGATGAGGGGGATGGCCGAGCGGTTCGGGATCCCGCTGGTGCTCAAGGGGACGCCCTACGGCCGTCGGGTCTCGGTCGGCGCGGAAGCTGTTTCCCAGACCGCACTGGAGGCCGCCTTCGACCGGCTTGGCGGACTGGTACCGGGCAAAGCGGAGAGCGCCGGCGACGCGATCACGGCGCTGGGCCTGGATGCGCCCGTCGACGCGCTGATTCGGACCCGCGTGGCGATCTCCAACGGCCATCCACCCGAAGACCTTGCAGCCTCCGTGCTCGAGGAGGGGGCGTCCACCTTCGGCGATTTCGACAACCACACCCTGGAGGGCGGCAACATGCGGCTCGCCGAGGCGCTCGCCGCCGAGCTACGGGGTGCTCTGCACCTCTCCTCCCCCGTCCGACGGGTTCGCTGGTCGGAGGAGGCCGTAAACGTCGCGACCGACAATGACGAGATCGCGGCGGATGCCGCCATCATCGCGATCCCCACCGCCCCGCTGGCCGAGATCGAGTTCGATCCTCCGCTCGAGGGTGCGACGGCCGAGGCGTTGCGCTCGGTCACCTACGGACAGAACTCGAAGCTCTTTCTGCGCCTGCTCTCAGCCGCGCCGCCCAGCGCGATCATGTCCGTGGCGGGTCGCTTCTGGTCCTACACGCAGCTGGGCGCGGATGGCGAGCCCGCACCCTTCCTGGTCGGCTACACGGGCACTCGGCCGGCGATCGATGCTCTCGGTGGCTCAGACGGGGTCGAGTCCTGGGTCACCGCGCTGGTCGCGCTTCGCGAGGACCTGGATCTTGATCCGCAACCCGGCAACGCCATGCTGTCGAGCTGGCACGACGATCCCTGGGTAGGCGGTTCCTACTCCGCGCGCAGCGTCTCGTCGCCGCTCCGCGACGAGGACCTCGTGAAGCCGATCGGCCCGCTCGTGTTCGCGGGTGAACACACCGCCGGCGAATGGCACGGACTGATGGAAGGGGCCCTTCGCAGCGGACAGCGGGCGGCTGAACAGATCCGCTCGCCCGCCTAGACCGCGGCAGCAACAACGAGATAGGCCCGCGTTTGCGGGCATGGGCCGAGACCCTGCAGGTCGGGGTCGAACAGGCGCTCGATAAGCTCCCGATCAGACGTTCGGGGGGATCCGGATGCCACGCAAACCAGGAGGCCCCTTGAGACGATCGACCCTCGCCCTCGCCGCAGCCGTGACCCTGCTGGCGGTGGCGTTTGCGCCGGCCGCCGCGCAGGCGGAACCCGCCGTCAACTGCGTGGACAACAAGCCCGCGCTCGGATTCAGCTTCACCTGTGACGCCGCGCTCGCCGTACCACCGGCCGGCACCGCGTACCCGCTGCCCGACGGCCGTTCGTTCTTCATCGGGTTCCGTCCGCCGGATGGATATTCGACGTTGTCCCTGACTTCGTTCAAGGTCTCGGGCTCGCAATGCTCTGTCGACATCCCCGTCAATCCAAGTGCGGACACCCTCGCCTGCAGCAGCCCCATAGCCGCCGGCCAAACCGTGAGCGGAACGGTCAGCTGGAAGATCGGCTTCAACCCGCGGGTCCCGCTCTCTGACTGTGAAATCGCCCAGCTTGATGGCTACGCGCGCGACCCGGGCCCGTTTGGCGAGTTCGACCGGCGAATCCCCTCCTTACAGCTGCAGGTCTGCCGCTCACCCGGCCCGCCCGACGGGGCCGCGGCGTCGCACAAGTGCAAGAAGAAGCACAAGCGGAGGGCAGTCAGCGCCAAGAAAAAGAGGTGCAAGAAGGCGAGGCGCTGAGCGGCTAGGACGGGTCCACCAAGATCACCGGCGACGGCAGGTCGCCGGAACGCGAGGCTGGTGGGTGATGCCACTCTGCCCCACGTCAGGATGCACCCCGCGTCGGATTGATCTAAACGAAAGGCCCGCTGAAGCGGGCCTTTCGTGAGTAGCGGGGGCTCGATTCGTTCGCCGCTACGACCGCACCAGAGTTCGGAAGATCGGTCGGACACCCCTGCGCTGAAGCCGGCGAGGGCGCAAGCGAGTCGATCTCGCGGTCTACGCGGCCATCGCCGGACATGCATCCCGAGGCCGACTGGGCCATGGCCCCTCGATACCGCGTTCGTCGATCGTTGGGATTCGACCGTGAACTGCGAGATCGTCCATCGTTGAGCGCCGAGTTCGAAAGCAGCGCCCGAGAAGGCCCGGGCGCCGAAGTCCTAGTCCTTGTCGTACTTGAACGAGACCCCGAGCCGGATGCGGAACTCGGAGACCTTTCCCCCGTCGATCGTCACATCCTGGCGAACGACCTCGGCGACACGCAGATCGCGGACGGTCTCGCTGACCTTCTCAACGGCGTTCTTCGTCGCCTGCTCCCAGGAATCTGAGCTGACGCCGACCACTTCGGTGACTCGATACACGCTGTCTGCCATTTCTCTCCTTGGGTAGGACTGCGCCGGATAGCTTCACACTTCGGCCGCCATCATGACCCAAAGAACGAGACGCTCAATGATGATTGGCGCCTTCGTGCTTGGCGATGCATTGCTTGCGCTTCTTCTTGTTCTTGATCTGCCGGCACTTGTCGTCGGCTCCCGAGGTCGCCTTCGCCCGAACTCCATCGTTGGCCTGGCTGGCTGCGAATCCTGCGGGCGCCAGCGCTGTGCCGAGCACCGCCGCCGAGAGCAGAGCAGCCGCCAGTCGCGTGATGCGTTTGTCTTGGATTCTGGTTTTCATGCCACGCATGCTCCTCGTCACGGGTTAGGGCTTGGCCAAGCAAGCGTTAGGCCTTCGAATACCCCCGGTACTCCGATTCGAGCACCAGATCCTTGAGCAGCGACTGGTACTCGACATGGGTCTCGTGTTCGCGCGTCCGCCAGGTCCGGCCTTCCTCCCTCTGCATGAACTCGCGGTAGTCGGGCACTCCTGGCCGTCGGATGTTGTCGGCGACCACCACGGAGCCCGTGTGCAGCCAGCCCTGATCCAGGATCCGCCCGAGGTCGGGTAGATAGGCGGACTTGTCGTGGTCGATGAACACGAAGTCCAGCGATCCGCTGGCGAAGCCGTGCTCGGACTCGAGCTTTGCGATCGTCTTTTCCCCATCGCCGATCGCTCCGACGAGCACTGTCAGCTCCTCGCCGATGCCGGCGTGATCCCAGATGCGGCGTGCGATCGCCGCGTTTTCGGCGTTGAACTCGATCGAAACGAGCCGCGCGCCCTTGGGCATCACCCGGGCGGAACGGAGGGCGCTGTAGCCGCAGTAGGTCCCCAGCTCGAGCAGCTGGCGGGGCCCGGTGCGACGGATCGCAGCGTCCAGGATCTCGCCCTTCTCGTCGCCGACATTGATCAAGAAGCTGCGGTGATACGCGAAGTCATCAATCACCCGAATCACATCGTCGAGGTCACCCTGACGAGCCTCGGCTTCGACGTGCCGGGCAAGCGCCAACTCCCGCCCGTCGCCAACCTGCCAGTCGGTCTCAAGGCGCCGCCTACCCAACAGCATGCGCACAATCGACCAGCGCAGGAACGGAAGTCGCTTCCCCCCAAGCTCTGATAGTGGCGACATCGCTAGGCGTAGTGGCAGAACTCAAGACCCAGGGGCTCTGCGGGACGGCGATCGAAGAACAGGGAGGTGACCCCGGAGGCGGGATTGGTGCAGAGGTGGTCCTGCAGCGAGGCCGGTGATCGGAATCCTTGGGCCTCCACCAGCTCGCCGAGCTCACCGAACTGCGCCGGGCTGCTCACGCCGAACGCCACGTGCGCGCCGATTCCCTGGCGAATCCAGTCGTAGAGGACACTGCGCTCGATGCCGCGCGGTATCGCGACCTCGACCCTGAGCGACTCGCGATCCGGGTCACCGGCGATGGCCTCGAAGATCGTGGTGGGGACCGTTCGGCCGGCCAGCTGGGCGAGCTGCCTCGTCAGGATCGTGCTCGGGAACGTATGCCCATTCGAGCCGAACCCGGCTTCCGCGGCGGCCGAGTCGAGTGCCGACTCATCCTCGGGGGCCGCCATGAAGCCGACGTGGTCGATCCCCGAGATCAGCGAGCAGATGGCGCTCGCCGATGCGCGTTGCGGCAGCAGCTGCTCGAGGCACTCCTCGGCGCTCGTCGTCGCCATCAGCCGGGCTGCACCCTGGAGCGCTGCGGGGACTCGATCCGGCTCGGTGCTGAGGAGTGCCTGGCTGATTCGCACGCCCCCATACGCTACGCCGCGCGCGCCGGTCGGAGGTTGAGTTCAGTTTCACGCCTAGTACCTCGGTGGCCCGATGCAGTGTCGTGCGGCGGCCGTAGACTCGTGTGGTTCCCGAGGTAAGGAGCGCCCATGCCAGCAACGAAGAAGACGCCCGAGCGCGTACGTGCGTCGGCTGATGCGACGAAGAAGCGGGCCGAGACTGCGCTGAAGCGTGCGGGCAGTTCGCTCGATCAGGTCCAGAAAGCGCTGGCCGAGCTGCAGAAGGATCTCGGCCGGGGCAGGCGCGACATTGTCGGCAATGTGCAACAGCTCTTGAAGGATCAGCGCCGGGATATGGCCAAGCTGAGTCGTACCCTCTCGGCCGACATGCGCAGGCTCCAGAAGGCGCTGACCGAGGAGCCGGCGTCCTCACGCGCGAAGGGCACAACGACCCGCGCGAAAGGCGGGGCGGCCCGGGCGAAGAGCACAAAGGCCCGCGCGAAGGGCACAAAGACCGACAAGGGCACAAAGACCCGTGCCAAAGGCGGGTCGACCCGGGCGAAGAGCACAAAGGCCCGCGCGAAGGGCGCAACCACGCGGGGCTAGCGGGGCGAGACGACGACGGCTGAGCGGATCAGCGGGCTCCCGGACTGACGACGCCCGAGACGACTTCCATCAGGGGCGGCCCACTGAGCTGCTGGAACTCGTAGGAGGCGCGCCGGATCGGATGATCGGACTCGATCAAGCGCGCGAGGTCAATCGGAGTGCCGCCGATCACCGCGTCGCAGTCAGTCGCGTTGATCGTCTGCTCGAGCTCGCGCAGCTGCTCGTGGGAATACCCCATCGCGGGCAGGACCGGTCCGATGTGCGGGAAGCGGCGGAAGGTCTCCGCGATCGATCCGACGGCGAAGGGCCGTGGGTCGATCTGGGTTCCGACGCCCGCCTGCCGTGCGGCGACCGTCCCAGCGCCGAAGCTCATCCCGCCGTGGGTGATGCTCGGGCCGTCCTCGACCACCAGCACGGTCTTTCCGGCGAGCGATGGGCCTTCCGCCAGCGACACCGGCGAAGCGGCCTCGATCACCGCGGCGTCGGGATTCGCCAGGGCGATGTCCTCCAGCACCCGGCGGACCTGGTCGCCGGTGGCGCTATCGACCTTGTTGACGATGACGACGTCCGCCATTCGCAGGTTCACCTCGCCTGGGTGATAGTTGAGCTCGTCGCCGGCCCGGAGGGGATCGACGACGACCAGCAGCAGATCGGGCCGGATGAAGGGCAGATCGTTGTTGCCGCCGTCCCAGATGACCACCTCCGCCTCCTCCTCGGCTCGAGTGAGGATCTCCCGGTAGTCGATGCCGGCGTAGACGACGATCCCCATCTCCACCGGTCGCTCGTACTCCTCCCGCTCCTCGACCGTCGGGTCCGATCGGTCGATGTCGGCCAGGCTGGCGAAGCGCTGCACAGCCATCCGATCAAGGTCGTGGTACGGCATCGGATGCCGCAGCAGAGCAACCTGGAGCCCCGCCTCGAGCAGGATGCGGCCGATCTCTCGGCTCGTCTGGCTCTTGCCGGCGCCCGTTCGCACCGCGCAGACGGCGATTACCGGCTTCTTGCTCTCGAGCATCGTGGACCGCGGACCGAGCAACGTGAAGTCGGCGCCCGCCGCTGCGGAGATCGCCGCCCTCCGCATCACCTCAATGTAGGAGACGTCCGAGTACGCGAACACGACCTCGTCCACCCCGCCCTCGGCAATCAGCCGCGGCAGCTCCTCCTCGGCGAGGATGGGGATTCCGCGCGGGTAGCGGGGACCAGCCAGAGAGGGCGGATAGGTCCGTCCCTCGATCCCCGGGATCTGAGCTGCGGTGAAGGCGACCACCTCCACCTCCGGGTCGTCCCGGAAGACCACGTTGAAGTCGTGGAAGTCGCGCCCTCCAGCGCCCATCAGGATCACACTCCGCGGCACGGACAGACGATAGAACCCCACGTGTGACAAAGGAACTCGTTGTCGTGGCACTCGGCGGAAACGCACTCATCCGCCGTGGCGAGCAGGCGGACTCGTCGACGCAGAAGCGGAACCTCGCGGCGGCAGTCGCCGCGGTTGCGGAGGTGGCGCGCACGCACGACGTGGTCGTCACTCATGGCAATGGCCCCCAGGTCGGCCTGCTGGCGCTGCAGAGTGAGGCCTACCGGGAAGTCCCGCCGTATCCCCTCGATGTCCTCGGGGCTGAGAGCGAGGGCATGATCGGCTACCTGCTCGAGCAAGGCCTGGGCAACGCGCTCGGCGGGAGGCCCGTCGCCACGCTGCTCACGCAGGTGCTCGTCGACCGCGACGACCCCGCCTTCGGCCGGCCGACGAAACCGATCGGCCCGCAGTACGAACGCAGAGAAGCAGAGCGTCTGCGCGCCGAGCGCGGCTGGGCGATCGCACCGGACGGCGAGGGCTATCGCCGGGTCGTCTCGTCACCTGAGCCCCGCGACATCGTGGAGCTGGCGACGATCCGGTTGCTGCTCGAAGCGGGGGTCCTGGTGGTGTGCGTGGGGGGAGGCGGGATTCCCGTCGTCCGCGATGACGAGGGACAGCTGGTGGGAGTCGAGGCCGTGATCGACAAGGATCTCGCCGCGGCGCTGCTCGCCTCCGAGCTGGCGGCCGACGCGCTGCTCCTGCTCACAGACGTCACCGCCGTCGCGACGGGCTGGGGCACGCCGGAGGCGAAGCCGCTGGGCGAATCCTCGACCGCTGAGTTACGGGGGATGGCCTGGGACCCTGGCTCGATCGGGCCAAAGGTCGAGGCTGCCTGCCGATTCGCCGAGACGCGCGGGAACGTGGCCGCGATCGGCGCCCTCGAGGACGCAGCTGCGATCCTGCGAGGCGAGTGCGGGACTCAAGTGACGTCCCGACCAAAGGGTTAGCTTCGCGAGCAGCCCGATCTGAGGCTTCGCGCGAACCCCGTAATGACCAGCTGCGCAACCAACGCGACCTGTAGGGCGCCGACCAGGGAAGTCTCGTGTTCGGGGACGTACCCCCACCACCGCCTCCGGGCGAGCGATCACCACCGCCAGGACCAAGCTGGCGCCGATCCCCAACCTTGGTGCAAGCAACAAGCAGAATGCCCGTCAGACCGTCGTTACCGCCGTGCTCATCTGGGTCGCGCTCCCGGCCGGGTTGGTGGCCGTCACCCGGCAGGTGTAGCTGCCGGAGATGCTTGGCGTGTAGTTGGCCGCCGTGGCACCGCCGATGTCGGTGCCGTTGAGCCTCCACTGGTAGGTGAAGCTCTGTGGCGCGCGGTATAGGAAGGAGCCGACCAAGTCGGGCGCCCACAGGCCGCGTGAGCAGGAGAGCCGCTGCTCGAGAGGGCCAGAGTGGGTGCCGCCGAAGCCAAGCCCTCCAAAGGTTTCGTCGGGCAGCATGAGCGACCATGAGATAGCCGGCGCCCCAGTTCCGAGCGGGGCCCGGAGCACGGCGACGGCGCTTGGGGAGCTGACCCCCTGTGCCGAGCCATAGAGCGTGTCGACGGTGCCGCCGCCCGCGAGGGGCGCCCCCCGGATCGTGTCGTCCGCGTTGGCCCAGTAGATCCGGCCCGGCGAACTTCTGGTGGGAAAGAAGCGGGACAACAGATCTTCGGCCCAGTTCGGGGCTCTCTTCAGCCACCCACCCAAGGAGCCCCGACCAATCGTCGCCGGACCCGCGGGTGGGGGGTCGATCGCCACACCTCCCGGATGGAGCACTCCCTGGCCCGGGCCGTAGAGCGTGTCGACGGTGCCGCCGCCCGCGAGCGGGGCCCCCCGGATCGTTCCGTCGGTGTAGTTGGCCCAGTAGATCCGCCCTGCAGCGGGGTCGGTAGCCACCCCGGTCGGTCCGTAAACCGGCGGCCCCCACCTCCCTCCAGGCCCCGGGCCGTAGAGGGTGTTGACGGTGCCACCGCCGGCGAGTGGGGCGCCCAAGAGCGTTCCGTAGCCGCTGTCGCTCCAGTAGATCCGCCCTCCGGCTGGGTCGATCGCCACCCCGGTCGGTGCGAACACGCCCTGCGCCGGATCGTAGAGGCTGACGACGGTGCCGCCCCCGGCGAGCGGAGCGCGCCGGATCTCCCCGTTGCCGTAGTCCCCGGTCCAGTAGAGCTGACCTGCGGCTGGGTCGATGGCCATCTTGACCGGGTCGGTCACCCCCTGCGCCGAGCCGTAGAGGGTGTCGACGGTGCCGCCTCCGGCGAGCGGAGCGGCACGGATCGTGTCGTCGCCGTAGTTCGTCCAGTGGATCCGCCCTGCGGCTGGATTGATCGTGATGCCGAGGGCGAGGTCCACCCCCTGAGCCGAGCCGTAGAGGGTGTCGACGGTGCCACCGCCCGCAAGCGGGGCGCATCGGATCGTGTTGTCGCCGGTATTGATCCAGTAGACGGTGTCGGCCAAGCCACCAGCGAGCCTACACCCGGCCAGCAAGCCCTTCAAGGTGGTGGCCGAACCTCGTAACCACTCGCGACGGAAAAACCAAAGGCCCTCTTTTCGGAGGGCCCTCCGCGGACTAGCGGGGGCCCGATTCGTCTCTCGCTAGACAGACGCGGTCGCGGCGCTGAGGCCTACTGCAGCTGGGCATGCCAGGGCACTGTTCCGGTCAGGCAGCCTCCGCGATCGTCCGTGAACGTCCCGCTGGCACTCTTTCCCTTCTTGGTGAACTTGCCTTGGATCGTGACGACATCGCCGGCGCCAGTGTCGTTGGCGGAGATGGTGCCGCCGCCCTTGAACGTGCGGTTTGGCTTGACCTTCATCGGTTCCTTGAACTCGAAGGCGTCCTCGAGCAGCTCCACGGGGCAGACCGGAAACCCGAAGGAGACTGCGAGAAAGCGCGTGACCTTGGCGTGCTTGAGGCTCTTTCCCGTGAGGTCGAAGTCCATGCCGACCATCGGGTGCCCTGCCTGGGTCCCCGGTCCGGCGTAAACCGCAACCTTCGCGTCGGCGCTGCCCGCGCACGTCAGAAGCAGAACCAGCAAGGGAATGACGAAGACTCCCCCGGTCCGATGCGCGTTGGCCACGGTCGTCACCGTAGCGCCTACGGACTGCCAACGGACAGTGCTCTACAGCAGCTCGGCGAGGTGCCGGGCCACCCGGGCTGCGCCGTCAGTCTCCACGTCGCGGTAGCCGACGTCGCGCCCAATCTCCTCCCCAATCGCCTCTGCAATGAGATCCGGCGAAGCGCTGTCGAAATCCATGCGGCGACCGGCCCCATAGCGTTCGAGCCGGTGGCGGACGTGGAAGTTCTGCTCGAAGTGGTGGCGCAGCGGGAAGTAGAGGAACGGCCGTTTCTGTGCCGTCAGTTCCATCGAGGTGGTCAAGCCGCCCTGCACCACCGCCAGATCGCAGGCGGCTAGGTGCCGGTAGAGGTTGTGGACGTAGGGCACCACCTCTAGTCCGGGATGCGATGGGAGTGACGCGGGATCGATGCGCGGGCCTGCAACGACGACCATGCGTAGGTCCGGGACCCGCTCCTTGGCGGCCGGGAAGGCGGCGATCAGCCTTCGCAGCAGATCGCCGCCCACGCCCGACCCGCCGACGGTGACGATGCAGACGCGCTCGTCGTCCACGTAGCCCAGCTCGGCGCGCAGCCTGGTGCGGTCGCCGAGGTCGGCCGGGTCGAAGCCTGTCACGTATCCGGTGAAGTCGAAGTTTTGCTCGGTCCAGTCGCGAATCATCGGCAGCTGTGGCCCGAGCCGCTCCGGGACTATGTCGTCGGGGTTCCCCACGAACAGGGCCGTGTCGCGGATCTCGGGATGGTGGGCGATGTGGTCGATCATGTCGGCGTTGTAGTCGGCTGTCACGTACGCCTCACGCTCGCCCCCATCCTTCATCGGCAGAAAGCCGACGAAGTCGGTCAGCCATGCGAACGGGACACGCTTCTCGCCCGGGTTCTCGTGCAGGTAGTAGTCCAGCTCCCAGGCCTCGTCCCCGATCCAGAGGTCGTAGCGCTCGTCGCGCACGACGTCGTGAAAAAGCATGAAATTGGCCGCGAGAATCTCATCCATGCGGCGCAGCGCCTGGAAGCAGTGCAGGTCGTGCTCGGCTGACTCCGACTCGATGTGGTGGGACTCATTGGCGAGATGGGCACTGGCGGGGTGGATGCGCTCGCCCTCCCCTTCCAGCACCCGGGTGACCGGGTCCTGGGCGAGCCAGTCGATTTCGAGGTCCGGCGCGAGGCGCCTCAGCTCACGGGCGATCGCGACATCGCGCTGTGCGTGGCCAAGCCCGATCGGCGAGGAGATGAAGAGAGCGCGGGGACGACCATCGGGCCGATAGATGGTGGGATCGCGTGCGGTGCGCTTCCGCCCGAAGGCTTCCTCGGAGAAGTCACGCAGAGCAAGGTTGACCTGTACCGGCTTACGGGCATGCGGGAAGTGGCCTGCCCCGCGGACGAGCTCGAGCTCTCCGCCGGCGTGGCGCGCCAGTGCCCGACCGTCACGGGGCGGAGTGATCTTGTCGCGAGTTCCCTGAATCACCAGGACAGGGCAGTCGAGACCTTGCGCCATCCCCCGCAGCGTGCGTCGATCGCTGTGTATTTCGCCCAGCGCCGTCGCAATCAGCGTCTCGGGATCGGTTTCGAGCGCCCAACCCACTCCGTCCTCGATGCCCTTGGTGGAGTGCGGTTCCGAGAAGCAGCGCGTGATGAACCACTCGGCGAACTCGGGGTAGTCCTGGCGCCAGTGAACCGCATTCATCCGCCCCCACCAGCGGTAGACGGGCGAGGGCCTCTGATAGCGCGACATGAGCCGAGGGTGGAGCAGAAACGAGTACTGCGACGGGGTATAGGGGAACATCGGGGCGATGAAGACGGCGCCGGCGACCCGCTCGGGGGCGAGCCGTGCAAGCTCCAGCAGGTACTGCGCCCCGCGCGAGAGGCTCGCGATCACAGCGCGCTCAGTCCCGGTCGCGTCCATAACGGCAAGGCAGTCGCGAGCGAACTCCGCCGCCCCGTACCGCTGGGGGTCGCGGCAGCGGTCCGAGCGGCCGTTGCCGAGACCGTCCATCACGAGCACCCGGAAGTGCCGGGCAAAGTAGGGGATCTGCATCTTCCAGTGGCGCGAATGGACCAGCGACCAGGTGGGAATCAGGAAAAGCGTCTCCTCGCCCTCACCATAGACCTCGTAGAAGAGGTGCTGACCGTCGCGCTCGACGAAGCCGTCGATATCCGGATACCGGGCGCGGCTCTGCTCACCGTCGCGGCCGATCGACAGCTCGGCAGGCTGCGGCGGGGCAGCGGTTTCCAGGATTGCCTTCACGGCTTTCCCTGCTCGAGCTCGGTGAGCCACCCGTCTATCGCTGCCAGCAACTCGGCGTGTCCGCGGTCGAAGCCCAGGAGGCGCTCGTTCAACAGGCCCTTGTTGAACTGCATGACCAGCGCCGCCAGGGCCTCGGCCGAGAAGCGGGAGCTGTCAAGGCCGTACTCGTCGATTGCTTGCGCGAGCGCGTCGCGGAGCAGCGAGCGCCAGCTCTCGTTGACGGCGTGCAGCCGCTCGCGCATCTCGGGCTTGCTCCAGGCGAGCGCTTCGAGCTCCGCCCACACTTTGGGATATCCAGCAGCGAGGTCATCGTCGATGTAGCCCACGGCGGCACGCCATTTCTCGGCGAAGGGCGCTTCGGTCCCGTACATCGCCCGCTGGCGGTCCAGCACGCGGCCTGTGAACCGCTCCAGTGTCTGCAGCAGCAGCTCGTCAACCGAGCCGAAGTAGTAGTGGACGAGCCCGTGGTTCTGCCCCGCCTCGGTGGCGAGTTGCCGCGTCGAAATTCCCGCGGCACCCTCTCTGACTAGCAGCCGCTCGGCGGCATCGAGAAAGGCCTCGACATTGGCCTCCCTGATCGAGCGCTGGCCATCCTCGACTCCCACATCGGCGGTTGCAAGGGCTTTAGTCATATGACTTAGTCAGTCATCTAAGCACCGGAGCGAGCGGTTGTCAACCGCTCGCGGCTTGATCCGGGAGCGTGCGCGAGGTGATGGGGCCTGCTCAGAAGAGCTGCCAGCGGCGAGCCGGTCCCCGAGGTCCTCGAGCGCTTCGATCCTGAAGTTCGGAGGATTTCAAACCGCCGCTTCTCGTCCAAAGCGGCTATCCGACCGAGCTCCGAATCGGGCGACCAGGTCAGACCGGGAGCAGCTGCGCCTTTTTACGGCACTTCTTCCGCGCCTTCTTTGAGTGCTTGTTCTTGCACTTCTTGAGGGCGGCCGCGCGTTGGCCCGTATTGCTCGGCGGCAGAGGTGTAGGCACGGTGTCGGGCGTGGTCACCGTGGCCGAGACGGGGTAGCGGACGAGGCTGCCCGGGGTGTCCGGCGAGACGGGGGTGTCCAGCGGGGGGTCGCCGCTGAACTGATCAAAGGTGTCGCCGGAATTGGACGTGAACGTGCCACAGTGCCCGAAAGGTGATCCGACGAAGATGCCGATGATGTCTCCGGGCTGCACCGGGATGTTCGCCGGGAAGGCGTTGAGAGCATGGAGGTTCTGGGTCCCGGCCGCCGCTTCGCCGACGAAGACATAGCCCCCACCCGACTGGGGCCTGGCTACCTTGAGTTTCAGTCCTGGGAGAACATCGATGCCGTTATGGAAGCTCCACGAGGTGATCACCCCGGCGGCGCCGACGGTGTAGGAGTTGCCCGAGGACACGGATGTCTGTAGGTCGGTCTGGTTGCCACAGATCACCCCGCCTGCCTCGAAGTCCTGACCGACGGTCGAGGTGGCCGCGGCCGCCTCTCCTCCGAAGAGCAGGAAGCTTGCGGCGGTAAGCGCCGCCACGAAGCCGGCCCTACGAACCATCCAACAACTCCCCTGTTCTCTTGGCTCTTGCCCGTCCAGTATCGCCCCATCTGACGGGGCAGATCAACCCCTGAAACTGCTGGGGCACGGAACGACGCTCTCCTTCTCGACAGCCGCCCACGCGCAAGTGTCTCTTGGCGGAGTGCCGCTTTCCATGCAAAGCGGATAGCCGCTTCTCGTCCAAAGCAGCTACTCGAGACAGCCTCTTACGAGCGCGCGTACTCCTCCGCGGCTCGCGGCTCGAACTCAAAGCCGATGAACCCCTCGTCGCCGAGCACCCATGCGTCGTGACCAGGCTCGATCACGTAGGCCTCACCGGGTCCAAGCTCGAGCTCTGTGCCGTCGTCATGTGCCACATGCATCCGACCAGACTGAACAACGCCAACATGCCGAACCTGGCAGCTGTCCGTGCCAACCACCGGCTTCACGCATTCGGACCATTTCCAGCCGGGTTCGAAAGCAAAGCGCGCAGCGGTTGTGCCCCCCGTGTGGACGACGTCCACGCGCGTTTTCTCTGGAGTTCGGCTCTCGTCCGGTGAATCGTCGAGACTTCGGTCGACCAACCCTACGACTGGCCTGCTGGCCGATCAAGTCTGGGCCGGGCTAAGTCAGCTGAATCCCGCTCACTGTTGCCGCTCAACGCGCAGCGGGTAGCCGGTTCTCGTCCAAAGCGGCTATTCCGGGTCTTCGCCCCCCCAGCGACCGAGACTCCCGCTCTCACGCGGAGGGAGCAGCGTCGCGGCCACGCTCCTACGATGCGAGCGTGGCCTCGAGCGGCATCGATCACGTCGTCATCGCCGTCAGCAACTGGGAGCGTTCGAACCGGTTCTACCGCGACGTCGTCGGCGCGGAGCTCGTGGCGCTGCCGCGCGGTCGCTACGCCTACCGAGTTGGACAGGCCCAGCTCAATGTCCACGGTCCCGGCGCCACGCCTTCACCATTGCCCGCCAAGCCCGTCACACCTGGAAACAGCGACCTATGCCTTCGCTGGGACGGCCCGATCGAGGAGGCCCTAGAGCACCTGCGGGCACATGGCGTCGAGATCATCGACGGGCCGGTGCCTCGCCAGGGCTCGGTCGGCGACGGCCTCAGCGTCTATTTCAACGACCCGGACGGATCGCTGCTCGAGTTCATCTCCTACGAAGCTCAGCCGACACGCTGACGCCCTCTTTGGGCGAAGTGCGGGAGGCGCCCATTCCGACTGCTGCTTTCCATGCAAAGCAGCTGTTTGCTTTTTCGCGTGGCAACGCATATTGATGCCCGCTAACGCCAATCCCGGTGACCTGCCCCAAAGAGAAAGGCGCGGATGAGCGGGCCTTTCGTGAGTAGCGGGGGCACGATTCGTTTCTCGCTACGACTAGCCGAGGATCCGCGAGCGAACGGCGCTATCTGCCTTGCTTCGTCGAGCCCAGCGACTCAGAACTGGATGAACACCGGTCCCTCAGTGATCTCGGGGGGATCCACGTCGGCGGTGTGGTTTTCCTTGACCCAGGCGGCGGCGCGCTCCGAGGACTCGTCGACCCCAGCCTTTTCCTGGCAGGCGGTGATCGTCATCCCCCCGTCGCCCTCCCGGAAGGCCGCATAGCTGACGAAGCCCGGAGTGCCGGAGATGACCTCCTTTACGTCATCGCTGTTCTGTTCGATCGTGTCCATCAGCTCAGACGCGCCTGCGCCGGCGTATTTCCGAACGACGATGTACATGGGTTCCTTTCTGGCTCCCCTGTGGTGCGGCGACCCTATCCGAGGCCTAGATGGGTCGCAATGGACGTAGTAGAAACCACCGCATGGAAGTCCCCCAGACGCAATATCTCGAGCACGAAGGCGTCAACATCGCCTGGCAGATGTTCGGCGACGGCCCGGCCGAGATCCTGTGGCGAACTGCACGCATCAAGCGAGCTCAGTTTCTCTCAGCTCCCCCTGAAAGATGTTCCCGCCCTGGAGCCCAAAGATTCTTTCGAGGTCTGGCGGGGCCAGCACCTCACGTTCGAGGATCGCGTCCGGCACACGGCCGGCGAGGGGCACGGCTTGATGGAGGGGGCGCTCCGGAGCGGACGGCGCGCGGCCGAACAAATCCTCGGCACCGTCGAGATCGAGGGGCCATGAGGGGCTTCCTTCGCGCGGAGCAACGCGAATCAATAGAGCCCGGGATCACCTCTTGAACCGCGCCGCCTCCTCGTGACCGGCGGTGGCCGAGCCCTCGCTATATGCATGCGCGCCGGCTCCGGCCAGCTTGCCGCCGTGGGCGATCAGGTACTCCTCGCGGATCGGCTTGTCCGCGAACCAGCACTCGAGGATCTCCCGCGTTCCCGCGGCGTAGCGAGCCTGGGCCGAGAGGCTCGAGCCCGACGTGTGCGGGGTCATCCCGTGCCAGGGCATCGTCCGCCAGGGATGGTCCTGAGGCGCCGGCTGAGGGAACCAGACGTCGCCGGCGTATCCGGCGAGCTGTCCCGACTCGAGCGCCTTGGCAATCGCGTCGCGGTTGCAGATCTTGCCGCGGGCGGTGTTGATCAGGTAGGCGCCCCGCTTCATCCGCGACAGCATCTTCTCGTCGAACAGATTCTCGGTCTCGGGATGGAGAGGGGCGTTGATCGTCACCACATCGCAGACAGCGACCATCTCCTCAGGCAGCTCGTGGAAGGTGACCCCGAGCTCCTCCTCGACCTCCGCGGACAGCCGGTGGCGGTCGGTGTAGTGAAGGCCGACGTCGAACGGCTTCAACCGACGCAGCACGGCCGAGCCGATCCGCCCGGCGGCTACGGTGCCGACCTGCATGCCCTCCAGGTCGTACTCCCGGGAGACGGCGTCGGCGATGTTCCAGCCGCCGTCGACCACGATCTTGTACGAGGGGATGTAGTTGCGCACCAGCGCCAGGATCATCATCACCACATGCTCGGAGACGCTGATCGAGTTGCAGTACGTGACCTCGGCGACCGTGATCCCGTGGTCAATCGCCGCCTGTAGATCGACGTGGTCCGAGCCGATCCCCGCCGTGATCGCGAGCTTCAGCTCGGGGGCCTTGGCGATCCGCTCGGCGGTCAGGTAGGCGGGCCAGAAGGGCTGTGAGATGACCACCTCGGCGTCGGGCAGGTTTCGGTCGAACTCGGAGTCCTCGCCGTCCTTGTCGGCGGTGACGACCAGCTCATGGCCGGCGTCCTCGAGGAACTTGCGCAGGCCGAGCTCGCCGGAGACGCAGCCCAGCAGCTCGCCGGGAGAGAAGTCGATCGCCTCGGGGGTGGGGGTCGTCTGGCCGTCGGGATACCGCGCGATCTTGGGGATGTCGTCGCGCGCGTAGGCAGGCGGGTAGCCGTCCACTGGGTCGTCGTAGAGAACACAAACGATCTTCGCCATCTTGATCAGCCTCCATCTGGGTTCGCCCCAGAGTACGGTGGAAAGTGTCCAGAACGTCCATGAACGTGGACGACGGGAACGCTGGGGGCAGATTCAGCGGACCTCCGCGAAGGCCCGCATTCGTGCCTGGCAGACCCAATTGCGTTTTCGCGGGGGTGACTGACCAGCTGTGAATTCGGCGCGCTTCGCGCTAAGCCGGCGGCATCTCGTCGTACTGCGGCGCGTCGTCTCCGATCTGGTGCCAGCTCGCCTTGTAGGCGACCTGCTGATGGAAGGCCGGCTTCATGTCGAGGTCGCCCATCAGGCCCGCGGCCACGAAGTAGACCTCCCCGAGGTCGTCGTAGATGCTCGATCCGCAGTTGCTGCAGAAGTTGCGGGGAGCTAACTCGCTCTCGTAGGTCTTGACCAGGTCCTTGCCCTTCGTGAACTTGAGGTTCTCCGGGGCGACCACGACCCCAGCGAGACTCGAGCCCGTCCAGTGCTGGCAACGGGTGCAGTGGCAGTAGGCGAGTGCCTGCGGATCAGAAAGCTCGTATTCCACGCCGCCACACAAGCAGGTCCCTGTGAGCGTGTCGGCCATGACGTCCCCTTTCAGGTCGGTGTTGATCGATCCGCGGCCGACCCTACTCCGATCGGCGCGTCCGCTCAACATCTCAGGCGCGCGCCCTACCATCATGCCCCCATGAGCCCGGCCGAACACCGCCGAGAGGACCTCCGCAGTGATCGGCTTCTGGGCTCCTCCGAACCGAAGAGGACAACCAGCTAGTTTTCAGCACGGATATGGACCCGCCCTGCTACGCGATCGCTGCGCAACCCGAGGTCCGGGCGTGAAGATCCGCGCGGCGGTGCTCGAGGAGTTCGGTGAACCGCTGGTCGTTCAAGAGCTTGAGCTGACCGAGCCGAGCGAAGGCGAGGTCCTCGTCCGACTGGTCGCATGTGGCGTCTGCCACACCGATCTCTATACGGCATCGGGAGTCGACCCCTCGGGCTATGCCCCGACGGTGCTGGGCCACGAAGGGGCCGGCGTGGTCGAGAAAGTGGGTCCCGGGGTCGAATCACTCTCGGTCGGAGACCACGTCGTGACCCTCTTCTCGCCGCAGTGTGGCGAATGCATCCATTGTCGCGATGAACGCACCAACCTCTGTTTGGCGATCCGCGAGCAGCAGAACAAGGGCTACCTCCCCGACGGAACCACGCGGCTGCGACGAGACGGGGAGGAGATTCGCCACTTCATGGGCACGTCGACCTTCGCCGAGGCGACGGTGATGCCGGAGATCGCTCTGGCCAAGATCAATCCTGAGGCTCCTCTCGACCGGGCCTGTCTGTTTGCCTGCGGGCTGACGACCGGCCTGGGGGCCGCGATCAACACCGCGAAGGTCGACGCGGGCTCCACATGCGTCGTCTTCGGCGCCGGCATGGTCGGGCTTGGGGCTGTCGCCGGCTGCCGCCTTCAGGGTGCGGAGAGAATCATCGCCGTTGACCTCTCCGAGGACCGTCTCGAGCTGGCGCGCGGCCAGGGAGCGACCGAAACGATGATCGGCGGCGAAGACGTCGTCGAGCGGATCCTCGAGGAGACCGACGGCTTCGGCGCGGATTACACCTTCGAGGCGACGGGGAACGTCAAGGTGATGCGCCAAGCCGTGGAGGCCGCGCGGATGGCCTGGGGCCTCGCGACGATGGCCGGGGTCGCCGGCAAGGGGGAGACTCTCGACATCGTCCCCCGTCTCCTGATCACCGGCCGCCGCGTCGCCGGCTCCTCCTTCGGCGGGGTCAAAGGCCGCCAGGGTGTGCCTGAGCTGGTCGACCGGTACCTGGCTGGGGAAATCGACGTCGATCCGTTCATTTCCCACCGGATCACCCTGGACGAGGTGAACCATGGCTTCGAGCTGATGGAAGCCCAAGACGGTATTCGCAGCGTGATCGCCTTCAACTGACCGGGGCTGGAGCGAGGAATGATTCTTCAGCGCGTCGAGCACCCCGAGTGGCTCTCAAATGCCTATCTGGTCGTTGACGAGATCGGCGGCCATGGTGTGCTCGTCGATTCGAACGGCATTACCGATCCGCTCTGCGAGCGTGCCGAGCGCGAGGGCAGCGAGATCACGCATCTGCTGCTGACCCATCACCACGCGGACCATGTCGCGGACGCTCGCAAGCTGGCCCAGCGCTTCGGCGTGCCGATTCTGGCCCACGAGAAGACCGCCGAAATCCTGGATGGGGTCATTGACGAGACCTTCCGCGACGGCGACGTGATCGAGTCTGGAAGCCTGCGCATCGAGGTGATCCATACGCCGGGCCATTGCGCCGATCACTGCGCGCTATTCATGAATGGCACCGATGTCCTGACCGCCGACGTCCTCTTCAAGGGAACGGTTGGCGGCACCCGTGCGCCGGGAGCGACCGGCTTTGAGGATCTCCGCTCGTCCGTGATGGACCGCCTCATGAAGCTGGAGCCCGAGACGCGGCTTCACCCCGGGCATCGCGAGCCGACGACGGTGGGCGTGGAGTGGGAATCGAACCCGTTCATTCGCATCTGGCGCGGTCTCGATCCCGAGAATGCCGAGCCCTGCACTGTCGGTCCGGGAGATTCCGACGATCGGAAGGCCGCCACTCTCGTTCTCTGGGCCCCTGACTACGACGGTGGTAACAAGGCTTGGGTCCGTTTTGCTGACGACTCAGAGGCCGTGGTTGGCGGCTCGCAGGTACAGCGGGGCAGCGCCAGCTCAGCCTCTGACGCCGAGTAGAGCAAGGCGAAACGGAAGCACAAACGAGACGTCGGCTGGGGGCCGAGAGGTCGCTGGGTCAACTAGTCTCGGGGGGCGTTCGCTGGGGGCGTCTAGCCTGCTGACAGGCGATCTGGGGTCACCTGAGGTTCGCTGAGATTCGCTCGGTTCGGTACCACGGCTGGTACCACGAAACTCACCAGCCCAGCGAATCCCGACCCGATCTCGGCGGACCCGGTTCTCCCTCGACCGCCACGAGTGGTCGCTTTGCATCGTCAAGAGGAGGTGAATGCATCCAGACCGGGAGGGCTCCTTATCTGAAGTGGACGGTGGTGGCGACAGCCGTGGTTCTCGCGCTGGCCGTCGGCGCCTTCGCGATCGCGACGCTGGGCACGGGGTCTGCGGGGCGCCATCCGGCGCGGGCTCAGGATGGCGCTCTTTCGCAGGCCGGGGTTGCAGCCACCCTTGCACAGCCCCCGCGCCCCCCGTTCGCGGTCGGCCTGCGAACCCTTCGCCTCGTTGACCACTCGCGCCACATCAGGCTGCCGAGCGGCGCCAGCGTCCCGCGGGAACTCATCACCTACGTCCGGTATCCGGCGCTCGGTCCTCCGTCGGCGAAGGAAGGGCGTAATGCGCCTCCCCAACGCGCCGCCGAGCCGTTTCCCCTCGTGGTCTTCGGCCACGGCTTCGAGCTGACGCCGGCGCCCTACTCCAGGCTGCTGGGGGCCTGGGCGCGCGCGGGCTTCGTCGTGGCCGCCCGCGATTCCCTCTCGAAAACGCCCACGCGCCAGGAGGGCCGGACGAGTCCGACCTCATAAACCAGCCTGCCGACATGAGATTCGTGATCTCGAAGCTGCTCTCCGCGAGCAGCAGGCCGGGCGGCCAGCTCCAAGGCCTGATCGATCCGCAGAGAATCGCGGTATCCGGCCACTCCGACGGCGGCGAGACGGCGCTCGCCGTCGCCTATGACCGCGCGTTTCGCGATCCGCGGGTAGGTGCCGCGGCGATCCTGTCGGGGGCGAGGATCCCGGGGGTCGCCGGGTTCAGCTTTCCTCCGGGCACCCCACCGCTCCTCGCCACACAGGGCACCGCGGACACGATTAACCCCGCGAGATTCACGCTGAGCTTCTACGACGCAGCTTCGCCGCCCAAGTTCCTGCTCACCCTCTTCGGCGCCGCGCACTTGCCGCCCTACACCAACGAGCGGCCTCAGCTTCACATCGTCGAGCGCGTGACGATCGCATTCTTCAATCGCTATCTGACGCAGGAGGCCGAACCCGTGAGCCGCCTCGTCAGTCTGGGAACGGTTCGCGGGATCGCCTCGCTCGCGGCGCAGCCCTGACGGCGGGTCCCCTACTTCGTTTCGGACTGACGGAGCGACTAAGGGCTAGTTGAAGGGGACCATGACCGGACCGGGCTGGCGGCGATAGACAGCGAAGAAGTCGCGGTCGTCGGGGGTCAGGTAGCGGCCGTCGGGTCTGTTGGACGGCCCGATCTGGTTCGGGCGAAGGCCGTGGTGGTGGGTGTAGGTGATCAGGGTGTGCCAGTCGGCATTGATGTCGAACTGCATCGCGTCGACCGCGCCAGCGTGCTGCAGGATCTGGGCCAGCGAGGTCACCGTCATATCGTTCGCCGCCGCGAAGATCAGGTTGCCGCGGCGGTCGATGCCCACCCCGGTGCGCCAGACGCGAACGGCGTTGCCGACCGTGAAGCCCCACTGCGAGCTGTCGTTGAGGTTGGGGTTGAGGCGCCGGCGCCAGACGATCGGCGGCAAGCTCTGGCGGGACCAGGCGACGTCAGGCCCGGCGTTCGGGCCGCCGTGCCAGATCTTGATTGCGACCCGGCCGCCCCGGTAGCCGATCAGCGTCGCGTTGCCCTGTGCGAGCGGTTCGTTGACGCGGCCGTTGTCGGTCGAGCCGTTGTTGACGTCTGAGTAGATGAAGCCGGCGTTGAAGGTCGCCAGCAGCCGCCTGCGCTGGCTCTCCGGGACCATCGCCGGTCCGCGAACCGCGGCGCTCGGCGGCTCGTAGCGGCCCGGGTAGTAGGCGAGATCGGTGCGGGTGTGGTCATACCAGGCCAGGTAGGCGACGTTGCGCGGATAGTCGGTCTCCGGGCGGAAGGTCGTCACCAGCACCGGCGGCCCTCCCCTCACCGGCGGGCCGGTCGGTTTCCAGACCCCCTCGCCCGGCAGCGCGTGGTGGAAGACCGGCTTGATCCGCGGCGGCATGGCCGCGGTCCGCTCTGACGACCCTGAGGCCTGACCGGTCTGCGGCAGGCTGGTCAGCTGCGGGCCGCCCTTCGAGGGCGCGTTCCACGAGTAGTAGATGTGCTCGATCTCGTCAACCACCTGGTTGCCGAAGGGGAGATCGGCCCTCACCCACTCGACGCTGTTCGCGAAGAAGGGCGTGCTCGATGGCCGCAGCATCCAGTGCGCGTAGGAGTAGATCGCCGGCGAGAGGAGGACGCCCAGGACCAGGAGTCCCCGGCGTCGCCTGCGCCGGGCCGCAGCCTTCCGCCGCCGCTCCTCTCTGTGCGCCGCAGTTCGGGCGAGCGTCTCCGCGCCGGAAGGCAAGTCAGCCGCATCCGGCGGATCATTCACGGCAGGACCGGCACCAGATGGCCGCAGATCACCCACTCGAGAAAGCCTAGGCTCGGTTGATCAAGAGATGGTGAAAGATGACGCCCGAGGCGCTCCGACTCTGCCGCCCCGGCACCGGAGACCCGGCCTGAGAAAGACGAAAGGCCTACCAGGCAGGAGGCGGTCAGCGAGGAGCTGCGGCGTAAGCGGATCAGCGGGCTCCCGGACTGACGACGCCCGAGACGACTTCCATCAGGGGCGGCCCACTGAGCTGCTGGAACTCGTAGGAGGCGCGCCGGATCGGATGATCGGACTCGATCAAGCGCGCGAGGTCAATCGGAGTGCCGCCGATCACCGCGTCGCAGTCAGTCGCGTTGATCGTCTGCTCGAGCTCGCGCAGCTGCTCGTGGGAATACCCCATCGCGGGCAGGACCGGTCCGATGTGCGGGAAGCGGCGGAAGGTCTCCGCGATCGATCCGACGGCGAAGGGCCGTGGGTCGATCTGGGATCCGACGCCCGCCTGCCGTGCGGCCACCGTCCCAGCGCCGAAGCTCATCCCGCCGTGGGTGATGCTCGGGCCGTCCTCGACCACCAGCACGGTCTTTCCGGCGAGCGATGGGCCTTCCGCCAGCGACACCGGCGAAGCGGCCTCGATCACGGCGGCGTCGGGATTCGCCAGGGAGATGTCCTCCAGCACCCGGCGGACCTGGTCGCCGGTGGCGCTATCGACCTTGTTGACGATGACGACGTCCGCCATTCGCAGGTTCACCTCGCCCGGGTGATAGTTGAGCTCGTCGCCGGCCCGGAGGGGATCGACGACGACCAGCAGCAGATCGGGCCGGATGAAGGGCAGATCGTTGTTGCCGCCGTCCCAGATGACCACCTCCGCCTCCTCCTCGGCTCGAGTGAGGATCTCCCGGTAGTCGATGCCGGCGTAGACGACGATCCCCATCTCCACCGGTCGCTCGTACTCCTCCCGCTCCTCGACCGTCGGGTCCGATCGGTCGATGTCGGCCAGGCTGGCGAAGCGCTGCACAGCCATCCGATCAAGGTCGTGGTACGGCATCGGATGCCGCAGCAGAGCAACCTGGAGCCCCGCCTCGAGCAGGATGCGGCCGATCTCTCGGCTCGTCTGGCTCTTGCCGGCGCCCGTTCGCACCGCGCAGACGGCGATTACCGGCTTCTTGCTCTCGAGCATCGTGGACCGCGGACCGAGCAACGTGAAGTCGGCGCCCGCCGCCTCGCAGATCGCCGCCTTCCGCATCACCTCGGTGTAGGAGAGATCCGAGTAGGCGAAGACCACCTCATCCACGCGGTGCTCCGCGATCAACGAAGGCAGCTCCTTCTCGGCGCGGATCGGGATCCCCTCGGGGTAGCGTGCTCCGGCCAGCTTCGGCGGATAGGTGCGGCCCTCGATCCCCGGAATCTGCGCGGCCGTGAACGCCACCACCTCGGCGTCGGGGTCATCGCGGTAGACCACGTTGAAGTTGTGGAAGTCCCGCCCGCCCGCGCCCATGAGGATCAGCCTTCGTGGCACGCGCAGACGATAGAACCCGCGTGTGACATGCGAACTCGTCGTCGTGGCCCTGGGCGGAAACGCTCTCCTGCGCCGCGGCCAGGCGGCCGATGCGGCGACCCAGCGCCGGAACGTCGCGGCGGCAGTCGCCGCGGTGGCGGAAGTAGCGCGCACGCAACGTGGTCGTCACTCATGGCAATGGCCCCCAGGTCGGCCTGCTGGCGCTGCAGAGCGAGGCCTATCCCAAGGTCACCCCGTATCCGCTCGACGTCCTCGGCGCCGAGAGCGAGGGGATGATCGGCTACCGGGTCAGGATGCCGCCCGCAGTCGCGCAGGGTCATTCGTCGCCACACCGGCGACGCCGAGATCGGCGATCCTCGCGAACCGCGCCGGCTCGTCGACGGTCCAGGCGAACAGCCGGCGACCGAGTCGCCCGATGGCATCCGCGATCTCAGCTTCCACGAGCGTGTGGTGCAGCATCACGTCGTCGAAGCGTCCGGCAGCGAGCTCGTGCAGCAACCGCTCACGCCAGGCGCGCGGGTGCCAGCGGTTGGCGCGGCGAGAGATGTATCCGCCGATCGAGATTGCCGTCCGGGCATTCGCAGCGACCGTCCGCACCGTTTCGACGATGTCCGCCGACTGAGAAGAGATCAGGGAGCGCTCCAGCAGGCCGTGCCCGCGCAGCATCGCCACGATCGCTGACTCGCCGCCCCGGCCCTTGACGTCCACGTTCAACGCGATCCCCGAGAAGCGCGGCTGCGCGAGGTAGTCCAGGGCGTCGTCGAGAGTCAGACAGCCGCGACGGAGAGCTTGGGGAGCGAGGTGCGCCACCAGCAGCCGCGATCCCCGCGGCCGGACGTCGAACTCGATCATGTCGACACCCGCTCGCTGGGCTGCGTCGAACGATGCGATCGTATTCGCAGGAGCGATCGCGCTCGCACCACCGTGGCCGATCAGAATGGTCATCAGGCGAAGAACCCCCGGATCGCGTCGTGCGTCTGCTTCGGTGCCTCGAGCTGCGGCACATGGCCGCAGTCGAGCTCCAGGTGACGCGCCGCGGGCAGTGCCCGCTCGACGTGCTTCCTGAAGCCCAGCGGCACGACCTGATCGTGGCGACCCCAGATGAACAGCGTCCGGGGCGACATCTGGGCGAGGCGACTCCAGAAGCCGCGTTCGCCGAGCGGCTCGTCGAGATAGATGTTCCGTGCCGCCTCGTAGAACGCGACCCGGCCGCGCGGGGTGAGATAGGAGCGCAGGAACTCATCCACGCCCGCGGCCGACCAGCCGTCCTTGCCACCCGGAACCAGGTTGCGGACGATCGGCTCGGTGATCACGCGCGGCGCTGGCTGGATCAGGCCGAGCATGGGAAGTGGTGCCTGGAGCAGCCAGCGCCAGCGGCGACTTCGCAACCAGGCGAGCGCCGGGCAGAGCAGGGCCATTCTCCCAGTGCGCTCGGGTCGCAGCAGCCCCACCTCGATCGCCACGCGCCCGCCCATGCTGTTGCCGATCAGGTGGGCGCGCTCGATCTCCAGCTCGTCTAGCAGGGCCTCGATTGCGCCAGCGAAGTAGGGAGCGTCATAGGGGGCGCCGAGCGGCTTGTCGGAATCGCCGAACCCCGGCAGGTCCATCGCGATCACTCGATGCTGGTCGGCGAGCGCGGCGACCGTGGGGAGGAATGAGGCCTTGGTCGCGCCCAGCCCGTGCACGCAGATCACGGGATCGCCCTCGCCCGCTGAGAGCGTCGAAATCCTGCCGAGCCGGGTGCGGACGGATTCGAAGCGAAGCCGACGCTCATCGGCTATGGCGCTGGTGGCGGCAAGGAAGCCGACGCCGAGGTGCAGGTTCTGCCGGACGCTCAGGCGGCCCTCCCGGAAGGCGAGCATTCCACCGCGCACGTCACGGGCGATCTCCTCCCAGGTTGCGAAGTCGGCGCTCAACAGGGCGTCGGGCTGGCGGTCGCTCGCCGGCTCTAACTTGATCGCGCCGTCATCGATCACCGCCTCCCACTCGCCCTCGCCATCGACAGCCAGCCGGATGCGCGCCGAGCCGCTGGGCACGTCGATCACATCGGGGTCGAAGCGCTCGATCAGGGCGGTGAGCCCGGCCGGAGGGCGGCTCTCTGGTGTCGGCCGCTTTTCGGCGTCGACAACTGCCATGAGCAGAGTATGGAGCCCCTACGGCCGGTTGCGGCCCAACAGGTCGTGGGCCCTGACCCATTCCTCGGCGAGGATCGCCCATCCGAGCGAGAGCTCGCCACACAGCACCGTCGCAGCGACGATCTCAGCCAGCTTTCGAACCTTTCCCTCCCCGTAGCAACCGAGCAGCTCCAGGCACTCACGCTGGGTAGCGAGCCCGGTGCCGCCGCCGTAGGTGCCGACGATCAGAGAGGGAAGCGTGATCGAGGCGTAGTAGTCGCCGTTGGCGGACGGCTCACTGAAGCCGAGGGCCGCAGAGGACTCCGCGACATTGGCTGCGTCCTGGCCGGTAGCAATGAACAGAGCGGCAATTCCGTTGGCCGACTGGAGGCCGTTGTTGTTGACCCCGGACATGAAGCCGCCGAGCTGCGACACCTGGCGTGCCCGGAATAGCTTGGCGGTGGTCGCATGCATGTGCTCTTCGATCAGCGCACCGGGAATCGTCGCCTCAGCGACGACGCGTTTGCCACGCGTCCGGAGCACGTTGATCTGCGAGCTCTTCTTGTCCGTGGCGAAGTTCGACTCGAGGTAGAAGTTGGTGATTCCCTCATAGTTGGAGGTGATCCACGCGCACGCCGCCGCGGTCGCCTTGCCGGTGAGGTTCTGTCCCGCGGCGTCGCCGGTCGTGTAATCGAAGCGCGTAAACAGAATCCGGCTGGCGGAGTACTGCTCGACCCTGCGCAGCCGGCCGGTGCGAGTCGTGCTTTCCGCCGCCTGCCTGATCTCCGCGAAGTGTTCGGTCAGCCATTCTCCGAACGCTCGTGCCTCGCGGGCGCTCTGGAACACGAAGGCCGGGGCCCGCTGCATGGCGTCGTCCAAGACCGTGGTCGTCACGCCGCCAGCCTCGTGAAGCATCTTCATGCCTCGGTTGTAGCTGGCCACCAGAGTGCCCTCGCTCGTCGCCAGGGGAACGTAGAACTCGCCGCGCGCGTACTCGCCGTTGACGAGAAGCGGTCCAGCGATGCCGATCGGCACTTGCGCGACCCCGGTGAAGTGTTCGATGTTCCCGGGAAGAATCGAGGGATCGAAGGAGTACTTGGAGACGTGCTCGAGCTCCGTGCCCGTCTCCTCCTTCAGAAAGAGCCGGCGCGCCTCCGCGGCCTCGAGCGTGTAGTCGTTTTCGCGATCACGCGGAATCTTCTTGCGCGCCTTGGGAAGTGTCATCGCATCTGGTTGGTCACGCGGACCTCGGAATCGTCGTCTGGCGATGGTCGCACCTCTGGCCCCTTGCGCGCACCCGCGCCGAGAACTCAGCGGAAGCTCTGCAGCACCTGGGTCGCCGACTCGTAGCCCTGCCGGATCAGCCGCGGCCACTGCCTCCGGTCCAGGAAAAGGTCGTAGAACGAGACGCCTCGGATCTCCGCCTCGTCGATCGGCTCGATCAGCTTCAGCTTCTCCCCCAGCTCGTCCTTCGCCCGCCGCGCCAATTCGAGGTGGTAGCCCTGCTGCAGCTGTCGGCTCGCCTGCAGCAGGCCGCCGGTCCTATCCGGCCAGCCGCTTATGTCCCGGGGCTCGAAGCCCTTGGGCAGCATCAGGTTGACGCCGATCACGTGGTCGAAGCGGTCACCGGCTTCGATCGCCGGCTGTGCCGGCCAGTTCTCGATGATCCCCCCATCCACGTAGAGATGTCCCCGTACGGACACCGACTCGATGAACAGGGGCAGCGCGATCGCCACGCGGACGAGGTGGCCGATGGTGACCTCCGGCGTGAGCCTCGATCCGAAGTACTCGACCCTGCCGAGGTCCATGTTGTAGACGATGGTCGTGATCGGAATTGGCGCCTCCCCGCACGGCATCCCCGTCAGCCGCGTGTCGAAGAGGCGTTCGATCGCCTCCCCCTTCGCCAGCCCCGAGAACCCTCTGAGCGCCGAGAGAGCGAACCGGGGCAGCTTCAGCCACTGGATGTCCAGGTAGTCCTCCGGCCGCCAGGAGAGCGAGAAGTTCGTCATCTCGTCGGAGCTCATCCCCGCCGCCCACATCGAGCCCCAGATCGCGCCGCCGGAGCACCCGATGATCTCGGCCGGCTCGACTCCCGCCTCCTCGAAGGCGCGTTTGACGCCCGCGAGGGCCACGGCCGCCCCGCCGCCCCCCGAGGCCACCAGGGCGATCCGCTTGCCCTGAAGCTCCGGCACCGGTCGCGAGCGGAACGGCTGCAGGTGCGCCGAGGGGTCAATCGGCACGGGGCGGTCGATCAGCGGAAGAGGCAGCAGCGTTCGTCGCGCCCGCCGCAGGAATCCCAGGTCGGCGACGATCTCCCCCAGGTCGAGCCATTCGGTGAAGCGCTCGAACTGCGCCTTCACCTCGTACAGGTCCAACCGGTCGTCGAGGGCCATTCCGAGGTCAGCCTAGTGGCCTCCGTATGCCGGTTTCCAACGAACCGGTTAGCAGCGCCCGCTGCGCCCCTGTTGCGGCTTCAATAAGACCTGTGACAAACGCGGCAAGCATGGACGCGCCCGTGAGCCCGAGTACCAGGGGCGAGCCTGTCATCAGCGTCCGGGGTCTGCGTAAGTCCTATGGGGAACGGGAGGTGGTGCGAGGCATCGACCTCGCGATCCACGCAGGCGAGATCTTCGCTTTCCTGGGACCCAACGGCGCAGGCAAGACCGTCACCGTGGAGATCCTCGAGGGATACCGCACGCGTACCGGCGGCACGGTGACCGTGCTCGGCGAGGACCCGCAGGGCGCGAGCCGAGAGTGGCACTCGCGGATCGGGGTGGTCCTGCAGAGCTGCACGATGCCGGGCGAGCTCACCGTCGGCGAGTTGCTCGAGCTCTACGCCAGCTACTACCCCCGGCCGCGGCCAGTCGGAGAGACGATCGAGCTCGTCGGATTGGAGGATGACCGGGGTTCGCGAGCGATGCGGCTCTCGGGCGGACAGCAGCGCCGCCTGGACGTGGCGCTGGCGCTGATCGGCGATCCAGAGCTCGTCTTCCTGGACGAGCCCACCACCGGATTCGATCCCGCGGCTCGTCACCACGCATGGGAGGTGATCTCGAACCTCCGCGATCTCGGCAAGACGGTGTTCCTCACCACCCACTACATGGAGGAAGCACAGGCGCTCGCCGATCGCCTGGCGGTGATCTCCGCAGGGCGGATCGTCTCCGAGGGCACGCCGGAGACGCTCGGCGGCCGCGACAAGGCCCCGAGCGACATCTCGTTCACGCCGCCGCAGGGGGTAGATATCGGCTCCCTGCCGGCTGAGCTCGCCGCCCGCGCCGAGGCGCGTGACGGCCGCCTGCACCTGCAAAGCGAGCATCCGGCGCGGGCGCTGCACCACCTCGGGGCCTGGGCGCTGGAACATGGTTGCGAGCTGACAGACCTGACCGTGGGCAGGCCGACGCTGGAGGACGTCTACCTTCGGCTGACCGAGACGACGGAGCGAGACCTGTGATCGATCGGCACCTCCTCGCCACCCAGTTTCGCTCAGACCTCATGGTCTTTTGGCGGAACCCGCAGTCGCGGACCTTCACCATCGCGCTGCCGATTGTCTTCCTGGTCATCTTCGCCGCGATCTTCAAGGGTTCGACGATCGTCGATGGCCGCGCGATCAAGCTCACCACCTATTACGTGCCGGGGATCATGACCCTCGGGATCATCTCGGCGAGCTTCGTCAACCTGACGGTCGCAATCGTCACCCAGCGCGAGGCGGGTGTGCTGAAGAGGGCCCGCGCCACGCCTGTCCCCGCCGGGGTGGTGATCGCGAGCAGGGCTGCGGTTGGCGTCCTCGTCGCACTGGCGATGTCGGGGCTTCTGCTGGCGATCGGGAGGCTCGGATACGGAGTCGAGCTTCCCGGCTCGACCATGCCGGGGCTGATCGTCGCCGTGGTCATCGGGGCCGCCTCGTTCTGCTGTCTCAGCTTCGCGGTCTCGACGCTGATCCGCGCGGCCGATGCCGCCGCGCCGGCGACGAACCTGATGGTCCTGCCGCTCTACTTCATCTCAGGTGTGTTCGTGCCCGAGAGCCAGATCCCGCCGTTCCTCCGCCACGTCGCCGACCTGTTCCCGATCCGCCACCTCTCGCAGGCGCTACTGGAGCCATTCGTAGCGACACACGGAAGCGGGATCGCCGTCGATCATCTACTGATCGTGGCCATTTGGGGAATCACGGGGTTGGCTCTCGCGACGCGCACCTTCAGGTGGACGCCCCGGATCGCCTGACGCGACGAAATCACGCCGCCGTGATGCGCTGATCCGGAAACACAAGAGGGCCGCATCTGCGGCCCTCTTGGGAGTAGCGGGGGCCCGATTCGTTTCTCGCTACCACCGTCCTAGGATCCGCGAGCGGACGACGCTACCTGCCTAGCGGTGTCGCGGAATAGCCGTTTAGCAGCGGTTTGCGGTAGCACACGAACCATGCGGTCCTGATCGGCGCAGGTCAGACCGCATCAGATCCCGAAGAGCTGCCGGTCACGGTGCGATGGCAGGAGCGCGGGCTGCTCGATCAGCTGATCGAGCGCTTTTCGATCCCGCTCACAGTCTTTCGGCCCACCCGAACCTCACCCAGGCCGCCGCTGGACGAGAAGCCGCCCTTTCGCATGGAATGCGGGAGACGGTCCCGCCCTTACCTCCCTAGAGCTAGTCCGATCACGCGGGCGAGTGCCACGGGCCGAACTCGGTCGTCGCATCCGGTTGCTCGATCCGAACCTTGCGCAGAGCCTCAGGACTTTCGTCATCAGCAAACCGAAGTTCGAACACATTGCTTCCCCCGGCGAGTTGCATATCTCCATTGGCATCCAGGCAAAGGCCTGCAAGGAAGGTGCCAGCGCTGAAGTCCGATTCTGTCCTATCCATTGGCGCTCTCCGTGTCGGTATCTTGGTCGGCCACGGAAACTCTGACGCCCCTCCCGGACCTACTAGCGGCTACTGCAGTTCCGATCAACCAGCCCTTGATTGCCGGCGACTCGTAAGCCCCTCCATGACGACCTCGATGGCGGACTTGGACGCGCACCTGGTGGGCAACCTTCCCGCAAGCGAGATGACGTTGGTTTCGAACGCGAGGAAGCTGCCTCAGCATCGTGCTGAGGCCTCCGTCGCAGAGGAGCGCGGCAAACGCACAAGTTGAGGCTGACCTTCACGAGGAGCGAGCGGCGCGCAAGGAAGGCGAGCTGGAAAGCGATTAGTAGGTCCGCAGGCGCCAGAACCTCGGCGGGTCCTCAACTGAGTGCCGCATCCGACTTCAATGGTTTGACGGCCGCACAGCACCCTCAACGCCGCCGGGCTGTCGGAGTAGGGCCAATTAGCCTGCGGTAGTCCGCACCTCTCAAACGCTGAAAAGCGCGCGGCGAGATGCGGTTTCTACCGCTTGGACGAGAAGCGCCGGTTGTCTTGCCGCGACCGGGCTTAGGCTCGCACCGAACATTCGTTTGAGCGGTGTCTTAGCGGGTAACCCATTACTGCAAGGAAGCAAGGCAGCCTTGTTTCGCCAGACGCGAAGCAACTTGCCACACCCGGTTTGGGAGCAAATGGGCGAGAGTGACTGCGGTCACCTTGCACGGCCCAGGCGGGACATCCAAGGATTGGAGACAACTGTGGAGGCCGGTACCAAGACCAGGGACGCGAAGGTCGTGCAGCTGCTAAACGAGGCCTATGGCAAGGAGCGCCAGCTAGAGCTCTCGCTCGAGTCGCACATGGCGATGACGACGCGGGCCGACTACGAGAAGCGCTTGCGACAGCATCTGAAGGAGACGAAGTCCCACGCATCGTCCGTAGCCAAGCGAATCAAGCAACTTGGCGGGACCGCCGAGACGGTTTCGCTGCCTGGTCCAGAAGCAGCGACCAAGGCTGCGCAGAGCCTGCAGGGCGCGGTCGGTAAGGCGAAGGCCGCGGCGCAGGGCCCGCTCCACCTGGCAAAGGGCTCAGGCGAGCAGGGGAAGATGCTTCACAACGCTCGCGCGGAATATCGCGAGGAGGCCGAGGAGATCGCCACCTACACCGTGATCAACGCGCTCGCCACGTCGGTGGGGGACAAGCAAACGGCAAAGCTCGCCCGCGACATCCTCAGCGAAGAGCAGCGGATGGCCGAGTATCTAGGCGAGCTGCTTCCGGAGTTGGCCACCGACGTCGCTCATGACGAGATTCCCGTGTCGGAGATCAAGGGGGACGCTGATCGGCGGAGGTCGACGTCCTCCGGAGCCACCAGCCGTACGCCAAGGAAGAAGGCATCCGGCAACTCAACGAAGAGCAAGTCAGGGAAGTAGGCAGGCGGCGCGAAGCGCATCTGACTGCACCGGAGCACCTGACTGCACCAGACCTAAGGAGAGAGATGGCGCAATCCACCAAGACAAAGAGTTCAAATAGTCGCAGCGACACCCGGCAGAAAGCCACAGGCTCGAGTCGGAGCACCAGTGCGAAACGATCCAACCCGACGAGTTCGAGTCGCAGAAGCTCGAACGGAAGTCGGGCGAAGGGCGCAAGCGTCTCCCGGTCGAGGTCGCGCGCACAGAGCCGGAGCGCACAGAACCGCAATGGTGGCTCGATCGCCGACACGGCTATCGATAGGGCCAAGACATCGGGTCGCGCGGTCGCCGATACGGCAGCCAAGGCAAAGACCCCTCTCATCGCTGGTGCCACTGCGCTGGTTGGAGTCGCCGGGGGTGCGGTGCTCAAATCTCGTCTAGGGGCTGGCAACAGCAAGAAAAGCCCGCTCAAGCGGCTAGGCGGCTCCAAGCACATGGCGAAGCTCGATCTGGGCAAGCTCGACCTCGACACTGTGAAGACGCTTGCTGCTCAGATGCAGTCCTATGGCCAGCAGGCTTCCGATATCGCTGACGCGGTCGAAAAGACGCGGAAAAAGAACTGACGCTCACGCCGAAGCTCAAGCTGACCCGACAGCCCGGCGGCTTCGAAGACGGTCCCGGGATCAAACATGGATCGCGTAGCCCGCGAGAAACACCAGGGCCCTCTCTCGAGGGCCCATGGTTAGTAGCGGGGGCGGGATTCGAACCCGCGACCTTCGGGTTATGAGAAGCCCTGAAGTCGTTTGGTGGGCTCACGCTGAGCCATACCTTGCACGCTGACATCACCTGAGATCAGATCAGGTTCCCTCAGTTCGGTACCAAGGCTGGTACTACGCAACCCTGGAGCTGACGCTTCAAGAAACACCCATCCGAGCTGGCGGCCCCCGGAACTCACGCTCTCGTGATCCGCGAGCTGTCCCGGACCGTCTCGGATCTCCGTGCGCTGGCGCTTTGGCGCTCAGTCGGTTACAAGAAGCAGCATGGCAACGCGGGCCGCGCCGGATGTGCGCTCCGATGGAGTCTCGGCAACCGACCTGCTGGTCTCGAAGCTCGAGCCGCCGCGCAGGCGCATGGACCTCTCGCGTCCGCGCCTGCTCGAGGCATGCTCGTTGGCCTCCCGGAAGCGACTCGCTGTTCTCGACGCACCGCCCGGGTACGGGAAGACGACGCTGCTGGCCGATTGGTTTGCGCGCGCCTCCGCCGCGGATGATCGACAGCTCGCCTGGCTGACCCTGGAGGCCACGGAGAACGACCCGGCGCTCTTCTGGCGTTATGTCGTGGCCGCGCTGCAACGTGGCCAAGTGGATGCCGGGGCTCGCGCCGAGCGCGTCCTGCTGGTTCCCGGAGCGGATGTCGAGGAGGCGGTGCGCTTGCTGCTAAACGATCTCGGTGGACTCGATCCCCAGGTCGTACTGGTCCTCGACGACTACCACGTGGTCTGGGAAGAGCGCTGCCATGAGTTGATGGGGACATTCCTCACTCATGCCCCGCCGAGCGTCCACCTGGTCGTCTCCACCCGGTCGGATCCGCCACTGCCGCTGGCGTCCCTACGCGCCGCCGGCGAGCTTGCCGAGATTCGCGCCGCGGATCTCCGACTCACGGAGGAGGAGTCAGTGGATTTCCTCCAGCTCTCGGAGGACCTCGTGCTCTCGGACGAAGATCTCGCTCTCCTGGTCGCACGCACCGAGGGGTGGGCTGCCGCCCTGCAGCTCGCCGCCGTCTGGCTGCACGGCGAGCGAGATCGCAAGGCGGCGGTTCGCGAGTTCGCCGGGGACAACCGGCATCTCGCCGATTACCTGACGGAGCATGTCCTCGCAGGGCTTGAGCCGTCCATCGAGCGCTTCCTACTCGAGACCTCGATTCTCAGCCGCCTCTCGGCGCCATTGTGCGACGCGGTGACCGGCGAAACCGGCTCAGGCGCGCGTCTGGATGAGATCGAGCGCGCGAACCTTCTCCTGACGCCACTCGACAGCCGTCGCCGCTGGTACCGGTACCACCCCCTGTTCGCGGAGCTGCTGCGGGGAGAGCTCGCCCGACGCGATCCCGAGCTGGTTCCCACCCTGCACCGGCGGGCCTACCTGTGGCACCGGGACAACGGGAGCGTGTTGGAGTCGGTCGCCCAGGCCCTGCTCGCCGGGGACCATGCCGCAGCCGCCGAAGCGATCACCGGTGCCTGGATCCCGCTGATTCGCTCCGGCGGCTCGGCGACGGTGAAACGCTGGCTCGAGCGCTTTCCCCGCGAGGCCGTGGCCGATGCCCCTCAGATCGCCTACATCGGGGCCTTCGTGACCGCGCTCGCCGGCGACTCCGAGCACGCAATCGACGAGTGGATCCGGCTCGCCGAGACAAATGCTGACCACGCTGCCAGCGATCGCATGCCGGACGGAACGTCGTTCGAGACCAACCTCGAGATCATCCGGGCAGCGTTTCTCTACCGCGATATCGGCGATGCGAAGGCGAAGGCGGAAAGAGTCGCCGAGTCCGAGTCCGCAGGCGGGCAATGGCGCGTGCCGTCGCTCGCCGCGCTGGGCTCCCTGTGTTACCTCTCGGGTGACCCGGCCGGCGCCGCACGCGCGGTCGACGAGGCTCTGCGTGATCGCGACGCACCCGTGCGGCCGCACGGCGTGATCCATGCGCTCGCCACGTCGGCACTGCTCGAGCTCGACGAAGGTGAGCCCGAGCGGGCCGAACGCACGGCCCGCCGGGCGCTCGACACGGCGCACTCGGTCGGGCTATCGAAGAACGTGACCGCGGGCCTCGCACATATCGCCCTCGGCCGCAGCCTGACCGCGCGGGACAGGGCGATCGAGGCGCTCGAGGAGCTCGAGCGCGGCCGGCAGCTGGTGGAGGGGCGCGCGCCGATCGCCCATCATCTCTACGGCCTTCTCGCACTAGCCGAAGCGCAGCACGCGTCGGGCGACATGGTCGGGGCCAATCGCTCCCTCGACGAGGCGGAGGCCGAGATCGATCAGTTCGAGGACGCGGGCCTCTTCCCGGCCATGCTCGCGGGGCTTCGGGGCCGCGCGATGCTCTCACGCCGGCGGCGTCCGGCCGGGCCGGGAACCGAACTCACCGAGACAGAGCTCACCGTGTTGCGTCTGCTGTCTGGCTCGAAGTCCCGGCGAGAGATCGCCGAGAAGCTGTACCTGTCGCCCAACACCGTCAAAACCCACACCTCGGCGATCTATCGGAAGCTCGGCGTCGGGTCGCGAGGCGACGCGGTCCTGAAAGCTCGCGAGCAGGGCCTGCTCTGACCGACTCACCCGGGTGATTTCGGCCCGGGATCGCCCCAAATGTGTCGGATCGCGTGCGAGCTTCCTCCGGAACACAATCCGAACCGTCCTGGAGGAACCTTGATGAACAGCTCGACTCAACCGCAACCCAGAGGCAAGTTTGCTCGTGCGCTCTGCGTTGCAACCTGCACGGCAACCGCTGGCTGGGCGCTCTTTGCCGCGACCGCGCTCGCCAATCCGATCGCTTCGGCCGGTCCCGCGCCATCGTTGCCGGCGTTTCAGGGCGTGGCCGCCAAGTCCCACCCCATCAAGGGCACGGTCAAGCCGCCACAGAACCCCTTCTTGGCGACGGGACCCGTTCAGCAACATCCACGACGACACCTGGATGACGGACTCCTATCGGTACCGGGGCCCGCTCGGGCGCTCTCTTACGGCGAGCTCGGCGGCGAAGCCCCTGCGGGTGTGCGGCAGCATCGCCTTCGACAGGGCGGGGCAGCTCGTCTCGGTCTGTCCGTCCCTGTTCGGCCCTCCGCAGGCTCGGGTCATGGACCCCAACACTCTGGAGACCATCGGCACCTACGACCTGCCTGATGCTCCCAACCCTCCCGGCACAAAGGCGTACCAGAACTTCAGCGGAGGCGGGTACTTCTTCCTCGACAACCAGGACAGGATGTGGGTGCCGACAAAGACCGATCACATCTTCGTCCTCAGCGTGGGATCCGACGGTTCGATGACCAAGACCGGCGACTACGACCTGACTGGCGTGCTTGATGCAGCGAATGAGCGGATCACGTCCGTGCTGCCTGACTTCAAGGGTCGGATGTGGTTCGTCACCAAGCAGAACGGCAAGGTCGGCACGCTCAATCCCAGTACCGGCGCGGTGCGGATCCGGACCCTGGGCGAGGAGGTCGAGAACTCGTTCGCCATGGGCAAGAAGGGCGTGTTCATCGCCTCCGACCGACGGATGTACCGCTTCGATGCCGGCAAGAACGGCACCCCGAAAATCACGTGGAAGGCCGGCTACAAGAACTCCGGAGTCGTCAAGCCGGGCCAGGTCGATGCCGGCACCGGGACAACGCCGACGATCATGAAGGGTGGCTACGTCGCGATCACCGACAACGCGCAGCCGATGCACGTCGACGTCTATCGGACCGGCACGAAGTCGGCGCTCCGAGGCCGTCCACGCGTCGTCTGCCAGATCCCGGTGTTCGGCAAGTTCACCGGTGACACGGAAAACTCGCTGCTGGGCGCCGGCCGCTCGCTGATCGTGGAGAACAACTATGGCTACCAGGACCCGGTGGGCCCGAACACCGGCGCTCCCACCACACCGGGATTTGCCAGGGTCGACGTTGACAAGGACGGGAAGGGTTGCCACAGGGTGTGGGTCAACCACGATGCGGCGGCCCCGACCGTCGTGCCGAAGATCTCGACCAAGACCGGACTGATCTACACGTATACCAGGCCGCCCGACCCCAGCGGCTCGGAGGGCTACTACTGGACGGCGCTGGACTTCCGGAACGGAAAGACCGCCTGGAACCAGTACGCGGGCTCCGGCTTCAACTACAACAACAACTACGCCGGACTCGCTCTCGCCCCCAACGGGACCGCGTACCTCGGTGTGATCGGAGGAATCGTCGCCCTCCGCGACGGCAGTTAGCGGCACTTGAGCTCGCACTCCCTGAAGAAACACCAAGGGCCCTCTTTCGAGGGCCCTTGGTTAGTACCGGGGGCGGGATTCGAACCCGCGACCTTCGGGTTATGAGAAGCCTTGAAGCCGTTCGGTGGGCTCATGCCGAGCCATACCAGGCACGCTGAGATCACCTGAGATCGGGTCAGTTTCTCTCAGTTCGGTACCACCGCTGGTACCTCGGGGATTCCGGCTCCGTCTTGGCTCCAAGGACTATTGCTTTGCATGGAAAGCAGCACTTTGTAGGCAGCGCCCCCAAGGTGGCTGGTTTATGGCCAGTCGCTCCGACTCTGACCTGCTATTCCAAAATTCTCATCTGAATGGAGCGGTTACGATCGCATCATCGGCCTAGGCTGGCCCGTCGGTGCAATCCGGTTACTCCGGATGGGCCGACCCATTGAAAGGAGACCGTTCAGATGTCCTCCGATTCAGACCTGATCGGGATCCCGGTGACCTTGGGAGCGATCGTGGCGATCCTGGCGGTGTTCGCCGCCTTCTTCTTCATCGGGCCGGTCACGGGGATCATCGTCCTCCTGGCGGTCGTGGTCCTCGCCGGCGTGCTCTTGGTCCGCTGGATCAGGGCAAGCGAGATGTAGAGATTAGGATCCCGGCGTCGTGGCTTGGCCTTCGCGCTCCTTGTATGGGAGCTGGACGGCTGCGGAGCGGGCTCACAGAGCACTCACCAACAGCGTTGACCTCGCGTTTTCCGCAGCAGATGAACCCCTCCCTCGCGCCGGCGCAGTGGCGCCCCCCGATTCATCGACTACCTGTATCTGGGTTTCACCAACGCGACCGCGTTCAGTCCGACCGACGCCATGCCGCTGGCGCCCTGGGCCAAGATCACGATGGCCCTGCAAGCGCTGATCTCGCTCGTCATCCTCGGACTCGTGATCGCCCGGGCGGTGAACGTCTTTGCCTAGAAGAGCTCGGATGACAGCTGCCTCCGCCGCCGAGGACGCCTCTCGCTGCTGACGGGAACAATGCCGGGCCCTGGCGTGCAAAGCGGTAGCCGCTTCTGTCGAAATCAGCAGTCGCCCACTTCCGCAGCCCGGCGGCGGAAGCTAGGGCGGAGTCGTGGCGGCTTCCGTCCGCCATCACCGGAAGCGAGGAGCCCATAGGATCGGCAGCCTCCACGTGGACTCGACTCAGCTTCAAATCCTCCCGCTCTCCCTGATCATGGTGATGGGGCCCCAGATCCTGACCGCGATCTTCCTGACCACGAGCCACGAGCCGGTCAAGAACTCCGTGGCAATGCTGATCGGTGTCGTGCTCGCCGCCATTCTCAGCATCCTGATCTGGTTCGGGCTCTACGAGGCTGTAGGTATCCATCCGCGCTCGGGTTCGGGCCCGAGCACGGCCGACTACGTGGTGGCCGGCTTGTTGGCGCTGGCCGGGATCCACACCTTCCTCGGCCGCCATCACGCCAGCGTCCCAAAGTGGATGACCGCCCTACAGCAGGCCGAGCCAAAGCGGGCCTTCAGCCTCGGGTTCCTGCTCATCCTGCTGATGCCGACCGACATCGTCGCGGTCATCTCCACTGTCCACTGGCTTCACGACAACCACGACGACCTGCTCCATGGCTGGCCGCTCGTGGCTGCTACCACGCTGCTGATGGCCCTGCCGATCCTCGGCTACCTGCTGCTCGGCCATCGGGCGCGTGACGCGATGCCCGGGATCCGCGACTGGCTGACCACGAATGCCTGGATCGTGAACATCGTCGTGATCGTCTACTTCATCTTCGAGCTGGTCAAGTAGACCCCGCGGCCTACCCGGCGGTCTTTCAGCCCCGCTGAGTCAAAGAACTGGGAGCGTCAATCCCCCCGCTCTCCCGGCATGTTCGTCAGGTGGTCGCGCCAGTCCGAGTCGATCTGGTCGAGCATCAGGTCGAAGGCGTCGACGTCTGCATCCGTCGCACTGAGGTAGTAGCGGTGGCTGCCATCGTCGATGATCTCCGGCTTTATCTCGGTCCGCTTCTCCAGCCCGTCGAGGATCTCCCGCCCTCGATCGTCATTGGGTCGTAGTGCGATTTCGGCAGCCATCGAGCGGCAGTCTATGAGCTAATTGTTCCTCGCCTGCTCGGCGGCTCGCGCCGGCTGGGTCGGGAAGCGGGTCAATCGATTTGGACCGGCTCGTCGACGGCGAAGTCACCTACGGGTGGCAGAGCCTCGCTCACGTGAAGCTTCGCCTGCTGGGCGTTCTCGGCGTCAAGGTGCACTTGCACATGCTCCGCTTCGGGAGGCTCTTCAGCGAACCTGCCGACCATGATCCCGGCAGCCTCCAAGTCCCCGACGAGCCGGTTGACGTCGAGGTCCCGGCCTCGAATCCTGACCGAGAAATAGGGCACTCGCGTGAGTCTATGACTGCAACTCGAACTGCAAGCTTGTCCCCAATTGGGCCTCTTTCGTGCCTGAGGCGCGGTTGCGCCTTCGGGTTCCTGGGCTCATCCCCGGAACCAGACTGAAGCGCTCATAGAAAAACCCCGCACATGCGGGGCTTCTCTTGAGTAGCGGGGGCGGGATTCGAACCCGCGACCTTCGGGTTATGAGATCGACAGCGACACGCTCTGTTGCCTGTTCCGGCAATAGCTCAAGCCCAGAAGAGTCGCCTGAGTTCTCCCCAGTTGCTCTCAGATTGATGCGCGGTTGATGCCCGCGTCTGCGGCGCACTGAGCAAAATCCCATCCCGCTTCCGAGCAGGGGGATCCCGGGGAGCTCTTGCTACCGCTCACTCGCTCACCCTCCGGCTCGATATGCGGCGCGAGCTGAGCGGGCAACCAAGCCGGACCGCGCCGGCGGGGCAGCCGGCTCTGGCGCTTCCGGGCTCGGTCCCACGCCGCCGCCGCACCCAACAAACCGAGCGCGGCGGCGATCGCGAGCACCGGAGAGCTAGACCAGGCCGTCGCCATCGCTCGGGCCGCCGTTGTTGTCGGCGTCGTGGTCGCCGCCGTTGTTCTGCGGGATGCCGTGATGGTGATGGTGATGGTGTCCCGCCATCGCGGCGGGCACCGCGGCGCCGGCGACGATCCCCAGAACGGCGAGAGCAGCCGCGATTCGGGCCTTCGTTGTGGAGAGCATGAGGGCTCCTTTCCTTGGTTGGTCGTTGGTCATGTGAGGAAGCTTGAGATGGCGCGCTCGATCGCAGGGCCCTGGCGCTGCCATTGATCGGGCGGCGCCGCGCCGACGACGACAGTCGTCGCCCTCGCTCCGGCGACGATGCAGGCAATCTCGCGGTAGTCGTGCCCACTCGACGAGGTGTAGGCGTCGGTCACGCATGAGCCGTGCCCAGATCGGAAGCGCAGGCCGGTGGCGGAGGCGAGCGTCGTGATGTCGACGTCCCCCTCCTCGCCGTTGTGGTCGGGCCTGAAATGCGCCCAGTTGGCGAGCGTCTCATCGCCTTGCTTGGGGGTGGCGTTCAGATAGCCCCGGATCTCACCGCTCGGGGAGCGGAGCGCGGCGGTGACGGTGCCTGGGTCGGAGCGGATCGCACGCCAGCCGGGTGGGTAGAAAACCGTGGCGGCGCCGCCGGGCAGCCGGCTTCGCTGCCAGCCGCCGGGCGGGGGCGAGGCATGAAGCCAGCCGAAGGCCTCCGCCCCGCCCGCCGCCGGGGGAGGTGAGGAGGAGCCGCAGGCCGCGAGGGCCGCCGCCGCGAGGGCGACCGCGGCGACGAACGCGAGCGTGAGACGCCTAGATCTGGCCGTCGCCATCGCTGGGTCCTCCGTTGTTGTCGGCATCCTGGTCACCGCCGTTGTTCTGCGGGATGCCGGCGGCCGGGCTCGAAGCGGCGGAGCCGCCTGAGCCTCCCTGAGATATGGCCGACGACACTGGCGACGCCGAGGCGGCCGGCGACGGGCTGTTGCTGGATCCTCCGCCACAACCGGCGGCCGCGAGCGCGGCGATCCCGAGCACGGCTGCGAGTGCGCCCAGGGAGCGAAACCTCCGCGATCGTCTGGGCCTGCTCGGCTGGCGTCCGGTTGCGTGACGGGTAGGGGTGGGAGTTCTCATCTGTTCGCTTCCTTTGGGTTGTGTCTCTGTTCCGCTGTCTCTATTGACGTCTGGAGCCGCGATTAATTCCCGGCTGTTCGTCGGTTGTGATGGCCGGCGAGCGGCGCTCGAGCAGCTCTCGCCAGAACCTCCTGTCTCGGGCTACTAGTCGACCAGCAGGTCGATCAGACCCGTGACGCCGTTCTGGACCATGCTGTCCGCGCCCGCAAGGGTGTGGACATTGAGGTGGCCGGTGGGATCGGCGTGCTTGCGGAGACGGCCATAGCTAGTCCGGTCACACCTGTCGAGACGGTCCGCACCCGGCGCGCTCTCCTGAAGACGCGGGAGCCACCGAAATATTTGCGTGCTCCCGGAATAAATACGGGCCGGGGCCGTCCTTGGGCTTGCAACCAACCCAAAGGAGTTCGAGATGCGAAAGCTCAACAAGCGGGGCCTGCGGCCCAGCCCGGCGCTGGTCGTGGCGTTCGTCGCCCTGTTCGCGGCGATGGGCGGCTTCGGCTACGCGGCTGTGAAGCTGACCCCGGCCAGCGTCAAGACGAAGAACATCAGGACCGCCGCGGTCACCACCGACAAGATCGCCGATGGCGCCGTGACGACGCCGAAGCTGGCGCCCGATGCCGTGGCACCGAACGCAGTCAACGCGATGAACGCCGCCAACGCGGCGAAGCTGGGCGGCGCCGCCCCCGGCGAGTGTCAGATCGGCTGGCTGAAGGCATCGGCTGTCATCGACACGTCGGTCCTGACCGACGCTCAGCCGGACGCCGTCGTGCCTGGATTCAACTGCGCCACCCACACGGCTGACGCCGTGAGCATCCACCGCGACGCGGTGGGCAGGTACACGGTCAGCCTCCCGGGCATCGACTCGGGCACGGCGGTCTCGTCGAGCAGCGGCACGAGCCCAGCGAACGCGGTCACCGGGGCCTCTCCGGTCAGCGGTGGCAAGCTGAGCGTGAAGGTCTGGAACAACAGCGATGCCGCCTTCGTCGACGGCAAGACGTTCTCGCTGCTCGTTTTCTGACCCCTACTTCGTCTGTGGCTGGACGCCGCCAGGCGAAGACACGGCCCGCGTCCCGGATTCCTCTCCCGGGGCGCGGGCGCGTGGGGTCCTACAGCGACTCCGCCGTTCAGGTCCAGTCGGCGGCACGACCGGGCCGACCGGGGTGCTCGGCGCCGAGCACGTGGAAGAGGATCCGTGCGGGCTGCGGCTCGGGATCTCCCATAAGCGCCTTCTTCCAGACCAACACGGAGATGGCGGAGCGCCTCACGGCATGGCCCGCGAGATGTCCTCGCTGGGTGGCTCCGAGCGGGTCTTCGACCTCTTCTGCGAAATCGGGACGCTTGGACTGACCCTGGCCTGCCTAGGCTCGGTCGGGCTGGCTGCCGAAGATCAGGCAGGCGATGTCGAGCGCCGCCAGCTCCAGCTCGCAACGAGCGATCTCACGGAGCTCCTGCCGGGGGTGCAGCCCGCCGGCGCCGGACCGCTCGAAAACCGTCGCGAGCCTCTCGGCGGCGTCGTCGACGATCTCAGCGATCTCCAGGATCTCTTCAGGGCGGCGCATGTTGTCAATGACGTCTCCGCCTGCAATTCATTCCCATCGCCAGGCGAATCGGTCAATCGGCAACGTGGGTGAGCACGTCGGGAAGCTGGCGCCGAGACGAGACGTCGAGCTTGCGAAACGCCCGCCCGAGGTGAGTCTCCACCGTCTTCTCCGTGACGAACAGGGTCTGGGCGATCGCCCGATTCGTGTCGCCTGCCGCGGCGAGCTCGGCCACGCGTCGCTCGCTCGGCGTCAGCGAGTCCTCCCCGCTGCGCTCGGTCGTCCGAGGCCGAATGCCGATCGCGGCGAGCTCCGCCCGCGCTCGCCGCTCCAGGGCGATAGCACCGCATCGGGCGGCCAACGCCAGCCCGTCGAGCAGGGGCTCTCGGGCCGCCGTCCGCTTTCCGGCCGCGCGAAACGTCGCGCCGAGGTCAACCAGCACACGCGCGTGCTCCAGCCGCGCCGGCGACGATTCCAGCACTGCGAGAGCGGCCCCCAGCCTCTCGGACCGCCCGGCAGGGGGACCGACCAGTGCCTCTGCGCGCATCGCGATGCCGATCGCGCGCTGGGCTCCAAACGACTCCGCGCGGCGCAGCTCGTCGGCGGCGAGCTCGCGAGCCTCGTCGTGGCGCCCGAGTTCGGCAAGCGAGAGCGCCGCCGCCGACCTCCACGGGAGCACGGCGGGGTTGTCGCCCCCCAACGCCGGATGGTCGAGCCCGCACCCCTGCAGCTCGTCTATGGCGCCCTCGTGATTCCCGGCGGCGGCTCGCAGCACGCCAGACGCATGGCGCAGTATTCCGCGGGCCATGAACTCGCGATCGTCGCCGAGGCCGGTGCCGTCGAGGAGCCGACGCAGGGATTCCGGGGTCTCGTCGCGGTCGAGGCCCGCCAGTACCGCCTCCGGAGCGGCCATGACCAGCACAAACTCGGCCCCCAGCAGGTCGGACGCGAGCGTGATCGCCGCCCGCGCATCTTCCTCAGCTGAGATCAGGTTCCCACGGCGCACGTCGATGAACGCTCGATGCGCCAAGACGGTGGCGACCGTGAGCGCAGCGCCGCGGCCCCGGGCCTCGGCGAGAAGCTCATCCGCGATGCGCCGGGCCACATCGAGACGATCGGCGACCGCGAGAACCACCAGCGCCAGCTCCGTCCATGCGTGATAGGGCATAACCGGGAGGCCGGTCCGGACGGCGCGCTCGGCGAGGTCGCCTGCGGTGCCCGCCGTGCCCAGCTGGACCATCTCGTCCACCGCGAGCGTGGCGAGGGTCGCCGCGGCCAGCGCGCCGCGTGCCTCGCGGTCCGGCTCATGTCGATCGGCGATCGCCGTCTGGAACTCGCCGCGAGCCGATCCCGAGGTGTAGTACATGCCCAGCATCGTTACGCCGAGCTTCTCGCGTGCGGGATCTCCGGTCGGGATCCGTGCCTGGGCTCGGCGGACAATCGCGGCTCCTTCGGCTGCGCGGCCACGGAACAGGAGCGTGCCGCTGAGCTCGCTCGCCGCTGCGGCGATCGCTTCCGCGTCGTGGCCGCGCTCGACGATCTCGGTCAGCGGCTCGATCGCGTCCGGGGCCCCGGCGCGGGCGAGCGCCTGCCCGAGCTCGAGCACCACCTCTTCGCGATTCCTCTCCGCGGGGGGCTCCTCGAGCGCGCGAGCGAGTAGCGCGGCCGCACCTGCTGGGTCGCCCAGGGTCAGCGCGTAGCGGGCCGCGTCCCGCAACAGCGTCACCGTCGCAGGATCGGCGGCCGGCTCGGTCTGCATGACCTGGGCCGCGACCTGCTCTGCTGGTGCTCCGCGCTCGCGCAGGATCCTGGCCGCGGTCCGATGGAGCCGCTCCCGCTCCGCGGGCGACAGGTCGTCGTGGATCGCCGTGCGGAGGATGGGGTGCGTGAAGCGGACCGTGCTGCCCGGCTCCACGATGCCCGCGGAGACCAGCTGGGCGATGGCTGCCTCCAGCTCGGCGCCGGCGAGGTCCGCCAGCCGTCCGGCGTCTCCGACCCGTGCGCCGTCGCCTAGCGCGCTGAGAGCGCGGGCGAGCGCGCCGGCTGCGGGCGCCAGTCGGGCCAGGCGGAGCAGCACCGCGTTGGCGATACCACGGGGGACGATCGTTTCGAGCTGGGCCGCTGCGGCGGCTGTGGGATCGAGACCTCGTGCCGCCGCCTCGTCGAGCAGCTCGCCGACCAGGAACGGGTTGCCACGGGTCACCTCGAAGCAGGCTCGAACGAAGCGATCGTCGGACGGCTCGGAAAGCCGGGTGCCGACCAGCGCGCCGATCGCCGCCTCCGTCAAGAGGGATGGGCGCAGGAGCTTGACCGCCGGATCGGCCGCCAACGTAGCCGCCTCGGGTGTCAGTGTCGGATCGAGCGGGCGGGTGGCGAGGATGAGCGCGAGCGGCTGTCCCTCGATCCGGCGCGCCATGAACGCGAGCGCTCGGGCGGACGGCCCGTCGCACCACTGGAGGTCGTCGACCACGAGCACGAGCGGCGAATCGGCGGATCGGTTTGAAGCTAGCCAGTAGAGCCCGTGTTGGAGCCCGTAGTCCCGATCAGCTGATCTTGCCGGCGGCTCGCGGGAGGCTGATTTTGGCGCTCCGATCAGCACCTCGGCGGCGAGCGCAGCGGCTCCGGACAGCCAGCGATTCCGCTCGGCCGATTCGGCTTCCAATAGAGACCGCTCGAAGAGCTGCCGCATGACTCCGAAGGGGAATCCCTGCTCGAGGTCGGTCGCTCGCGCGTTGAGGACGTCTATGCCGAGCTCAGGCGCGCACGCGCGTGCCTCCTCGAGCAGCCGCGACTTCCCGATCCCAGCGGCGCCCTCGATCACCAGGGCACCCCCGGTTTGGCGCCCTGTCGCCTCCAACATCGACCGAATGCGCTCTACCTCGGGCTCGCGCTCCAACAGCGGGGCTGGCTGGGCAAGAGCGGCCTCGTCCATGCGCGCCTCAATCGTAGGGGCCGGAGGCTGCGCAATGTTCGGGGGTTGATGTCAGGGGGTCTGCCCGATGTGCGGAGCGCCGGTCGGGCGCACCATGACCACGGCACGAACCGTCCCAACAAGGAGCACACCGTGTTGCTCATCCAGGTCAAGGTCATCGAGGGCGTCTTCACGGCCCCGCAGAAGCGGGAAATCGTGGAACGCCTCACCGACGCGCTCGTCGAGATCGAGGGCGAGGACCTGCGGCATTTGACCTGGTGCCTGCTCGAGGAAGTCGCGAGCGGCGAATGGGGAATCGGCGGCCAGGTCCTGATGGCCGATGACGTCAGGGCGCTAGCGCGCAGCCGGGGGGAAGGATGAAGTCGTTGCCTTCGCCTGACGGGGAAGAGCGATGAGGTCCTCGACTGCGCCCGAAAGGCTCCTTGGCGGACAGCGCCGGGCGGGCTCCGTATCGCCGTGTCCCTCTCCGTGTTCCGGCGCGCGTAACTGCGCGAAGGATTCCGAGCGTGTGCTCGATCCACAGAAGCTGGGTGATCATTTCGATCGTCTCTTCCGTGCCGCCTGGGCCCTGTGCGGCTCGCGTGAGGACGCCGAGGACCTCGTGCAGGAAACCTACGCGCGCGTCCTCGCGCGTCCTCGCCTGCTGCGCAACGATGACGACCTCGGCTATGTGCTGCGGGTGCTAAGAAACACCTTCATCTCCGGATGCCGCAGTGCGGCCAGGCGTCCCCAGTCGACGGGCGCCGATCCCGAGGCGTTGGGCTTGCCGGATCCACGCGCCGGAGCCACTGATCCCGCCGCCGCGGCCGAGAGGCGCGAGGTCTTCGCAGCGGTCGCCGCGCTGCCTGACGAGTTCCGCGATGTGATCATTGCCGTGGACATCGCCGGCCTCCCCTATGACGAGGCCGCCAAGGCGCTGCGCGTGCGCGCCGGGACGGTGGGCAGCCGTCTCTTCAGGGCGCGCGACCAGGTCGCAAGGTTGCTAGAAGGGACCTCGGAGTGACGACCCAGCCGGAGACCGAGGCGTTACAGGGCGCCGACTCGGCGTTCTTCGAGGCGCTGCTCGACCGGGATGTACCGGCGCTCGAGGAGATCCTCGCCGATCAGTTCCTGATCGTCGACGTCGCTAGCGGATCCGTTCATCTGCGCGCGGGGTTTCTCGAGGCGATCGGCGGCGGGCAGGTGACCTTCCGGGAGATCGAGACGTTCCCGGACGAGGCGGTGATCCGCCTGGCCGGTCCCGGGACGGGCATCGTCGTCGGCCGTACCTCGATGTCGTTCAGCGGCCCGGAAGGTGCGGTCATTGACGTCGCGAGCCGCTACACCCACGTGTTCCAGGCCGACGGCCCGCACTGGCGTCTGCTCACAGCGCAGGGAACCCCGATCACCGGAGCTGATTCGCACGACCGAGCCCCGAGGGTCTCGTGAGCTCCTCGGAATAGATCGCGGGCGCTCACGGCCGCGGGGCGGCGCAGCCGCCTCCAACCGCTTCGGCGACCTGTTCGCGCCCCCGGCACACGCGGCTCATGATCGTTCCCTGCCGGACGCCGAGTGCCCGGGCGGCCTCGGCGTAGGAAAGGCCGGCGACGTCGACCGCGGACACGGCCTGCCGGTAGGGCTCGGGAAGTTGCGCGAGCGCATCCAGCACCGCGGTGGCCTCGAGCGAGGCTTCGGGGTCTCCTGCTGAGCTGGGCGCCGCCAGCTCCTCGGGCTCTGCGCCGGAATCGGTCGCGTCGCGCCGAGTCCGCTCGCCGCGAAGGTGGCTGTATCAGGTGTTCCTCAGGGCCTTGATCAGGTAGCCGAGATCGTCGTCGCGACGCAGCAGGCGGGGCCTCGAGAGGACCTTCACGTAGGTCTGCTGGACGAGGTCCTCAGCGAGATCGCGCGAGCCGGACATCGCGACGGCGACCCGGAAGAGGGTGTCGATATGGTCCCCCGCCGCCTCGGGATCGAGTCGGCGCTCGCCCCCGTAGGCGAACAGGGTCAGAACGGCACCGCCCCGTCGCCCTTCCACGACGCCAGCTTCAGTAGCTCGGCGTGGCTGACTCCGGAGCCCGAGAGGACACAGGTCCTGCCGTCGCGCCACCAGGTGACGATCCGCCGGCCCTGGTCGGTGGTCGAGTGAAAGCTGACGCCGTTGACGTTCGACCCGCGGGAGCCGCTGGGAGGACCGATCCCGTCGCCCGAGATGATCGTGTAGGCGAGGCGCTTTCCGTCGTGTTCGTAGAAGACGGTCCTGGTGTCGCGGCCGTCGAGCCGGTCCGACCTGATTCCGGACTGCCGCCATCCGAATTCCTCGGTCCAGTTCGGAAACGGAACACCGTCCACAGACGCGGCCAGGATCTTGGGGTTCGAGGGCGCGACCTGTACTGAAGCCGTGGCCGGGAGCCTTGAGAGCTGCGCCGCCTGGACCACCGTGGGCCCGCCCGCCCCCAAAGGCAGGAGTACCAGTGCGAGCAGGACCACCGCCACCGCGGCGGCCGCGAGGGCGCCGCCGAAGGCCAGCCGCGGGCGGCGTACGAGCGGCGTAGGTGCCGCCCCTTGGGCTTGGAGACGCTCCCTCAGCCCGACCGGTGTCTGGAGCTCGAGACCGCGCAGGGCGCCCAACGCGGTGCGCTGACGCTCGAGCGCTGCACGGAGGGCCGGGGAGGCTGCGACCTTCTGCTCGAGGGTCGTCCTTGCCCGTCCCTGAAGAGATCCGTCCGCCAAGCGCGCGAGCTCGCGCATGGTCCGCTCAGGTATCTCACCCTTGTGTGCGTTTTCTCCGTTCATGCGCGGTCTATGCGTACTGACGCTTCCAGCGCCGAGCTATTCCACGGTCCTGGGAATAAACCGGGGAAGTTGGCGTCCCTTGGTCATGACGACGCTGAAAGGAGCGCCATATGAAGGGACCAGACGTCACCTTGACCAACGGACGCTACGAGTTCCGTAGCTCCACTCGAGGGAGCATCCTCTATCTTGCCAACCCACCTGAGGCCGGCTGGCGCTTTGAAGCCCAGTTGGACGGTCATGAGGACGATGCCGGTCGGATCGCCGACACCGCTCCCGACAACACGCAATCGCGCCGGCAGGGCCGCACATGACCAGAGAGACCTTGATGAGGCGCGTTTCGATCCTTTTCCTCTCGGCTGTTGGCTTTCTGGCGGTCCATGCGGTGCCCGCTGCCGCATCCGTGACGATCGGTCAGGTGGCAGATCCGAACGCGGGTAACTGTGATGCAGGGACCGAATTCGTCCAGCTTGGCGTGGCCTCGGGCAACTCCTACGTGGTGCCCGGTAACGGCACGATCACCTCATGGACGGTGCAAGCGGGAGGAGATCCTGGACGGCTGACGATGAAGATCTTTCGCAAGCTCGCTGATCCGGCGACCTACCAGGTCGTTGGCTCAGCAGGTCCGCAGATGCTGATGCCGGGTGGAACGGCTGGGAACACCTTCCGGGCGAATGTCCGGGTAAGGCAGGGTGACCTGCTCGGCCTCCACACCGAGACCTTCACCCCCTGTCAGTTCAAGAATCCAGGGAGTCGGCTAGCGACTTTCTCAGGGGATCTGGCAGATGGAGCGTCCGGACCGTTCGTCACCCCCTTTGATGACGTCCTACTGGACATCCAGGCGACCTTCGTACCGGACAACACCTTCAGCGTCGGCGGCACAACGCACAGCAACAAGCATGGCACCGCAACCCTGACCCTCAACCTCCCCAACGCCGGCGACCTGACCGCGACGGGCAACGGCGTCAAGACCGCCTCCGCCAGCCGGGCGGTGACCAGGAAGTCCGTCGGCGCGGGCCCGGCGCAGCTCTTGATCAGGGCGAAGGGCAAAACGAGTAAGACGCTGAATAGAACCGGCAAGGTGAAGCTCAACGTCGCGCTCACCTACACCCCAACCGGCGGCGACCCCGCCACGCAGTCGCTGAAGGTGAAGCTCATCAAGCGCTAGCTCCGCGCGCCGTCAAACCCTTTGGAACTTCGGCTTTATCGGCGGTCTGCTGCCTTCGCTTCAAGGACCTCTGGCATACGAAAGGCCCGCATCAGCGGGCCTTTCGTGAGTAGCGGGGGCGGGATTCGAACCCGCGACCTTCGGGTTATGAGATCTAACTAGCGAGGCCGTCTGAGTTGTATTCGGCATTCCCATGCGGTTTCAGTTGGTCTGAGTTGTCCTGTGTTGTGCTCGGATTGGGACGACGAATGGGACGACGGACCGTCCGTCCCCAGGATGGGCCACTGTCGCCATAAGACCTGACCTGGGTGTACCGTGAATCTCATGGCATCGCCAACTGCAGAGAAGAACCTGAGCGATCGGGTCAAGTCGTTGGAGGAGGAGCTGGCCAAGCTCCGCCGAGCCTTTGCTTCCCTCTTGGAGCGCATCGGGAACGGCAAGTCGGACGCTGACGTGATCGACGAGCTCGCTGACCGGCCGATGTCAGAAGAGGAGATGGAGGCGGCCTTCGCCCGCCTCGATGCCGAAGCCGACCGCACTCGTTGAGCCCGACCTACGAGGCCTCGCGTCGGTTTCTGCGCGAGTACATGAAGCTCTCACGAGAGCAGCGTGAGAGGTTCCGAACGGCTCGGCGGAAGCTGGTCGCTGCGCTGCGCGAGGATCCACCAAACTTTCCGCCGGAGCTGCGGATCAAGCGAGTCCAGGGCGTCCGCGACGTCTGGGAGATGACCTTCGCCGGCGACGGGCGGGCGACGTTCGCCTACGGCGAACCCGAGCGCGAAGGTGAGGCGCACGTCGTCTGGCGACGTGTCGGCACTCACGACGTTCTGGGTAACCCCTAGGCCGCTTGCTCGACAGCGGGCGGACTGAACGCTCGCTGCACCAGCTCGGTCTCGTGTGGGCTCGGCGCGTAGTCGGCGTAGATCTCCGTCGTCTTCGCGTCCTTGTGGCCCAGCCACTCTTGGAGCGTCCTCAGAGGCACTCCTGACGCCGCGCAGTGGGTCCCGAAGGTGTGTCGAAGATCGTGGAACCGGACCTGACGCAGGCCGGCACGAGCGAGCGCAGCGGAGAAGCGCTTCCGGATCTTTGATGCGTCCAGGGGGTGACCGCTCTGGGGATGGGCAAAGACGAGGTCCTCGTCGGCCTTGAACGGCGATCGCTGGAAGTGCCGCTCCAGCTCACCGGCCACCCGGTCAGCCAATGGCACCGAACGTGACGACCGCTTCGACTTGGGCGTTCCGAATTGCTGGCGCGTGTAGTTGCGACGGACTCGGATCCGTCCCGCCTGCCAATCGACGTCGAGCCAACGGAGCGCCACAAGCTCTCCTTGCCGCAGTCCGGTCATCGCTGCAGTCAGGTACAGCGCATGCTCGGTCGGTCCCAGGTAGTCGTCGGGAACGGCCCGAAGGAGCGCTTCCAGCTCGGACAGGTCGAGGTAGCGAATGTCCGGATCTCCGGTTGAGGCTCGCGGCCGGTCGACACTGGCGACCGGATTGGTCGGCGTCCAACCTCTCTTGACCGCATGCGAGAAGAGGCCATGAAGGAAGACCAGCTGATTGCTGATGGTCTTCGTCGATAGGCCGTCGCGCTTCTTCGCTGCCAGATAGGAGCGGAGGTCGTCAGGTGCGATGCGCTCGATGGCGCGATTCCCAAAGAACGGCTCGATGTGGCGCCGCAACATCGAGCGATAGTCGGAGAGGGTCGTCGGCTTCCTCTCCAGCACGTGTTCCAGGTGCTCCAGGTACAGCCGTCCGGCGCCCTCGATCGTCAGCCGCGACCGGAGAACTGGACGCTCCAGCTCGACCCGTCTCTGCAACTCGCGCTCCGCCTGCGATCTCGTGAGGCCTTCTCGGGTCCCCCGCTGTCGCTTCGGCCCGATCTTCCTGTGGACGCGTCGACCGCCCGCGTACCACCGGCCGTACCAAGTCTCACGGCCCCTCGCGTCTCGGTGGACGAACAACGAACCCGTTCCATAGGACCGCCTTGCCATGAAGTCATCTTGGAAGACGCCGCGGCGGATTCCATCAGAACCGCCCGGACGATCCCCCACCTTCCGCTGAACGCTCATCTCTGCCCACCCGACCTGGCCGCGACAGTAGCGGCGGCGGCGCGGCCGTCAAGGGGCTTCGCCCCGACCCCCTTCGGGGGTTGACGGTCCGCGCCTAAGCCGCCGCTAGGCTGGCTCTCAGGTCGGGCTGGTCTGGATCTGTGGTCTTGATCGACTGCCGTCATCTACCGCCAATGACGGCATCGGGTGCCAGCTGTCCCACCCGAGCTCGCCCCATGACTCGCCGTCACCAGCCATCTCTAGGCACTTAGACATCTCGACTGCGGTCAATCAAGCCCAAACCGTCTATCTCGCCCCATCCCTAAGCACCTCTCGCTTCATCCACTCTGCATCTCCTCGGCTCAATCTCAGCTTCAACCGATCCGGGCCCGCGCCGCCCCTTTTTCAAAGGTTGTGTGGTCAAGCGCCTCGACTCCCATAACTCGTGGAGGAATGGGAGTCGAGGCGCGCCGACCCCCGAATTCCGCATGTGCTATGGGGCGGCGCGGGCCCGAAAGTGTCCGCGCCGCGGACACTTCGCGGACACCTTGCGGACACTTCGCGGACAGTTTGCGGACACTGCTGAAAAGCGCTGCTTTGCATGGAAAGCAGTGGTTTTCGGGTTTCCTGCGCTCGTGCTGCGACGGATCTAGGCCAGCGGCTTGAGCACCAGGTCGTAGCTCATGGCGTAGTAGCGCCCGTTCCGATGATCGGGAGCCGGGCCCGTGCCCGGATCGTGCTCGGAGAACGGGGCGACCAGAGAGCTCTTGACCCCGAATACGGCGTCTGAGTCGAGGTACTCGTCGCCGGCGACGAAGACGTGCGTTGTCAGAGACTCGTAGCCCTCCGCCGCGACCATGAAGTGGACGTGGGCGGGCCGCATCGGGTGACGACCAGCCGCCTTCAGAAGCTCGCCGACCGGGCCGTCGTCAGGGATCGGGTAAGCCCGGGGCAGCACCGCCCAGAAGCGGAAGCGCCCCTCGTCGTCGGTGAAGAGGTGACCCCGGTTGCACACCTGGTCGCCCTCGTACTGGACGTCGTAGAGGCCCTCGTCGTCGGCCAGCCAGACCTCGAGGCGCGCTCCGGGGATCGGGTCTCCGGTCTCCGAGACGATGCGACCCTCCATGTAGCACGGCTCGCCGGGCGCGCCATGGGCGATGTCGTCGCCGCTCTCGAACCTCGGGGACCCCGCGACGAAGAACGGGCCGACGACCGTCGACTCCGTGGCGTGAGTTCCGCCCGCATGGTTGATCCCGATTACGAGCATCGAGGCGCCCAGGACGTCGGAGAGCAGGATGAACTCCTGGCGCCGCTCATCGGTGATGTGCCCCGTTCTGGTGAGGAAATCGATTCCCCCCGCCCACTCCTGCTCCGTGAGCCCGACCTCTGCGATGAAGGCGTGCAGATGCTTGACCAGGCTCTGCATCAGCTCTCGGTAGCGCTCCTCTCCCGAGCCGTCAAAACTCGCCGCGACCGCCTTCGTCAGGTCGTCGTCGCGAAGATCGGCGTGCGCCCGATGCCGTGCCGCGTCGTCGTCATTCATGATCGCCGAGAGCTCATCGACCCGTAGCCGTTGGTCGGCTGCCGGTCGGCGCCATCGCCGTGGCTGACGCCGGCGAGCCCTTCGTCTTCGAGCGGTCGATTACCGACGAGTTGGTGGAGATGGGCCTCGAGCGCCTGCAGCTGCTCGTCTCCGATCTGCGCGGCCCACCGTTCGCGTACGTCGTCGAACAGGGCTCCACCGATGGCGGTCATCTCGTGCCCGCGCGGCGTCACCTGAACGCGTTTGCGCCGCTTGTCCTCCGGGTCAGTTTCTCGCTGGACGTAGCCGAGTTGCTGGAGAGCGGTGATCGTCTTCGCGGCCGCTTGCTTGGTCACCGACAGGCGGCGTCCGAGCTCGGCGGCGGTGTCCGCTCCCCCGTCGATGGCTCGCAGGGCGAACCCGTGCCCGGGCCGAACTCCGGGATGCCCGCGACGTTCCAGCTCCGCGACGACCTCGTCCACCATCGCGTTGAATCCACCGCGCAGGAGAACGGCGAGCCTCGCGCCCTGGGAAGGAAGCATCGCCGGATGGTAGTCGGAATCACGCATATAGACAACCTAGTTGTCTGTCTGATACAGTATAGACAACTTAGTTGTCGATCTAGGCGAAGGAGTACGGATGACCACCGCGAGACCCGCAACCATCGCCGGAGTCGAACACCACCACGCCAACGTCAACGGGACCGACCTGCACTACGTGTCGGCCGGGACCGACGGCTCCCCCGTGATGCTGGTCCACGGGTTCCCCGAGTCCTGGTGGATCTTCCACAAGCTGATCCCGCTGCTCGCCCAGCGCTATCGCGTGTTCGCCGTCGACCTCCGCGGCTTCGGCGACTCCGCTCCCGCCGGCGTCAGCCCTGGCTTAGTCAACCGGTCACGCGCTGATAGCGCGGTCCAACAAACAAGGAGGAATGGAAAATGAGTGAAAAGCCGAGCATCGTGCTCGTCCATGGCTTTTGGGGTGGTGCGGCCCACTGGGCCAAGGTGATAGTCGAACTGAACGGTCGCGGCTACGACTCGCTCCACGCGGTTGAGAATCCCTTGACGTCCCTGGCCGACGATGCCGAGCGCACCCAAAAGATGGTCAAGCAGGTTGACGGGCCGGTCCTCCTCGTCGGTCACTCCTACGGCGGGGCGGTGATCACCGAGGCCGGTGACCTACCGAATGTCGTAGGGCTCGTGTACGTCGCCGCATTCGCACCCGGACGCCGGTGAGAGCCTTGCCCAGATCGGCGACCGGCGGGCAGCAGCAGCGGTGGAGAACGTCGCTCCCGACTCCGATGGCTATGTCTGGATTAAGCAGGACAAGTTCCGCGAGAGCTTCTGCCAGGACCTGGCCGTCGACGAAGCGCTCGTCATGGCCGTGACGCAGAAAGCGCCACTCGGCTCGACATTCGGGGACGCCATCTCCGATCCGGCCTGGAGAGAAGAAGCCGACCTGGTACCAGGTCTCGGCGAACGACCGCATGATCCACCCCGATACCCAACGCGAACTGGCCGAACGGATGGAGCCCCGCGAGACGATCGAGCTCGATGCCAGCCACGCCTCACTGGCCTCGCAGCCGAGCGCCATCGTCGACCTGATCGAACAGGCTGCTATCGCTCTGGAGCCAAACCGCGAGCTAACAGGCACCTCATGACGGTTCAGGGTGACCGCCGGCCTCGCACGTCCTCCCGACTCCATGCGAGCGCTGCGGTTCACCCAGTTCGGAACGCCGGCAGCGGCACTCGCGCGGCGGCGAGTGCCGCTGCCGACCGTCGCACCGGGTGAGTCGCTTGTGCAAGTGCACGCGGAGGCACGCTGATGGACCAGACCAACGCGGTCCTCGCACCGACTCGGCCCGACGGCCAGTTCGCATGGCATCGCCGGCGTCGCGGATGGCGAATGATCCTCAACGAACTCGACCGTTGCCTTGACGAAGAGCACCTAATCGGTGTCAACGAGTTCGACGTCCTGATCACACTCGACACCTCTGACGGGCATCCGCGTTCGATGAGCGACATCGCCGAAGCCGTGACGCTGTCTCCCAGCGGCGTCACCAGGGTGGTCGAACGACTGGAGAGTCGCGGCCTCGTGCAACGGATCCGGGACCCGTCCGACGCGCGTGGCGTCCACGCTTCGCTGACCGCCGCCGGCTCGAAGTGCCTGGCGCAAGCGAGCGCCACGCACGACGCCGTAGTTGATCACCTCTTCGGCGCGAGTGGTGAGCTGCTCGGTCCCGCGGGACGCCACGCTAGACCGGGTCGAGGTTGAGACCGAAGCACTCCGCTTCCCTAGCTGAGAGCGGCGCCCAACGGTTGCCGGCTGAAACAGAGCTCAAAACCCGGAGGGCGGCGGGTGAATCCACCTGGAGCCCCCGATTCACATTCGCACTCGAGAGACAGGAGGACCATCCGTGTCCGCAACATCTGATCGCACGGAGCGCGTGACGGCCTGGCAGCTGCACGTCGACCAGCGGCCCGCGGCGGTCGCGTACCCGGAGTCCACGGAGGACGTCGTCGACGCGATCGCCTTCGCGCGCAAGCGCGGGCAGCGTGTCGCCGCCCAGGGGACCGGCCACAACGCCGCGCCGCTGGGCTCGCTGGACGACACGCTGCTGCTCAGGACCGACCGGATGCGGAGCGTGGCAATCGACGCGCAGGCGCGGATCGCCCGCGCCGATGCGGGCGTCCGCTCGCTGGAGGTCGTGCAGGCCGCCGCCGCGCACGGACTGGCGACCGTGGCCGGCACCTCGCCGGACGTCGGCGTCGTCGGCTACACGATCGGCGGCGGCATCGGTTTGCTGAGCCGCCGCTACGGCCTGGCGGCGAACAAGGTCCACGCGATCGAGCTCGTCACCGCCGACGGCGCCCTGGTCCGGGCGGACCGCGAGCGGGAGCCCGATCTGTTTTGGGCCCTGCGCGGCGGTGGCGGCAGCTTCGGCGTCGTGACCGCGATCGAGCTCGAGCTGTTCGGACTGGCAGAGGCCTACGCGGGAGCGCTGTGGTTCCCGGTCGAGCGCGCCGGTGAGGTGATGCACGCCTGGCGGGAGCTGACCCAGGCCGCTCTCCCCGACGAGCTCAGCACCCTGGCCCGTTTGCTGCGTTTCCCGCCAATCCCCGAGGTGCCGGAGGAGGTGCGCGGCGCCTCTTTCGTGATCGTCGATGCCTACCACGCCGGCACTCCCGCACAAGCGGACGAGCTGCTCGCTCCGCTGCGGGCGTTGGGCCCGGTGAACGACACGATCCGGGTCGTCACGATGCCGGAGCTCAGCCGCGTGCACATGGATCCGGAGGAGCCCGTGCCGGGCGTCGGTGACGGGGTGATGCTCGCCGAGCTGCCGGCCGAGGCACTCGACGCGCTGATTGACGTCGCGGGCGAGCAGCAGCAACTGGCGGCGATCGAGCTGCGCCACCTTGAGGGGGCGCTCGGGCGGGCCCGACCCGGGCACGGCGCCCTCGCCTCGATCCCGGCGAAGTACGTGCTGGTGGCGGGAGGATTGGCACCGGCCCCGGAGCTGGTGGCGGCCGTGAGCGCGCAGGTCGAGGCGGTTCAGCAGGCGCTCGCCCCGTGGACGGCCCCGTACCTGTACCTCAACTTCTCGGACGTCAGCCGCGACCCGGCGAGCTTCTGGGAGGCGGACGCGTACAAGCGGCTGCGCCGGGTCAAGTCCGCGGTCGACCCCGGAGACCTGATTCGCTCGAACCATCCGATCCCGCCCGCCATCGCGCCGCCCGATGACGCAGAGACCGCCGCCGGAGCTCGAAGGCGTTGTTGGACGCGACGGGGAGATCGACGCCAACGCCCAGCCCGCTGTCGCAATGCGCGAAAAGCAGGCGCCTCGTTAAGGAGTGCTGCTTTCCATGCAAAGCGGCGGTTTTTGCAACAACCGCCGCAGCAAATGGGACGACATTGGGACGACGGATTCAGTCGTCACTCCTCCGGCCAAAACGAAAGGCCCGCCTGAGCGGGCCTTTCGTGAGTAGCGGGGGCGGGATTCGAACCCGCGACCTTCGGGTTATGAGCCCGACGAGCTACCAGACTGCTCCACCCCGCGTCGGTATGAGCGAGTTTAACGCGCGGTCGCCGAATCTCAACTTGGATGGATGACCGGCGCGCATGCTAACTTTTCGCGCTCAATAGACCTGCTTAATCGCTAGCCCAATAGGGCTGGCGACCGGGGGACCCAAGGTCCCAGGGGCGAATTGCCGAATACAAGGTATAGCGCGACTCAATCCGCGCGAGCCCGCCAGCTAACCCCGGAAGCACGAAGACTGAGAGGTCGGCAATGGGGAACGAGCCAACGCCGGAAAAGGACATCCGGCGAATTTCACGGAAGGTCGTAATCACGATCGGATTCGCAGTCGCCGGGATCATGGGCGCCTGGGCGCCTTCGGCGCTTGCCTGTCCCGGCGCCCACGTCGGCGCCGAGTACCTGCCCACCGGCCAGGCACGCGCCTCTGTCGTCTGCCTGATCAACAAGAAACGGGTCCGCAATCACGTCAAGCCGGTGCAGGAGCATCCACTGCTCGATGCAGCGGCGCAGGCCCATACGGATGCGATGACGAGCCTGAACTTCTTCTCGCATGAGGGTGATGGCACGCCCGCCTCGCGCGCCTCGAGCTTCGGATACATGGCCGGCGCCAGGGCCTGGGGCATCGGGGAGGACCTGTTCTGGGGGGCACTCAGGATGAGCACGCCGAGCGCCACCGTGAACGCGTGGATGCACAGCGCGGAGCACCGCGCCGTGCTGCTGACTCGCTCGTACCGTCAGGTCGGGATCGGCGTCGACCAGGGCTCGCCCGCCGGCGCGGACGACACAAACACGGGCACCTACACCGGCCTGTTCGGCTTCCGCAAAGCGGGATAGCCCCCCGCTCGTCTTGAGCGGATGACAGGCCAGCGGGTACATCCTCATCCCAATGGGAATAGGATGCCCGCGGGTGCTCGGGGATCGGACGACATGGACGTCGCGTTGCGCGTTGCCGTAGTCGACATCGGCACCAACTCGACCCGGCTGCTGATCGCAGACGTGGAAGGCACCGGGGTCTACGAGGTCGAGCGCCGGACGACCGTCACCAACATGGGCCGTGGCGTCGATCACACCGCCACCATCTGCTCGGATGCCGTGGAGGACGTCTGCTCGGCGATCGCGGACTACAAGGCCCACTTCGAGGAGATGGGCGCCGAGCGGGTGATGGCGATCGCCACCAGCGCGGTGCGCGACGCGGTCAACGGCGAGGCGTTCATCGCTGAGCTTCGCGAGCGGTTCGACCTCGACGCTCGCATGCTCACCGGCGCCGAGGAGGCCCACCTCACCTACCTGGGCGCGACGGCGCACAGGCCGACAACGGGCTCGACCCTCGTCTTCGACATCGGCGGCGGCTCCACGGAACTCGTCGTCGGCACCGGCCGAGAGGTCGGCTTTCACACTTCGCTGCTGGCCGGCACGATCCGGCATTCCGAGCGCCACCTCACCTCGGACCCTCCGGGCCCTCATCAGCTCGAGGATCTGGCCACCGACATTCGCAACCTGATCGACCGGGGAGTCGCGGCCCAGCCCGACGGCGTGCCGACGCGCGCGATCGCCGTGGCCGGGACCCCCACCTCGCTCGCCGCCATCGACCAGGAGCTCGAGCCATACGACTCGGGCCGCGTGCACGGCTACCACCTCGGTCTGCAGAGGATCCAGCGGATGCTCAGCCGGCTCTCGTCGGTACCGCTCGCAGAGCGGCTCCACATCCCGGGACTCCATCCCGGACGCGCTCCGACGATCATCGCCGGGACCGTCATTCTCGTCCAGGTGATGCGTGCCTTCGGCCTGCAGGAGGTGGAGGTCTCCGAGCTGGACATCCTCCACGGATCCGCGCTCTCGGCCGCGATGTCCCCCGCCTGAGCCGAGCTTTGGCCGGTTTGTAGTGACTTCGGAGGATCAACCGAATATTGGGTATTGCTTCCGTCCCGGCCCGGATTAATATTAGGGAGGTCGGGAGAATTGGTGCTGGGCCGGACGCCCAAACACCGCCTCTCGGCCCATAGGGTCCGGGCGTTTGCCGCAAGGCGCCTCCCGTCGCCTGGATCCACTACATACCCCCCAAGTAAGGCCCCTGAGACGTACCCCTGCCCGTCCTGACGGGGCCTGTTTGCAAAGACCGGCCGCCATGGATTGGCGGCCGGTCTTCGTTGTATTTGCGATTCCAGTGTGCTCTAGGGTGAGTTCATGACTGATGCAGGGGGTCCCCGCCTCTTCGACGAGTGGGAGATCGAGCTCCACGGCCACCAGGTCGTCTACCGGATCGCCGGCGACGGGCCGCCGGTCGTATTGATTCACGGAATGGTCAACTCCTCCAAGCACTGGGAGAAGGTCGCCCTGCAACTCGCTGAGCGCTACACCGTCATCGCTCCCGATCTGCTCGGTCACGGCGACAGCGCCGCGATCCGGGGTGACTACTCGCTCGGCGCTCACGCATCCAGCATCCGCGACCTGCTGACGACCATCGGGATCGAGAGAGCCACGATCGTGGGCCACTCCCTGGGCGGCGGCATCGCGATGGTCTTCTTCTACCAATTCCCGCAGAGGGTCGAGCGCCTCGCCCTGATCTCGAGCGGCGGCCTCGGTCACGAGGTCAGCCCGATGCTTCGAGGGGCCGCCCTGCCGGGAGCCTCCGCTGGGATCTGGCTGGTAGCCAACCGGCGAGTCCGCGCGACGGTCGAACGCGTCGGAGAACGGATGCGCGCCCGCGGCAGTCGCAAGGGTCTCTACGTCCAGGCGGTTGCACGCGCAATGCGCCCTCTGCAGGAGGCGGCGGCGCGCCGGGCGTTCCTGCAGACCCTCCGGTCGGTGATCGACGTGCGCGGCCAGCACGTCAGCGCCATTGACCGGCTCTACCTGCTGGGCCAGTTGCCGACGCTGATCGTCTGGGGCGAGCGCGACAACACCATCCCGATCAAGCACGGCCTCGCCGCCCACGAGCGGATTCCGAACAGTCGCTTCGTCTCCCTGCCGAAGGCGGCGCACTTCCCCAATCTCGAGGATCCCGACGGGCTGGCAGACGCTCTGCTGGCGTGGCTCGACGAGACCGAGCCGGGACTGATCGAGGACGCCGAATGGGGATCGATCGTGGGAGCGCGCTCGCCGCGCAGGCAGCGGCTAGGTGTCCAGCCCGGCGCCTAGGCGGTCGCCATCGCCACCGAGTGGTTGGCGACGATGCGATTGTCGGGATCCCAGCTCCGCTTGACCTGCGAGAGCCTCTTGCAGGTCTCCTCGGGCAGGATCGCCTCGACGTCACAGGGACGCTCGGCGTAGTTGTAGTAGCCGCCGTCCGCGGCCCAGGGGCCGAGCGCCTCGTGGAGCTTGTCGAGCTGGCCCTCGATCGGATCGCGCATGGCCGGGTCCATCAGCATGCCGATCCCGAGCATCACGTACTCGGCGTCGAGCTTGTCGAGCGCGCCCGCGTCCGCCGGCGCGCGCCCCAGCGCCCCGCCGAGATGACGAAGTTCGGCGAGCAGCAGCGGCGAGTCCGATTCCGGTCCCGCGGCCGCGACGAACGCGTCGAGGGCCTCGTCGGGCAGCTCCTTGACCGTCGCGTGGTGGCCGAGGCCCGGGACGGGCGGCTCGGGATCCATCGCGATCCGGGTCAGCGCCGGCGTGGGGATCTGGTCGAAGGCGTCCATGACGGGCTCACCGATCTCCCGGAGCGGTGCGACCAGCCTCTCCCCCTCCTCCCTGTCGCCGATGCAGCAGGCGGTGATCGCAAGCCACTTCTTCCCACGGATCTCCTCGGGGATATCTGGGATCGGGGGGAGGTTCAGCATGCGGACCATGCTCCCGACCTCCTCGGGGAACCTCGGCGGTCCAATCGCGATAGCGGCGCAGTCCGGCCTCGGTGACGTCGGGCGAGAAGAGCAGGCCGCCGGCGTATACCTCGGCCACCGGAAAGAGATTGACGTGCAGCGCCGTGACGATCGCGAACCCGCCGCCCCCGCCCCGAAGAGCCCAGAAGAGGTCCGGTTCGCTGCCCGAATCGACCGTGCGCGCCTCGCCGTCCGCGGTGACCACCTCCATCGAGGTCACGTTGTTGCAGGCCCAGCCGTACTTGCGGCCGAGCCAGCTCAGCCCCCCTCCCAGCGTGTACCCGGTCACCCCCACGTTCGGAGATGTGCCCGGAAGGAAGGACATGCCCTTCTCGTGCGCGGCGCCGCCGATCTGCTCGGCGAGCACGCCCGCCTCCATGCGGGCGGTGCCATCGGCGACCTCGACCGCCTGCATGCGCTCGGTCTTGATCAGGATCGTGTCCTCCAGCGATCCCATCGCGACCGCTCCGTGTCCCGTCCCCTGACCGGTGACACGCAGGCCGTTCTCGCCCGCGAAGGCGACCGTCTTTGAGACGTCGTCGGCGCTCTCCACGAATGTGACAGCGGCGGGCTGCTGGTCGGCCGCGAGGTTCCAGGCCTGGCGCGCCTCCTTCCAGTCGGTGTCGCTCGGTGTCGCCACCCGTCCCCGGATCGAAAGCTCAGAGAAGTCACCCATGCCGGCCGGACTCTATGTCAGCCGAGGCCGGATTGGCAAGACATAGGATCCGGGTCCCGCGAGCGAGGAGACCGTGGACGAACACCTTCCAGGGCTACATGGAAGGCGCCGTCAAGAGCGGGGAGCGCGCGGCCATGGAGGTCGCTGGCTGATCGAGACGGCGCGAGGTCCTGCAGGGGGCAACCGCCGCGGTCGCCGCCGGCACCGTCTGGTCCGCGCTCGGCTGCGGAGGCTCCAACCCGCCCCAGCACGATGAGCCGATCGCGGTGGTGGGCGGCGGGCTGGCGGGGCTCGTCTGCGCGCACGGCTCAGCGGCTGGTCACCGCGCGGTCGTGCACGAGGCGAGCGATCGCCTGGGCGGCGCGTCTGGACCATCCGGGACTACTTCGCCGAGGGGCAGATCGCCGAGCACGGCGGCGAGCTGATCGACAGCGATCACGTCGCGATGCGGGCGCTGGTCGCCGAGCTCGGGCTGTCGCTCGACAACGTGATCGCCGCCGAGAAGCCCGGGACCGGGCGACGTGTTCCGCTTCAACGGCAGCCCACTACCCCGTTGAGCCAGGCGGTCGCCGACTTCGGCGCTGTCTACCCGAAGCTCAAGCGCGACCTGGCCGAGGCCGGCTATCCCACGCTCCACAACCACCACAAGCCCCGCGGCGTCCAGCTCGACCACATCTCGATCGCCGACTGGCTCGAGCCGAACGTGCCGGGCGGACTGGATCGAACCTGGGACGGCTGCTCGACGTCGCATACAACACCGAGTTCGGCGCGGACACCGGCGATCAGACCTCGCTGAACCTGCTCTACCTGCTCGGCTATTCGGGCGGCGGCCGCCTCCGGCTCTTCGGCGCGTCGAACGAGAAGTTCCGGGTCCGAGGGTGGCAACGACCAGGTGGTTGGAGCGCCTCGCGAAGCAGCTCGAAGGGCAGGTGACGCTCAACTCGGAGCTGGTCGAGATCAGCCGGCTCGATGACGGCCGTCTACCAGCTCACCTTCGACGGCGACGGCGGGACCAAGGCGGTGCGCGCGCCGAAGGTGGTGCTGGCGATCCCGTTCGCGGTGATGCGCGAGTCCGTGGACTACTCGGGTGCGGGGTTCGACCCGGTGAAGACCATGGCGATCGAGCAGCAGGGCATGGGGACCAACTCGAAGCTCAACGTCCAGTTCTCGACACGAAGCTGGCACGCGGACGACGCCAACGGCAGCACCTACTGCCGACGACCGGCTACCAGTCCACCTGGGAGGCGAGCCGCGCCCAGCCGGGGCGCGCAGGGATCCTGGTCGACTACACGGGCGGGACGCATCGGCAGGGACTTCGGCGGCGCCACAGCGGATGAGCGCGCCAGGCGCTTCGTCGACGCAGCTCTGGACCCGACGCTGCCGGGGGTCGACGGACTACAACGGCCGCGCCGTGCTCGACTACTGGACCGGCCGGCCCCTCACCCGCGGCAGCTACTCCTACTACCGGGTCGGGCAGATGACGGCATTCGCCGGGGTCGAGGGCAAGCCCAGCGGCAACTGCCACTTCGCCGGGGAGCAGACCTCGTACACCTTCCAGGGCTACATGGAGGGCGCCGTCAAGAGCGGCGAGCGGGCGGCGATCGAGATCGCCGGCGCGGACCCTGGACGGCGCTGGATGCCCGGCCGCACTCGGCAGCGATCGCGCGGTCGCACCGTGCTACGGCTTCGCCTCCGCTCCGAGATGGATCGACCTGCGGTCTCTGGGATCGGCCACCCGATCGAAGGCGATCCGGGCGACCAGCGCGCCGGCGATCCCGGCGACCCCCGCCATCACGAGCGCCGCCCGCGGATCGATGGCCTGCGAGAGCCAACCCGATAGCGGGCCGCCGATCGGGGTCGAACCGAGGAAGACGATCGAGTAGAGCGCCATCACCCTCCCTCGCATGTTCGGCTGAGAGGCGAGCTGCAATGAGGAGTTGATGCTCGCGGCCAGGGTCACCGTCGCCGCTCCGAGCGGAGCGAGGGCTGCGATCTCCAACGCGATGCTGGGCGCGCCGGCCGCGAGCAGCGCGATCACGCCGAACATCAGTGACGCGCCGACCAGGAGCATCGGGGTGACGGAGCCGCGCGCTCCGTTGATCAGGGCGCCGATGATCGCTCCGATGCCCATCGCGGCCACCAGGACCGCGTAGGTCGAGGGCCCACCGTGGAAGGTGAACCGGGCGAGCAGCGGGAGGACGACCTGGAAGTTGTAGCCGAGGGTTCCCACGATGGCCATCAGCGCCAGCGGGATCCAGAGCTCCGGCTCGCGGCGGACGTAGGCAAGGCCGGCGCGAACTGCGCCGGGCTCGCGCGGTACGGTCGCGGAGGGCTGCAGCCGCTCGGTGTCCAGACCGGCGAGCACCCAGATCATGAAGGCGAAGCTCGCGGCGTTGAGGGCGAAGCAGGGCTCCACGCCGACCGTGGCGATCAGCACTCCGGCGAAGGCGGGGCCAACGACGCGGGCGCTGTGAACCAGCACGCTGTTCAGGCTGACCGCGTTGACGACGCGGTCGGAGCCGACCATCTCCATGACGAACGCCTGCCGGGTCGGGTAGTCGACGGCGTTGACACAGCCGCGGACGAAGACCAGCGAGAAGACCATCCAGGGGACGAGCGCGCCTTCGGCCGAGAGGGCGAACATGGTCAGCGGGGCGATCATGTGGAGGCCCTGTGTGAGGAGAAGCAGGCGGCGCTTCGGCACGCGATCGGCGATCAGTCCACCCCAGGCGCCGAAGATCAGCATCGGCAGGAACTGGAGCGCGGTCGTGATGCCCACCGCGAGGCCGCTGCCGGTGAGCGAGAGGATCACCCACATCTCGGCGATCATCTGCATCCAGTTGCCGGACAGCGAGACGAGCTGCCCGGTGAAGTAGCGGCGGAAGTTCGGGATCTGCAGACTCGCGAAGGAGCGGCCCAGGGCCTCTGTCACTCGAGCATCCCCTCCATCAGCTCGGCGGCCCGCTCCAGGGTGCGGCGGTCTTCGACGTCGAGCTTGGAGAGGCGAGTGGCCAGATAGGCCGTCTTGCGCGCGCGGAGGCGCTTCAGAAGCTCACGGGCCTCGGGGGTGGCGCTGAGAATCGACGCGCGCCCATCCTCGGGATCCCTGACCCTCTCCACCAGTCCCGCCGTCTCGAGGTGTCGCACGATACGGGTGGCGGTCGGGCGCTTGATCCGCTCACGCTCGGCAACCTCGCTGGGCGAAAGAGGGCCATGCCGCTCGATCGTCGCGAGCGCAGCCACCTGGGACGGGCCAAGATCAGTGCCGGCCTCCTGCCGTAGGCGGCGCGCCATCCGGGTGATCGCCCAGCGCAGGCGCGGGGCGAGCTCCTCCTTGATCTCCGGTGCAGTGGCAGAAGTAGTTTGCATCGCTAATTAGCTTAGCAAACTTGTTTGCGGCCGGTTCAATGGACGGACCGCCTCGCCCGCTACCCTGCCACGGAGACGGTCTAGCTCTCTACCCTGCCGGGGATGCGCCGTTCGCCAGGGAACGTCGTCCTCGTCGCCACGCTCGGCCTACTGCTGGTCGCGGCCGGCGTCGCCGTGGCGAAGAAGAAGCACCACCACGGCCTGCCGCGCGGTCCCTATCCGAGCCTCGGGTCCTGCGCGCTCTTTCCGGCTTCGTCAGCTGCCGCCAACGCTCCGTCGGCCGGCGATGAGTCGGCCTGGAACCAGGACATCTCGGCCGCGCCGCCGGATCCGAACTCGACCGCGTACATCTCCTACATCTCCGCACATGGCGGTGACCTCATCCACCCGGATTTCGGCTCCCCGCGCGAGTACGGATTCCCATACGCCGTCGTCAGCAAGAGGCAGAAGCGAACGAAGGTCAACTTCACCGCTTACGGAGACGAGTCCGACCATGGTCCGTACCGCGTGCCGCTCAAGTCCCTGGTGGAGGGCGGGCAGAGCTCGGACGGCGACCGCCACGTGCTCACCGTGGATTCCGCGCGCTGCAAGCTCTACGAGCTCGGTCGGGCCTTTGCCCGCAAACGGCCGAGGCCCCATTGGAACGCCGACGTCGGCGTGATCTGGGACCTGCGCTCGGCTGCGCTACGGCCGGATGGCTTCACCTCGGCTGACGCGGCCGGACTGCCGATCTTCCCCGGCCTGGTGCGATATGACGAAGCGGCCTCCGGGCACATCAATCACGCGATCCGGGTGACCGTCGACTCGACCCAGGACGCCTATCTGCACCCCGCCTCTCACTGCGCCGGGAACACCTCCAGCGCAAGCGCCCCGCCGATGGGCCTGCGGCTGCGGCTGGGCGCCGGCTACGACATCTCCGGCATCGCGGGACCGGCCCACGCGATCGCCGCGGCGATGAAGCAGTACGGGCTGATCGTGGCCGACAACGGCTCGAACTGGTACATCTCGGGCACCTCGGATCGCCGCTGGTCCGATGAGAACCTCGATCAGCTCAAGTCGATTCCCGGCTCGGCCTTCCAGGTAGTGCAAAGCGCCGCAGCCATTCACCGCTGCTGAGGCCCTCGCTCGGCGCGTTCACCATCCGCACGCCGATCAGCGCGAGAACCAGGCCCGCCACGGCGCCGATGCTGAGCGGCTGGCCGAGGATCGGTACACCGGCGATCGCCGTCGCGGCCGGCACCAGATAGAGGAAGCTGGTCGCCTCGCCGCTCTTCTCGTTGCGAAGCAGCCAGAAGAAGAGCATCACTGCGCCGATCGAGAGACCGAAGATCAGCCACGCCAGAGGCGCCAGGGCCTCCGCGCTCAGGCCGAAGCCCTGCGTGACGGCGGCGAGCGGGGCGATCACGGCGGTCGCGGTGAGCAGCTGGATCGTGTTCGCCACCTTCGGGTCCACATCGGAGCCGTAGGCCCTCTGCACGAGAGTGCCACCGACCAGCCCGGCGAGGCCGATGACCGCGAACATGAACCCGAGGGCCGATCCGCCGCCATGCAGCTCCTCGATGACGGCGAGGACGACCCCTCCCACGCCGATCACGGAGCCCAGCCATTGGATTGGGGCAAGGTGCTCGTCGAGCAGGAACGTTGCGAGCACAGCCACCAGGAGCGGACTCGAGCCGGCGAGCAGCGCCGTCAAGCCGGCGGGCACGCCGTGCTCCAGCGCCAGGAAGATCCCGACGAACTGCGCCGCCTGCAGCAGAAGGCCCACCACGACCATCTGCACGATTGCTCTCGGCTCATGCGGCCACGGGGCACGCATCGCCATCGCGATTGCGGCCATCACCAGCGCGGCGACGCTCATGCGCCAGAAGAGGATCGAGAGACCCGGGGCGTGGCGAACCGCCAGCGTCCCGACGATGAAGCCGCTGGACCAGATCGGCACCATTGCGGCCTTGGCGAGTCGAAGCCTTGGTCGCTTGCTCATCTCCTAGCCCTTTCTCGCATTGGTCACCGATCAAACGTCAGCGACCCGCGGGCTGTGAGGCCAGGCCGGCGGGCCTGCGGAATGGGCCGCCTGATAAATACCTGAACGTGCGGTTCCTGCCCGACGAACGCCTGTACTGGGATGCCGATCACTGCCTGCGCTTCCTCCGCGGGCTGGAGACGCCGGACGAAGAGGACGCCCCGACGGGTGAGCTCTACCACCTGTACTGGTCCGGGCCGATCACGAACAAGCATGCCTTCGCCATCAAGTCGCTGCTCGCGACGCAGAGGCATCGCGGGGAGGTGTGTCTCTGGCTGGACGCGGAGAATGGCTACCCGGGGCACGAACGAAACGAGGCCCTGCAACCCCTCCTCCCCGAGATCTCCGTGAGGCCGTTCGATCCGGTGCTCGAGTGTCGCGATACCCCGATCGAGGACAGAACCGATCTTCAGGAGCACCCGTCTCCCCTCGAGCGGGCGAATCTCCTTCGCCTCGTCACCCTCTACAAGCACGGCGGGGTCTACCTCGATCTGGACACGATGCTCCTCCGCGATCTGAGCGACCTGTTCGACCAGCCGTTCATGACCGAGGACTTCACCTACCGCTGGTCCGCCGACCTCCCGTACGGAAACAATGCCGTCCTGCGCTTCCGGCGGGGATCCGAGAACGCGTGGAAGCTGCTCGAGCGGAGCGCCAAGGAGGGGTCGTGCAATCCGAGAGTGGTGCTTCGGTTCGACGGTGCGGAGGAGATCGATCTGACCGTCCTGCCGTGTCCGTTCTTCGACCCCCTCTGGCCCCACGCCGATGGGAAGAGCCGGCTCGAGAACGCGCCCTTCGACGGGTTCGACGGCTTCTTCCGCAAGTTCGGCTGGCGCTTCCGCCCCGGCCAGGACGCTGACTCCTATCGCGATTTCTTCCCGGGTGCGTTCGCCTACCACTGGCACAACGGTTGGGACGCCCGCGAGCACGAGCATTCCTATTTCGGGCGGTTCGCCCAGGAGCTGGACGCGGAGCTGAGGAGTCGCAGGCCCGGGACCGCGGAGGCCGTCGCGTAGCTATTCGCCGCGAGCGGCGTTGACCAGCCGTGGCGGCGGCGTGATCGTCTTGGCGAGCACAAAGATGCTCTCCGCCTGGGAGACGCTGATCGGCGCGGGGATGGGGTCTCCGCTCTGAGTGATCGAGAAGCTGCCGACGATGCCGTCGCGGACACGGGTCTGGAAGAGCGATGAGATCACGCCCGAGCGGTTCCCGCTGCCGGACTGGATCGCGGGCATCAGCACCTCGGCCGCCTGCCCCGCGTAGGGGGCGAAGAGCTCCAGCGGCTCGTCGCCGATCTGCGACTTGATCTCCTTGACGAAGGCCGAGCCCTCGCCGGTGAGGCTGCTCGGCACCTTACCCGGGAGGCTGGCGTACATCCCCCTGCTGGCAGCGCCCGCCTGGTCGATCGTGCCCTGCTGTGCGAAGCCGTCGGGCGCGAGCAGCTTGACCGGGCCGTCATTCGGCCCGAGCACCGAGACCTTGTCCTTGATGATCTGCCCGCCGTTCTGCTCCAGCAGGCCGGCGAGCAGGACGGCGTCGGCTCCGGTGGCCTTCACCTTCCCCATCAGGGCCGCGTAGCTCCTCGCCTTCGGGTCCCACTGCTCGACGCCGGCGATGTTCATGGCGAGCGAGCGAGCGGCCCCCTCGAAGGTGTCGGCCTGACCCTTGCTTGTCGGGTCGTCGGCGGCGACCAGGATGTAGGGGTTCCGCGTGCCCTGTTCCTTGGCGAAGGTGGCGAGGCCCGCCATCTGCACCGCATCGTTCGGGACGACCCGGATGTAGTTGCGCCTGCCGGACGGGTAGTAGACGCTGGGCTCGTCCGGCTTGCAGATGCTGCCCGGCTCGGTCAGGCAGACGAAGGTATTCCCGGGAGAGACCATCGCCAGACCACCCCCAGGGGCCCTGTTGAGGATCGGGATCTCGACTGCGGCGCAGCCAGAGTTGTAGGTGCCGATCACGCCGATCACGTCGGGGTTGCCCGCGTAGGCCCGAGCATTGGACCGGCAGAGGTCCTCGTCCCACTCGCCGGTGGAGGCGAGCGAGTCATCGCAGGCTTGGAAGGCGACCTCCGTCGTTCCGGCGAGCCAGCCCTTGCGTGCCATCTCCTGGACGATCGCGTCGTTCATCTGCTTCGAGCGCTCGGCGGAGTCGCCCTGGAGGGGCAGATCGGAGACGATCAGCTTCTCGGCCTTGCCGCTGCCCGAGTACTGGACCTCGCCGCAGTTCGCATCCACCGGGGTGATGCCGCTGAGCTTCTCCTCGTCGCTGGCGCCGCAGGCGGCGAGGCCGACGGCAGCCACGATCGCGACCAGCGCAATCAGGGCGGGGACGAGACGCCGGGGCACCGGCGTGACCCTATTGGTCAGACGGCGGCCTTGGCGGCCTGACGCTCCGGTGCGATCCGGACCACATCCCAGGCGAGACCGAGCTTCTCAAGCGACCAGATCACTCCGGCGGATGGATCGATCTGGCGCTTCTTCATCCCGTGCACGGCCGAGGTCGGGAAGGCGTGGTGGCTGTTGTGCCATGCCTCGCCGAAGGTCGGGATCGCAAGCCAGGCCAGATTTCGTGACTCGTCGGTGGTTTCGAAGTCTCGCTTGCCGAACATGTGGCAGAGCGAGTTGATCGAGTAGGTGACGTGGTGCAGGAACATCATCCGCACTGCGCCTCCCCAGAGCAATCCGGTGACACCCGCCATGACGGTGCCGCCGATCGCCCAGCCGAGGAAGAAGGCGGCGATGAACCCGCCGATGGCCCAGAGCAGGAAGGTCCGGTCCACGTAACTGACGATCGGATCCTTCAGCAGGTCCGGGGCGAAGCGCTCCTTCGAGCCGCGCTGAGTATGGATGAAGAGCCAGCCGACGTGGGCGTGGAAGAGCCCCTTGACCTGGGCCCAGGGCCCCTCTCCATACCCGACGTGCGGGCTGTGCGGATCGCCCTCCTCATCGGAGAAGGCGTGGTGCTTGCGGTGGTCCGCGACCCAGGAGATGATCGGACCCTCGACCGCGGCCGAGCCGAGTACGGCGAGAACCGCACGGGTTCGAGGGCCCGTTTTGAAGCTTCGGTGTGTGAAGAGGCGATGGAAGCCGACCGTGATCCCGAAGCCCGTCGGGATGTAGAGCAGTGCGAAGACGATGAGATCGCTCCAGCGCAGCCAGCTTCCCGCAAGCTGCCAGGCGACGATGCCCAGCAGCAGGAAGGGGATGACCGTGAGCGCGCCCGTGATGATCCGGTCGCGGGTCTCGTTGGCGACGGGCTGGACATCTCGCGCGAGCGGGACACGAGGCCTCCGGGCTGGTGAGGGCGGCACCGCTGTAGCGGACGGGCCGGTGGTGGGCGCTGTCACTCCGGCGGCAACGTCCGACATGAGGTCTCCTTTGGTTGGTCCTGACCGAGCCAATCCGACTCTTGTCGTCGCGACTCGAGTCCCGGTGAGCGGGACAGACCCTAGCGGCATTCGTTAAGCGATTGGTGAGCAATTCGGCTCCCCTAACAGGAAGTGAGTCTCCAGCCTCGCTAGTGTCGGCTCATGGCAACCGAGCCCCTCGTCCAGGAGATCGAGCGCGCCTTCCCGGAGCGCCCGTTCACGATCGAATTGTGGGACGGATCGAAGCTCCCGTCCACCAACGGCGACGGCCCGACTTTCAGGGCGCGCTCACAGGATGCGCTCGCCTACGCGGTCGCCGCGCCCGGCCAGCTCGGCCTCGGGCGCGCCTACGTCTCAGGCGAGATCGAGATCGACGACATCGACAAGGTCATCGACGTCCTGAATGAGTGGAAGCCGCCGCCGGTCGGCGCGGCGGCCAAGGCTCGGCTGATCGCGGCGGCGCTGCGGGCTGCCGGCGTTCGCCGTCCCCCGCCCCCTCCCAAGGCCGAGCTCCACCTCCGCGGGCGAAAGCACACCACCGAGCGGGATCGCGAGGCGGTCCGCCACCACTACGACGTCGGCAACGAGTTCTTCTCGCTCTTCCTCGACGAGTCGATGACCTACTCGTGCGCTTTCTTCTCCCGCGTGCCGCCACGGAAGGGGTTCCGCCGCGAGCCGCCGACGCTCGCGGAGGCACAGGACGCCAAGCGCGAGCTCGTCTGCACGAAGCTCGCCCTCGAGCCCGGCCAGCGGGTGCTGGACGTCGGCTGCGGGTGGGGCAGCTTCGTGATCCACGCGGCGCAGCGGTATGGCGTCGAGGCGGTCGGGATCACGCTGTCTGAGAACCAGGCCGTGCTCGCCCGCCAGAAGGTCGCGGAGGCCGGCGTCGACGACAAGGTAGAGATCCGGGTCCAGGACTACCGCGAGCTCGCCGGAGAGAACTTCGACGCCATCGCCTCGATCGGGATGGTCGAGCACGTCGGCGAGTCCCAAATCGATGTCTACGCCGAGCAGCTCGCCTCGATGCTGCGTCCGGGCGGCCGGTTGCTCAACCACGGCATCTCACGCCTGCGCCACGGCAACATCGAGGGCGGGGCGTTCTCGGAGCGCTACGTCTTCCCCGACGGTGAGACCACTCACGTCTCCAGGGTGATTCTCGCCCTGGAGCGAGCAGGATTCATCGTCCAGCATGTGGAGGAGTTCGGCGCCGACTACGCCGAGACGCTCCGCCATTGGATCCGCAACCTCGACGAGCACATCGAGCGGGCCGAGGAGCTTGCCGGCCCCGAGCGGCTACGGGTCTGGCGCCTCTACATGCGCGCGGCGCGGAACGGCTTCGAGATCGACTTCACGTCGGTTTACCAGGTGCTCTGCCGGTTGGGCGAGAGCTAGCACACCTCACGCGGATTCGGACACATCCCGGTCGCGGATTCCGTCCCCCAGGCTGCTACCGTCCCGCGCGTTAGGCCGGTGATACCGGCAAAGGTGTGCGTAGCGCTCGCGTTGTTGCTCTCAGCTTCCTCGCGTTCGCAGCACAGTAAGAGGAGGCGAGATGCCTACCGGAACCGTCAAGTGGTTCAGCAACGACAAGGGCTACGGGTTCATCACACCCGACGATGGCTCTAACGATGTGTTCGTCCATTTCAGCTCGATCGAGGGGGACGGCTACCGTTCGCTCGAAGAGGGCGCGAAGGTCGAGTACGAGACCGAGCAGGGCCCGAAGGGCCCGGCCGCGACCGGCGTCAAGCAGGTCGCGTAAGGGAGCCGCAAAGCTTCTGAGTCGTTGAAAGGGCGGTCCCTCAGGGGCCGCCCTTTCTTTTCGGCGATGAGCACCTTCTGCCTGATCCACGGCGCCTGGCACGAGCCCTCGTGCTGGGATGAGCTGACGCCACTCCTGATGGACCGCGGTCATCGGGTCGTCACGCCGGACCTGCCGCTGCAGGATCCGAACGCCGGCTTCGACGAGCGCATCCGCCCGGCCCTCGATGCGATCGACGGCGTCGACGGCCCGCTGGTGATCGTCGGGCACTCACAGGGAACCGCCTACTCGTCGCTGGTCGCGGCGGCGAATCCGGACTCACTGCTCGTGCACCTATGTCCAAGGCTGGGAGGTTTCGAGCCGCCGCCCGGTGCGCCGGACGCCTTCCGGCACGGAATCCCCTTTCCGGAGACCACCCCCGACGGCACCAGCGTGTGGCCGGAGGCCGTGGCCTTGGAGGCGCTCTACGGGCGCGTGCCGCCGCCGAGGAAGAGCATGCTCGCCGGCCGGTTGCGGCCGATGGCCATGCCGCGGGACGAGTATCCCCTCGACGCTCCTCCCGGCAACCCCGCCGTCCTCATCTACGCCGCTGACGACGAGCTCTTCGAGCCCGAGTGGGAGAGATTCATGGCCCGTGAGCTGCTCGGCGTCGAGCCGATCGAGATTCCGGGCGGGCACTTCCCCATGGCCGAAGATCCGGAGGGCCTCGCCGAGGTCCTCAATCAAGTCGGATCGCGCTAAGCGCGCTTGGTTTCCGGGCGCGGCCGGATCCGGCCGCCGTACATCGGCAGCTCCGGCCCGTCCCCGTCAAGAGAGTCGAGCTGCTCCCACATCCGCGACACGCCGGCGACGCCGAAGCTGCGGACGCGCTCGACTGCGTCGAGGTCGAGAACGTCGGTGAGGAGCTCCTCTCCCCCACCCGCCTGAGCTCGGACGATGCCCTCGGGATCGACGATCATGCTGCGGCCGAGTGCCGCGGGCTGCGAGGCGTTCACGTTGACGACGTAGAGCTGGTTGAAGATGGCGTTGGCGCGGGCGGCGACCAGCTCGGCCTCACGGTCGGAGGTGGTGGTGAGGGTCGGCTGGATGATGACCTCGGCACCCAGCCAGGCGAGCTGCCGTATCACCTCCGGGAAGAAGCCGTCGTAACAGATGGCCAGGCCAATCCGGCCGATGTCGGGGATGTCGAAGGTGACGAAGCCGTCACCCGGGACCGTGTGCTCGGTCGGGCGCCACGGAAAGACCTTGCGGTAGCGGGCGAAGAGGCCGCCGTCGGGACTGATCACGATCGCCGTGTTGTGGATCTGATCGTCGTCGGCGCGCTCGTAGATCGAGCCGGCGACGATCCAGAGCCTCGACCCGCGAGCGATCTCGCCGAGTCGGTCGGTCAGCATGTCCGGCAACCGCACCGCGACCGAATCGGCATAGCCATCGCCTTCATCCAGCAGGCCGGGGACGGCCGCCAGGTGAAGCTCCGGAAGGACGAGCAGCTGGACGTGCGGGACCGCGTCGCGCACCGTCGGCGCGCGCTGCGCGAGTCGCTCAAGGGTTGCCTCCGGGTCGCGCGCCACGGGCGCCGTCTGCAGCGCGGCGATCGAGAGGGTTCGCATGACCTTCAGCCCGTGATGACCTGCTCGAAGGCCTTGGTGATCCGGTCGCCCATCGGACCCGCGAGCACCGGCTCGTAGGTGCAGTTCTTCGTGTACTCGGTGCTCGGGAAGATCAGCGGGTCCTTGGCAAGCTCGGGGTCAGTCTTCTCGAAAATCTGCTTGACGCCGGCGACCGGCGTGACGTAATTCACCCAGCGGGCGATCTGCGCCTGGTTCTGCGGGTCATAGACGTAGTTCATGAACTTCTCCGCCGCCTGCGGGTCCGAGGCGCCACGCGGAATCTCCATGCTCGTCGACCAGAACATGCAGCCCTCCTTGGGCATGACGAACCTGATGTTCGGGTTGTCCGCCTGGAGCTGGACTGCGTCACCCGACCAACCGAGGGCGATCGCGATGTCGCCATTCGAGAGACCGCGGATGTAGTCGTTGCCGGTGAAGGCCCGGATCTGCCCGGAGTCCTTCTCCTGCTTGATCTTTTCCACCGCGGACATCCACTGCTCCTCAGTCGCCTTCTCCGGGTCAATGCCCATGCACTTCAGGGTCATCGGCACCGAGTCGCGGAGCTCGGTCAACATCGTCACCTCGCCCTTGTACTTCGGATCGAAGAGATCGCAGATCGAGGTGACGTCGGGGGCGAGGTCGGTGTTGACTATCAGGCCGGTCATGCCGGCCTGCCAGGGGACGGTGAAGTCGCGGTTCGGATCGGCGGGCGGGTGACGCAGCTGCGGGATCAGATTCTTCTCGACGTTCGGGATCTGGCTCTTGTCGAGCTTGTAGAGGTACCCGAGGTCATACATCCGCTTCGCCAGCCAGTCGCTGACCGTGATCATGTCGCGACCCCCGGTCTGGCCGTGGGCGAGCAGCGGTTGGATCTTGGCAAAGAACTCGGCGTTGTCGTTGATGTCCTCGAGCCACTTCGTCTGGATCCCGGTCTCATCGGAGAATTGGGCGACGGTGCCGTTCTTCCCGGGGTCGACGTAGAGCGGCCACTGGGAGATAGTCAGGGAGTTACCCGCCGCGCCGCTCGGAACGACTGTCACGTTGGCCGTACTGGTCGAGCCCTCGATCCCAGTGCCGCCACAGGCGGCAATGCCGGCGCCGAGGGCGAGGGGCCGCGACGACAAGGGAAATGAGGCGTGTCAGTTCTTTGAATTGGATTCGAAGAACTTACCGCAAAGGGACGCGACGATGCGTACAAGTCGCTCCGCGGGTTCATCAAGTTCGTCGGATACCGTTCAGTCCATGAGACCGCGCCGCCAGGACCAGCGCCGCCGCCAGCTCGTCGAGGCCGCCCGCCGCGTACTGCTCGAGCGCGGCGCCGTCGGATTGCGCGTGAAGGACGTCGCCGAGCGCACCGGCCTCGCCCCATCCACCGTCCTCTACTACTACCCCGAGATCGCCGACCTGCTCCTCGAGGTGGGAAGCGCGGCGATGAGCCGCTACGCGGAGCGGCGGGCGGAGGCGGTGCGCGCGATGGACGAACCGGTCGGGCGGCTGCGCCTGGCGATTCACCTCGGCATCCCAAGCGGTCCCGACGATGAGGAGAGCCGCCTGCTCTACGAGATCGACGCGCTCACCGGCACCAGCTCCGCCTTCGATGCCCTCAGCGCCGGCTTCTTCGATCGCCAGGTCGCCCTGTACGAGGGAATTCTCGAGGCGGGACGTGCAGCCGCCGACTTCGAGCTCGGCGCCCCCGCGCCCCGTCTGGCGCGCGGGCTGGTGGCGATGGAGGACGGCCTCGGCCTCCAGGTGGTGATCGGCCACCCCGCGATCGGCTCCAAGGACGCGGAGGCGATTCTGCTCGATTACGCGCGAGCCGCGACGGGCGCGGATCTCAGCTCGGTAGAGCTCTCCGCGGTCGCTAGCGGTGCTTGACGCCCTCTTCGACGAAGTTCGCCCGGCGCGGCTCCGTGACGGCCACGCCGTCGAGCGCCTGATCGATCGCGTCGAGTGTGTCCTGCGAAAGCTCGACGCCGGCGGCATCCGCGTTGTCGAAGACCTGCTGAGGGCGAGAGGCTCCGATGATGCAGCTGGCGACGTTCTGCTTCCGGAGAATCCAGGCCAGGGCCATCGTGGCCATGCTGAGCCCGGCGCTCTCGGCGACCGGGATCAGCTTCTGGGCCGCCTCCAGCACCTCGTCGGACATGTAGCGGCTCATCGCCCAGTTCATCGCGTCGGACGCCATGCGCGAGTCCGTGGGGACCGGCTCGCCGGGCTTGTACTTGCCGGTCAAGACCCCCTGGGCGAGCGGCGACCAGACGATCTGCGAGATGCCGTGCTTCTCGCAGAACGGGATCAATTCCGCTTCGGGGGCGCGCCAGATCATGTTGTACTGCGGCTGGGATGACACCCAATCCCTGGTGTTCGGCACGTCGAGCCCGGCCTGGATCTGCTCGACGGTCCATTCGCTGAAGCCGATCTCCCGAGCCTTGCCGGCCTCGCAGACCTCGGTGAGCGCCTCCATCGTCTCCTCGATCGGGGTTTCGGGATCCGGGCGGTGGCACTGATAGAGGTCGACGTAGTCGGTCTGAAGTCGCTCGAGAGACTTGTCGATCTGCTTGTGGATCTGCTCGCGGGAGAGCCCACGGTCGGTGTCCGACATCGGGAAGAAGACCTTGGTGGCGAGCACGTAGCTCGAGCGGTCGAAGTCCTTGAGCACCTCGCCCCAGGCTGCCTCGGCCGCACCGCTGCCGTAGACATTGGCGGTATCGAAGAAGTTGATGCCTGCCTCGAAGGCGGCCTTGGTGCACGCCTCGGTCTGCTCGCGCTCCACCCCGGCCCCGAAGGTGAGCCAGGAGCCGAGGGAGATCTCCGAGACCTCGATGTCCGAGCTGCCGAGCTTGCGGAACTCCATGACAGCCACCCTACCCGGGCGCTTCCGCCGGCAACCCATGCCTCGCGCATAAACGGCTGGGATCCGGGCATGCATTGGGTATGCCAGTCAGCGGATCCAAGGAGGGGTCTACGGAAATGCGAGAGGACGAGGACCACGGAACAGATGAACCGGGTGACGACCTCGATGGGTTCGCGGTGAGGAATGTCAGCGAGTTTCTCTACGCCGGGCGCCCGGCGGTCATCGTGAGGACGACCCATCTGCAGGGCTCCGACGAGGAGCGGCACCTGCGCAGCGGCTTGCGGCGACTCATGCGCGAGGGGCGCGTGGCCGGGCTCAGACCCTGAATCGTCCAGAAGGCCATCAGAGCTCACGAATCAGCTCTCGGCTGCCGATATCTAGGGCCATGAGACAGCACTGCACCCAATGTCTGACCGAGATCTTCGCCAACGGCAAGCAGTCACCGGCCGGCGAGACACTCTGCACACCCTGCCACTCCGCCCTCTGGGGCCCGCAGACCACAGACGAGTTCCGCGGCATGGTCGCGCTGCATATGGGCCCGCCGGTTCCTGTGGGTGTGGCGGCGAGGCTCGCCCGCTAGCGCACTTCTTCTCGGGGGGAGAACATCCGCCGTCAGCCTCTTAGGAGCGGCAGTGAGTCCCTCCCGTCCAAGCAGGTCCTCCGCGGGCGCCAGGCGCTCCAACACGAAGGTCGTCCTGGCGCCCGCGGACAAGCTCAAGCGAGAGATCCAGGCGGCGCTCACCGAGGAACTCATCCAGGACCGGTACCGCAGCGGCTTCGGGCGCTTCGACGGCTTCGCCTACGTCGCGGCCGAGGCCTACTTCCACCTCGCCGGCGGCTACGACGCCGGGCTGCATCCCATGCAGCTGAAACGCCGGAGCAAGAGCCACTGGTGGCTGGTCGACGACGAGGGCCGCGCCATCGATCTGACGCTCGGCCCGCGAGAGAGCTCGAGCTTTCCCTACGGCCGCGGCCAACGGCGGCCTTTTCGCAACACCCCTGCCGGGATCTCGCGTCGGGCGCAGACGGTCGTGGATCGCGTGCGCGCCGCCCGTGGCTGATCCGCGGGAGTACTCTGGAACCGCGATGGAACGGAGTCGGTGGAACGACGAGCGTCTTGACGACCTGGTCGGCGAAGTACGTCGAGGATTCGACCGGGTCGACCGTGACATACGCGAGCTCCGCCAATGGATGTTCCGGTTGACGATCGCTATGTCCCTCGGCTTCATCAGCGTCCTGGCGACGATCCTCGCCCGCGGCGCCTGATCATCAGCGGTCCGACCGCCCGCTCCGCCATGGTGAGCGGGTGACCCAGCGGGGCGAGAATTTGGCTCAGGCCTCTTTCCCGGAGATGGAGGAGGCGAAGGCGGCGTTGCACGGCCTCGAGGGAGTCGAGTCCGAACTCACCGAGATCCGGCGTACCTACGACGGCCCGCCTGACCCCGACGCCCTACTCGCACACCTTGGCTACGACGGCTTCCGGCCGGGGCAGCGCGAGCCGGTCGAAGCCGCGCTCGCGGGCCGCGACTCCCTCGTGGTGATGCCCACCGGCGGCGGCAAGAGCCTCTGCTATCAACTCCCCGGTCTCGCATCCGAGGCGCTCACCATCGTCGTCAGCCCGCTGATAGCCCTGATGGCCGACCAGTGGCGACGGCTCTCGGCCGAAGGCCACCCGGCGGTGATGATCGCCTCCGGCCTCCCGGAGGAGGTCGCTCGTGACGCGATGGCGCAGATCCGCGATGGCCGGGCGCGGATCGTCTATTGCTCGCCGGAACGCTTCGCCCAGCCCGGGTTCATGGATGCGGTCGGCCAGCGCGAGGTCGACCTGCTCGCGGTCGACGAGGCCCACTGCATCTCCGAGTGGGGGCACGACTTCCGCCCCGACTACCTGCGGCTGCCGCGGGTGCTCGAGCGCCTCGGCCGCCCGACCGTGATGGCCTGCACCGCGACCGCGACCGAGGACGTCTCGGCCGAGATCGCCCAGCGCCTCGGCCTCCAGGATCCGCTGATGATCCGAGCGGGCTTCGATCGCCCCAACCTGAGCTTCGACATCGTCCAGTTCGAGGGCAGGGGTTCGAAGGCGCGGAAACTGGCGATGTTGCTTCACGGTCTCCGCGACGACGCCAACCGCCCGGCGATCGTCTACTGCGGGACCCGCAGGGACACCGAGGAGGTCGCCCAGTCTTTGCGCGAGGCGGGCCTCAGCGCCGCCGGCTACCACGCGGGCATGGATCCCGACGAACGCGCCTCCGCCCAGCACCGCTTCATGACCGGAGACGCCGAGGTGATCACGGCCACAAACGCCTTCGGCATGGGAGTCGACAAGGCCAATGTCCGCTCGGTCTGGCACTGGGCCATACCGACGAGCGTCGAGGCCTACTACCAGGAGGCCGGCCGCGCAGGCCGCGATGGGCTTCCCGCCCGAGCTGTCCTGCTCGCCGGCCGCTCCGACCTGGGCCGGCTGGTCCGCTTCATCCAGATGCGAGAGGTCGAGCCCGAGTCCGTCTCCCTCTACGCACAGCGTCTCAAGGCGGGCTCGGACAGCGAAGGGCATCTCACCATCGACGCCCCGCGGATCGACGAGGACCGAGTCAAGCTGGCAATCGCCGAGCGGGCGGGCGCGTTCGAGGTGGAGCCCGCCGCGGGAGGGCGCCTCGAGCTCCACTTCAACAACCGCATCGACCTGGCCGCCGCCCGCGCCGCCTGCAAGGCGGCCCGAGACCGCTCCTGGCGCGCCTACCGCGCCGTCGAGTCGTTCAGTTTCGGGGAGACCTGCCGCCGCAGGAGCCTGCTCGACCACTTCGGGGACGCCACCCCTGGCGCGCCCGAGGGCCGCTGCTGCGATGTCTGCGAGTCCGACTCGTGGCTGCCCTCGCCGGAGGAGCTCGAGGTGAAGGCGAAGCGGCGGAGATCGAAGAGCGCCACTCCCCCGGCGGAGCTCTCACCCGAGGACGAATCGCTGCTGGAGTCACTCCGGGCCTGGCGGCTGAAGGCCGCCCGGGGCAAGCCCGCATACACGGTCGCGAACAACCGGACGCTGGAGGCAATCGCGGCCAGCCGCCCTGCAGGCCTGGAAGATCTCGCCAAGATCCACGGGGTCGGGCCCGCGTTTCTGAAGCGCCATGGCGAGGATGTCCTCGAACTGGTCGCCGCCTAGCGGCTTCACTTCCTCGCTGCCGTCCTGAGGCGCCTCTAGCCTCGCGGTTGCCGATGGCCGAGCAAGCTCCCGCCGGCGCTGGGACGCACGAGCGGCACATGCCCGCGCACCTGCAGCGCGAGATCGCCCGCCTCGACAAGCGGATCAGCAAAGGCGATCCCCTCTGGCCGGCACAGCTCGCGGTGGCTGTCGCGATCGCGCTCCACCTGACCCTTTCGGACAAGATCGTGATCGGGCCGCGCTGGCTGGTTCCAGCAGTGGAGGGGCTACTCCTCGCCGCCCTGGTCTTCAGCACGCCCTGGCGCGCCGGGGAGACCAAACAGGAGCGTCACCGCACGCTGCTCTGGACCATCCTCGCGCTGGTCACCGTGACCTACCTGGTCTCGCTCGGGCTCCTCACGCACTTCCTGATCACGGGGGGCAAGGCCGGGGGTCATGCCCTGATCGGCTCCGGGGTCGTGCTCTGGGTGACCAACATCCTGATCTTCGCGGTCATCTACTGGGAGCTCGACGGCGGAGGGCCATTCGACCGCTTCACGAAGAAGAAGTTCTGGTCGGACTTCGAGTTCCCGCAGCAGGACAATCACGAGATCACGCCGAAGGGCCGGCTCTGGCGGCCGACCTTCCTCGACTACCTCTACACCTCCCTCACCAATGCCACCGCCTTCAGCCCGACCGACACCATGCCCATCACCCAGACGGCGAAGCTCCTGATGGGCATCCAGGGGACGGCGGCTATCGTCACCATCGGGCTCGTGGTCGCCCGCGCCGTCAACATCCTCGCGTGAGCGGCGCCTAGGCCAGGTTCGCTCGCCGCGGGTAGACCACCTCGGGGTCGGTGATCACGTTGACCAGCGCCGGCTTGCCGGATGCGAACGCTCGATCCAGCGCGGGCCGAAGCTCATCGGGGGAGCGGACCAGCTCGCCGTGGCAGCCGAGGGCGGAGACGACCTCGTCGTAGCGCGTCTCGGGGCGGAGCTCGGCGGCGAGCGAGTAGCCGTAGAGGAACTTCATCGGGTGGTGTTCGAGAGCCCAGATGCCGTTGTTCCCCATCACGGCGACGATCGGCAGGTTGTGGCGGGCCATCGTGTCGAACTCCATCCCGGAGAAGCCGAAGGCGCCGTCGCCGAGCAGAAGGCACACCTGGCGCTCGGGATGAGCGAGCTTGGCGCCGATCGCCTGGCCAGGGCCGGCGCCGAGGCACCCGTACGGGCCCGGGTCCATCCAGGTGCCGGGCTCCCAGGTCTCCCAGACGCGCCCGGCGAAGCTGACGAAGTCGCCGCCGTCGCCGACCACGATCGCGTCGCGGTCGAGGAAGTTCGCGAGCTCCCTGTAGATGCGCATCGGGTGAAGGGGGGAGCGGTCGTCGTCGAGCATCTCCTGCTCCTCCGCCCGCTTCTCGGCCTCGACCCGGCGGAGCTCCTCCACCCAGGGAGCGGTCCGCTTCGCGTCGCCGGCGACGGACTCGCGGATCTCGGTGAGCGTCGCACCGATGTCACCGGCCAGGGCCAGGTCGGGGAGGCGCGTCTTCTCCAGCTTGGGCGGCACGAAGTCCAGCTGGACCAGGGTCGCGTCCTCGGCGATCGAGGCGCCGAATCCCAGCCGGAAGTCGAGAGGCACGCCGACCACCAGGCAGACGTCACAGTCCGCAAGGCCGGCGCCGCGCGCGCGAGAGAAGTAGAGCTCGTGGTCGGGCGGCAGGCAGCCGCGCCCCAGGCCGTTGAGGAAGACCGGGATGCCGAGAGATTCGGCAAGCGATCGCAACTCGGCCTCGGCCTGCGCCCAGTAGAGGTTCGAGCCAGCCATGATCGCCGGCCGCTCCGCCTCGGTGAGCAACTTCGCCACGCGGCCGGCGCCCTCCGCCGGGCGGTCGGACTGCGCGGGCGGGTCCGGTATCTCCGAGTCGGCTTCCGAGAAGACGACGTCCAGCGGGTAGTCGACGAAGGTCGGGCCGTAGGGCGCGGTCGCGGCGGTGTCGATGGCCTCGGCGGTCGTCCGCGCGATCTTGCCGGGGTCCTTCACCGTCTGCGCCGATTTGACCAGCGGCGAGACGAAGGGCAGGTGGTCGATCTCCTGGAGCGAGCCGCTCCCCCACCTCATCTCGGGTGCCCGGCCGCCGAGCGCAACCAGCGGCACGCCGTCCGCATGGGCTGAGGCAATCCCGCTCATTCCATTGGTGACGCCGCAGCCTGCAGTCAGCGCGCAGATCCCTGGCTCGCGCGTCGCCTTCGCCCAGCCGATCGCCGCGAAGACGGCGGACTGCTCGTGGCGGGTGTCGATCACATCGATCCCCTCCGCCTTGCAGCCATCGAAGATGGAGAAGAGGTGGCCGCCGGAGAGAGTGAAGAGCTTCGAGGCGCCGCGGCTGCGCATCGACTGGGCGACCAGGCGCCCGCCGTGTACCGGCCCCGCGTTCTCGTGGCCCTCGGCGCCCTCGACCGTCTCCGCCATTGCGGCCGAGACTACAGCTCGTCCAGTTCGCGTCGCGCGGCATGCGCGTCGAGCTCGGCCTCGTGCACACGGCGCTCGGCGCCCTCGACGCTCTCCCGGGCGCGATCGAGCTTGGCGCGCTCACGCTCGAGCGCCCTCTCCGCGGCTGCGAGCTTGCGCTGGGCCCCCTTGCGCCGCTTCGCGCGCTGCTGGCGTGCGCGCCGCTCGGCCGCCTCAGCGTCCTTGCTCCCCTTGCGGCGCGGACGCGGGGCAGGCGTCGCTGTGCCCAGCAGTCCGACGGATGCCGCACGCTGCTCGCGGACCACGCGACCTCGCTCGATTGCCTCAGCGAGCTCTGGATCGCCGGCGGCAGCCTGCAGCGTCTCGCCGACGCGGGTGAGGACCTGCGATCCCGCCCCGTGCTCGCGGCCGATCGTCTCGGCGGCACGCGTCAGCGAATCGACGGCTCGCTGCTCGCTCTGTGCCGTCTCGCGCAACTTGTCCCGATCGGGCGATCCGACCAGCAACTCCTCCTGCGATGCGCGCAGCTTCTCCCCCAGCTTGAGCAGCTCGGCGACTTCGTCCTTCTTCCGAGTCGCCAGCTGGTTGACGAGCCATGCCGCACGGCTCGGTTTCGGCAGCCGCTTCACCCAATCCGAGCCGAGCTCCTTCGCCAGCGCGTTCCGGGCGGGCGTGAACTCCTCCAGGGGCCCGTTATAGAGACCGTCGATTGCCTTCTCCGGCACGCCCTTTGGCGGCGCGAGCGGATTCGATGGGTCGGCCATGCCTCGCAGTATGAGGAGCTGCTGCGGAGCAGGTGATTTACCGAATTGCGAGGTTGCGAGCCGCCGGGTCGTTGCCCGATAGTCACCAGAGTGCCGGGGGTAATGCCGGGGATGTGGGGGGGGTTCGTGGGTCGCCGCCTCCCGGATGGGCGGCGGCCCACTGACCTCCCACGGGATGGCCTCGGCTAGGACCCGGGCAGAGTGTGCGTGCGGCCGAGGCCGTGGTCCTGGCTCGTCCCCGCGCGCCCGACACCGGGACCCGGGCGCGAGCGACGGCCGAGCCCCTCGCCGGGAACCGGTGCCCGCCCGAGCCCACCCACGACCGGGTCGCCGAGCGGGTCGCTCACGTCCTCTCCGGGGCCCGTGTTGAGTGCGGTGGGAACCACCGGCGCGTACAGGTCGACCTTCCGGTCGTAGCCGCGGATCTCCCGCTCGCCTCGCGGCTGCACCTCGATCGTCTCCGAGAGCAGCGCACGGGTCTCGCCCGTGATCAGGACCGGATCCCCCGTGTCCCGGGTCGCAGCCTCAACCCGGGAGCAGAGGTTGACGGCGTCGCCGATGACGCTGAAGGACAGGCGGCCGGCGCCACCGATCGCCCCCGCGACAACCTTCCCGGAGTTGACGCCGATTCCGACCTCGAAGCCGCCGGGCCTGCGGCTGTTGATCGACCGCGCCAGCTCGACCGCGCACTGCACGGCGCGGTCGGCGTGCTGCGGCACCTGCTCGGGTGCGCCGAAGACGGCCAGCACCGCGTCGCCGATGAACTGATCGATGTGCCCGCGGTGGCTGGCGACGATCGGGACGATGCACTCGAAGAGCTCGTTGAGCCGAGCGACCACCTCGGGCGCGTCGGCCTCTGCCGCCGCGGTGGTGAAGTCCCTGACGTCGCAGAAGACCAGAGAGACCTCCACCTCCTGCCCGTGGGGCTCGAAGTCCTCGTTGATCAGATGGGTGGCGACCTCCTCGTCCAGGTAGGTGCCGAAGGCCTCGCGGAGGCGCTCACGCTCCCCGAGCCCGTCCACCATCTGGTTGAACGCAGAGGAGAGCTCGCCGAACTCGTCCGAGGTGGTCACCGGGACGTGCTCATCGAAGCGGCCCTGGCGAATCCTCTCGGTGGCCGCCTCGAGGTCCTCGATCGGCCGCAGGATCGAGCGCGTCAGCAGCACCGTGAGCTCGAAGCTGATCGTGAAGGAGACGAAGAGGGCGATCAACACATTGATGCCCAGCGCGTCGGTGCCGCCGCCGTCCGAGGTGAGCGCCGCCACCACCAGGCCGGTGATCACGTTGATCAGCGGCAGCGAGCCGAGCAGCTTCACCCGCAGCGGCACGACCGGGCGGTCGATCCGGACCGGCACCTCGAGCTCGTCGTTGATGTCGAAGAGGATCGGCCGCATCGCAAGCTCGATCGCGAGGTAATGCAGGGTCGCGGCGTACGCGACGGTCAGCAGAGCGGCGAACGTGATCGGGAAGAACGCCAGCCAGGGCAGATCGAGCACCGCCATCGAGCCGACCACGGCCGCGACCGTGACGATGACCGGCGCGAGGAAGTCGCGGCGGATCAGGTTCATCGGCAGGTTCACCGCGAGGTGCCAGGCCTCCGCCGTCTGCTCGGGGGAGCGGGCGCCGCCGATCCATGCCTTCAGCGGCCCAAGCCGCCTCAGTACCCGCGCGAGCACGATCACCAGAGCGATGGCCGTCAGCCCGAGCGTGATCGCGAGGACCTTGACGAAGTCGCCCTTCGAGACCGAGTAGTAGAAGCTGAAGAGCGCGACCGCGCCAGTGGCGATCAGGAACGCGGACTGCAGCTCGAGCGTGATGAAGACGGCCGGGTAATGGCGTCCGAGCTTGCGGTACAGCCAGGTGAGTGGGTGGGGATGGGACACGGGCGGCCCCAGATTGTCCCCTACAGCGCGGCGATGGCCTCCGCGACGGGTGTTTCGCCCCCGACCAGGTCGAAAGCCTTGCCGATCGTGTTGTCGGCGCGCAGCACCTCGGCGAGAACGAGCGCGACGTCGTCACGCGCGACCGAGCCGCCGGGCAATTCGTCGCCCACGCTCACGTTCCCCGTGCCGGGATCGTCCGTCAGGCCGCCGGGGCGAACGATCGTGTAGTCCAGGCCGCTCTCTGCCACGAACTTGTCCGCGTCGGCCTTGGCCTCCAAATAGGGCTTCATCTCATCCGACCAGCGATCCGGGCGATTGACGCCGATCGCGCTCACGATCACGAATCGGCGAATCTCCTTGTCGATCGCTGCCTGGACGGACTTGACCGCGCCGCCGTAGTCGACCGTGAGCTTGCGCGCCGGCCCGCTGCCCGGTCCCGCTCCGGCCGCGAAGACGACCGCCTCGGCGCCCGCGAAGGCATCGTCGATGTCGTCGACGTTCTCGATGTCGAGCACGATCGGCTCGGCTCCGATCTTCTCGAGGTCATCCGCCTGTTCTGTCTTCCGGATGATCCCCCGTGGGCTGTCACCGCGTTCGGCCAGCAGCTTCGCGAGTCGCATGGCGATCTTCCCGTGGCCTCCGACGATGATGACGTTCACCACCTCGACCATACCCTCATTTGGGACCGATCCCCCTCGCGTCCTGGCGCTCGGGGTGATACTTGCCTCATGGCAACCGCGGATCTGACCGTGATCGGCCTGGGGCGCTCGGACCCGAGCGCCAGCGAGTACATCGCCGAGATCCAGCGAAGGCTCGCCGGCCAGGACAGGGTCGGCTACGAGCTGCACGCGATGGGCACGTCACTGGAGGGATCGGTCGAGGACATCCTCGCCGTGGTCGCGGAGCTTCACCGGATCCCGCTCGAGATGGGCCTCCCCCGCGTCTACTCGGTGCTCAAGCTCGATGAGCGCCGCGACAGGCAGCAGACGCTGAGCGACAAGGTTCGCTCGGTGGAGAAGCGCCTCGAGGATCGCCAGGATCCGGATCGCTGGCGGACCGCCTAGCTTCGATCAGTGCCGGGGGTGGGATTCGAACCCACATGCCCCTCAGGGCCACGGATTTTAAGTCCGCTGCCTAGACCAGTTTGGCCACCCCGGCGAGCGAGTGGATCGCGCCGAGGCCGTGCTCGCGGCGGCTACGCCGAGATCGCGAGCGAGTGGTCCTCGAGCGCCTTGGCTAAGAGGTCGCGCAGCTGGTCGCGCTCTGAGCGGTCGAGGTTGCCGAGCACCTCGTCCTCCAGCGTCTCGAGCTCGTGCTCGGCCTTCTCGAGCGCCCGGTAGCCCTTCGGGGTGATCGCAACGATGTGCCGGCGCCGGTCCTCGGGATCACGCGTCCGGGCGATCATGCCCTCCTCCTCCAGGCCGTTCAGGAGAATCACGCAGTTGTTCGCGTCCATCATCATCGTCTCGGCCAGCTTCTGCTGGGTGGCCCGCCCGGACTCGCGCAGATAGACGAGCGCGACGAACTCCTTGATCTTGATCCCGATCAGCTCCGGAACGGCGCGGCGATAGATAACCCGCGACAGCCGCGTCAGCAGGTTCATCGAGCCCGCAACCGATGGAGCTTGCGTATTCATCTCTCCCAATCGTAGCCTGTCTCGCGGATAATCCTTGATCAGCAGATAATCCCTGATATAGTGATGATCCTTGTGAAGGCTACTGAGCAAAAGATAGCGCGCGACTCCGACCGCCGCAGGTGGATCGCGCTCTTCGTCGTCTGCCTGGGGCAGCTGATGATCATCCTCGACACGACGATCGTCAACGTCGCCCTGCCCTCGATCCAATCGGATCTGAACTTCAGCCAGTCGAGCCTGACCTGGGTGGTCGACGGCTACCTGATCACCTTCGGCAGCCTGCTGCTGCTGGCGGGCCGCCTGGGCGACCTATTCGGGCGAAAGCGCATCTTCCTTCTGGGCGTGGTCGCGTTCACCGCCGCCTCGATGCTCTGCGGCATCGCGCCGAGCGGGAGCGCGCTCGTCGTGGCCCGGTTCCTCCAGGGCGCCGCGGCTGCACTCACCTCCGCGGTGATCATCGCGATCATCGCCGTCGAGTTCCCACAGCCGGGCGACCGCGCCAAGGCGATGAGCCTCTACACCTTCGTGATCGCCGGCGGCGCTTCCCTCGGCCTGCTGCTCGGGGGCGCCTTGACCGAGGCGATCAGCTGGCACTGGATCTTCTTCGTCAACCTGCCGATCGGCGCGATCACCTACCTGCTGGGGCGCTCGCTGATCGCCGAGAACGAAGGCCTGTCCGCCGGCGAGCGAATCGACTGGCTCGGCTCCATCCTGATCACAGCATCGTCGATAACCCTGATCTACGCACTGATCAAGATCCCGGAGTGGGGTTGGACCAGCGGACGCACCCTCGGCCTGGCGGGCATCTCCGCTGCGCTGCTCGCCGCCTTCGTGGCGCTCGAGTCTCGGATCGAGAACCCGATCATGCCGCTGCGCGTCCTCGGCCTCCGCAGCCTGGTCACGGCCAACCTGGTGAGGGGCTTCCTGGTCACCGGCGCGTACTCGACCTTCTTTCTCGGCGCCCTCTACTTCGAGCACGTCCGCGGCATGAGCCCGGTTCAGATCGGCCTCGCCTTCATGGCGATGAGCGTCTCCCTGGCCGCCATGTCGGCCGGCCTCGCCGCGCGGCTGGTGGAGCGGTTCGGTCCGAAGCGGACGCTGGTCGTCGGGATCGCCGGCCCGGTCGTGGGGCTGGTGCTCTTCTCGCAGATCGGTCAGTCCACCCCCTACTTCCCGGCGATCTTTGTCTCGCTTGCCGTGCTCGGGCTCGGCTTCGGCGCGGCCAACCCGCCGCTGATGATGATCGCGATGGAGGACGTGCCCTCCAAGGATGCAGGCCTCGCGTCCGGAACCATCCAGGTCTCGATCCAGCTCTCCGCCGCCATCGGGCTGGCGGCGCTGGGGACGATCGCCACGGACCGGACCAATGCGCTCCACTCCGCGGGCGAGGGCGCCACCCAGGCGCTCAGCGGCGGCTACCACCTCGCCTTCCTGATCGCCGCCGGTGCGGCGGCAGTCGGCCTACTGCTCGCAATCTTCGCCCTGCGCATGCCGAGCGCGGAGCAGATCGAGGGCGAGATCGAGGAGAGCGCTCCGGTCGGAATCGAAGCTGAGGCGGCCGAAACCGCCGAGCGCCTGGCCGCTTAGATGGGCCTTAAGCCAATCGGCGATGATCACGGTGCGTTCAGGAGAGAATCCCCGCAAATAGCGCGAAACGCGCACGCCTAGTACTCAGATTTCGAGGGCATTAAGCCTCAGGCGAGCGCAACCACACCGCTGCTACGGTGTTTCCGGTGGCAGGGAGAGCGCTTCGAAGTCACCCCGGTCTTGGAAGCTTCCACACTCACACACGCACAGCGACGCGGGCTTTTCGCCCGGCGTTCGCCCCTCCTTCGGTTCCAGGACGACGAACAGCTCGTCGCGCTGACCCGCAAGGGCCACCAGCACGCCTTCGACGCGCTGGTTGAGCGCTACCAGTCGCGCCTCCTCGGCTTCTGCCGCCAGATGCTGGGCTCGACCGAGGACGCCGAGGATGTCCTTCAGGAGGTCTTCGTGGCGGCCTACAACGCGATGGTCGCCGACGAGCGGCCGATCGCCGTGCGGCCGTGGCTCTACCGGATCGCTCGCAACCGCTCCCTCAATCACCTTCGTAAGCCGACCGCCGACGGCCAGGACACGATGGACACCCACGCTCATATGAACGGGGTGACCACGCTCGAGCGGGTCCAGAATCGCGAGGAGTTCCGCAACCTGCTCTCCGATGTCGGCCAACTGCCGGAGACCCAGCGCTCCGCGCTGCTGCTGCGTGAGATCGATGCGATGAGCTACGAGGAGATCGCCCAGGCGATGGACACGACCGTGCCGGGCGTGAAGAGCCTGCTGGTTCGGGCCCGCATCGCTTTGGCCGAATCGAGCCAGGCGCGGCAGCTCACCTGCGACGACGTCCGCCTCGAGCTGGCGGAGGCCGCCGAAGGCATCGCGAAGGTCACCGGCCCGGTCAGGCGCCATCTGAAGACGTGTGACCCCTGTCGCGAGTTCCGCTCTCAGCTTCGTTCCGACACCAAGGCCCTCGCCGCGATCTTCCCGGCCGGGCCGCTGCTCCTGCTCAAGGGCGTTCTGGTCGCCAAGCTCAGCGGACTCTTCGGCGGTGGCGGCGGTGGCGCGGCCGCGGGTGCCGGCGCGGGCGGTGGCGGTGGCGCCGCGGCAGGCGCAGGCGCCGGCGCAGGTGCAGGAGCCGCTGGTGCTGGTGCAGGCGCCGCTGGTGCTGGTGCAGGCGCCGCTGGTGCCGGAGCCGCCGGCGCGGGCGCAGCCGGCGCCGGCGCAGCCGCGGCCGGCAGCACGGCCGCCGTTGGCGGCGCAGCCGTTGCAGGTGGCGCCGCAGCGGGCGGCGGAGCCGTCACCGTGGCAGGCGGCGCGGCCGCCGCGATCGGCACGAAGGCCGCAGCCGGTCTCGCGACCGCGGCGATTCTCGCCGGCGGCGCGGCCGAGATTCAGAACGTCTCCGACCATCACCCCGCCAAGAGCCCGACGCCGAAGACCAAGGTCAACCGCGGCCGGGTTGTGAAGATCAACATCCCGCCGAAGCCGGATCCGGCGGTGGCCCAGGCCGCCGCCGCGACACAGGCGTCTCCAACCGCAGCCCAGGCCGCGACCACGCCTCCCGAGACCGTCACCGTGCCGCCACAGCCGACCGACCCGGCGGCGGCGACAGGCGCGCAGACCGGTGGCACCACGGCGATCGCCACGACCGGCCGTCACCACCGCCACCACAAGAACGCGGTCGCCAACAGCGACCCGAACGCGACTTCGCCCCAGTCCGGCCCGGTCACGACCGGTGTCGAGCCCTCGACCCCTGCCTCGCCCACCTGCGACGCGGACGGCGACGGCGTGGCCGATCCGGGTGCGCCGACCAGCTGTACAACGCCTCCCCCGCCTCCCCCGGCCCCGACCGGCACAGGCGCGAGCGGATCGATTCAGAGCGGCGCCGTGAGGCCGCTCGCCTACTCGGCGCCGAAGAAGCACAAGCCCGCGCCGAAGAAGAAGATCAGGCGCTAAGCCGGCATCAAGCCGATGACCTTCAGCCGGCGGCCGAGGGCCTGAGCGGCGAAGGCGTGTGTCTCCTCGCGACTCGCACCGAAGAGCTCGGTGTTGTCCTCCTCCTCCGGCCACGGCGGGTCGATCACCTTGTCGGCGACCGGGAGTGACTGTTCCAGCATCTTCTGGATGACGGTCCGGTAGCGGTCGTCGGCCTTGACGCAGTCGGTGAGGAAGCGGACCCCGAAGGCGATGTGGCGGTGCTCGTCACGGGCCACATTCGAGAAGCCCTCGACGAATCCCGGCAGCGTCCCCACGCGCTCGTTGTAGTCGATGATGAAGTGCTGCCCGGTGAGGGCCAGCATTCCCTCGATGACCATGTGGTAGAGCGTCACCGCCTCCACCAGCGCATCGAGGTCCCCCGGCTCCTGTCCGAGCCGGTCGACCCTGCTCTTCAGAAGGTCGTCGAAGAGGGTGTGAAAGGCGTCGTTGACGTGCTCGTCGAGAGCCTCGAGACGCTGCGAGAGGTCGTCGGAGCCCTCGAGCACGCCGACCTCGCTGAAGAACCGGTCGAAGAAGCGCACGTGTCGGGCCTCGTCCGCGATTTGGGTTGAGAGGAAGATTCGCTGGGACTCGGTGGGGGCGGCGCGCATGATCGGACCGAGCTCGTCGGCCACCTTCTGCTCGCCGATGAAGAAGCTGGAGAGCCCGTACAACCGCTGATAGCGCTCCTCCTCCGGGATGCGCTCGTGCCAGTCGACGCGGTCCTGCGAGAAGTCCAGGTCCTGGGTGAGCCACTGCTGCTTCTCCCAAAGGTTGTAGAGCTGGGTGTAATCGAGGAGCTTGACGTCGCCCCGCCCGCCGTCCTGGAGCGCCGGGTCCGAGGTGGCCCGGAAGTCCTCGCGCTGCCCACGTGACGGTCCCGACTGGGTTGCTTCCCTGGCCTCCACGGGCTGCACCCTACCGCAAGGACTGGCTGGCTGGCCAGTTTCCTGCAGGCGGCCTCGCAGGCCCGGTGGACGGTTTCGGAGTCAGAAGGGCGAAGCCCGAAGCCGACTTGTCGCTCCGGGCGCTGCCCGTGGCCGCGATATGGTGGCGAAGCCGGTCTACACCGGCCGTCTACAGCGAGTGGCTCTCCCCCGGCGCCAGCACTTCGACCTTCGACTTCGTCTGTGACTCGACGTCGGACTTGAAGGCCTCTGCATCGGTCTTGATCAGCGGGAAGGTGTTGTAGTGGATCGGGATCACCGTCTCGGCGCCGATGAAGTCGGCGGCGACCACGGCGTCGTGGCGATCCATCGTGTAGTGGCCGCCGATCGGGATGAACGCGACGTCGACGGGGGTGCGCTCGGCGATCAGCTTCAGGTCACTGAACAGCGCCGTGTCGCCGAGGTGGTAGAGCGTCTTGCCACCGAGATTGATGACGGCTCCGGCCGCCGCGCCGATCACAGTTCCCGTTGAAGGGCTGAAGGGGCGCTCGCCGGCGGGGACGGTACTGGTGTGGAAAGCCTGCACGAGCTTCACCCAGCCCCAGTCGAACTCCACGGTGCCGCCGAGATTCGGGTCGGCGAAGTTCTCGAGGCCCTCCTCGTCGAGCACGTTCGCGAGCTCGGAGATCGCCACGTAGAAGGCCTGGGTTCGCTTGCCGACGGCGATCGCATCGGCGTAGTGGTCCTGGTGTGCATGGGTGATGACGACGTGCGTCGGGTCGACGTCGTTCGCCGAGACCTTCGCCGACGGGTTGTTCGGAGCGAGGAACGGATCGACGAGCACGCGGGTGTCCCCGTCCACCAGCTCGACCGTGGAGTGGCCGATGTAGTTGATCTCCATCTGGGTCAGTCCTCCTTCGTGGGTTCGGATTCCTGTTCTTCGAGCTGGTCGGCCAATGCCCAGCCGACAGCAACCCCAACCATCATTCCCATCCTTGCCTCCTCGGCCAGGAGGGTGCGCACGGCCGCCAGCCGAGCCTCCTCGTCTGGCATCGTCGCCGCCTTCAGAGCCTCGGATTCGTGCGACTCCCCGAACCAGCCGCCGGCCCCGAGCGCCTCGGCGAGGATCTTCTGGAGGCGCGGCGCGGCCCGAGCGACCTGTCGCTCAGCCTCGGTGAACAACTCGGGATCGGAGATCGCGTCGATCGCCGAGTCGATCTGATCGTCGCTGTAGGGCCCTCGCGTCACGTTCGGGACCCTACTTCCGCCGCTCCCACATCTGCAGCTCGCCGTGGTCGGCGTAGCCGAGCTTGACGTAGACCGGATAGCCCAGCTTGGTCGCCTGAAGGGTCGTGGTCTCCAGCCCTTGATCGGCGGCATCCGCCAGCGCGCGGGCCATGAGCCGGCCGGAGATGCCGCGGCCCCTGCCCTCCGGCAGGACGGCTACGAACACAATCTCGCAATCGCTCTCGTGGGCGAACGCCCCGGCGCACGCCACCGTCTCGCCCTCGATCGAACCCAGATATGTCCGTAGGCCCGCAAGCTCCCCGCGCATCACCGGAAACTCGCCGGGCGCGAACCCATAGGCGACCTCATTGATGCTCGAGACGAGGGCATAATCCGGCTCCTCCCGGATCTCGAGCCCCGGATCGGGCTCGGGCGCCTCCAGGCCCTCGATGGGCATCGCCATCGCGCGCGGTTTCGCATCGAGCTGGTGACCCGCCGCGCGGAGCGCGTCAGCGACCTCGGCATCGGCTTCGGGGACCCAGACCGTCCAGGCCTCGATGCCCGCATCGGAGTAGATCGTCGCAAGCTCTTCGATCGACTCGATCAGCGGGCCCGGATCGTCGTAGAGGACCGAATTGAAGAACGAGCGCTTCGGCGACCCGGGGACGATCGCGGCGGTGATCCCGTCCCGCTCCCAGAGACTTCCTCCAGTGCTCTCCGCGAGCAGCGACCACAGGGGCGGCATCGAGGAGCGGATCAGCCCGAGCCAGCCGGCAGGGTCGGCGGGGGGCGGGCTCACTTCTTGCGAGCGAGCGTGATGCCGTCGGCCACACCGAGGAGGACAACGTCGACGCGATCGTCCACAGCGAGGCGATCGTTGAGCTCGCCGGTGACCCGCGCCGCCTCCGAATCGCCGGGGTCCATCACACTCCCGCCGCGCAGAGTGTTGTCGAGCATGATCAGGCCGTTGGGCCGAATCCGCGTCAGGGTCTCCTCGAAGTAGTCGATGTACTCGGTCTTGTCAGCGTCGATGAAGGCGAAGTCGAACTGCTCCGAGGCCTCCATCGCTCGGAGGCTCTCGAGTGCGGGCCCGATGCGGAACTCGACGCGGTCGGCCAGACCCGCCTGGTCGAGGTGCTCGCGAGCCCGATCGGCGTACTTCTGCTCGAGCTCGCAGCAGACAAGTTGTCCGTCCGGGGGCAGGCCGCGGGCGATCGCGATTGCCCCGTAGCCGAGGAACGTCCCCACCTCCAGCGCGCTGCGGGCACCGATCGAAGCCACGACCACCGTCATGAACGCCGCCTGGTCGCCCGCGATCTGCATCGAGGCCAGGTCGCCCATGTCCTCCCCGGCCTGCTCCACATCCGCAACGACGGCGTCGCGGAACGAGCTGTGCTCCACCGCGTATCGGTGGAGCTCGGGCGTGATCGAGATGAACTTGTCGTGGGCCAAGGGGTTGGACCCTAGCCGGGGCGGCGCTCACGGCGGACGTATGCGGCGACCAGCCCGCACGCGGCGCCGACCACGGCGCCGCCCAGCCCGGCGAAGACGTTTGCGAAGTCGTCGACCAGCGGCAGGAGGATCAGGACTCCAGCCGCGACGGCTGCGCCGATCACCTCGACCTCCTCGCCGGGCCGGGAGCGCACCTCGGCCCCGCGGATCACAGCCCAGCAGGCCAGGAGGCCGAGCGCAATTCCGTTGCCACCAGCGGCGTAGAGGACGTCCTTGCTCGGCGCGAAGGCAGTCTCCATCCCGTCGGCGGCCAGCATGCCGAGCGAGCCGCAGGCGACGATCAGGATGGCCGTCGGGACCGTGCCGAGACGTCGTTCCACGGGTACGCCGAAGATCGCTATGCCGACCGAAGCGACAAAGAGGTAGCCGATGTCCGGATAGATGAAGGGGGCGGCCAGGTAGCGCCACCAATCAGGCCCGACGGGGCCGAGGATCCCGCCCAGGCCGAACGTGTCGAGGGATGGGCTGGCCACCCGCAGCAGCACGATCACGGCCGGCACGAGGATCGCGGCCATGACTGCATATGGGCGGTCGGCGACTAGGTCCGTCCGCTGCGCGCGCGCCTGGCGGCGGCGGGCTCGGCGCGACTGCTTCGGAGTTAGCTCCTCGCCCCGAAGCTCGAGCTTCGGTGCCCGCTTGCGCAGCCGGGTGCCGCAGTACGGGCACTCGGTGACGTACGGACTGACCTCCTCGCCGCAGCTCCGGCAAACGACGCTCAACTCGGGCGAGCTCACCCCGCGAGGATAGTGCGAGGGCGCGCCCGGTTTCTAGGCGCGACCGGTTTGCAGCTGGGCCTCGGCCCATCTGTTCAGCTCGTAGAGAATCCGAGCGAGCTCGCGGCCACGGCCGCTGAGCCGATACCGCCGGCCGCCATCCCTCTCCAGTACCCCCGCTTCGGTCAGCTCAGCGAGGCGCGCGGAGAGCACCGAGGGACTGATTCCGGTCCGTTCGCGCAGCTCCGAGAAGGCGAGCGTGCTGCGCCGGAGCTCCCAGACGAGGCGGAGCGCCCAGCGCCTGCCGAGGAGGTCCAGAGCGCTGTCGACGGGTCTAGAAGGGGCCATTGATACGAAAATCGAACTTTGTGCGGCAAAAACCTGGTAATCCGATACGAAAATCGTACCCGATGCGCCGGAACAGGTTCGCTTACGGCTGTTCAGGCGTCGGGATCCGTCGCGGCGATGATCTCGCTCATCAGGCCGCCGATATCGCCGTGATCGGAGAGCCAGTTGAGCTGACGGCGGGCTCCGGTGCCGTTCTCCATCAGGTCGGTCAGCGCGCTCAGCTCCCCATCGCAGCCGAGCTCCTGTGCGTGTTCGATGAGGTCGTCGATCACGCCCCTGGCCATCCTTCCTCCCGGCACCTCGAGGCCTTGGTCGAAGTCGATCAGCTTGCCCTCGATCCCCACGACCGCCGCCCGGACCTTGTTGTCGTCGATCAGCTCGTGGGGATGCTCGATGCTCGGCACGCCCTCGTCGTAGTCCGAGGCGAGACGGTGGGCCAGCGCCTGGCCGAGGGCGGCGAAGGCGATCGTGTGCTCGACCCGGGTCTGCTGGTCGAAGACCCTGAGCTCGACCGTGCCCAGGTTCGGGTGCGGCCGCACGTCCCACCAGAGATAGGTGTAGTCCGGGATCGCGCCGCCGCGCATCATCTGCTCGACGCGGTGAGAGTAGATATCCCAGGTCCCGTAGTACGGGGGCACGCCGACGCGAGGGAAGGCGCGGAAGACCGGCGTGCGCGAGGACATCATCCCGGTGGTCTTGCCCCGCCAGAGCGGGGAGTTCGAGGACATGCCGAGCAATAGCGGCAGATAGCCACGCATGCCATCTGCGACGTAGATCGCCTTCTCCGCGCCGTCGATGCCGACGTGGACGTGGGTGCCGAAGATGAGCTCCTGCTCGGCGATCCAGCTGAGCTCCTCCGCCAGGTCCCGGTAGCGGGGACGGTCGACGATCAGCTGGTCCTCGTAGAGCGCGGCGGGATGAGTGCCGGCTGCGCCGATGGCGAGGCCGTTCTTGGCCGCCACCTCCCGAACGGTCCGGCGCAGGCTGCGCAGCTGCTCCCCGGCCTCCGCGACGTCACGGCAGGGCTTGGTCGCCACTTCGAGCACCGACTGCATCAGCTCCGGCTTGACCTCGCCGGGGAGCCCGCCCGGGAGGTCGCCGAGGATCGTCTCGATCGACTGCGACAGCTCGAGCGTCTCGGCGTCGCAGATCATCAGCTCCTCCTCGATGCCGAGGGTGAAGGGCTTCCCCGTGAAGTTGTGCTCCAGCACGGCCCGGACCATGACAGCCGCGGGGGATGAAGTTCGTCCCGAGCATCCGTGCTCCGCGCGGATGCAGCCTGCTCAGAGGATCAGCCATACTGACTCTGTAGGCCCAACTCAGGAGGTAACGGAGAAGATGGAAGTCAAGTCGATCACTGAGCAGAAGTCGCTGCTCGCAACGCTCTCGCCCGGCAAGCGCGCGCGACTGCGCCGGCTGCTGTTCGATTACGGCCCCGGCAACGGAACTTTGATGCTGCTCCCGATCGACCAGGGGATCGAGCACGGCCCCCGCGACTTCTTCCCGAACCCTGCCTCCAAGGACCCCGAGTACCAGTTCAGCCTCGCCGCCGAGGCCGGCTACTCGGCGATCGCCTGCCAGATCGGCCTTGCGAGCCGCTACTACCCGGACTACGCGGGCCAGGTGCCGCTGATCCTGAAGGTCAACGCCAAGACCGACGTTCCGCCCTCGGATGACGCCTTCTCCTCGACCAACGCGTCGGTCGAGGATGCGGTCCGGCTCGGCGCCGACGCGGTCGGCTACACGCTCTACGTGGGCTCGCCGCGCCAGGACGTCGACCTCCACCAGCTCAAGGGCGTCCGCGAGGACTGCGAGCGCTACGGCATGCCGCTGGTGGTCTGGGCCTACCCGCGCGGCTCGGCGATCGACAAGAAGGGCGGCGCCACGTCCTTCTACGCGATCGACTACGCCGCCCGCCTCGCGATGGAGATGGGCGCCGACGTGGTGAAGCTCAACTTCCCCAAGTTCGATCCGGAGAAGGACAAGGACCAGCCGGCCCCGTACAACGAGATGGAGGTCTCCCCCGAGGAGGCCGTGCGCCAGATCGTCGAGTCCGCGGGCCGCTCCCTGGTGGTGCTCTCCGGCGGTTCCAAGACCGACGACGAGACGGTGCTCAATCACACCCGCACGATCATGGCCGCGGGTGGCTCCGGAGTGATCTTCGGCCGGAACGTCTGGCAGCGCGAGAAGAGCGAGGCGCTCGAGATCATCGGCCAGATCAAGGAGACGCTGCTCTCCAACGTGCGGCGCATTCCGTAGGCCCGAAACCGAAAACCGGCAATGAAGGGCCACCCGAGCAGGGGCCGGCTCACTGCCATTGGCGGGTTAGTCCCGCATAGCGAGACCTACCCGCCGACCGGCAGATAGTTCCGACGCCGGCAGCATCATCGAGGGGTGATCCACTCTCGCCCGCTCCGCCGCGGCGCCCTGCGTGCACCCCTCTTCATTGCCGCTGTTCTCGTCGTCCTTTCCCTCTCGCGTTGCGGGATGACTGGCGGCGGTTCATCCGAGCCCGCCGGGCCGGTCTCCGCCCGCGTCACCCACGTCGTCGACGGGGACACCATCGACGTCACGCTTGCCGACGGCGACGATGAGACGGTCCGCTACATCGGCATCGACACCCCGGAGACGGTCAAGCCAGGCACGCCGGTCCAGTGCGGCGGCCCTCAGGCGCACGAGGTGAACGACCGTCTCGTCTACGGGAAGACGGTCACGCTCCGCTTCGATGCCGAGCGCCGCGACGTCTACGGGCGGCTGCTCGCCTATGTGTACCTGCCGCGACCCGGCCGAAGGCCTCTGTTCGTCAACGGCGAGCTCGCCCGCCGCGGGCTGGCCAGGACGCTGACGATTCCGCCCAACGACTCCTTCGCTGCGTTGTTCGATCGGCTGGCGACCCGGGCCGGCGTGCTCGGCCGCGGCCTCTGGGGGGCGTGCCCTCTATAGTCGAAGACGCCCAACAGGGGGCGCCGGGCCGCGTTTGTGCGGCTTGGCTCATGCAAGACCGTTTGCTAGCTTGCACGCCGCCGTGGGGGCAATTGCGATGGCTCAGATGCGAATGCGACAGAGCATGGCTCAGATCGAGCTGGCGTTCGAGCAGGAGATGGCGCTCGAGAGACGCCGGCGCGATCAGCTGCGCAAGCGCGCCACGAACCGCTCGCGCGCGCGTCGCATCACCCGCAACGAGTCCAAGGGCAAGGTCCGGTTCAGCGTCCTCCTCGTCTGCCTGACGATCACGGTCGTGACCGTGGTCGTCGTGATGTTCGAGACGCTGGCCTGGCTGATGGGTGGCTAGCGGCCACCAGGCCGCACCACTCGGAGCGAAGGGCGAAGCCCGGAGCGACTTATGCTGGGCGGCCGCTTGTGGCCGCGACCTGATGGCGAAGCCGTATTGCCGCTGACCCAGACGCCGGCCTACCGCTGACTCAACCGCTGCAGCGCGTCGGCAACGGCCTCGTCGGTCCCGCCGTCGTCCTCATCGATGCCGGCGCTCTCCCCCTCGCTCTCGATCCGGTCGTAGACCTCGTTCCTGAAGATCGAGACGTCCCGCGGCGCGGTGATTCCCAGGCGGACCTTCTCGCCCGCCACCGATAGGACCTGCACCTCGACGCCATCGCCGATCATGATGCTCTGGCCCGGCTTCCGTGTCAGCACCAGCATCGTCGCCTCCTACGATCGTTCGCCTACCCCCAGGCGACCAATCCATTGTCGGATACCCAGAAGTAGGTAGCGTACATGGTTCCCCCCCGCCTGCCAAGGCGGAACCGTCGAATCATCTAGAGTCCGCCGCCGTGGCCCGAAAGTCCCTGCGACCCCAACTTAACCAGATCCGCGCCTGGGTGCGCCAGGGGCGCACCGACGCCTGGATAGCCCATCAGCTCGGCGTCCCCGCGTCGCAGCTGCGCGACTTCCGCAGCCGGCACGGGCTGGATGCCGAGGGCGAGGAGCCCGCCAGCGACGTCGACCTCCGCGACGAGATCGAGGCTGAGATCGAGGCCGAGCTGAGCGAGCCGGAGGAAGAGGAGGAAGAGGAGGAAGAGGAGGACGCCGCGGACGAGGACGAGGCCGATGGCGATTCCGACTCCGACGATGGCGAGGAAGGCGAAGGCGCCGGTGGACGCAAGCGTCGCCGTCGCCGTCGCGGCCGGCGCGGCCGGGGCCGCCGGCGGCCGCTCGAGGCGACCTTCGATCAGGGGGAGGAGGAGGGCTATGGCATCTGGCTTGACCCCTCGATCAAGGACGACCCCACCTACACCGAGCACTGGCAGGGCCGCAAGGCCCTGAAGGTCACGATCGAGCCGGAGCGGATCGTCCTCGAGCGCGTCGAGGACTGAGCTCCTCATTCCTGCTCGGCACTGACCCTTCCGCCCGAGTAGTCGTACGCGCCGCGCAGATAGGCATAGAACGCACCGTCCACGATCGCCTGCGGATCCAGGTCGACCGCCGCCATCGGCGCCGCCTGGCGAGCCGCCTCCAGACACCAGTCGGTGCCCTGTCCGTAGAGGTCGGCAAGCTCCTGCGCCGAGAAGGTCGGGCCGATTCGGCGACGGAGCTCATCGCGGATCGCATCCACCGAGCGGCGCGCGTTACGGGCGCCCCGCGGGTCCGCCTCTAGCTCCCGGAGCCGGTCTGCCCCCTCCTCCCACAGGAAGAGAGCGTTGTCGAGCGGATAGGCCACGCCTACTTGGTAGCAGGCGGCAACTTCTTGGCGGGAGTGGCCACGCACGCCTCCGGGGCCAGAGGTCCGGTGATCCTCCAGACGTCGACGAGCCCGGCACCGGCGACGTGCTGGACATTGCCCGCCCGCGAGATCCAGTTGCGCTGCACGGGCGCCGTGTCCGCAGCGGGATCGTCCTGGTGGAAGGTCGGCGTCGTGACGACGTAGTCGTAGTCGCCGTCGTTGAGTGCGCCGATCCACTCCGGGCATTGGGGGATCTCGTCGAATGATCCGCGGGGCCCGTGCTTCCCGATGTAGGTGACGGTGTTGTTCGAGTCGCCGCCCCAGAGGGGGTATTGGAACATCGCCCCCATCGTCCCGGAGAGGGCGATCTTCAGATCGTGAGTTCCGTTCGCCCAGTCGTAGGCGGCACCCAGCCCCTGGTCGAGCTCGATTGCCGGCTGCTCGGTCTTCGGGTAGTCCGGGGCCGTCGACGAGTAGCGCTCGTCCAGGTAGTGGGTCTGGGCCATGCGACCGAACACGGCGAGGACGATCAGCGCGGCGAGGCCGATCCCGGCGAGCGGCACCGGCGCCATGCCTCTACGTGAAAGGAGCACCAGCAGCAGGGGCAGGGCGACGATCGCGAGCACCAGGGCAGCCGTGCCGGGGATGCGTCCGGTGTCGATCCCTCTCAGCGCGCCGGCGCTGCCTACGACCAGCAGAGCGAAAAGAGCCAGGGTTCCGAGTTGCCAGAGCCGCGCCCGGGTGCCGAGCCGGCCGACTCGCTGCTCTCCCGCGAACCGAGGTGGGATCGCGAGCAGCGTCAGGGCGAGGATCAGCCCCGGGGCCAGGTAGCGGATGTTGAGCCGGAACCCGATCGGCATGTCCTTCGGACCGGAGGCGCCGAGCGGCGTCAGCAGATAGGCGATCGCGGCGAGGATTGCGACGACGCCGAGCATGCGCTCCATCCGCCCGCCGCGCCAGAGCACCAGCACCACCGCGATCACCGCGAGGGCCAGATAGGCGGGCCAGAGGTCCCCGAGGCGCTCATGCAGCGCCGGCGTGAAGTAGCGGCCCCAGATGCCCGTGTCGGTCGCGTAATGGGCGATCGAGTACGGATGGCGCCCCTGCAGCGCCTCCGCGTGGTGGATCGGCCCGATGTCCTGCCAGGGGAACGGGTTGCCGGAGACGACCAGGTTGCGGACATACCAATAGCCGCCGCCGACGAGCATCGCCCCGATCCACGCGGCCGAGGCCCGCAGGCGGTATCCCGCGCCGCTGATCCAGATGACGCCGACGGTCAGCGCCAACACGGGCGGGACCACGGTGAGCTTGGTGCCGAGCGCCAGGCCAGCAGCGAGGCCGGCGACGATCAGGGCGCCGGAGGGAGGCCCGGCCCTGGCGGCCTCCCCGGACGCTTGCCGCTCCGGCCAGCGAACGTTGAGCAACACGGCGACCGACGAGAGAAAGAGTGCGATCGCGACGACGTCGTTGTTGGCGTTGCCCGGCTGGCGAGAGAAGAGCAGGTTCGCCGCCATCACCGAGGCGACGGCCGCGAGGCCCACCGGGCCGGTGCCGTAGGGGCGGCCGATGCAGTAGCCGGCGAACAGAGCCAATCCGAGCCACGCCATGTTCAGCAGCGGCGAGAGGAAATCGTTCCCGAACAGGAGGATGGCGCCACCGTGGATCAGCTCCGAGACCTGGGGGTAGAACCAGTTCAGATAGAGCGGATCGGTGTAGAGGAGCCCGGTGATCGAGCCCGTGCCCGCGATATGGGCGGCGAGCGGCAGGTGGTACCAGAGCGAATCGCCGCCGTAGATCCCCCGGTCGAGGGCCAGCAGGGTGGGCGCAGCCCACTGCGCGGCGACGATCAGCGCGATCACGATGCCCGTCCCAAGCTCGACCCGGCCGATCGGCGGCGCCGGGCGAAGGTCGGTCTCCTTGCCCTTCCCCCACTGGGCCACCCGAGCGCCGGCACGAATGAGCATCGGCTCGAGGCGCAGCGCGCCGCCTCCCACGATCAGCGCCGCGGCGACCAGCAGGACGCCGTCGAGCAGCCCGAAGAGGCCGAGCAGCTCCGCGACCACGACGAGGATGCCGATTGCGAGCACCGAGTCGGCCAGCACCGCCGGCGCCCCCGTCCAGGCCGGTAGAGCGGCCCGTCGCGCCGTCCTCCCTGCGATCGCCATCGAGAGGACCACGGCCACGAGGCCGATCACGCCGAGGATGTAGTCGCCGGTGCTGCTCACTTCTTGCCCCTGGCTGATCCTCCCTGTTGGCTCGCGGCGCCGCGCTGGTTCGCCGCGCAGCCGGCGGGGTCGAGCTCGCCATTGATCCGGAAGACCGAGACCCGGCCCGAGTGCACGATCTCCTCGACTGCGGGATCGTTGATCACCCAGCCGCGCTCGGGAGAGGTCTCGGCGGTGGATGGGTTGTTCAGGTCGAGCGCGGGCGTGGTGACCAGGTAGTCGTAGTCGCCGTCGTTGACGGCCTGCCGGAAGGCCGGGCAGCTCTCGATCGCCCGGAAGTCCGCCTCAGGCAGGTGCCTGCCGATGTACTGGACGTAGTTCGACACGTCGTCGCCGTAGAAGCCGTACTGGTTGTAGGCCCCGCTGGTGCCCGCGACGGCGATGCGGAGGTCCGAGGTGGGCTTGGCCCAGCGCACGGCATCATCGAGCTGGAAGCGGAAGTCCTCGGCGCGGCTGTAGCGGTGGGCGAAATAGTCGTCTTGCTTGGCCCACCCGACACCAGCGATCGCCACGGCGAGCACCGCCCCCGCGAGCACCGCGAGCACCGCCCTTCGGCGGGCCATCAGTGCTAGCCCGACTGGCGCCGCGACGAACAGGATTCCCATGAACGCCGCCCAGGGGATCGACGCGAAGGTGCTCTTCCAGGCGATGTTGGCGTCCGAGTAGTGGGAGGTGAGGAAGAGCGCGATCAGCGCGCCGGCGAGCAGGGGCAGGCGCAGGCGGGCGGGGACGAGGCGCGGCTCCAGGGGCAGCAGCGCGAGGCCGAGCGCCAGGCCGGGCGTCAGGTAGCGGAGGTTGATCCCGAAGGCCAGCGGGTGGCCCTCCGGACCTGCCGCCGTCAGCGGGGTGAACACGTAGGCGATCGCGGCCACGACCGTCACCGCACCCGCCAGGCGCACCGCCCGCGACCGCGGGCGCCAGACGGCCAGCACCGCCCCACTGGCCGCGCCGCCCAGGATCAGGAACCAGAGTGGCCCCAGCAGGTTCTCGATCGGGTTGAGGAAGTAGGCGCGCCAGAGCGAGGTGCTCGGGTCCGACAGGATGTAGTGGGCCACGGTGTAGTCGTCGCGGCCCTGGAGCCCGCGGTTCGGGCCGGGGAGGTCGATCGGCCCGATGTGCCGGGTCCATGGCAGCGGGTTGCCGGCGTGGATCAGGTTGCGCAGGAACCAGAACCCGGCGGTCGCCACCACGCCCGCCAGGAAGACGCCGAACGCTTTGCGGCGCACCCCCGGCGGCACCAGGAAGATGACGCCGATTGCCATCGCGGCCGTCGCCCCCGAGATCGTCAGCTTGCTTCCTAGGGCGATGCCCATCGCCAGGCCTGAGACGAGGAGTGCGCCCATTGGGGCCGCCGCCGGGGGGGCGTCGGCGGGCGGCCTGTCGCCGATCGGCGGTGCGGCTACCGACTGGCCGTCCCGCGGCTCAGCCGGAGTTCCCGCCGCCGCCCCCCCGCCGGCGGCCCCGAGTTGGCGAGATCCGCGGTTTGCCCAAGCGGTGATCAGGATCGCCGCTGCTGCCAAAAGCAGCGCGACAGGCACGGTGTCCGTGGCGGGGGTGCCGGCCTCGCGCGGGACCATCGGGCCGGTGTCCATCGCGATGCAGACGGCCACCAGGCTCAGGGGGGCCACGCCGTAGGGGCGGCCGATGCACCAGCCGGCGAGCAGCGCCACGCCGAGCCAGCCGAAGTTGACCAGCGGGCTGAACAGATCGCGGTTGAAGAGGACGATGCCGGCGGCGTGCAGCAGCTCGGAGTTCTGCGGGTAGAACCAGTTCAGGTAGAGCGGATCGATGAAGTGCATACCCCAGACCGAGCCGGTGTCCGCGATCCGCGCCGCGAACGGCCCGTGATACCAGAGCGTGTCGAAGGTGAGCATGCCCCGGCCCCAGACGTCCTGGAGGCCGGTGAACCAGTGGGCGGCGACGAAGGCGGCGGCGGCCAACGCCAAAATCAGCTGGGGAAGGGGGACTGCCGGGGCGGGAGGGGCCGTCGGCTCGTCGTCTGGCGAGTTGTTTCCGCTATGCGGAAAGAAAGCGCCATTCGAGCCGAACCAGATGCCCAGGCCGACTAGGAGCGCGGCGGCAATCAGTACGGCCGGGACCAGGATCCCGAAGGCCCCGAGCAGCTGAAGGAGCACCGTGAAGAGCGCGACGCCCAGGACCGCCTCGGCCAGCCGAGCCGGTGCCCCTCCCCAGCCGGGCAGTAGACCTCCGCGCAGCCGCACCGCTGCAAGGGCCATCGGTATGGCCACCGCCGCGAGGCCGATGACCCCGAAGAGGTAGTCGCCGAAGGTCACTGAGAGGCGGGCGGACTACCGGCAACCGCGACCGCGTTCAGCGTCCCGTGGCCGCCCGAGAGCTGTGCGCAGGCAACGGGATTCAGCCGCTCAGGCAGCTGGAACACCGAGACGTCATCAGTCGTCTCGATCCGCGTTCCTCCGGCCGCCGCCGTCCAGAGGGATTCCACGGGCGCAACGGATTGAGTCCGCTGGTCGGGGCCGATGACCGCATACCGGTAGCCACCGTCATTGAGCGCCCGCACCCACTCCTGGCACTGGGCGACGAACGTCGGCCCTCTCTGCAGGTGTTGGGAAGCCTCACTCGCGATCGGCAGGTACGCCCCATGCGGCCCATGCCTCGCCACGTACTGAACGTGGTTCGAGAGGTCGTCGCCGTAGAAGACGTACTGCTTGAAGCCGGGACGCCCGCCGACGACGGCGATGCGGGAGTCGTGCGGGTTGGCGTGGTTGAACCACGCGAGCGCGGCCTTCATGCCGACGGGGAAGTCGTGGGGCGCCGTCCGCGCCTGGTAGCGGTCCTTGACGTAGTCGTCCGATTTCGGCCAGCCGATCGCCACCACGAGGGCGAGCGCGAGCACCGCTCCGCCCGCGACCATCGCGGCGGAGGCGCCACGCTGCCGGGCGAGCACCAGCCCGACGGGCACGACGACCAGGAAGAACGCCAGACCGACCGCGCCGAGCAGGAAGTGGCGGGTCCACAGGTGTCCGTGCAGATCCCAGACCGGCACGGCCTGGACGAGGAGCAGGACGATCAGGCTGCCGAGCAGCCAGGGCTGGACGCGCGGCTTCAGCAGCCCCGAATCGACGCCGAGCAGCAACGCACCGAGAGCCAGCGCGGGCGACGCGTAGCGGAGGTTGGTCGTGAACGCCGTCGGGTCGCCCTCCGGCCCGGCGGCCGTCAGCGGCGTGACGAGGTACGCCAGGCCGCTGAGCAACGCCACGATCCCGAGCATCCGGATCATCGGCGTGCGGCCGCGGAAGATCGCGAGGAGGAAGCCGCCGATCACGGCGACCAGCACAAGCGGCCAGAGGTCGCCGAAGCTGTCGTGCAGCCCGGGGACCAGGTGGTGGCGGATCACCCCTCCGTCGGGCGGCACCAGATAATGGAGGACGTTGTGCGGCTCGCGGATGTTGATGTCGAGCTGGTGGGGGCCTGGAAGCGGCCCCGCCTTGATCCAGGGGAGCGGGTTGCCGGCGTTGACCAGGTTGCGGGCGAACCAGAAACCGCCCGTGACCAGCGAGCTGAGGACCCAGATCCAGGTGGCCCGCCAGCGATAGCCGGCGCTGACGGCGATCACGCCGATGGTGAGCAGCCCGAAGGGCGCCAGCAGGTTGAGCTTGGTGCCGAGCGCCAGGCCCGCGGCGAGGCCCGCAACGATCAGGGCCCCGTTGGGCAGCCTCGCCTCGAGCGGCGGACCACCCGAGTACAGCGTCCGTGCCGAGCCTGCCGCGGCTCGCTGCTGCGCGTCGGCGTTGACCAGGATCGCTGCGGCAGCCAGGAAGAAGAACAGCCCCATCGTGTCGTTCTTGGCGTCCCCCGGCTGGTAGAGGAGCAGCATGTTGGCGTCCAGCACCAGCGCCATCGCGATCACGGCGATCGGGCCGCCGCCGTAGACCCGTGCGAAAGCCCAGGCGGCCAGCAGGCAGAGGGCCGCCCAGCCGATGTTGAGGAGGGGCGAGAGGAAGTCGTTGCCGAGGAACAGGATCCCGGCCGAATGGAGCAGCTCGGAGTTCTGCGGGTAGAACCAGACCGTCAGGTTCAGGACCTCGGTGAAGTGCAGCGCGCCGACCTGGTGATCCTGGACGAAGCGGGCGGCGAATGGCGCGTTCTGCCAGGTGGTGTTGGGCAGGTACATGCCGATGTCGAGACCGGTCTGCGTCGGCATCGCCCAGTGCGCGATTACCAGGACGGCGGCGACAACGGCGGCGCCGAGCGCGTACGGCCGGACCGCCGGCGAGGGCATCGGCGGTCCCTGCCCAGGCGGGCGGAGGGCCATCCCGATTCCGATACCCGCGATCAGGCAGGCGAGCAGAACCCACCCCGGTCGGTAGAGGCCGACGACCCCGACCAGCTCGAGGATGACCACCAGCAGCGACAGCCCGAGCACCACCTCGGCGAGCCTGGCCGAGGCGCCCGAGAAGCCGGGCAGGAAGCGGCCGCGCAGGCCGACGGCAGCGAAGCCCATGGCCGCAGCCACGGCGATCAGCTCGATCGAGCCGGCGAGGTAGTGCCCGAAGCTCATGTGTGCGCCGCCGCCCCCAGCTTCGCGCAGGCCGCCGGATCGAGCGGCCCGGTGATCTTGTAGACGGCCGCCGGCCCTGTCTGGATCACGGTCTTGACGTTCTTGTCGCTCTCGGTCCAGCGCGCCTCCGGGGGAGCGCTCACCTCCAGAGCGCCGATCTTCGGCGTGGTGACGATGTAGTCGTACTGGCCCGCGTTCACCGCCCGCCGCCAGGCCGCGCAGCTGACGATCGGCCTGAAGGTTCCGCGATTGAGCTCCTGGCCCACGTACTGGACGTGATTGGAGAGGTCGGTCCCGTAGAAGAAGTACTGCCCGAAGGCCGAGGCCCGGCCGACCACGCCGATCCGCTGATGGCTCTGCTTGCGGCCCCAGTCCTGGAGCGGCTGCCACTGCGGCGTGGAGCGGAACCCGCCCTCCAGCGGCGGTCTGGACGCCGTCACGTAGCGGTGATCGAGGTAGTAGTTCTCACGAACTCGCCCGAGGGCCACCGCCGTGATCGCCATCACCAGCCCGAACACGGCCAGCGCGAGGACGGGAACCCGCCGTCGCGCTCCCGCGACGAGCAGGGCCGGCACCCCCACGATCAGGAAGGCCAGGGCGACGGACGCGGCGTGATGCTCGAATTTCCAGTTCGACTGCGTGACGGTCCCCTGGATCAGCAGCACCGCGAACAGCGCAATCAGGATCCACGGACGGTTGCCGTGGCGGAACCACGGGATCAGCGGGAGGAGCAGGAAGCCGACCATCAGCACCGGCGAGACGTAGCGCAGGTTGGCGTCGAAGCCGGCCGGGTCGCCGAGGCTGCCCGAGGCGGTCAGCGGCGTAAAGACATACGCAATCCCCGCGACCATTCCGGTGACGGCGAGGATCCGCATCAGCGCGCTCCCACCCCGGAAGAACGCCCAGATGAGGGCCACGACGACAACGGCCAGGATCACCGGCCAGAGCGGCCCGAGGCGGCTGTGCAGGACCGGGAAGAGCTTGTCCTGCCAGACGCTCGTGTCGTTGTAGTACTCGCTCAGGGAGTGGGGCTGGCGGGGGTAAAGGGGAAGCTGGTCAGGGCCCGGGAGATGGATCGGCCCCAGCTTGTGGATCTGCGGGAACGGGTTGAGCGCCTCGACGAAGTTCCGCCCGTACCAGAAGCCCGAGGTGATCACCATGCCTCCGAGCCAGATCCCGAGCGCGCGCAGCCAGTGCCGCCGGCCGCCGAGGATCGCCACGCCGATCGTGAAGGCGGCGATCGTCGCCAGCAGGGTGATCTTCGTGCCGATTCCCAGGCCCGCGGCCAGGCCGGCCATGAACAACGGCCCGGCGCCGACCGTCGCAAGGGCATGCGGATCGCCCTCCACGGGCACGTCCTCGACCACCCCTGACTCGACCTCCTTCGGCCTCGCCGAACGGGCGGAGTGCGCGGTCGCAGCGCCGTCGACCAGGAACGCGATCGCCGCCATCAGGAAGAAGAGTCCCGCCACGTCATTCGGCCCCTGCCCGGCCTGGGAGCCGACCAGCATCTCGGAGTCGAGAACCACGGCGGCGCCGAGCACGGTGACCCCGCCGATCGCATAGGGCCGGCCCACGCACCAGGCCGCGAGCAGGCAGAGCGCGACCCACATCAGGTTCATGAGCGGCGAGAGGAAGTCCGTCTTCAGGAAGACGATGCCGAGCCCGTGGATCAGCTCGGAGTTCTGCGGGTAGAACCAGACCGCCAGCTTGAGCGGATCGGTGAAGTGAAGCGGCCCGACATGGCCCGTCTGTGCGAACCGGGCCGAGAAGGACATGTGGTACCAGGTGGTGTCCTGGTAGTACATCCCCTGGTCGACCGCCTGCCCCGTCGGGTGCGCCCAATGGACGACGACCAGCGCGGCGGCGGCGATACCGATTGCCACCATGATCGCGCTGGAGCGCGCTTCCGGCGCATCGGGCCGTTCCGGCAGGCCGCGCTTCCGGGCCCAGAACGTCACGCCCAGGCCTGCCGCCACGAAGCCGATCAGCAGCGGTACCTCCTTGAACAGCCCGAGCACCCCGAGGATCTCCGCAACCAGGATCAGCATCGAGATGCCGATCACGATCTCAGCGAGGCGCGCCAGCGCGCCCGTCCAGGCGGGCGCGAGCAGGGCTCGCAGGTGGTAGGCGCCGACGCCGAGAGCGGTAGCGATCACCGCCAGCTCAGCCGCGCCGAGCAGGTACCGGCCTGTGCTCATCGGCTCATTCGCTCAAATCACAGAAAACGCGCACAGGCACAATGCCGCGCGCGCGAGCGCGGAATCATATCTGCGCTGCTTAACCCTGGTTCAGCGGCTCAGTTGCTCAGTTGCCCAGACCCTTGACCACGTAGGCGTGCTCACCGGGCTTGACCATGCCCAGGCGCCGCGCCTCGCGCTCAAGCGAGGCCGGGCTCGAGGCGTCTCGCAGCTGTCGGGTCAGATCGACCTTCTCCTGCTTGAGCTGGACGAGCTCCTGATCGCTCGATTTCGACCCCTGCCACGCCTGCAGCAGGTTCACCATCGGGTTGAGGTAGGAGACCATCACCCCGAAGAGGACGAGCACGAGGGCGATCCGCCCGACGCGGTCCCAGCGGATCCGGCTCGGTCCCGCCCGGCGCTGCACCCGGCGGCGTGGAGTCCGCCTCGGCGCTGCATATGCCCTGCTGCTCATGCACCCTGATTCGTGCTCAGGGCCGCAATTTCCTGCCGGCTATCGCTCGAAAACCGAGGCGCCCGGGAACTTCGCCCGGTCGCCCAGCTCCTCCTCGATCCGCAGCAGCCGGTTGTACTTGGCCACCCGATCGGAGCGGGAGGGCGCGCCGGTCTTGATCTGGCCGGCGCGCGTGCCGACGGCGAGGTCCGCGATCGTCGTGTCCTCGGTCTCGCCCGAGCGGTGGGAGATCACCGTGGTGTAGCCGGCGTCGCGCGCGACCTGGATGGCCTCGAGCGTCTCCGTGAGCGTGCCGATCTGATTGACCTTGATCAGGATCGAGTTGGCGACGCCCATCTCGATGCCGCGCCGCAGCCGTTCCGGGTTGGTGACGAACAGGTCATCGCCGACGAGCTGGCAGAGGTCGCCGATCCTCTCTGTGAGCGCCTTCCAACCGTCCCAGTCCTCCTCGTCCATGCCGTCCTCGATCGAGACGATCGGAAAGCGCGCGCGGAGGTCGTGCCAGTAGTCGGCCATCTCGGCCGCCGACAGAGCCCGGCCCTCGTGCTCGAGCACGTAGTTGCCGTCCTCGAAGAGCTCGCTGATCGCAGGGTCGAGCGCGATCATCACGTCCACCCCGGGCGCATAGCCCCCCTCTTCGATCGCGTCGATCAGGAAGTCGAGCGCGGCCATGTTCGACTCCAAGTCCGGCGCGAACCCTCCCTCGTCGCCGCCGGCGGTCGAGAGCCCCTTCTTGTGGAGGATTCCCTTGAGCGCGTGGTAGACCTCCGCGCCGATCCGCAGGCAGCCGGCGAAGCTCTCCGCGCCGGCCGGGACCACCATGAACTCCTGGAAGTCCACGGAGTTGTCCGCGTGGACCCCGCCGTTGAGGACGTTCATCATCGGGACGGGCAGCAGGTCGGCTGCGCCGGCGTCCTTGGCCCCCGTCGCCGCGTACAGCTCCGCAAAATAGTCGTAGAGCGGCTGCCCGGCATCGGCCGCCGCGGCCTTCGCGACCGCCAGGGAGGCTCCGAGAATGGCGTTCGCGCCCAGCCTGCCCTTGTTGGGCGTGCCGTCGAGCTCGATCATCGTGCGGTCGAGCGCGGACTGCTCGGCGGCCCGGGCTCCCTTGAGCAGCTCAGCGAGCTCCCCGTTGACGTGCGAGACGGCCTTGCCGACGGCCTTGCCGCCGTACTCGTCTCCGCCGTCCCGCAGCTCGACTGCCTCGAATTCGCCCGTCGACGCCCCGGAGGGAACGATCGCGAGGCCGGTCGCCCCGGACTCGAGCTTCACCTCGACCTCGACCGTCGGGTTCCCTCGGGAGTCCAGCACCTGTCGCCCGTGCACGCTTTCGATCGTCGACATCGACAGGAAGCTAGTCGAGAAGGTGCCGGGCCGTCTGCCGGAGCGCGAGCTCGGGATCCACACCGAGTCGCCGCGAGGCCGCGACGGCCTCCATCAGGAGGGTGCCGACGAGCTGCTCCGCCTCCGCCCTGGTCGCGGGATCCGATTGCGGGCCGCCCGGCTTCTCCTCCGCGGCGGACCCCTCCGGATCGACCCGGCGGAGCACCTTCCGGGCGTAAAGCAGTGCGGGCAGGTTCTCTGGGAGCTCGGAGGGCTCGCCCCGGCCCTCGACCTCGCGCTTGATGTCCTCCCATTGGGCGAGGACCTCTCCCGCGGTCTCTAGCTCACGGTCGCCGTAGACGTGCGGATGGCGCCGGATCAGCTTCGCCGCACACGACTCGGCCACGGCCGACAGGTTGCCCTCCCCCCTCTCCTCCAGGAGCAGGGACAAAAAGAAGACCTGGAAGAGCACGTCCCCCAGCTCGTCGACCATCGCCTCGATGTCGTCGCGGCTGGCCGCGTCGGCCAGCTCGTAGGCCTCCTCGACCGTGTGGGGGACGATCGAGCGGGCGTCCTGCTCGCGGTCCCATGGGCACTCGCGGCGCAGGCGCCGGGTGACCTCGTCCAGGTGGCGCAGTGCTTCCAGGCTAGCCCGCGCCGGCCAGGCCCGAGAGGTTCGGCGTGGCGGGAGCCGTCGCCTCTCCAGCCGGATGTGGGTGCTGCGGGGTGCCCCCGCCGACGGATGAGAACGGCTTGAAGGAGCCGGGCGCACCCGGAGCCGGCCCGGCGCCTGTGCACTGGAGCTGTCCGCCGGTGCTGCCGCCGCTCGACGTGGTGGCCTCCTGGCAGAAGGCGAAGACCGGCGCCGGGCAGCCACCGCCGCTGGGTTGACCCGGCTGTCCCGGTGCCAGCTTGGACGGATCGCAGGTCGGCGATGCGTTGTTGAAGTTGTCGCAGCCCGAGACGACGTAGTCGCTGGCGCACTGGGTCAGGTTGGTCCAGTAGTCGCGGAAGTGCTGGCCGAAGGCGCTGAGCGCCTCCTGCTGCTGCTGGCTCTTGATCTGCTGCTTGATTTGGTCGCTGAGCTTGCCGCCGGCGCCGCCCGCGGTCGATGCGGAGGTCTCGTCGAACCCCGTGACCTTCTCGGGGGTGGCCGATTCCACCTCGAAGACGAAGTTCCCCGTGGGCGTGACGACCGGCCCCTGGATCGAGTGCAACGGCGCCTTGAAGATGTCGTCGTCGAGCGGCTGCTGGAACGAGCCGGGCACGACGTCCGTCCGCAGCCCGCCCTTGTCCTTCGAGGTCGGGTCCGTGGAGTACTGCGCCGCGACCTTTTTCCAGTTGGCGTCGGAATCGTCGGTGCGGAGCGCCTGGTAGGCAAGGTTGATCTGGTGGGCGTCCTGGTTCTGGACGATCCGGATCGTGCGCTTGGCCGGCTGAGTGAACTGGCTCTTGTTGGCTTCGTAGTACTTGCGCGCATCGTCGTCTGAGACGTCCCCCACGCTGTCCTGGACCTTGCTCTGGAGCTTGTTCTGGATCAGCTGGAGCTTCGCCCGCTCCAGGACGTCGGCGTCGGTGAGGCCGGCCTGATCGCGTGCCTTCACATACTCGGCCTGCGTCTTGAACTGCGACTTGATCTGCTGGAGCGACTGCTGGACCTCTGTGTCGGTGAAGGTGATGCCCTGGCGGCTCGCCTCGCCAGAGATCCAGGCGATCTGGAGGGCGGTCTGCATCGCCTGGTCCTTGATCTGCTTGTACTGCGGGCTGCTGGGCTGCGGGATGGTCTGGGAGCCGCTCTGCTTGGCGGTCTGCACCAGGAAGCGGTTGAAGTTCGTCTTCGAGATATGCCCGTCCTCGACCAGGCCGGGCACATTGAGGCTGGCGTCATCGATCACCGCGACGTCGTCCGAGGGGACGCTCGGGTGGCCGACACCGATGGCGGCCGCGACGATCACCACCATCAGCACGAGTATCGCGCCGAAGAGGATCGCCAGATTGCGCTTCGAGAAGAACCCGCTCTTCACAGGGGCGGCAGCATAACCGTCATCACCTAAGTCGGCGCTAAGGCTGCGACAGCGGCGCCGATTCCCTCGACGAGCGCCAGCAGAGCCCCGAGCCGCGCCCCCGCCTCCTCCGGTACGGGCACGGCGATGGTGCGCTCGCGCCACGCATAGATCGCCTCCTCGACGCTCTCGTTGAGCGCAGCGACCTGGTCGGAATCGAGCTCGATCGGAGAGACGCGCAGGCGTCCGGCCCGGAACTCGACGTTCCGGACCCCGGCGTCGCCGAGGGCGATCCGAACCCGCTGGAGGTCGAGCAGGTTGGAGACCGACTCGGGAACCGGGCCGAAGCGGTCCTCGAGCTCCTCCCGCAGGGCGCGCAGCTCGCCCGGCTCCCGCGCCGCCGCGACCCGTCGGTGGACGTCGATCTTGGCCGCCTCGAAGGGGATGTAGTCCGCCGGAACGTAGGCGTCCACATCTACGTCGATCCGGACCGGCTCTCTCGGCTCAGCGGGCAGTTCCGTGATCCCGGCCCGCAGCTCCTCCGCAGCGTCCTCGAGCATCTGGCAGTAGAGCTCGAAGCCGACCGCGGCGACATGGCCCGACTGCTCGTCGCCGAGGAGGTTGCCCGCCCCCCGGATCTCCAGGTCACGCATGGCCACACGGAAGCCCGACCCGAGCTCGGTGTTGTCCGACAGGGTCGAGAGCCGGGCGGCCGCATCGGGCGTCAGCGACTCGGCCGACGGGTAGAGCAGGTAGGCGAAGGCGCGCTCGCGGCTCCGGCCCACGCGGCCCCTGATCTGGTACGCCTGCGCCAGCCCGAGCTGGTCGGCCCGCTCCACCAGCAGGGTGTTCGCATTGGGGATGTCGAGGCCCGACTCGATGATCGTGGTCGCCACCAGGCAGTCGTGCTCGCCGCGGACGAAGGCGAGCATCGTGGCCTCCAGCTCCAGCTCGTCCATCTGGCCGTGCGCCTCCGCGAAGCGAACCCCCGGGCAGAGTGCACGCAGGCGCTCCGCGGTCTCGTGCAGCGAGTCGATCCGGTTGTGGAGGAAGAAGACCTGGCCGGAGCGCTCCTTCTCCCGGATGATCGCCCGCTTCACCAGGTCCTCGTCGTAGGGTCCAACGTGGGTGCGGACCGGCCGGCGGCCCTCGGGCGGCGTCTCGATCACGGAGATGTCGCGAAGGCCGGCCAGCGACATCTGCAGGGTGCGGGGGATCGGCGTGGCCGACAGCGAGAGCACATCCACCTTGAGCTTGAGCTGGCGGAGCAGCTCCTTCTGCTTCACGCCGAAGCGCTGCTCCTCGTCGACGACAAGCAGACCGAGATCCTTGCCGCGGACGTCACGCGAGAGCAGGCGGTGGGTCCCGATGAGGATGTCCACCCTGCCCGCGGCGTATCGCTCCAGGACGTCCTTGATCTCGGCCGGCTTCCGCAGCCGGGAGACCATCTCGACGTTGAAGGCCGTATCCGCGAAGCGCTCGCGGAAGGTGCCGAAGTGCTGCTGGGCGAGAATCGTCGTCGGGACGAGCATCATCACCTGCTTGCCGTCGGCGACCGCCTTGTGGGCCGCACGGAGGGCGATCTCGGTCTTGCCGTAGCCAACGTCGCCACAGATCAGGCGATCCATCGGCCGCTCCGACTCCATGTCCGCCTTGACCGCGTCGATCGCGTCCATCTGGTCGGCCGTCTCCCGATAGGGGAACGCCGCCTCGAACTCCATCTGCATCTCGCCGTCCGGCGGGAAGGTGTGGCCCGTGCGGACCTGGCGCTCCGCATAGAGATTGATCAGCTCGCCCGCCATCGCGCTGGCGGCGCGCCGGGCACGGGACTTCAGGTTCGCCCAGCGCTTGCCCCCTAGGGGCGAGAGGGAGGGCTCGTCGCCCTCTGCCCCGATGTAGCGGCTGATCCTCGCGAGCTGGTCAGTCGGCGCGAAGACGCGGTCGCCGCCGCGGTACTCCAACTCGAGGTAGTCGCGCGTGACCCCGACGAGGGTCCTGGTGTCGAATCCCGAGAAGCGTGCGATCCCATGGTCCTCGTGCACCACGTAGTCGCCGACGCGCAGCTCGATCGCGGCCGCCAGGCGAGCGCGAGCCGAGACAGGCGTTGCGGCGCGCCGCCGGTGGACGAGCCGCCGCTGCGGAATCACGGCCAATTGCAGCTCCGGAGCCAGGAAGCCCTCGCGCAGCCGGGCCACGGCGAAGGTCACGCCGGGCTCCTCGGGCGCCTGCTCGCCGAGGAAGGGAACGTCGATGCGGCTCAGGTTGAAGCGTGTCCGCTCCGCTTCGCCGCGCCCCTCGAAGGCGACGACGGTCCTGTAGCCGGAGCGCGTGAGCTTCTCGAGCTCGCCCTCCGCCTCGGCCAGGGTCCGCGACGGGAACTCGGCGCGCTGCGCCCTGAACGAATGCTCCTGGCCGGCGTCGGCCCCGAGCGATAGCCCCGCCCGGGCCTGGAGCGGCTCGGCGACGTCAACGTAGAGGTGCCGCGCGTCCTCTTCGAGGATCGACGCGGTCACGTCCTCCCAGTGATCGTGGAGCGCGCCCGGGATCTCCTCGGCGGCGGCGATTGCGACCAGCGCCTCGGCCGGCACGAGGTCGAGGGGAGCCAGAAAGTCCGCCGGGTCGGCATCATCCCGGTGCTCCGCCGAGAGCTCCGCGGCCGGCGCCAGCTCTACCCGGTCGGCCTCGCCGAGCGAGCGCTGCGTGAACACCGAGAAACGCCGCATCGCGTCGATCTCGTCCCCGAAGAGCTCGACCCGGATCGCCTGTTCCTCGGTCGCCGGATAAACGTCGAGGATGCCGCCGCGGACCGCAAACTGGCCGCGCTCCTCGACCTGGTCGGTCCGGTCATAGCCGGCGTCGGCAAGCAGGAGGGTGACATCGTCGAGGTCGACGCTCTCACCCTTGTGGAGCGCCAGGGTCTCCGGGCGCAGCTTCGGGTCCGGGACCTTCTCGGCCAGGGCGATTGCGCTCGCTACGACAACCGCCGATGGATCGGCCATGGCGTTCATCGCCGCGATTCGCAGGCCGGCGAGGTGAGGCGGCGGATCGAGGTGGGACTCGAAGGTGGTTCCGCGCGATGGGTAGATGTGGACCGGGCGCGGCGAGAGGAATGCCTTCAGATCGCCCGCGAGGTCGCGGGCGGAGCGGTCGTCGGCAGCGACGATCAGGACCGGACCTGGCGGCGCGTCGTCTCCGTCGATCAGCGCGGACAGCAGGTAGGGCCGCAGGGAGCCGGAGACGTACGCATCGACGCTCCCGCCCGCCAGGGCGGCGCGAAGCGCCACGAGGCGCTCGTTCTGATCGGCGATCTCGAGTACGGGTCTGAGGCTCATGATTCGGGTACGACAAACGCCCGGATCGGCGATCCGGGTCCTACATCCGGGCACAGGCCCGGCCTCAACCGAGCTTAGCGACGGAGCATTCCCGGCCTTGTAATCGCCGGGCCGTGGGCGGAGGATCGATTCGACGCGATCGAAAGGAGCAGCCCATGGAGGTTCATCCCGGTGTTTTCGTTTCCAACGTGTCGACGACCGACTTCCACCCGGACGACGAGATCGGCGGAGACGCCGAGGAGCACACGCTCTTTGACAACGGCGAAGTACGGGCCGGCTTGAGCAGGTTCGCGAAGGGGGGCGATCCGGTCGCCGTATGGACCCTTCCGGCAGTCCAGGTCCTGGTCGTGTTGGAGGGCGAGGCGCGCATCGAGATCTCAGACGGTCCCACGCTCGAGCTCAAGACCGGCGACATGGCGGCGTTGCCGAAGGGAATAACGACGACGTGGCACATGACGCTGCCCTTCAAGGAGATGTGGGTGCTCGCCTAGCTGCGTTCCCGGTACGGCAAGCCAGGCCCGGTTCGCTGCCACTCGACCTGGCCGCGTCCCTCGTCGGCCGAGCGCTCGACCACGCCGTCCCAGCGGTGAAGCATCTGCTTGAGGCGGGCGACCGCCTCGGGCGGGTGGGTGGCGACCTCGGCGGCGAGATCGAGGGCCGCGTCCTCCGTGCCGGCGGCGGGCGCCACCCGATGGACCAGGCCCATTCGCAGCGCCTCGTCGGCGCTCACGTTCCGCGAGGTGAGCAACACGTACTTCGCCGTGGCAAGCCCGCAGAGGCTCACGAGGCGCGCCGGGCCGACCGGCACGCCCAGCTCAGCCCCGGGAAACCGCATCCGGAGATTCGAGCCGCCCACGCGCAGATCGCAGGCAACCGCAATCTCCGCGCCGCCGCCCACGACCGAGCCGTGGCACGCGGCGACGGTCGGCTTGGGAAAAGCGGTCAGCTCGTCGTAGAGCTGCGCAAAGAGCTCCATCCGGTGCACACGGCCGTCCTCCTCGAGCTCCTCCTTGACGTCCGCTCCGGCCGACAGGCCGAGGTGGTCGTTCGATGAGATCACCAGCACCCTCGCCTCCACCTCCCGCTTCGCGCGGTCGAGGTGCTCGAGCAGCTCCTCCAGCATCTGGGTGTTGATCGCGTTGCGGGCCTCAGCGCGCTCCAGGCGGATCAGGGCGACCTGCTTCTCATCGACCGCGTAGCTGGTCAGGGCCATCAGCTCATCTCCTCCACCAGGCGTTCCACCTCGTCGGCGGACTCGTGCACCAGCCGCTCCACGTCGGCCGGCGATTCGCGAAACCGCCCGAGCACGTAGCCCGACACGATCTCGGGGTCGGTGCTGTCGGGGCGGCCCACCCCACCCCGCACCCGCCAGAAGTCCCTGCCGCCGAGACCCTCGGCGAGGCTCTTCAGCCCGTTGTGCCCGGCGACGCCGCCGCCCACCTTGCTGCGCACCTCCCCGAAGGGCAGGTCGATCTCGTCGTGGACGGCGATCACATGATCGAGTCCGAGGCCGAGCTCTCCCCGCGCGGGGCCGGCCGCCGATCCGGACTCGTTCATGAAGGTCTGAGGGGTGAGGATCGCGACGCGGGGGCCGCCAGGCCCCGTGCGGCCCTCGCTGATCAGGCCGCCGTAGCGCTTGCGGGGCCTGGGAAGATCCCAGCGCCGGGAGAGCTCCGACGCGACCTCGAAGCCGAGGTTGTGCCTGGTCCCGGCGTAGCGGTCGCCGGGGTTGCCGAGGGCCACGATCAGGGCGTCGGCGCGGCCGCCGGCGCGATCATCGTCTCCATCGCCCCCACCCTTGCGTCGACGCAGCGACCAGCGGCTAATGCCCCTCCCCCCCCTCCGCCCCCGCCCGCTCCCGCCTCCGCCGGAGTCGCCGCCGCCGAAGTCACCCGGCTGGTCCTGCTGGCCTTGGGCCTGCTGCCACTGGTCCTGTTGCTGGCCGCCCGCGTCGTGGCCGCTGTGGTGGTGCGACTCGCTCGACCCACTGTCCGGCACCGTCGGCGGGACGTTCTGAATCGAGTCGTCGCGGTTCGACCGACCGCCACCCGATCCGCCCTTGCGTCGACCGAAGAGGCGATCGAGCAGACCCACTACTCGCCGCCGGAGTCCTCGCCGCCGCCGTCGCCCTCGCCGGCGTCCGGCTGTTCGCCCTCGCCCTCGGCGGGCTCCTCGCCCTCGGCGGCCTCCTCGCCCTCGCCGACGAGCTCGGCCTCCTCCTCGAGCTCCGGCTCAGGCTCCTCCTCGACGCGCGGCGGGCTCAGGGTGGCGATGGTGATTTCCTCGGGCTCGTCGGCCATCAGCTTGACGCCGCTCGGAATGGAGACCGAGGCGAGGTTGATCGTGTCGTTGATCTCCATCTCGGAGACGTCGACGACGATCTGTTCCGGGATCTCGGTCGGCAGAGCCTCCACGGTGATCTCGCGGGTGACGTGCTCGAGCACGCCGCCCTCGCGGACGCCGGGCGCGTTGTCAGCGCCCTCCAGCTCGATCGCGACCTCGGACTGAATCTCCTCGTCGAGGCGAACCTCGAGACAGTCGAGGTGGGTGACCTCGCCGCGCACCGGATGGTGCTGCTGCTCCTTGATCACCACCGGCACGGCGGCCGAGCCGTCGACCTCCAGGTCGAGCAGCGTCTGACCTTCGAGCAGGACAACGCGGAGCTCGCGCGCCGAAACCTGGAACGGACGGGCCTCGCCGCCCTGGCCGTAGACGACGCCGGGGACCAGGCCGTCCCTGCGCAGGCGGCGCGTGGCCCGCGACCCGAATGTCTCGCGCGGAGATACCTTGAGTGTCGTCCGACCCTGTGCCATGACTGTGAGAGTACGCACCCGGCGAATCGAATAGGCCAGCTACGCTCGGGCGGCAGGATAGAAAATGACGGGAGACCATGGGCAGCGACCGAGACACAGACCGATTTGAGCAGGAAAAGCGTCAGGAAAGCCAGAACTGGGCCATCCAGGTTCTGCGCGCCGACCTGAGCAACCGGCCGCGCGTAAAGCCCGAGGAGCCGGAGCAACAGGAGCGCAAGATCCCCCAGACGCGCATCGGGCGCTCGGCGAAGCTCGGCACCGCGATCGGCGGCCAGGCCACCCGCTACGCCGGGACGGCCGCGGCCAACGTCGTCCGATCCGATGAGCGGGCGCAGGAACGCCTCGAGTCGAGACACCTCGAGACGGCCCTCAAGATGGCCTCGGTCCTCGGGGAGATGAAGGGGGCGGCGATGAAGATCGGCCAGATGGCCTCCTTCATCGACGTCGACTTCCTGCCCCCCGAGTACCGCGAGATCTACCAGGAGCAGCTCGGAAAGCTCCGGACCCGCGCGCCCGCGATGCCATGGGAGCAGGTCCGCACGGTCCTGGAGGAGGAGTACGACGAGCGGCCCGAGAGCGTCTTCGCCTCGATCGAGGAGGAGGCCGTCGCGGCGGCATCGATCGGGCAGGTCCACCGCGCGACGCTCCATGGTGGCACCCCGGTGGCGGTCAAGATCCAGTACCCCGGAATCGCTGACGCCCTCGAGTCAGACGTCGCCAACGCGGGGATCCTGGTGCGGCTCGCCCGGGTCCTGGCGCCGGGGCTCGACGCGAAGGCGGTGGCCTCCGAGCTCCGGGAGCGCGTCCTCGAGGAACTCGACTACGAGTTCGAGGCGCAGAACCAGCGAAGCTTCGCCCGGGCCTACGACGGCCACCCGTTCATCTTCGTGCCGAAGGTCCACTCGCGGCTCTCTCGTCGTCGCGTGCTGGTCTCCGACTACGTCGAGGGCCGCGGCTTCGACGAGGTCAAGGACCTGGAGCAGGACGAGCGGGACATCTTCGGCGAGATCGTCTTCCGCTTCTGCTTCGGCTCGATCTACCACCTGCAGCACTTCAACGCGGACACCCATCCCGGCAACTACCTCTTGATGGAGGACGGCCGGGTCGCCTTCCTGGACTTCGGGATGACCAAGCGCGTCACGACGCAGCAGATCCAACTGGAGCAGCGGGCGGTCGACGCCGCCGGGCGTGACGACCCGGAGGAGCTGAGGGCCGCGCTGCACGACCTCGGATTCGTCAACGACCCGACCCGCGTCGACGCCGAGCGCCTGATGGAGCACGTCAAGATGGTCGGCGGCTGGTACCTGGAGGACGGCGAGGTCCGGATCAGCCCGAAGCGGGTCATGAAGATGATCGAGGTGACCTCTGACCCGCGCTCGGATTTCTTCGACCTGGTCCGGAAGGAGAGCCTGCCGGCCGACGAACTGATGGGGCGCCGCATGGAGACGGGGCTCCTGGCGGTCCTGGCCCAGTTGCGAGCGACAGCCAACTGGCACCGGATCATGCGCGAGTGGGTCTACGCGGACCCGCCCTCGACCGTGCTCGGCGAGGCGGAGTGGCGCTATTTCGAGAGGCGCGGCATGCGGCAGACGCCGGGCCTCGCCACAAAGGTCTAGTCCTTCTTCTCCAACGCCGGGTCGGGCTTGCCCCCGGCCGCCTCGAAGAGCCTCGGGTCGTTCGAGCAGATCCCGTCCACTCCCAAGGCGAGCAACTCCCGCATCCGCGCGGCGTCGTCCACCGTCCAGGCCATCAGCTCGAGGCCCAGGTCGTGGGCGACGTCGACGGCCTTCTGGGTGATGATCGGGTGGTAGACCCAGACGGCGTTCACATTCAGGGCCGGCGCCTGCTTGGCAAGGATGCTGGGATAGCGGCGGCGGAGCGCAGAAAGGCCCGCTCGCAGCGCCGGCTGCGCCCAGCCGTACTGGGTCCAGTCCCGTTTCGTCTTCGGGTAGGTCCAGCCCAGGCGGAGGCCGGGCTCGAGCTGGCGCAGCTTGCGGAGGCTCTCGATCTCCTGCGTGGAGACCATCGCACGGTCGAGCAGGCCGCGGCCCGCGAGGGCCCCGGCGAGCTCCGCCTCACGCCCGGCGAGCTTCAGGTCGCAATCGATCTCGACCTCGTCGAGCGGCGGCTCCAGGAACAGGTCCAGCGCCTCGGTGAGGTCCATCGGCCGTCGGCTCAGCGCGTCATCGAAATCGTGCGCGACGATCAGCCGCCCCTCCTGCTCGCGCAGGACGTCGAGCTCGATCATGTCGACCCCATGCTCGACCGCCGCGTCGAAGCTCTCCGGCGTGTTGCCGGTGATGATCGCGTCAGCGCCCTTGTGACCGATCCGGAGGTACGGCGGGAGTTCGACGAGATCCTGCTCGGGCGCCTTCTCGGGCGCCTCGTTCTCGTCCTTTTTCTCTTCCTTTGGGTCGGAAGGCATGGCGGAGCACACTAGACGTTTGATTCGGATGATTGACTCTGGGCCGATGAGACACGCCTGGATCGCCGGAGCGCTGGTGGCCACCCTGATTGCGGGTTGCGGCGGGGGTGGAAACAGCGGCCCGCAGACCGCCAGGGACGTTGCGGACGCCTACGTCAGCGCTCGCAACTCCGGCGACGCAGCGAGGGTCTGCGAGCTCTACAGCCAGCAGCTGATCCAGGCGCTCCGGACCTCGAACTGCGTCGGATTCGTCAAGGAGCAGACCTCGGGGACCGCCACTGACCTGACCGTGATTCGCGTCGTCCAGCACGGCAACCAGGCGACGGCCACGATCCAGGCGCGGGTCGGCGGCAACATCGCAAACGCGATCGCGCCGATCGAGCTGCAGCTCACCCGGCAGGGCGGCGAGTGGAAGGTGTCAGGGCTCGGCGGGCCTGGCGGCTCCGGCAATACGGCTTCGCCATGAGGTCGCGGCCACAAGCGGCCGCCCCACACAAGTCGCTACGGGCTTCGCCCTCCGCTCCAAGGTGGAGCGGCCTGGTGGCCGCTTAGAAGAGCTGGTTCTCTCCGGCGAAGATCTCGGATACCGAGTCGTCGGTGAAGATGCGCCGGATCGAGTCCGCGAGCGTCTGGGCGGCCGAGATCACGGTGATGTTGTCGGGCGCTCCCGGGCGCTGGGGAATGGTGTCGGTGACGACGATCCGCTCGATGCCCGAGTTCTCCTGTGCGAGGCGCTCGTACGCGGGGTCCGAGAAGACACCGTGGGTGGCGACAGCGAGAACCCGCTTCGCGCCCTCGTCGAGGACCGTCTGGGCCGCGGCTGTCAGCGTGCCGGCCGTGTCGATCATGTCGTCCACGAGGACGGCGGTCTTGTCCTTCACCTCACCGACGACGTAGCCGATCTCGGCGACCTGCTGGGCCGGCCGCTCCTTCTCCATCACGGCCCAGTGCGTGCCGATCTTGCGGGCGAAGTTGCGCGCGGTCTTCACGCGGCCGGCATCCGGGGAGACGATCACCAGCTCCTCGTCGAAGCCCATGTCGGCGACGTACTGCGCCAGCATGGGCATGGCCGTCATGTGGTCCAGGGGGACGTGGAAGAAGCCCTGAACCTGGCCGGCGTGGAGGTCCATCGTGAGGACGCGATCGACGCCCACGCCCTCGAGGCACTTGGCCACGATCCGCGCCGAGATCGGCTCGCGCGGTGCGGACTTCTTGTCCTGGCGGGCATAGCCGTACCACGGCATGACGGCGATGATCCGGTGAGCCGAGGCGCCCTGAGCGGCGTCGATCATCGCCAGGAGCTCCATCAGTGCGTCGTTCGGGGTCATCCCCTCGACCTCGTTCGCTGCGGTCGACTGGACGATGAAGACATCGGCGCCGCGAATCGACTCCTCATAGCGGCAGTAGACCTCGCCGTTGGAGAAGGTCTTCAGTGTCACGTCGCCAAGGTCGACCTGGAGGTTGCGGGCGATGTTGGAGGCGAGCTCGCCGGACGCACGGCCGCCGAAGACCATCAGGCGCTTGCGGTAGTCCTGGACGATCTCCGACATCGGGTGAGGCTGCTCGATGGTGCTCACGAGTCTTCTCCCTCGCTCGATTCCTTGTCCTTCTTCGCCGTGTAACCCTCGACGTTCTTCTGCTCTGCCCTCGAGATTCCCAGCGCACCAGGAGGAATGTCGTCGGTGATGACCGACCCGGCCCCAGTGTATGCGTCGTCGCCGACTTCTACGGGAGCGACGAACGTGGTGTCAACCCCGGTATGAACGTTCTTCCCGATCTTGGTGCGATATTTGTTTCGCCCGTCGTAGTTCGCGGTCACGGTGGTGGCCCCGAGGTTGGCTCCCTCCCCCACCTCGGTGTCCCCGATGTAGGAGAGATGGGGGACCTTGGCCCCGCGGCCGATCTCCGAGTTCTTGATCTCGACGAAGGTCCCAGCCTTCGCGCCCTCGCCGATCCGAGCACCCGGCCGCAGGTAGGTGAAGGGACCAACCCTGGCTTCGTCCCCCACCTCGCAGCTAGTCAGGTAGGAGTGAATGACGGTGGCGCGCTCCCCGATCGCGGAGTCGATGACTGTGGTCATCGGGCCCACGGCGCTGCCGGACCCGATCGTCGTCGCGCCGCGGATGAAGGTGCCGGGCAGGATCGTCGCGTCGGGCTCGATCCGCACGTCCGCGTCGATCCAGGTCGAGCCCGGATCCTCGATCGTGACCCCGTCGCGCATGTGGGCCAGGTTGATCCGGCGGCGGGCCTCCTCCGTCACCCGGGCGAGGTCGGCGCGGTCGTTGATCCCGAGGTTGACGGCGGGGTCACCGACCAGATGCGCGATCACCTTGCCGCCCTGATCGGTGATCAGCGGCAAGACGTCCGGGAGGTAGTACTCGCCCTGGGCGTTGTCGTTGGTGAGGCCATCGAGGGCCTGGCTGAGGGCCGGACCCGAGAACGCGTAGGTGCCCGCGTTCACCTCCTTCACCCGAAGCTCCTCCTCGGAGGCGTCGCCGGGCTTCTTGGCCTCGACGATCTTCTGGACGTCGCCGTCCACCGTGCGGATCACACGGCCGAAGGTGCCTGGATCGTCGAGCTCGGTGGTCATCACCGTGGCGGCCGCGCCGGTCTCGGCGTGCGCGTCGAGCAGCCCGGAGATCTCCTCGGCGCTGAGCAGCGGAGTGTCGCCGGAGAGGACCAGGACCGTGTCAGAGTCGCGGACCACATCGGCGGCCGCACGAAGCGCTCCCCCCGTGCCGTCGGCCACCGGCTGCGTGACCGTCTCGGTTCCCTCGGGCAGGACAGACGACAGATCGTGCTCCGGCGAGACGATCAGGCAGATCCGGTCGGCGCCGGCCTCGCGGGCGGCGAGGATGGGCCAGGCGATCATCGGTCGCCCGCAGACCTCGTGCACGACCTTGGGAACGGCCGAGCGCATCCGGGTGCCCTGCCCAGCGGCCATGATCAGGGCGGTGGTGGCCGGGGGATTCACAGCGGAATCGTAAGGGCAGGGGCGTTCGCGCACGGTTCGCAGCGACCGAGTGAAATCCGCCAACCGGGCGGCTATCCACGGCTGCCGGCACAAACGGGGCCCTCCGAGGAGGGCCCCGTCAGGTCAATTGCTTTCGGCGACCCGCTGCCTCGGGCTACGCCGGGCAGATGGCATAGATCGAGAACAGCCCCTGGGCCTGGAAATTGTTGGCTCCGTTGACCCGGGTCACCCTGACCACCGCTCCGCCCAGGTAGCGGATCGAGGCCATACCGCTGATGTCCTGGAGCGGATGCAGCGGATTCGCACCGACGGTGCAGGTGTCGACTGCGCGCGGGAAGGTCACATCGCAGAACGCGGTCGGCCCCGGAGAGGTCCCGACCTGGGCGGCGGTGATCCCGCCGGTCTGCTTCGAGATGGCACAGGTGTCGCCCGCGTTGACGGTCGCTCCCATCACCCGGGAATTGAGCTGTGCTCCCGCGATGTTCTTGACTTGCTTTTTCTCCTTCTTGGTCAAAGCGGTGGCGGCGATACCCGTGCCGACCATGGCCATGACCAGCGCCAGGACGGCGACGATCATGCTCGCCGACGGCCGCCGCAAGGTCCTCTTGCTCATAGAGACTCCCCTCTTGCTGGTGGAATCCAGATTGGCTCACCCTATGCCGCATTGAGAGGCCAAGCAAGGGTCCTCCGGTTAGGTCTGCGAGACCGCAGCCTCCCGCGCCTCGAAGGCTGCGGTCACCAGGTCCACAATCGGCTGTGGCGCCTTCTCGGGGGCGCCCGCGTCGTGGGGGGGCTGCGGGTCGTACTCGATGCCGAGCTGCACTGCCTGGGCCATCTCGGGGCCGTTGATCTCGGTGACCAGGTGGAGGGCCATGTCGATCCCCGACGAGACCCCGGCGGCAGTCACGACCTTGCCGTGCTCCACGACGCGGTCGGGGACGGGCTTCGCCCCCAGCTCTGCGAGCACGTCGCGGGCCAGCCAGTGGGTGGTCGCCGGAGCGCCGTCGAGGAGCCCCGCCGCCGCCAGCAGAAGCGACCCGGTGCAGACCGAGGTCGTCCAGGTGCTGGTCTCGTGCACGCCGCGGATCCACTCGTGCAGCGGCCGGTGCTCGAGCAGCATCCGGTTGCCGAAGCCTCCGGGCACGACCACGATGTCCGGGCTCGTCACCTCGTAGATCGAGGCGTCGGCCACCAAGGAGAGCGTGTCCGACTCGTTCCGAATCGGGCCGGCCTCCTCAGCGACGAAGATCGCCTCGTTGCCGGGAACCGAGTTGAAGACGTCGTGGGGCCCGGTGATGTCGAGTGCAGTGAAGCGGTCATAGAGCAGGTAGGCGACTTGCATCGGGTTCTCCTCTCAGGCCCGTGCGGGCACCTGGTCGTTGACTGTGCGGAAGCGTCCGCGGTAGGCGGCCGGCGCCACGCCGACGCGGCGAGAGAATGCCCGGCGCATCGTCTCAGGGGTGCCGAAGCCGCAGCGGGCGGAGACGAGTTCGACCGGATCGGCGCCCTCCTCGAGAAGTTGCCGCGCGCGCTCCACGCGGAGCTCCTCGACGTAGGCGGCGGGGGTAATGCCTGTCTCGCGCCGGAAGAAGCGGGCGAAGTTGCGCGGGCTCATCGCCGCGCGCCCTGCGAGCGCCTCGACGCGCAGGTCCTCGTCGAGGTTGTCCGCAATCCACGACTGCAACTCGCGCAGTGGGCGGCGCTCCGCGAGCTGCGCCGAGAGGTGCGTGCTGAACTGAGCCTGGCCTCCGGGGCGCTGGAGGAAGAGGACGAGCCAGCGCGCGATCTCCACCGCGATCTCGCGGCCAAGATCCTCCTCCACCAACGCGAGGGAGAGGTCCATCCCTGAGGTGACGCCGGCGGAGGTCCAGACGTTCCCGTCGCGGACGAAGATCGGGTTTGGATCGACGGTGAGCTCCGGATGGCGACGGGCGAGCTCGGCGGTCGATGCCCAGTGGGTCGTGCAGGTCCGTCCTTCCAGCAGACCCGCCCGCGCGAGCAGGAACGCCCCCGAGCAGACCGAGGTGACGCGCCGCGAGCGCCGGGCGGCGCTCCGGATCCAGCGGATCAGGGCGGCGTCGTCCTCGGCCCTGGCGACCCCGAACCCGCCGGCGACGACCAGCGTGTCGATCGGCCCGCGGCAGCGTGCCGTGGTCGTCTTCGGGACGATCCCGTAGGCGCTCGAGCGGGTCGAGATCGGGTCGGTTTTCCTGGCGACCACCTCGACGGTGTAGGCGCCGCCGCCCACGAGCGTGTCCGCTCCGGCGAAGACCTCGGCCGGCCCGACCACGTCGAGCGGCTGCACGCCGGGGAAGGCGAGGATGACGATCCGGCGAGGCTTGGTCGAGGCCATGGCGGAATCATGGCTGGATCGAGTTCTGTCTGCAATGACCAATGACGGGCGATTTCTGCCATCAACCGACCCGGAACGGTCACACCTAGACTTGAGTCGCGCTCCGGGGTGGTGTACCTGGCCAGCACGCCTGGTTTTGGTCCAGGAAGAGGGGGTTCGAATCCTCCCCCCGGAATCGGTCGTTTGTCGACTTCTTTTCGGATAGCGAAAGGAAGTCGACATCCCCGCCTGTTTCGGTGATCCGGGTAGGAGAGAGGATCGAATGCCGCGCACGGCCCCCGACCTGGAGGAGAGATGGCCAAGGAGTACGTGTTCCTGGACGAGTGGGACGTCGACGCATCGCAGGAGGCGATCTTCGGGGCGCTCGCGGATGCGCGCACCTACCCGGAGTGGTGGAAGCCCGTCTACATCGACGTCGAGGGCGACGAGGCGCCCGCCGAGGGCGTGACCACCAGGCAGCACTTCAAGGGCAAGCTCCCGTACACGCTCAGAACCACCTCGAAGATCGTGGCCTTCGACCCGCCCACCCATTTCCAGGTCGAGGTGGTCGGTGATCTGACCGGCACCGGCAAGTGGACCCTGACCCCCAATGGGAGCCGCGTTCACGTCCGCTTCGACTGGATCGTCCACGCCGACCGCCCCTTCCTCCGCTACCTCACGCCCATCATGCGGCCGATCTTCCGCTGGAATCACAACTGGTCGGCCGCCCGGGCGAAGGAGGGACTCGAGGGATACGCCAGAACGCACCCAGGTCCGTGATCCCGGCCAAATAATCTCCGGGTCCATGGCCCCAATGTCGCGCTTCCCGCGCATCTCCTGGTACGGGTTCCTCTCGGACTGCCACACCGGCGCCCTCGTCGCTCCCGAGGGCTCGATCGAGTGGCTCTGCCTCCCCCGATTCGACTCGCAGAGCGTCTTCGGCTCACTGCTCGACCGCAGCGCCGGCTTCTGGCGGATCGGTCCGCCCGGGCTGATCGCGCCTGTCAGCCGCCGCTACGTGCCTGGAACCAACGTCCTGGAGACGACCTGGATGACCGGGTCGGGCTGGGTCGTCATCCGCGACGGGCTGACCCTCGGAGATTGGCGACAGGACAACGACTTCGAGCCACACCGGCGACCGCCCCCCGACGACGAGGCCGAGCACGTCCTGATCCGGCAGATCGAGTGCCTTCAGGGCGAGGTCGACATCGAGATGATCTGCCAGCCGGCCTTCGACTACGGGGCGACGCTGCTCGACTGGGAGCGGCGCGGCGATGACGGAACCGACGCCGAGGTCACCCACCAGGACATCCACCTGATCCTGACCGGGGACCTGCCCATCGGGGTCGACGGCACCGACGCCCGCGCCCGCCACCGGATGAAGGCGGGAGAGGTTCGCTACAGCGCGATCAGCTGGGGGCCCGCGCCGGTCCCGCCCAGCTCCGCGGAGGAGTGCGAGCAGCGGCTCCAGCGCACGGTCGACTACTGGCGCCGTTGGCTCGAAGGCGGCAGCTTCCCCGACCATCCCTGGCGCGACTATCTCCAGCGCTCGGCCCTGGTCCTCAAGGGCCTGACCTACGCGCCCACCGGCGCGATGATCGCGGCCCTCACCACCTCGCTACCCGAGACGCCGGGCGGCGAGCGCAACTGGGACTACCGCTACACCTGGATCCGCGACGCGACGTTCACGCTCTGGGCCCTCCACACGCTCTCGCTCGACTACGAGGCGACTGACTTCATGGGCTGGCTCGCGGACGTCTACCAGGAGAGCCTCAAGGACGGCCATCCCAGGCTGCAGATCATGTACGGGATCGACGGAAAGCGGGACCTGACCGAGACGTCCCTCGACAATATGAGCGGCTACGAAGGAGCCAAGCCGGTTCGCATCGGGAACGGCGCGTACGACCAGCGCCAGAACGATGTCTACGGCGCCCTGCTCGACTCGGTGTACATCCACGCCAAGGTGCAGGACCATCTGCCCCATGAACTCTGGGAGGCCCTCTGCCACCAGGTCGAAGCGGCCATCACCGTCTGGGACAAGCCCGACCAGGGGATCTGGGAGGCCCGCGGGGAGCCGAAGCACTACGTCTCCTCCAAGTTGATGTGCTGGGTCGCGCTCGACCGCGGCTGCCGGCTCGCTGACCGGACCGGCGACGAGGACCACCTCGAGCGCTGGACGGAGGTCGCCAAGACGATCCGCGAAGACATCCTCGAGAGGGGCGTCTCCGACCGAGGCGTCTTCCGCCAGCACTACGAGACCGATGCGCTCGACGCATCCACATTGCTCGTCCCGCTCGTCCGCTTCCTGCCGCCGGACGACGAGCGGGTGGTCAATACGGTCAACGCCATCTCCGAGGAGCTGACCGAGCACGGCCTGGTGCTCCGCTACCGCGTCGAGCAGACCGATGATGGGCTGGAGGGCGTGGAGGCCAGCTTCCTGATCTGCTCCTTCTGGCTGGTCTCCGCGCTATCCGAGATCGGCGAGTCGCAGCGGGCTCGCGAGATGTGCGAGAAGCTCCTCGGGATTGCGGGGCCGCTCGGTCTCTATGCCGAGGAGCTCGACGCCAATACAGGCCGGCACTGGGGGAACTTCCCGCAGGCGTTCACGCACCTGGCGCTGATCAACGCCGTCAGCCACGTGATCTCGGACGATCGCGCGACGGGGGATCGCGAGGTCACGGCGGTGCTCAGCGAGATGATTTCCCAGCAAACCGGCAGCTAGCGGCCGCCGCGTCTCGTTCGGTCATTCGGCTTCCGCCGGCGGAACGCGTCCCGCCTTGGTCCCCGGCTCCCCAGTCGGACCTGTGGGCGAGTGGATGCCGAGCACCCTCATCGCCTTCAGCCCCAGGCCGAGCTTCTCGCGTCCCTCGGTCGAGGTGACGTCGTGCCCGCAGAGCTCCCGGGCACGCTCCAGCCGGTAACGGATGGTGTGCCGGTGGGTGTAGCGCTGCTGGGCGGTGGCGGCGACGTTTCCGTCGTTCTCGAGGTAGGTTTCCACGGTCGCGACCAACTCCGTCTCGTATTGCTCGTCGTAGGCCACCAGGGGCTCGACGGTCTCGGAGTAGAAGCGCTCGAGCTCCGCTGGGTCTTCGCTCATCGCGGGCAGCAGCAGCCGGTAGGCGCCGGTGTGCTCAAAGGCGAGCAGGCGCGCTCCCTCGGCCTCACCGACGTTGGCAGCCAGCAGGGCCTCCTGGCCCGCTCGGTAGAGGTCGACCGGATCGACCGCGACGCGGCTCTGGGACACGCTGACGGTGAAGCCGCTGAGGCCCGCATCCAACTCGTTGGCAAGCGCCTCCGCCGCGCGGGCGAGCTTCGCCTCCTCGTCGGCGGGGACGATCGCGATCACCTCCGCGCCCTCGGCTTCCGGGCTTCCCTCGGCACCGAGCGCTCCGGGGCTGATCGCCCTGACCGCGCGAAGCGAGATCGCGAGGACGCGAGCGCGCCACTCCCCCGATTGCGCCACGTGGGGAACGGCGCGCGCGATCAGGACGCCGGAACCGCCTACCAAAGTCGTCCCGAGCTCGGCGGCCCGTGCCTCGATGTCGCCACGGTCGGTGATCTTGCGATCCAGGAGAGCGCGGACGAAGTCACCGGCCGCCTCCTCGGTCGCCCACTGGGGCGAGCGCGAGCGTTCGAGCTCCAGCCCCACCAGGGTGGAGACCATGCGAAGCAGTGCGGCATCGGGCTCATCCTCACCGCGGGGCCGCCAGCGAAGCTCGCCAACCGAGTTGTCGGCCACGCGGAGGTCCACCGTCTCCACCCCGGCGCCTCCGGCGAGCAACTTCTTCTCCTCGTCCGGCGAGGCGGCGGCGACGGCGAGGACGTTGCTGGTCCGGTCGATCAGCGCGACGCTCGCGTCCAGGGCGCGGCTCGCGGCCCGAGCGACCGCCGGCATCCCGGCGCCGGCCTCGATCGCGGCCGAGAGCTCCTCGAGGCTGCCGGGGTCGGCGTGGCGCTGGCTGGTTTCCTTCGCGTTCATCGCAGCATTAAGGTGGAGCGGCCTGGTGCGCACCACCCTAAATCCAGGTGCTTGATCTTGTCCCAGTTCAGGAAGATCACGACGCCGAGCACCAGGCCGATCAGCACCAGCGCCGCCAGCACGAAGAGTGAGAGGAAGCCCGCCACGACCTTCTCCCAGGCGCGCCCGTACGACCCCAGCGCCGGAGCGAGGATCAACCCGATGAACACGGAGATCGTCAGCAGTCCGGCAGCGCCGAAGAGGTAGTACTCAGTGCCCAGCGCCAGCACCGGCGCCAGGATCGAGCTGATGGGCCCGTTCATGACGCCGGGGATTGTGGCGGATGTAGTCGAGGATCAGCGCGACGATCGCGGCCGCCGAGAAACAGGAGAGTCCCAGGGCCCATCCGGAGGTCACATCGCTGAACCAGTGCACGCGCAGATAGACCCGCGTGAGCCCGACCAGCAGCGCCAGCAGAATGCCGGCCGAGATCATCAGGCCGCGCTTCGTCACCCCCGGGGCCAGCCGCAGCGCGAGGGTGACCGACAGCCACACATAGAGCGTGGAATAGGCCGCGTGCGCGCTCGGGAAGGACGATCCCTCCGCCGAGACGAGAGGATCCGGCGGACGGGGCCGGTCAGTCCAGACCTTGATGCCGTGAACGAGCAGGATCGTCGCCACCATCCCCGAGACCAGCACCCAGAACTCCATCCAGCGCCGCGTCGCAGCCAGCGCCACCGCCGCTAGCGCGGCAAGGGGCCAGGTCACCCAGCCTGAGCCGAGATGCGTGAACTCCTTGGCCGCGCTGGTCAGCCAGGACGCCTGCAGGTCCTGCGCGACGTTGAGCGCAGTCTGGTCACCGGGCGTCGGACCCGGATCGCCGGAGATCACGCTCCAGTAGGCGATCACCACGAACAACCCGACCGACAGGGCCGCAAGCAGCGAGGTGAACTCGAGCCCCAGACCCCCCGGGGTGAGCCGTCGACCGAGGAACGCGAACTGCGGCCGCAGCCGCCTGCCCAGCGCCAGCAGCGGTCGCAGAGCCCTGCGCTTCTCCATCTCGGCCGCGACCTTGCCGCGGTTCTCGGGCTCGCGCAGGAACCGGTAGGCCAGGAACAGGCCGACGCCGATTCCGACGACGATCGCGAAGACGAAGAGGCCCTTCCCGACGATGTTGGTGACCGTGTCGAGGCTCTGCGCGAAGAAGTAGCCGATCAGGATCAGCCCGGCCGACCACAGGCCGGTGCCCAGGATGCTGAACGGAGCGAAGTTCCGGTACGGGAGCTTGCTGCTGCCGGCGATGAACGGGGCCAGAGCGCGCACCAGTCCGATGAAGCGGCCGATCAGGATCGTCCGCCCCCCATAGCGGGCGAAGTAGCCCTCCACCTGCTTCAGGCGCTCCTCGGTGATCCGGAAGCGCTTGCCGTGCCGGACGAGGAAGTCCCGGCCCAGCCTCGCGCCGAGCATGAAGCTCACGGAGTCCCCGGCGAACGCGCAAGCCCAGGTGATCGCCAGGATCACCGGCAGGGAGATGTCGCCCTGTCCCGCCACCGCGCCGCCGAGCATCACCGTGAACTCCCCCGGGGCGATCAGGCCGACGAACGCACCGGTTTCCAGGAAGGCCAACGCACCGACGAGGAGGTAGGTCCACGCCCCGAGCCCCTGGGAGAGATCCTGGATCGCCTGCTCGAGATCGATGTGCGGCAGGTCTCCCCGGAACATGAAGAAGGCGAAGATGGCGGCCGCCAGCAGCCCCCGGCGGACCCACTTCCAGCTGATGCGCGAACCGCTCATCCCGCGAGCGGGGCGGTCGCGATCGTCGCGGGGAAGCTCTCGCGCAGCGTCTCGGCCGCGGCCAGCGCGGCGTCCACGGTCGGGTAGAGGCCAAACGCCGTCGGACCGGAGCCGGTCACCATCGCGTGCACGGCACCGGCGCCCTCGAGCGCTGTGAGCGCGTCCTCGATCTCGGGCCGCAGTGAGATCGCCGCGGGCTGGAGGTCGTTGACGAGGTGCTCTCGATAGTCGAGTGGGGATCCACCCTGGTCGACGGCGTCGCGCAGCTGGCGGCGGATCGCCTCGAGCTCGGACTCCCCGCGCGGCGTGCCGAGGCGATCGGCCTCGGCGTAGACCTCGGCGGTCGCCAGCCCGTCGGCCTGCGGGATCAGCACCACCCCGTGCTCCGCGGGAGGCGGAGCGGGCTCGATCACCTCGCCGGCTCCCGCGACGAGACAGGCGCGTGGCTGTAGCTGCGAAGGCACGTCCGCTCCGATCTCGGCCGCGATCGAGCGGAGCCCCTTCACCGCGCCGCGAGCGAGCCGCAGAACCGCGGCGGCGTCCGCGCTCCCGCCCCCGAGGCCGGCAGCCACGGGCACCCGCTTGGTCACCTCGATGCGAAGGGGCGGCCCCTGCCAGCCGTTGCCCCGCAGGGCCGCGAGCGCCTTCGCCGTCAGGTCTGGGCCTTCTATGCCCTCGATGAGCACCTCGTCGGATTCGGCCTCGGTCAGCTTCAGCTCATCTGCAAGCTCCAGCGGCTCGAACAGCGAGCGGATCTCGTGCAGGCCGTCCTCCCGCTTCGGGCCGACGAAGAGGCAGAGGTTGAGCTTCGCGGGCGCGAGCATCGTCCCCGGCATCTCGGCGACGCTCATGGGCAACCTCCGCGCTCCGCCAGCGCCTCGCCGAAGCGCTGGAACTCCTCGGGAGAGAGCGCCTCGGCGCGGGCATCGGCCGGCTTGCCCATCGCCTCGAGCGCGGCGCGGGCCGGCGCCAGGCTGCCGGCCCGGGCGAGCTCCAGCGAGCGGGCAAGGGACTTCCGGCGGTGAGCGAAGGAGAGCCGGACGAGGGCGGCCAGATCCTCGGACGCCCCGGTGCCCTTCCGGCGCAACCGGACCAGTGCCGACTCGACGCGCGGCCTGGGCACGAACACCGCCGGATCGACCCTGCGGAGCAGCCTCACCTCGCAGGCGAGCTGAACGAGCACGCTGGGCGAGCCGTACTCGCGAGTGCCCGGTCGCGCGCGGAGCCGCTCCGCGATCTCCCGCTGGACCATCACCAGCCAGATCTCGATCGATGGGAGCTCCGCGATCGTCCTGATCAGCAGCGGCGTCGCGATGGAGTAGGGAAGATTGGCGACCATCTTGGTCGGGGCCGGCGCGAGGCCTCCGAGGTCGACCTTCATGGCGTCCCCCCAGACCAGGTCAACGCCCCCGAGCTCCTCCGCCAGCGGCTCGAGCTGCTCCCGGAGGCGCTCGTCCATCTCGATCACGTGGAGCAGGCGCACGCCCGGCGCGACCCGCTCGGTCAGCGCGCCTCCGCCGCCCCCGACCTCGAGCACGACGTCCTCCGGGCTCAGTTCCGCCTCCCGGACGATCGTGTCCAGCAGATTGGGGTCGGCGAGGAAGTTCTGCCCGAGCCGGCGTGGCGAGTGCTCCGGCGGCCCGGCCCGGCCGCTCACCAGCCGAAGACTCTTGCGGCGTTCTCCTCCACAGTTCCCTCGAGCTCACCGTACGCGACGCCACGGATCTCGGCCAGCCTCTCGGCCGTCGCGACGACGTTGGCGGGCTGATTCGGCTTTCCCCTCACCGGCTGCGGGGCCAGGAACGGGGAATCTGTCTCGACCAGGAGGCGGTCGGCAGGCACGAGCCCCGCCGCCTCGCGAATCAGCTCAGACCTCGGATAGGTCAGGTTCCCCGCGAATGAGCAGTACCAGCGCCGCTCGGCGGCACGCTCGGCCCAGCGCGGGTGCGCCGAGAAACAATGCAGGATCACGTCGACCCCGTCGGCCTCGCGCTCGAGGGTGGCGAACGCCTCCGAGACGGCGTCCTCGGAGCCCTCGCTGTCACGTAGGTGCACCACCAGGGCCTTGCTCGTGCGCTTCGCGATCCCGATCTGGGCGGCAAACGCCCTGCGCTGGTCGTCGGGGTCAGAGCGGTCGCGATAGAAGTCGAGCCCGGTCTCGCCCACCGCGACGACGCCCGGGCGATCACAGAGCTCCTCGATCGCCTGCGCCGCCTGTTCGTCGAAGCCCGCCGCGCTGTTCGGGTGCCTTCCCACCGAGGCGAAGACCTCCTCATTCACCTCCGCGGAGGCGACCGCCTCCGGGTTCGAGTCCTCGCCCAGTCCGACGGTGAGGATCCGCCTGACCCCTGCCTCGCGCGCGGCGGCGATCAGATCGGCCTCCGCCGGCTCGCAGAGCCCGAGGTGCGCGTGCGTGTCGACCACTAAGGCCACCAGGCGGCCACTCGGGCCGCTCGACTTATGTGGGGCGGCCGCTCGTGGCCGCGACCTGATGGCGAAGCCCATGAACCTGGAGCCTATGGCCCCAGGTTCGACCGGATGAAGTCGGTGTACAGAGCGGACCGGGTGTGGACCGACGGATAGCCCTTCAGCCCGCAGATCACGAAGAAGAACGGATTCCGCTTGGAGGGAGGCGCGGTGCTCGCCTCGGCCGTGCCGACGAGTCGAGGGCCCGCCGGGGTGTTCGCGACCAGCGGACCGCCGCTGTCACCGGAGCAGACCGTGGCCTTCACCGTCGCCCGCTTGACCCTGTGGCGGCGGAGCCTTCGGAAGGCGATGCCCGCCTTGCCCCCGGAGTCGCAGATCGCCCATGCTGGCAGAGGGCAGAACCTCACCGAGACATTCGTCGCGGTCAGGACGCCGATCTGCGGCTTGGCGGTGATCAGCGGATTGCGGTTGCCGAAGCCGACCACGGAGAGCGTCGCGCCGGCCCGCGTGTAGGCGGCGTCCTCGCTCGCATCCGCGACCTGGATCGGTGGAGCGCTGGTGGGACTGCTCAGGGTCAGGATCGCGAGGTCGTTCTCGAACTGGTGAGCGAATCCCGGCGCGAATGCGACGGACGACACGCCGAGCGTCTCCCCGCCCGTGAATGAGGAGGGGGACTGGGTCCTGACCGTCATCGTCTGCGGGTTGCCGACGCAGTGGCCTGCCGTCAGGACCCTGGTCGATGAGATCACCGTGCCGGTGCAGAGCGTCGTCGGAGTGAGCACGGACGCGACGTACGGGTATTGCTGGATGCTCGCCGGCGTGCCCCCGATCACGCTCTTGCCGGCGCGCGGGCTTGCCCCCGCCATCCCGGTCCCGATCACGCCGATCAGCGCCGTGGCACAGATCGTCAGAACTCCCACCCTGGCCATACGAGAGAGCATCGTGGCGGCCAGGGTAGGACCGCCCGCGACCCGCGGCATCAGTAGTTCCCCGTATCAGTCGGACGGGCCGACCGCGAGCGCGTCTACCTCTTGAGCTTGAAGGCGTGTGAGATCTGGTCGGTCGCGCCGGTAGCGGGATCCGTCGCAGTGACGTGGCTGACCACCTTGTAGCGCCCGGGCGACGCCTTCAGGAGCTTGAGCAGAGTCCCGCTCGGCTTGATGAAGTGACCCGCCGGGACACCGGCCTGCAGCGATCCCTGCTCGACGTCGGTGCCCTGGACGAAGGGACCCTTCAGCTTCAGGCTCGAGACGACGTCGCAGTTGACCGAGCAGACGAAGGGCACGATGATCCTCTTCGCGACCCGGAGCTTGCCGGTGGTGAGGTAGTTGATGGTCGCGCCCGACTTGTGAGCGGTGGGTGAGCCGGCGGCGCCCGAGGCGGGGAGCAGCAGCGCTCCGATCACCCCAACGGCCGCAGCAATGCATCGGATCCGAGAAATCCTGCCCATCGATTGCCTCCCTACTCGCCTGTATCGATTATCCGGGCCACCCTAGCACCGGCCAAATCGGCCCTTCGATCAGGCCGGCGCGAGCTTTGGGAACAGCGGGGCGAGCTCCCCGAGACTCTGGCCCCCGCCCCGCGAGCCGAAATCGGCGAGCTCCCGGGAAGGTTCCTGGAGCGCGTCGAGCAGGCGGCCGGTCGTCTCCGGCATGTAGGCGTGGAGCATGAGCGTGGTGACGCGCAGGCCTTCCGCCAGCCCGTAGAGCACCGAGTCCAGGCGGTCGGAGGCCGACTCGTCCTTGGAGAGCTCCCATGGCTTCGTCTCCTCCACGTACTGGTTGAGGCGGCGCACCCCCCGCCAGATCTCCTCGAGGGCCTGGGTGAGCTCGGCCTCGTCGAGCAGCGCCCGCACGCGCTCGGGCGCGCCCTGGAGGTCGCCGGCCAGCCCGGCCTCCCCCTCGGCCTCGGGGACGACGCCGTCGCGGTAGCGGCCGATCATCGAGAGCACCCGGTTGGCCAGATTGCCGTACTGGTCGGCGAGCTCGCTCTCGTACCGGGACTCGAAGCCCGCCGGCGAGATCTGCCCGTCCTGGCCGAAGGAGACCTCGCGGAAGCAGTAGAAGCGCAGCGCGTCGGCGCCGAACTTGGCGACCACCTCGTCCGGGTCGAGGACGTTGCCGAGCGACTTGGACATCTTGTGCCCCTCCATCAGCAGGAAGCCGTGGATGAACATCCCCTTCGGCAGCTCGATGTCCGCCGCCATCAGGAACGCGGGCCAATAGACGGCGTGGAACTTGAGGATGTCCTTGGCGAGGATGTGGAAAGGAGGCCAGAACTTCTCGGTGACGTCCTCCCCTTCGATCCCATAGCCGAGCGCGGTGTAGTAGTTGAGCAGCGCGTCGAACCAGACGTAGATCACCTGGTCGGTGTCCCAGGGGACGGGCACCCCCCACTTCAGCGTCGGGCGGGAGAGCGAGACGTCCTGAAGTCCCTGCCGGATGAAGGAGAGCGCCTCGTTGCGACGGAAGTCCGGGGCGACGAAGTCAGGGCGCTCCTCGTACAGGCGCTCGAGATCGTCCTGGAAGGCGGACAGCTTGAAGAACCAGTTCTTCTGCTTCTCACGCGTCAGCGGGATCCTGTGGATCGGGCACGTGTTGTCGGGGCCGATCTCCGACTCCGTCTTGAAGTCCGCGCAGCGCGGGCAGTACCAGCCCTCGTACTCGCCCTCGTACACATGGCCGTTGTCGTAGACCCGCTGGACGATCGCTTGGACCCGCTCCATATGGCCCTCGTCGGTGGTGCGGATGAAGAAGTCGTTGGAGGCGTTGATCTTCGCGGCCATCTCCTTGAAGCGAGGGGCGAGCCGGTCTCCGAGCTCGCGTGGGGTGACTCCCTCCGCCTCGGCCTGCTGCGCAACCGGCTCGCCGTGCTCGTCGGTGCCGGTCAGGAAGAAGACGTCCTCCCCGCGCTGGCGATGGTGGCGGGCAAGGATGTCGGCCGCAATCGTCGAGTAGGCGTGGCCCAGGTGGGGCTCACCGTTGACGTAGTAGATGGGAGTCGTGACGTAGAAGCTCACTGGGCGTGAGCCTAGAGCTAGAGCAACTTCTCCTGGCCCCTCGCCCCAGCCCGCCTCTTGCGCCGCGGGATGCCCGCCGCCTCGGTCAGCGCGTCCTCGACGTCATTGAGGATCGCCCGCTCCGAGCGGGAGGCGACGATCGGCTCGGCCATGTCGTCGACGTGGACGTAGGTGCGGCGGCCCTCGCCGCGGTCCTTCGGATCAAGGGGGACGAGCGCATAGATGCGGTCGGCCCGGGCGAACTTGCCGTAGCCCAGGGAGATCATGCGAGGCTCGCGCTTTGCCATGTCCTCACGGTAGCGCGAGTGCCACAGAAACCCCTGCTATCTGCGTGGTTCCCGTCCCGTAATTCCCTTGTACAGATCGTTGGCGGGCACTCCCGTGAGCGCGGAGACCACGCTGGCCGCCGCGCGCGGACGAGCGCCGGCGCGGATCAGGCCGCGCAGGGCGTCGGTGGCGAAGCCGATGTCCGCAGTGCCGCGCTCGGCGGCGGGCCCGATCACCACCACGATCTCCCCCCTGGCCTCGTCCCGAAAGCGCCGGGAGAGCTCGCCGAGTGTGCCCCGCACGATCTCCTCATGGAGCTTGGTGAGCTCGCGGCACACGGCGGCCGGCCGGTCTGGGGCGAGCTGGGCGAGTGCCCGCAGGGACTCGGGCAGCCGCCGCGGGGACTCGAATGCGATCAGCGTCTCGGTGGATTGCAGGACACGCTCGAGCTCGCCGGTCCTCCGTGGCAGGAAGCCCTGGAAGCGGAACCGATGGGTCGGCAGTCCGGAGACGACAAGGGCCGTGATGATCGACGAGGGTCCCGGCAGCACCTCGATGTCGAGGTCACGGTCGATGCACGCTCTGATCAGCCGGAAGCCCGGGTCGGAGATCGCGGGGGTGCCCGCGTCCGAGACCAGGGCAACCGTGTCGCCGCGCTCGATCCGCTGGGCCAGCTCCCTGGCGCGCTCCGCCTCGTTCCCCTCGTGGTAGGAGACCAGCTGCATCGCCTGGATCTCGATGCGCTCCAGCAGCAGCCCGGTGCGGCGGGTGTCCTCGCAGGCGATTACGTCGGCCTCGTAGAGTGCGCGTCGCACCCGCAGGGTGATGTCCTCAAGATTCCCGATCGGCGTCGGGCAGACGACCAGCTTGCCGGGCATCGCTCTAGCTCTCCTTGTCCAGCTCGATCAGAGCCATCGCCGCCGCTCCGATCATCCCCGCCTCCGGCCCCAGCTCCGCCAGGTGAACGGGAGCCCGGTTCATCGGGGGCAACGCGCGCGAGACGAGCTCCTCTCTCGCGGGGTCGAGCATCAGATCCCCCACGACCGAGACACCGCCGCCGATCACGAAGAGGTCGGGATCGAAGATGTTGGCCAGGCTCGCCAGCGCGACGCCGAGGTGCCGGCCGGCATCAGCCACCACCTCACGGGCGAGCGGATCCCCGTTGATCGCCAGCTCGGTCACGGTCTTGCCGACGATCGGCCCCTCGGCAAGCGCCTTGCCCAGCGCCGAGTCGGGATGCTCCTCGGCCGCCTTCCTGCCCTCCCTGGCGATCGCCGTTCCCGACGCGAACGTCTCCACGCAGCCATGGTTCGGGCAGTTTCCCTGACAGGGGGGGCCGTCCTCTTGGACCACGATGTGGCCCAGCTCGGCCGCCGCCCCGGTCGATCCGCGATAGATCTCCCCATCGAGGATGAGACCGCCGCCGACCCCGGTCCCGATGGTCAGCATCACCACGTTGCGCGCCCCGCGGCCGGCGCCGAAGAGGAATTCGGCGAGGGCCGCCACGTTGGCGTCGTTGTCGATGTAGATCGGCAGGCCGAGCTTCTCCCGCATCAGGTCCCGCAGCGGCACATCGGAGATCTCGAGGTTTACCGCCTGGATCGCCACACCCCGGTCGTGGTCGATCGTCGCCGGAATCCCCAGGCCGGCACAGAGCACGTCGGGCCGGGCGTCTCGGGCCTCCACCAGCTCCCTGCCCAGGTCCGCGACGAGCTCGTCCTCGGTGAGCCCGATCGACGGCTCCTGACCCTCGTAATGGATGTGCTGGTCGGAGTCCACCACCCCGACGGCCATCTTGGTCCCACCCAGATCGACGCCGATCGTCTCGCGCGGGGTCAAGAGGACGTAAAGGGGTCTGGCGGCGGCATGCGTAACTATTGATATCCCATGTCTCCGCAGGGAGATGACCGGCCGCCCAAGCGGCCCGAGGGCTCGGGGGGCGGCGGGAAGCCCGACGAGCCGAAGAAGCCTGGTGCCTCCGGGGCTAAAGGCAAGCCTGAAAAGGGCAAGAAGCCGGAGTACACCGTCTATGGGCGAGGTGGCCGAGGGGGCCAGAAGCGTCCTGCTTCGCAGCAGAAGAAGCCCACCGGGAAGGGCGGCAGCGGTGGCAGGGGCGAGAAGCCTCCGTACACCGTCTATCGCGCCCGGCCCAGCCTGCGGGACCGGCTTCGCAAGCCGAGCCTGGAGAGCATCCGCCGCGATTCGGGCGGACGCGGCGGCATTCGCGGGTTCTTCGGGAGGCTCACCGGGGGCAAGCGGCCCTGGCTGCGCTGGATCCTGATCTTCGCGGTCGGCTGGCTCCTGCTCAGCTTCATCACCTTTGCGATCTCGGCGCAGATCCAGAAGGGCAAGCTGCCTCAGTCCGCGAAGGACGCGCTGAAGGGCGGTCCGGCGGTGCTGGCAGGGCAGAACATCCTCATCCTCGGCGGCGACCGCCGGGGGAAGACACAGCACAACGCCAACGGCTCAGAGGGCCAGGGGCCGCCGCGCGCCGACACGATCATGGTGCTGCACGCGTCGCTCACGTCGTTCCGCAAGCTCTCGATCCCCCGTGACAGCTACGCGGCGATCCCGAACTGCGGCTCCCAGAAGATCAACGCCTCCCTCGCCTGCAACACCCGCAGCCCCAACGGGAACCCGGCCGAGACCATCAAGACGGTGGAGGACTTCCTCGGGATCGACATCAACCACATCGTGATCGTCGACTTCGACGGCTTCGCGAGCTTCATCAACACCCTTGGCGGCGTGACGATCAACGTCCCGGATACGAACGGCAAGCAGGACGGCGCTGTCGTCTGCGGCGACGTCGACGGCGGCAAGAAGCAGGGCGGCGTCTCCCTCAAGCTCCCTCCGGGTGACATCACCCTGCAGGGCGACAAGGCCCTGGCCTACGCCCGGATCCGGCACAACAACTGCGATCCATCCGAAGACGACCGCGACCGGGCGGCGCGCCAGCAGGCCGTGCTCAGACGCGATCAAGGGACGGCTCACCAGCGTCACCCGGTTCCCCTACAACTTCCTGAAGGGGCCCTGGATCGGCTGGAACGCGCCCAAGGCCTTCATCAGCGACATGGGCGGCTTCACGCTCCCGCAGGTCGCCATCGCCGCCATCCTCGGGGGCAACGGGGACACGAACGTGCTCGGCAGCGACAAGGCCGGGGTCGGGGTCGGCCCGGAGGGCAGCCTCGAGATCCCGCAGGGAGCCTGCGACGAGGCCGTCAAGAAGCTGCTCGGCGGCGATCCCCCGCGCCGGCCGGCCTGCTCGCCCTAGGGGCGGGCATGCCCTGCTCGCCGAAATAGCGGCGGTCCTGCTTCCAGATGCGGTGGCTTGGATTGCGTGGTGACTACTCAGTCGCCCGAGCCGGGGCTCGACTTCGCTTTGTCGGCGCCGTTCGAGCTCGACTTCTCGGTGCCCGAGTCCGTGCCTGACGAATCCGAGCCGCCATCGCCGGAGGATGAGTCGCCATCCGAGCCCGACGATGTCTTGCTCTTGCTCTTGTAGTCGGTCGAGTAGAAGCCCGATCCCTTGAAGTGCACCGCGACCGGGTGAAAGACCCGCTCGACGGGCGCGCCGCAGACCTCGCAGATCTCGACGGGGTCGTCGGACATGCTCTGGATCACCTCGAAGGTATGTCCGTTCTCACAGCGGTATTCGTAGATCGGCATCGGAGGCAAGAGGGTAGTGGGCGGCCGGGATTGCCGCCCGAGCAGACGAGAGCCGCCGTCAGCCGGCCGGTCCGAAGACCGACGCGTCAAAGAACGAGAACCCCCACTGGGTCGCGCGGGTCAGACCCAGGACCCGGACGTAGCGCGCACTCCTGGCGGTGAAGGTGGTCGTCTTCGGACCCGGGACGGAGTCGGTCACGTCGGCGGCCTGGGTGAAGTTGGTGCCGTCGGTGGAGGTCTGGATCAGGTAATGCGCGGCGAACGCCGACTCCCAGTTGAGCTTCACCGTGTCGACCTGCTGGGCGCTTCCCAGGTCGACCTGCCACCACTGGTTGTCCGAGAACGCGGAGCTCCAGCGGGTGCCCGAGTTGCCGTCGTTGGCCTTGCCCGGCTCCAGGCCGGGTGCCTCGACGCTCAGCGAGCTGGCGGGCTTGTTGAGGGCCAGGTCGCTGCCCGGTGGGGGCTGCGAGGGTCCGTAGACCTCGGCGTCGAAGAACGAGTAGCCCCACTGCGTCGCCCGGGTCACCCCCAGCACCCGGACGTAGCGAGCGTCTCGAGCGGCGAAGGTGGTGGTCTGGACGCCCGGGCTGGCGATGTTCACGTCCGCGGCGTCGGTGAAGTTGGTGCCGTCGGTGGAGGTCTGGATCTTGTAGTGGCTCGCATAGGCGGACTCCCAGTTGAGCCTCACCTGGTTGACCTGCTGGACGCTTCCCAGGTCGACCTGCCACCACTGGTTGTCCGAGAACGCAGAGCTCCAGCGGGTGCCCGAGTTGCCGTCGTTGGCCTTGCCCGGCTCGAGTCCGGTTCCCTCCACGCTGGAGGCGGAGCTGGGCCGGTTCAGCGCCAGGTCGCTGCCGGGAGGCGGCGGCGGCGTGCTGTCGTAGGTCGCCGTCAGGGTCTGGCTCTGATTGGCGATGACGGTGTGGCTGGCGGCGCCAAGGTCGGACCATGAGGCGAAGGAGAAGGCGCTCCCGTTCAGGGTCTGCGGGGTCGGTGCGATCACGACGTTCTGGGATCCCTGGATGACCGTGCAGACCCAGGGGGCCGTCGCCGTCTTCGAGTTGACGCCGAGCTGCAGGCCGGCCGGCACAGAGGTCACGGTGAGATCGACGGTCTTGGGGTTCACGATCACCGACTCGACATCCGTCAGCCCGCCCGAGTCGGTCACGGTCAGCCTCAACTCGAGGTTCGAGGGGTACTCATGGTCCGGTGCGATGAGCGACCCAGTCGGTCCGATGAAGTCCTGCACGAAATGCTGATGGCAGTTGCTCGGGCAGTGGTTGATGATCTCCTGCCAGTGGTACGCGGAGGCCGGGAGCGTCTCCTGGGAGTCGGTGGCCGTCGCGGCGAAGTCGATCGGGTCGCCGACCTTCCAGGTCAGGCTCGGGGACGGAGCGGTGATCGTGGCGCTCGGCGGGGTGTTGCCGGAGTGGATCGCGACTGAGTCCGTGTCAGAGGCTCCGTGCGGATCGGTGACCTTGACCGTGGCCGTGTAGTCGCCGGCGGGGTAGATGAAGTTGACGCGTCGACTGGTTGCCGTCGTCGAACTGGCCGTCGCCATCGGCGTCCCAGGCGTAGGTGAGAGTGCCGGCGGCATCGTCGGGATCGGTCGAGCCCGTGGCGCTGAGTTGGACGTTGAGCGGAGCGGCGCCGCTGCTCGGGGTGGCGGTCGCGACCGCGTTCGGCGGCTGGTTCGGGGGTGGGCCGGCCGGCCCGTAGACCTGGGCGTCCAAGAACGAGAAGCCCTACTGGGTGGCGCGGGTCAGACCCAGTACCCGGACGTAGCGCGCACTGCTGGCGGTGAAGGTGGTCGTCTTCGGACCCGGAGCCGGAGTCCGTCACGTCGGCGGCCTGGGTGAAGTTGGTGCCGTCGGTGGAGGTCTGGATCAGGTAGTGCGTGGCGAACGCCGACTCCCAGTTGAGCTTCACCGTGTCGACCTGCTGGGCGCTTCCCAGGTCGACCTGCCACCACTGGTTGTCCGAGAACGCGGAGCTCCAGCGGGTGCCCGAGTTGCCGTCGTTGGCCTTGCCCGGCTCCAGGCCGGCTGCCTCGACGCTCAGCGAGCTGGCGGGCTTGTTGAGGGCCAGGTCGCTGCCCGGTGGCGGCTGCTGCTGCGACGGCCCGTAGACCTCCGCGTCCCAGAACGAGTAGCCCACGCGGTGGCCCGGGTCACCCCCAGCACCCGGACGTAGCGAGCGTCTCGAGCGGCGAAGGTGGTGCTCTGGGCGCCCGAGCTGGCGATGTTCACGTCCGCGGCCTCGGTGAAGTTGGTGCCGTCGGTGGACGTCTGGATCTTGTAGTGGCTCGCGTAGGCGGACTCCCAGTTGAGCCTCACCTGGCTGACCTGCTGGACGCTTCCCAGGTCGACCTGCCACCACTGGTTGTCCGAGAAGCTGAGCTCCAGCGGGTTCCCGAGTTACCGTCGTTGGCCTTGTCCGGCTCGAGCCCAGCCGCCTCCACGCTGGAGGACGGAGGCGGGCCGGTTCAGCGCCAGGTCGTTGCCAGGAGGCGGGGGCGGCGGGTTGGTTGGCGATGATCCGGTGGATCGTGCCCCCGTCGAGGTCGGCGTAGTAGAGGTCGCCCTGTGGACCGACCGCGAGCTTGACGGGGCCGGCGGCTCCGGCGTCGAAGGTCTGGATGTTGGACGGGTCCGGGAGGCCGTTTGTCCCGGGGAACATCACCCAGATGCACTCGACGCGAGTAGTCGGCGAAGAAGAGGGCGCCGTTGTAAGCCGTCGGGTAGGAGCCGGCCTGAGAGAAAGCCATGCCCGAGATCGACGAGCTCCCGGTGGGACAGTTCTCGCCGTTGACCACCTGGGCACCGTGGTTGTACGCGTAATACGGCGCCACCACTCCGCCGCTGGCGTAGAGCGTCTCGCAGAGGTTGAGGTCGGCGGTGTCGAAGGACAGATGGGTGCCGGCCCCCTCATAGCAGGGCCAGCCGAAGTTGTCTGCGGTGGAGTCGGCCGGGGTGAGGAGCCTGTCGATCTCCTCCCAGGTGCTCTTCGCCGACGTCGCCCGCCCAAACCTCGTTCGTGCCCGGCCGCATCGTGAACCTGAACGGGTTACGCAAGCCGAAGCCGACGATCCGGCGCTGGTTGGCGTCGGAGCTGGCGCTGAAGGGATTGTCCGAGAGCCCTGCGCCGGTGTCCGGATCTAGGCGGAGGATGGAGCCGTCCAGGCCCGTCGGGTCAAAGGTGGTCCGCGCGTCCTGGCTGCGCAGCGATCCGCCCTCGGCAGTCGGCGGGCTGAGCGCGGTCCCGACGGGACTCGGGGGGTCGCCGCAGGGGTTGACGGGATTCCCGGCCTGGCCCCAGTCGGGGAAGGCGAAGCTCGCACCCTCGCCTCCGCTTACGTAGAGCTCTCCGTCGGCGCCGAACGCGAGGTCGCCGATCGAGTGGCTCGGGTATTGCTGGCACCAGTCGGTGATCAGATTGGTCTGCGCGGCCGACACGTTGCCGCTGATCGTCAGCCGTGGCGAGCCGACCGGTGACCACACAGCCGTCCGTGTTCGGGCCGGGCGGGGTGGGACACGGATCGGAGTCAACGCCGGGCGTTCCCCAGCGCGGTGAGTTGCCGCCAGGCACTGCGTCTCGCGTGTAGAGGACGTAGAGGTAGGGACGTGTCGGGAACTGGGGGTCGAGAGCCATGCCGAGCAGGCCCCGGTCCCAGAAGTTGTAGACATCGGTGCGCAGGTCGGCGACGATCGTGGGCGTGTTGTCATTGAGATCGTCGAACTCCTTGATCAGGCCGCTCTTCTCGGCGACGAAGATGCGGCCATCGGGCGCGAAGGAGAAGGCTCGTCGGTTGCGTCAGGCCCGAGAGGGCCACGGTGTCCTGGAAGCCGCTCGGAACGGTGCCCGCGCTGGCGGGCGCAGCACCGACCAACAGGCAAGCCACGGCGACGAGCAGGCCGGCGAGCGCGCCCCGCCGAATGGGTCTTGCATTGGCGATTGCGCGAGTTCGAAACGGTGCGGACCACCGCCTATTCCTAGTACTTCAGTCCAGACGACGCATCAGTGAATTACCGCAGTCATGGGGCTCCGGCCTGGGCACGCCCGGGGATGGCCCCGAATAGGCTGGAGGCATGACCGAAGTGGTGACGCTCGACGAGATCGTCGCGCTCTGCAAGCGGCGCGGCTTCATCTTCCCGGCGTCGGAGATCTACGGCGGCTTCGCCAATACCTACGACTACGGGCACTACGGCGTGCTCCTCAAGAACAACGTCAAGGGCGAGTGGTGGCGCGCGATGATCCAGGAGCGCGACGACATCGTCGCACTCGACTCGGCGATCATCCAGAACCCGAAGGTGTGGGAGGCCTCGGGGCACCTCGCCGGCTTCACGGACCCACTGGTCCAGTGTCTGGGCGAGTGCAAGAAGCGTTGGCGGGAGGACCATGTGCGCGAGCAGGAGCTCGGAGACGAGCACGCGGAGGGCAAGATCGTCTGCCCGCAGTGCGGCGGCGAGCTCTCAGAGCCGCGCCAGTTCAATCTGATGTTCGAGACCTACGTCGGCCCCGTCCAGGACGAGTCGAACAAGGCCTACCTGCGCCCGGAGACCGCCCAGGGGATCTTCATCAACTTCAAGAACGTGCTCAGCTTCGCACGCAAGAAGCCGCCGTTCGGGATCGCGCAGATCGGCAAGTCGTTCCGCAACGAGATCACGCCCGGCAACTTCATCTTCCGCACCCTGGAGTTCGAGCAGATGGAGATGGAGTTCTTCGTGCCGCCCGTCGAGGCCTCGCAGTGGCACGAGCGCTGGATGGAGGAGCGGATGCGCTGGTACACCGACCTCGGCATCCGGCCCGACCAGCTCCGCCTGCGCGCCCACGGCCCCGACGAGCTCTCGCACTACTCCAGCGCGACCTCCGACATCGAGTACCTCTTCCCGATGGGCTGGTCCGAGCTCGAGGGGATCGCCAACCGCGGCGACTTCGATCTCACCGCCCACGCGAAGCTCTCCGGGGAGAAGCTCGAATACGTCGACTCCGGCAGCGGGGAGCGCTTCGTCCCCCACGTGATCGAGCCGGCGGCCGGGGTCGACCGGGCGATGCTCTCGTTCATGGTCGACGCCTACGACGTCGAGGAGGTCGAGGGCCGAGAGAGGACGGTGCTCCGCCTCCACCCGAGGCTCGCGCCTGTCAAGGCGGCGGTGCTGCCCCTGGTCAACAAGGACGGTCAGCCCGAGAAGGCGCGCGAGATCTATGAGGAGCTGCGCAAGTTGATGTCGACCGAGTACGACACCGGCGGCTCGATCGGCAAGCGGTATCGCCGCCAGGACGAGATCGGCACCCCCTGGGGCATCACCGTCGACCACCAGACGATGGACGACGACACCGTCACCCTGCGAGACCGCGACTCGCTCGACCAGTCCCGAATCCCGATCTCCGAGCTGGCCCAGGAGCTCACCCGTCGCCTGGGCGAGCCCTGGACCTCGCCGAAGCTCGGCGCGGCCGCCTAGCCCTATCCGCCCCCTTCGGTAGAAGCCAAGACCGTGAGCGCCCGGCGGAGCATCGGCGTGTTCTTCCTCGCCCTGGCGATCACCGGCTGGAACTGCGGCAACGTCGGTCCCGTCGTCGGGCAGCTGACGAAGGAATTCGACATCGGCCTCGGCGAGGTCGGGTTGATCTCGGGCGCCTTCTTCTTCGCCGGCTCCGCGGCCGGCAGCCTGATCGGCGCCACCCTCGCACGCAAGATCCGGGTGATGGCCGGGATCTGGGCGTGCTGCGCCCTATCCCTGGTCGGCAACGTCATCATCGCCGTCGGGGACAGCGTGGCGGTGCTCTCCGCCGGCCGGGTCCTCGCCGGTTTCGGCTTCGGGCTGGCAGCGGTCTTCGTCCCGGCCTATGCCCGGGCGACGGGCGGGGTGAAGATGCTCGGACTCTTCGGGGCCGGGCTCACGCTCGGGGTCGCGGCGGCTCTCCTCCTCGGGAGCGTGCTCGAGGGCGCCGGAGTGGACTGGCGAGTCGCCTTCTGGATCACCGCGGCGCTTGCGGCGATCGCCCTGCCGATCCTCCCCAACGTCCGGGTCGAGATCCAACGGTCCGCCTCCGAGGGTGAGGGGCTGGCGCGCGAGGCGCTCACCAACCAGGCCTGGTGGCGGGTGCAGCTGCTCGGGATCACGACCCTCAACCTGCCGCTGATCGTCGGCGCGTGGCTGGTGCACTTCCTGACCACCGACGTGGGACTATCGGCGGCCGGGGCCGGGGGGCTCTCCTTCGCGCTCTTCGGGATCTCCGCGGTGATGCGGGACGTCGCGGGGCGGATGACCGCCGGAGGTGCGAGCCCGGTGATGCTGGTCGTGGTCGGACTCGGCGTGGGGGCGGCCGGCCTGGTGCTGCTCGGCGAGAGCGAATCCGCCGCCGCCGCGCTCGGGGCGATCGTCCTGATGGGAGTCGGACTCTCCCTCCCGTACCCCCTCTACTACGACGAGGCCGAGCGCGTTCTCCCCGACCGCCCAATCGGCAGCCTCGGGCTGATGCAGGTCGGGGCGGGCATCTTCCCGATCCCCGTCATCCCGGCCTTCGGCGCGGCGCTCGCGGCCGGGAACGCGGACATCGCCTTCGCCTCGCTCGCCGCCTTCGCGCTGCTGACGCTGCTCCTAAACGCCCGGCCTCCGGTCGCGCCGCGGAGAGCGGCCGCGACTGGCTCAAGCCCAGCCGCGGCCGCTCCGCGCTCCGTCAGCCCGTCGAGACGTGACTGGCAGCCGTGCCGAGCAGCTGCCCGGCGGCGAACGCGCTGGTGCCGAAGGCCGAGTTGAGCGCCGAAGCTGCGGTCGCCGTCAACTTCGCCTTCACTCCCGTGATCGTGATTCGGCCGTCGCTTGCCCCGATTGCGATGCTCGCTCCGGAGAGGTCGAGATCGAGGATCGAGACGCGGCTCGACCCGACCAGCGCCGTCAGGTCGGGGCTGGAATCGAGGTTGATGATGAACCCGGTCAGGTCCAGCGTGGTAGACCCCTTGGTGAGCTCGATCCCTCCACTGTGTTCCACGCGCCCGGTCGGTCCCGCGGTCTGGATCGCCCCGCCGGTGATCGGGAACCCGAGGACGCCGGCCGATACCGCGGTCGCAGGCGCGATCGGTGCGGCGGAGATGCCCTGGCCCGTGAGCAGCGAGACCGCCGCGGGATCGAGGGTCAGGCGCGTGTCGCCCTGAGCGAGTACCCCGACCTCGCTCGGAAGCGTCACGACGTTCGCAGTGCCGATCACGAGACCCCGCCGAACGACGTCTCCGCCAAGCGCCGCGTTGATCGCCCCGGCGGCGACCTTGGTGAGGGATGCGCTCACCCCGCTCACCGCGAAGGAGAGGCCGGTACGGCTGGCCTTGGCCTTCGCAATGCCCAGGTTGAGAATCCTCACCCGCGCACCGCCGACCTTCGCGGTCAGAGACGGCTTCTTGGCGAGCTGGATGGTGAACTTCCGCAGCGCCAGGGAGCCCTTGCCCGAGGTGAGGCGAAGGCCGCCGGAGTGCCTGATCGCGCCGGTCAGCTTCGCCGTGTCGAGATCGCCTCCGGTGATGGGGAAGGCGATGCCCTGCTGCCCGGCCTTCGCCGGCTTGATGGGCTTCACCCCCACTCCGGCCGAGGCGAGTGCCTTCGCCACACCTTTCTGGAGGGCCAGGGTGGTCGTACCGCCGGATAGCGGTGTTGCCTGGGCGCGCATCGGCGCCAGGACGGCGATCGCCGCGATCGCCAGCCCGAGGACGCCGACCCGTGTCAGTCCGCCGATCGTCGTCCGAGGATGGATGTGGGACATCTGTCAAGCCTCCTATTGGAGAGGGTCATTTCCCTGCGTTACGCCCGTTCGGCAGCCACCGGTTGGGCTTTGCGGGCCCCCGGAAAAAGCCCAACCAGTTGACCCGGCTATGCGTAAATAAGGGGGATGCCGCTCGGACTTCGCACCCGCATCGGCCATGGCCAGCGTGAACGCGCCAGCGGCCCGAGCCAGGAGGAGATCGTGGTCGCGATGCGGCGCAGGGACCCTTCAGCGGCCGACGCCCTTTACCGCGAGTACGGCAACACGGTGCTCGCATATCTCGTGCGAACGCTGGGCGACCGCGGTGCCGCGGAGGATGTCCGACAGCAGGTCTTCGCCGAGGTCTGGGAACGAGGGGAAAGCTACGACCCGGAGCGCGCCGGCCTGCTCACCTGGATCCTGATGATCACCCGAAGCCGCGCCATCGACCACCTGCGGCGAGGCAGCCATCGGCCCGATCCACAGCCGCCGGCCCGCGTGGCGGTCCTCGCGGATGCCCGCTCCGACCGGCCGTCGGCGAACGACCGGATGATCGAGCGCTGGCGCGTCGCGCACTTGCTGAGCCGGATTCCGACTGAGGAGGCGGAGCTGCTGCGCAAGCGCTTCTACGAGGAGCGCAGCCAGAGCGAAATCGCCGCGGAGACCGGCATCCCGCTCGGCACGGTGAAGATGCGCATGGTCCAGGCGCTGGAGCGGCTGCGTGAGATGATCGAGGAGGAAGAGCGATGAACCGCAGAATCGATCCTTCCGACTTCCTGCTCGGCGAGCTGACCGACAGCGAGCGGGCCGAGGCCGAGCGGATGCTCCGCGAGGAGGCCGACTTCCGCGAGCAAGTCGAGCGGCTCCAGCCGATCGTCAGCGAGCTGCGCGACCTTCCGCCCGAGGCGTGGCGTCTGAGTGAGCAGGACGAAGAGCGTGTCGTGCGCTCGACGCCTCGCCCGGCGCCGCGGCGGCGGATGCGGCTCGCGCTGGCCTCCGCCGCGGCCTGCGCCGCTCTGGTGGGCGCAGGCGTCGGCATCGGCGCGCTCATCTTCAGCGGTGGCGAGAAGGCATCGACGTCCGCGTCAACCGTCGTGCTCCGTCCCGTGACGCCGCGGGCATCAACGGCGAGCGGCACCGCTCGCCTCGACGAGGCCAACAGCGAGGCGACCCTGCAGGTGCGAGGGCTCCCCCCCAGCGCCCAGACCTCCTACTACGAGCTCTGGCTGATGGACAGCCCGAACCACCTGGTCTCCTTGGGATCGTTCCGGGTACCCGCCTCAGGGTCCGCCACGGTCAGGGTCCCACTGCCGGTAGACCCGCGGCTCTTCCACTTCGTGGACATCTCCCTCGAGCCGGTGAACGGAGGGCCGCAGCACAGCGGCGTCTCCGTCCTGCGCGCCTCGACCTGAGCAACGCACCGCGTTTCTCAACCGGCGCGGATCGGGCCTGCGTACAGAGCTGAAACCGATTCGAGGAGGTTCTGATGAACGCGAGACTGAGGAGCAAGCTGGCCGTGGGCGTCGCCGTGCTCGGAATGGCAGTCTTCAGCGGCTGCGGCGGAAGTGACGACAACGACACGACCGCGGCCGGCACGGGCACCGCCGCGTCGGACACGGCGATGACGTCCGAGCCCGCGAACATCGTCGCTGCGGCGCAGGGGAGCCCCGACCTCAGCACGCTGGTGAAGGCAGTGACGGCTGCCGGCCTGGCGCCGACCCTGAGCGGTCCGGGGCCCTACACGGTGTTCGCCCCGACAAACCAGGGCTTCGACGCGCTGCCGGCCGGACAACTCGACGAACTGCTGAAAACGCAGAACAAGAAGCAGCTGGCGGACATCCTCAGTTACCACGTGGTCAAGGGCGAGTACCCCGCCTCGTCCCTGACGAATGGTCAGAAGCTCACGACGGTCGGAGGCGGGGAGCTGACCGTCACCGTGAACGGCTCCACCGTGAAGGTCAACGGCGTCCCGGTCGAGATGGCGGACGTGATGACCGGGAATGGGGTCGTGCACGTGATCGGCTCGGTCCTCACCCCGCCGAGCAAGTAACGGCCTGAGCGCCGGGCCGCCCGCATCTCGACGCGGGCGGGCGGCCCGCGGCCACCGTCAGGCGCCGCTCCAGCGCTCTCCCTGGCTGATCCGCTCCTGGCCGACCCAGGCGAAGTCCATCGCAGCCTGGATGACCTCCTCCTTCGGGACCTTGCGGTGGAGGTCCCACCAGTCGGCCAGAGACTGCATCGCGCCCACCACCTGCTGAGCGATCATCTCGACGAACTGCGGCAGCTTCGGGAAGTCGAGCCCCTTGCGCTGCGCCTCCTCGCTCATCAGCTGGATGATCGCGGCGGCGACCTCGTCCCGCAGCCGGTCCAACCGGAGGGCGACATCGGGGTCGTCCGCGTTCCGGAACATGATCCGCCAGGCTCCTCGGCGCTCCTCGACGAAGCCGAAGAAGGCCTCCAGCCCGGCGCGCATCCTCGCCTCGCCTGGCTCCGCTCCGGCGACGGCTCCGCTGATCCGCTCGACCAGCTCGTGGACGTGCATCTCCAGCATCGCCACGTAGAGCTCGCGCTTCGAGGAGAAGTGCTCGTAGAGCAGAGCCTTGGAGACGCCGGCGCGCTCCGCTACCGCGTCCAGCGAGGTCTCGTGGTAGCCGGCGTCGGCGAACGCGTTGCGAGCGGCCTCGAGGATCGCCTCGCGGCGGTCGGCCGCACTCATTCGCGCCCGGGTCGGCGCCTTCCTGTCCTCTGTGATCGATGTCACCGTACTAACTGACTGGTCAGTCAGTTACTATACGGCCGCAACGGGCGGAAGTCGAGAGGACGGAGACAGCCAATGTCGGTCGCGCAACAGGGCATCGCAGCAGGAATCACGTACGACGACCTCTACCGCCGCTGGGAGGAGGGCAACTGGAAGGCGACCGAGCTCGACTTCTCGCATGACCGGAACGGCTGGGACTCGCTCAACGAGATCCAGCGCAAGTCCGCCCTCTGGATCTACTCGATGTTCTTCTACGGCGAGGACGCGGTCGCCGACGGCCTCTCCCCCTACATCGAGGCCGCCCCGAAGGAGGAGCAGAAGTACTTCCTCGCCACGCAGCAGGTGGACGAGGCCCGCCACGCCGTCTTCTTCCACCGCTTCTTCAAGGAGGTGATCGGGGTCGAGGGGAGCATCCACGATGCCCTCGACTTCACGACGCCGCAGCTCGGCTGGGGCTATCGCAACGTCTTCGGCCGGCTCGAGCGGATGGTCACCGAGCTCCAGACCGACCGGTCCCTCCCCAAGTTCGCCCAGGCGATCACGCTCTACCACATGATCATCGAGGCGACGATGGCCCAGCCGGGCCAGCACTTCATCGAGGACTTCTTCGCCAAGGCCGGGACGATGCCCGGCTTCAGCGCTGGGATGGAGAAGGTCTCCCGCGACGAGCAGCGCCACATCGGCTTCGGCGTCAAGGTCCTCTCCGAGCTCTTCGCCGAATCCGACGAGTGCAAGGCCGCCGCCTCGGAACTGCTCCGGGAGGTGCTGCCATGGGTGACCGGGGTGTTCGTGCCGCCGGGCTGGGACGAGCGCTACACGACCGAGTACGGCTTCACGCTCGAGCAGATCTACGCGTTCGGGATGAAGTCCGTCGAGATGAAGTGGAAGGCGACCGGCTACCCCCTCCAGGAGATGCCGCCCGGCATCTATCCCTTCGACCCGGACATGTCGCACGAGGAGCGCGCCCAGCGCCAGATCAAGCTGCTGCGTGCCGGCGTCATGGGCGAGCCGAACGGCAAGCCCTCGGTCAACCCGGAGATCGAGGCCATCCTCTTCGACCTCATTGCCCGCTCGGCCCACACCGATGCGGTTGACCGGCCGGTGACGATCCAATGGCGCTTCGAGGACGCCGAGCCGTACCACCTGCGCATCGACAACGGCTCGACGCGGGCCGAGCCGGGTCTGGCTGAGAAGGCTGATGTGACGCTGAGGACGACCTGGGCCGACTGGGTCGACGTCTCGGTCCGTGGCCAGGACGCGCGCCGCGCGATGTTCCGCCGCAAGATCAAGCCGCGCGGCTCGCTCCGCCAACTCGCGCGGATGCCGAAGATCTTCCCGCCGAGACCCCAGCCAGTCGGCGCCCAGGCCGCTCCACTTGGGAGCGGAGGCCGTAGGCCGTAGCGACTTGTGTCGGGCGGCCGCTCGGCGCCGACGATTTGATGGCGAAGCCGGGTTACTCGCCCAGCAACCGCTTCTTCTGGGCCTCGAACTCGGCGTCGGTGATCTTGCCGGCTTCGCGCTGCTGTTCCAGATGAGCGATCTGGTCGAGAGGGTCCTGCTGCGGAGCTGAGATGCCGCCGCCGAACCCGCCGGCGTTGGGCACGGGCATCATCTTGCCGAGGATGCCGGTGAGCTTCTCCTGCAGCCCCGGCACTGTCGCCGCATTGATCGTCTGACCCTTCTTGTCCGGGTCGACCCCCGACTCACGAAGCGCCTCCTCGATCTCCTCGCGGGCCCCGGTTCCCCGCAGATCGACCGTTTGGCTCGACGTCTCGACCTTCGCGTCGGGGCTGGTCCACCCGGCCTCGCCCATCGAGACGCTCTGTGAGTCCGGCAGCGCGGAGCCCTGCACGACGGCGTCGAACTCGGGCGTCCCGGGCTGCGGGATCGCGGTCTCGTCCTTTCGTCTCAGGAAGCCGAAGAGCCCCATGGGCCGACTGTAGCGCTCGATCAGCCAGCCGCAAAGGTGTGCCGACCGGTCACCTTGCGGAACCGCACGACCCCGCCCCGGGCCTTCGCGTGAACGACCTTGCCGTCGATGGCGACCGTGTGGGCGTGCCGGGGCATCGGCAGCTCCACGAGTCCGGAAGTCCCGGGCGGGGCCGCGACCGTGAGCTTGAACAGATGGCCGCTGCGGCGCCAGCGCGATGCGATCGCCCCGTGGGGAGTCGGCGCCTTCCCCTGGGCGAAGCGCAGGTCGCCCGGCTCGGGCGCGACGATCCAGCGGCGGTACCCGGGAGCGGTCGGCCGGATGCCGAGGACGTATCCCGACAAGGCCGGAACCGGGCCGCCGCCCCAGCCGTGCGCGAGGGAGATCCCACCGGACTTCGGCGCTCCGTCGAGCTGCATGCTCTCCCAGACCGTGCCCGGGCCCCAGGAGAGCATCTGACCCCAGGTGCGCCGCATCAAGCTCAGTGCACCGTCCGCGTCCCCGACCGACAGGCGGGCGAGGAGCTCGGTCGAGGAGATGAACGGCGAGATGTAGCGGCTCATGTAGGGATCGTCGGACTCGCCGTTGGCGACGCCGTACGGGGTCATCAGGTGCCTGTCGATGAAGTGGAGCGCCTGTTGGGACTGGGCCGGCGTCGTGATCCCGCCGAGGATCGCCTCGACCTGCGCGTCCTGGGTGTGGTTGGTGCGGGGTTCGTCGCGATTCAGGATGAAGGCGCCCGCGCGCGGATCCCAGAGCCGCGCGAGCATTGCGGCGCGGAGGGCCGCCGCCTGATGGATGTCCGCGTTGGCCGCGCGCCGGCCTCCTCCCAATCCCCGCTCCAGCTGAGCCCCGGCCATCAGCGCCCGGAACAGCGACGCGTTGGTGTAGGTGTCGATTCCGCCGGCAGCATCGAACGGGTGCCAGTTGATCGTCAGGACCTGCGAGGGCGTGCGATAGAGCCCGCCGTCGAGACGCGCCAGGAAGTAGGCGAGGGCCCGCCGGACCACGGGCATCATGCGCCGCGCAAAGCGCCGGTCACCGGTGAGCATGTAGTAGTCGCGGAGGGCGATGACCCAGGCCGCGGTGTACTGAGGGATGCGCAGATCGCTGTTGTTCGGCAACGCGGTGGCCGGAAACTGCGAGGCGCCGGCGAGGGGCGGCGGCGGCGTGTTCGGGCATTGCACCGCGATCTGCGTCACCGGCTGCAGCTGGCCGTCGCTGTACTGAAGGCAGCTGAACGCCTGGAGCGAGGCGCGAAGGATGCCCGGGGCGGCCCGCAGCGAGTAGTTGCCGACGAGGTCCTCCATGTTCAGGTCGCCCGCCCAGATCGCGCGATCCCGCTTCGCTCCGTCGGCGACGACGGTCCGGCTGAATCCGTACCGCAGGTCCCGGAACGAATCCATCGCGAACGTGTACGCGCTCGCGTACCAGATCCGGTTGAGCTCATCGTCGTTCGAGAAGAAGTTGCCGCTGTAGCCGTCAGGCCCCGGGTGCAGATGCTCGTTCCGCACGCGGACGTAGTCGATCGTGGCGGTGCCAGGCCCGTCGAGCTGGAGCGAGATGTAGCGCTCCGCTCCACGGATCCCGGCCGAACGGAATTCGACGGGCTTGGTCGTCTGGAAGACGTCGGTCCGAGAGTCCGGGTCGTCCGAAGTGCCGAACGAGAACTGCGGGCCACCGGTGTCCCCGCCGGGGGTGAGGTGATCCAGGCTCTCGGAGTAGCCGAGCCGGATCGGCGTGCCGCTCGACGACGTCACGCCGACCTCCACGTAGCCGCCGACGTTCTCGCCCAGGTCGAGCAGCAGGGCGGGGTTGCCGACGCCGGCCGCGTTGAGGCCGGTCTCGTCGATCGTCATCGCGCCGCCCCCGGGAGCCTTCAACCCACTGGTCCCGCGGATGTTCGACGGGGAGGTGCCGACCACGTAGGCCGCCTTCGGATAGACGAATCTGCCCGGATCGATCACGAAACGCTTCCACCCCGAGCTCGCCGGGATCGGGGCCTTCGACTGGGTTGCCACGGAGGCGTCCGCGCGCGCGGCCTGGGACGCCACCAGAGCCATTGCGAATACGAGCACGGTCAACCGGCTCCCTCTCCCCGGTCGGAGCACGGCGCGACCCTATCAACGCGACCCGAAGCGTCGGCAAACGCGCTACGCGCCCGGATCGTCCTCCGGGTCGGAGGAGCCCGAGCCCAGCTCGACCCCCACCAGGTTCGCCGGCCGCCCCGGCAGGTACATCGAGGAGCCGGTGGCGAGAGCGACCTGTTTGCCCTCGGAGTTCGTGATCTCGGCGGCGGTGATCACCAGCGTCCGGCCTCGATGGAGGATCCGGGCGCGCGCGATCAGATCGTTCCCGTCCGGGAAGACAGGGCGCAGGTAGTTGACCTTGAAGTCGAGCGGCGCCACGGCTGTGTCCGAGGCGGCCGTGGTGAAGGCGGCGCCGGTCATCGCGCTCTCGGCCAGCATGGCGGTGAAACCGCCCTGGATCGTTCCGGCGGACGTCGAAAGCCATTTGCTGCAGGGAAGGGCGACCACCGCCTCTCCGTCACCAACCTCCACTGCCCGGAGGCCGGTGAGGTGGTGGATCGGCGGGCGCGGCAACTCGTCGTCGATCAGCGCCCGCATCAACTCCAGGCCGGTGCGGCGCTCGAACTCCTCCTGAGGGAGAACCTCACCCTCGATCTCCCGGCGAAGGGGATCGTCCGGCGATTCGCCGGGGGGATCGTTTTCGTGTGGCGGCGCGTCGAGGTCCGGCGGCTCGGGAATCGGATCGACCGGCGGGAAGACGCTGCACCGGGTCGTCCCGTGCGAGATCAGCTGGTCCTCGGAGTCGAACAGGAAGGCCTCGGAGATTCCCATTGTGCGGCCCCGGTGAATCAGCTGGCCCGATCCGGTGACCGCGGCGCCGTCGCGCGGCACGACCGGGCGGAGAAAGGACATCGAGAGCTCGGCGGTGGTCATCCCCTGCCCAGCCTCCACCGAGGAGTGCACGACCGAGCCGAGGGCGGCATCGCCGATCACCGCGAGCATCCCGGCCGAGATCAGGCCCGAGGTGTTCGCGAACCAGGGCGAAGCCGGCATCGAGAACGTCGAGTGGCCGAGCGAGCCCTCGGTCATCTCGAGCTCGGTGAGGTAGCCCATCGGCGAGTACGGGATGAGCCCACGCCTTCCGGCGCCCATGCGCTCGATCCCGGGCAGCCCCAGGAAGGAGCGGTCCGGGTAGCCGCCCTTCGCGGGTTCCTGCCAGATCAACTCGCGAGCAGATGGCGCGCGGCTTCGGTCCCGGCGGAGATCACGCCAGCGTGATCGCGCTCGGGATCCGAGAGCAGCTGCAGGGCGATGCCGTCGGCGAGCGCGAAGAGGAGCGCGACGACCGCGTCGATGTCGAAGCGCGGCTTGATCACGCCCTCGTCCTGCTTGGCGCGCAGGATGTCGGCGACGTGGCCGCGAGTGCGGTTGAAGAGCTCACCCACCTCGCGCTGGATCTCCGGGTTGCGCCGGCCTGCGGTGAACAGGTCGAAGAGCAGGACCCAGAAGCCGGGATCGTTCTGAATCGAATCCTCGAGGTCGGCAACCAGGATGTCGAGCAGCTCGTCCGCCGAGGTGGCCCCCGCCAGGGCGTCATCCAGGCGGGTGATCCGGTGCACCGTGTCGCGACGGACCACCTCGACCAGGAGCGCCTCCTTGGTGCCGAAGTAGTAGTGGAGAAGCCCACGGCTCACACCCGCCTCACGGGCGACGTGCTCGAAAGTCGAGCCGGAGATGCCTCGGCGGGCGACGCTCGAGCGCATCGCCTCGACGATCCGCTGAGCCTTCTCCCCACTCAGCTCACGCGTCTTGGTGGCCTCCACGGGCCGAAGATTAGGCGTTTGGCTGGCTGGACAGCTTGCTCAGCCGAGCTTCACCGGCGGGTTGTGGCCCGGGATGACCACAGCGGGGTTCAGGTCCCGAATTCGCTGCCACTGCCGCAGCAGCTCCTCGCGCTCGGGCCCAAAATCCTCAGGCAGGCTCATCTCGTCGAAGTACTCCGGCAACGGCCCGACGCAGTCGGAGGCGATCACCACGAGGCCCTCATCGGTGTCGACCAGCAGTGAGATCAGGCCGTCGGAGTGGCCGGGCGTGAGCATCCAGCGGATGCCCGGCTCGATCTCCCCCTCGTCCCCATCGAGGACCTCGAGGTTGGCCATCTCCATCACACCGGAGACGATCTGCGCATAGGGAGCCTCGGTCTCGATCCGATGGACATAGGTGCGCCGCATCGGCCAGGCGGCCAGGCCCTCGGCGTGATCGAAGTGGAGGTGCGTGAGGATCACATCCTTCACCTCGTTCGGGTCGACGCCGAGCTCGGTCATCGCCCCGATCACGGGCGCTCCCTGCATGATCAGCCCGGGATCGACGAGGTAGTCGCGCTCGCCGCGGACGAGGAGCGTGTTCGGGAAGGCGACCATGCCCGTCGTCCGCCCGCCCTGCTGGAGCGACTTGTAGCGCTCGAACCCGTCCGCCGAGCTGTCGATGGTGGCCGCCTCCGCCTCGCCGTTGGACACGGCGAAGACGTAGCGCTGGGCCGGAAGGAGGATGTGGACAGATGCCATCGGCGGACCCTATTCAAACGAAGAGGGCGCCCCGAAGGACGCCCTCGCCAAGCCGGTGATGCCGTTCGTCAGGCGCTGGGGACGGTCTCGGTATCCGGGGCCGGGGTGGTGGTCGAGGTGTACTCGAACTCCTCCTCCGCGCCGAACAGCTTGTCGAGCACGAGCTTGCGCGCGTCCTCGCTCAGGATGAGAACCAGGGCCGCACCGAGGATGCCCACGAGCAGGGCCTTTCCAAGCCCGAACCGGCGGCGGGTGCTCCGTCCGCGCAGCTGCTGTGAAGCATCCCGAAGCGACTCTGCCGCCGTCCGCAGATCACGCTGAACCTTCTTGTCGTCCATCAGGGCCTTCGCGGGCCCCTTCCCATTCGACATCCGGGCATACGCGCCCTTGGCGGCCTCGAAGGCCACTCGGATGTTCTCGCGCAGCTCGTCATCCTCGATGAGCCGTCGCACATATGGATTGGACGCAACCGACCGGGCAGCATCTCCGGCTTTCGCGCTTCTGCTTTGTGCCCCCATGGGTCTCCTCAGATCGTTTTCCAGGGTGCACCGGGGAGACTACCCGCTGGCGCGTTTCCCATCCGTTTGCAGGGCGACCTTCAGCACATCGCCGATGTCGTCGGCGTAGACGAAGTCCAGACCCTCGCGCTCCTGCTCGGAGATCTCCTCCACGTCGCCCTCGTTGCGGTCGGGCACGATCACCTGCTTGATGCCGGCCCGCTGCGCCGCGAGCGACTTCTCCTTGAGGCCCCCGATCGGGAGAACCTGGCCGGTCAGGGTGATCTCGCCGGTCATCGCCACGTCGTTGCGGACGGGGCGGTTGGTGATCAGCGAGGCGAGGGCCGTGGCCATCGCAATACCCGCCGAGGGGCCGTCCTTGGGCACGGCCCCGGCCGGGATGTGGACATGGATGTCGTGGTTCGCGAACCACTCATCCTCGAGGTCGGGTGCCAGCTCGTGCGCGTGCCGCCGCACCCAGGTGAGCGCCGCCTGCGCGGACTCCCGCATCACGTCGCCGAGCTGGCCCGTGATCGTGAGGTTCCCCGATCCGGGTACCGCGCTCGCCTCGATGAAGAGGACCACCCCGCCCACCGGTGTCCAAGCGAGGCCGGTGGCGACGCCGGGATCCTTGGTCCGGCGGCGGGTCTCGGAGAAGACCTGGCGCTTGCCGAGCAGCTCGCGGGCGCGCTTGGCCGAGACCCGCACCTTCCCCTTGGCCTTCCCCTCCGCGACGTCGCGAGCGACCTTGCGGCAGACGGTGCCGATCTGACGCTCGAGGTTCCGCACGCCGGCCTCCCGGGTGTACTCCTCGATGATCGCTTTCAGGGCGGGGTCGGCGAACTCGATGTTCGATGCCCTCAGCCCATTCGCCGAAAGCTGCCTCGGCACCAGGTAGCGCTTCGCGATGTGGAGCTTCTCCTCGACCGTGTAGCCGGCGAGCTGGATCACCTCCATCCGGTCCTGGAGCGCCGGCGGGATCGTGTCCAGGATGTTGGCGGTGGCGATGAAGAGGACCTCGGAGAGGTCGAACGGCAGGTCCAGGTAGTGGTCGCGGAAGGTCGCGTTCTGGGCGGGGTCGAGCACCTCGAGCATCGCGCTGGAGGGATCGCCGCGGAAGTCCGCCCCCATCTTGTCGATCTCGTCGATCATGAAGACGGGGTTGCGGGTGCCCGCGTCACGCAGCGCGCGGATGATCGTTCCCGGAAGGGCGCCGATGTAGGTGCGGCGATGGCCCCGGATCTCAGCCTCGTCGCGGACCCCGCCGACGGAGACCCGCTCGAACTCCCGACCGAGCGCCTTGGAGATGGAGCGGCCCAGGCTGGTCTTGCCGACGCCCGGCGGGCCGACGAAACAGAGGATGGGGCCCGGCGAGTCCGGATTGAGCTTGCGGACGGCGAGGTATTCGAGTATCCGGTCCTTGACCTCCTCGAGGTCGTAGTGGTCCTCGTCGAGGACCTTCCGCGCATGAGAGATATCGAGGTTGTCGTCGGTCTCCTTGGACCAGGGCAGGTCGACCATCCATTCCAGATAGGTGCGGATCACGCCGTACTCGGCGGCGACCGGAGGCAGCTTCTCCAGCCGGGAGAGCTCCCGCTCGGCCGCCTTCTGCGCCTCCTCGGGAAGCTCGGCCTCCTCGATCCGCTGGCGGAGCTCGTTCAGCTCCGCCTGCTGTTCGTCCTCCTCACCCAGCTCCTCCTGAATCGCCTTCATCTGCTGGCGCAGGAAGTACTCGCGCTGGCCCTTGTCGATCTCTGACTCGACCTGCGACTGAATCTTGGAGCCGAGCTGGACCACCTCGAGCTCGCGGGTGAGGATCTCCGAGAGCCGCCGCAGCCGCTTGGTCACGTCGACGGTCTCGAGCAGCTCCTGCTTCTCCTCGGTGGAGATGCGAAGCGCGCCGGCGATCAGGTGGGAGAGCGCGATCGGCTCGTCGAGGTTGGCGACGGCGAGCTGGAGCTCCTCCGGCAGGTACGGGATCGCCTCGATGATCTGGCTGAACGTGCTCTGCACGTTGCGGGTGAGGGCCTCGAGCTCGGTGGATGCCTCGATCACGTCGGGCATCTCCTCGATCTTCGCGACGAGGTAGGGCTCTTCGCTGACGTACTCGAGGATCCGGATGCGAACGCTTCCCTGAACCAGGATGCGCAGGGTGCCGTCGGGCACCTTCATCATCCGCGCGACCGTGCCGGCCACACCGACGTCGTAGAGATCGTCGGGGCCCGGCCTGTCGAGCTCGGGATCCTTGGAGGCGACCATCGCGAGCATCCGGTTGCCGGAGAGGACCTCGTTGACCAGGTTGATGGAGCGCTCCTGGCCCACCGCCAGGGGTGTGAGCGTGTCCGGATAGGTGACGGTCTCCCTCAGCGGCAGGATCGGAAGGGCGTCGGGAAGCGGCTCGGTGCTGGCGATGGCCTCGTCGATGTCGGGGATCTCGACGACTTCGAGTTGAGGAGTCTCGACGTCGGCCATCGTCAGGCTCTCTCCCCCGTCTGGAAGCTCGCTACTCGGCGCGCTCAATCGGCACCTGGCGGGCGGCCTGCGGCAGCCTCGTCGGCAGCTCGACCCGGAGGATGCCGTCCTCGTAGGTGGCCTGAGCGTTCTCGGCGTTGACGTCCACCGAGAGCTCGACGACGCGGCGGAATGGCCCGGAGGGAAGCTCGACCTGCTGATAGGTCCGCCCCTCGGTGTCGCGGACGGGCCGCTCGCCGCTGATCACCAGCGTCCGGCCCCGAACCTCGAGGTTGACCGCCTCGAGCTCGATGCCGGGCAGCTCGACCTTGACCACCGCCTTCTGGGGAACGTCATCGCCGCAGTAGTAGACGTCGACGCGAGGGACGAATGCTGCGACCGGGCGGCGCTGCCGGTAGCCGGCCTGGTCCCAGAAGTCGCCGAGGAGCTCGTCCATCTCCCGTCGCATCCGGGCGAAGTCCGCGAATGGATCGCGCTGGCTACTCATTCTCGACAGCGTAGCTAGACCTCATAGATCGCTCCCTCTCTGGCGATCTCGACCGGGCCGCCGAAGCCCTTCTCGGCCTCCTCACGGGCCCAGTCCTCGCCGAGCTCATCGGAGATGTGGGTGATCACCACGCGCTTCACGGCCGCCTCCTTCGCATGCTCACCGGCCTCCTCCGGGGTCAGGTGCCCGCGTTGCCCCGTGCGCTCGGGCCGGGGGAGCGTGCCCTCGATGATCAGCAGGTCGGCGTCGCGCGCGATATCGATGATCTCGCTGCCGGGGCGGGTGTCGGCGCTGTAGGCGACCTCGCCGCTTCCCTTCGAGCCGATCCTCACGGCGAACGTCTCGACGAAGTGCGGGACCGGATGAAAGCTCGCCCAGATGTCACCGATCTCGATCCGGTCGCCGGATGAGTACTCCTCGATCCGGAACGCGCTCTCGATCAGGTCGTCATTGCCCCAGGCGCCCACCACGCGGCGGAAGGTCTCGGCGGCTCCGGGGGGAGCGATCAACCGGGGACGCGCCGGGTCATCGGTCCCGTCCCAGATGTGCACGGGAACCGGCTGCTGCTTGGGTGAGTAGATCAGCGCGTACGAGAAGGGGACGAGGTCGAGGAAGTGATCGGCGTGCAGGTGGGAGATGACCACGGCATCGACCTCGGTGTAGTCCACCCGCTCGCGGAGCTTTCCGAAGACTCCGTTGCCGCAGTCGAGAAGGACCTTCGTCCCGTCCGTCTCGATCAGGTATCCGCTGCAGGCCCCCCCGGCGTCTTGCCAGGAGGGCGATTTGCCCAGCACGGTGATCTTCAAGGCAACTGCCCCATGACGCCGGGGCACTGTAACCGGGTTTGAGGGGCGCTTAGGCCGCTTGCACGGCAACCTGCGCCTGGGCCCGGCTGCCGCGGTCGCGCATCAGAAGCGCGGGCTGCCGGGGCGGAACCAGGCCCTCGGGCGTGTCGGGTCTGAACGTCGGACAGGGCGAGTCGAGCCCGAGGGCGCAGAGGCCGCGGGAACGGAAGAAACAGTCCTCGCATGTCACCGCAGCAGTGCGTGCTCGACTCTCGGCCAAGGCCAACCCCTCTCCTCTCTCGTCATATATGGGCGGCCCCTAACATCTCCGCCGGATCTTCCGCCCCGGGCTCCGTACCCGCGACTTGGCTCGATCATGCCACCTGCGGCGCCTCCCGTCAGGCTCGTTTCCGCAAATGGCGCTCTTCTTTTTTCACCGGTTGGTCACGAGTTCCGCTACCACCGAGGAACCGGCCGGGGAGGGGCGCGAGGGGAACTAGAATTAGGTGACCCTAACCGGACTGCGCCACCGGATCACCTCTCGCTAAGATCACGGCCGATGGCGCACGAGCGAACAGCGGAGCTCTCGGCCTCGCCGCCGATGTTCGAGAGCAGATTCCTCGATTTCTTCTCGCGGGTCCATCCGATCATCCCGGCTCTGATCTTCGTGCCGGTCGTGATCGGCGGTGTCTGGCTCGGGATCGATCGCGGGCTGGCCGTCGGGACCACGGTCCTCCTCTTCCTCGCCGGCATCGTCATCTGGACGCTGACCGAGTACTGGCTCCATCGCCTCTTCTTCCACTGGCAGCCGAAGTTCCGCGGTGGCGATCGCCTCCACTTCATCATCCACGGCGTTCACCACGACCATCCCAATGACGCGATGCGCCTGGTGATGCCGCCCGCCGTCAGCGTTCCGCTCGCCGCGCTCTTCCTCGGCCTCTACGTGCTGATCTTCGGGACGCCCGCAGGCCTATCCCGCCTTCTCGGGATTCATCCTCGGTTACCTGACCTACGACTACATGCACTACCACCTGCACCACCACGTGCCGAGGACAAAGTTCGGCAAGCAGCTGCGCACCCACCACATGCGCCACCACTTCCAGGATCACCGCTACGGGTTCGGCGTCTCCTCGCCTCTCTGGGACGCGATCATGGGGACCCTGCCAAGGTCGCGCAAAGGTTCGCGAGACGCGGCTTCGCCGTCGAGAGCGCGGCCACAAGCGCCTGCCCGGCACAAGTCGCGCCGGCTGAGCCGGCCGCTCTGAAGTGCTGCGAGCTGGTGTCCGCTAGACCACCCTCGACGGCGGCTCCTCGCCCTCCAGCACGGCGATCACGTTGTCGGCGACCGCGAGGGCCATTCCGTCGCGCGATGGGATCGTCGCGGAGCCGATGTGCGGCAGCAGGACCGCCCGCGGAGCCGCCAGCAGGCGGGGCGAGACGTCCGGCTCTGACTCGTAGACGTCCAGACCGGCAGCCCCGAGGGCGCCGGACTCGAGTGCGGCGGCCACGGCCTCCGAGTCGACCAGCGGCCCGCGCGAGGTGTTGACCAGCACGCCCTCGGGCCCGATCAACTCGAGCTCGGCCGCGCCGATCAGCCCCCTGGTCTCGGGCGTCGACGGTGCGTGGATGCTGACCACGTCCGACGCCTCGAGCAGTTCCGCGAGTTCCAGGCGGCGCGCGCCCAGCTCTCTCTCCGCCTCGGGCTTCGGGGAGCGGCTCTCGTAGACGACCTGCGCGCCCAGCCCGTGTGCGAGCAGCGCGTAGCGGGAGCCGATCCGGCCCATGCCGACCACCCCGACCGTCGACCCCCGGATCTCGATGCCGAGGTAGGCGGCCGGATCCCAGCCGCCCCACCTTCCCGCACGGAGGTCGCGCTCGGCATCGCTCATCCGACGGGCAGCTGCGAAGGTGAGCGCCATCGCCAGCTCCGCCGTCGCCTCGGTGAGGACGTCGGGCGTGTTGGTGACGATCACGCCGCGCTCCCGGCAGGCGTCGAGGTCCACGTTGTCGTAGCCGACCGCGAAGTTGGCGACCACCTTCAGGCGGTCCCCGGCGGCTTCCAGGAGCTCGCCGTCGATCGGAACGCTCGGGTCGACGACCAGGGCGTCCGCCCCGGGGACACGCTCCAGCAGATCCCGACGAGTCGCCTCGAGGCCTCCCTCGCTGACCTCATAACGCTCGCGCAATCTGTCGAGCCCCGCCGGGAGGAGGACTCGGGCGATCACAACTCTCTGACGTTGAGCGTTCATCTCACTCGAAACTAACCGTTACGGTGTTGTAACTGTCATTTGGTGAAAAGGAAGGAATCCGGAGCCATGCCAAGAGTTTCGAACACAGTCGACCAGGCCAGGACGCTGCTCGAGCGCCGCCTGAAGGAGCTCGATGACGAGCGCAAGCAGGTCGAGGCCGCCCTCGCCGGGCTCGGTAAGAGTGCCAGGCGCAGCGCGGGCCGTCCGCGCGGTCCCGGCCGCCGGCGCCGGCGCGGTAACACCCGGGCCGACCAGGCCGTGAAGATCATCAGCGAGAACCCGGGGATCAAGGTCTCGGAGCTCGGGAAGAAGATGAAGCTCAATCACCCGAACTACCTGTACCGGGTCCTGCCGGATCTCGAAAAGGAAGGCCGGGTTCGCCGCAAGGGCACCGGCTACCACCCCGGGTAGGGGTTATTGCTTGATCCGGTCCCGTCCCGGTCCACCCTTGAGGCGGTCGTGCCCGGGGCCGCCGATCAGCCGGTCCTTCCCGCCCTGCCCGAAGAGGCGGTCGTTCCCCTTGCCGCCCTTGAGCTTGTCCGAGCCGAGACCGCCACAGATCGTGTCCTTCCCGGCGAGGCCCTTCACTCTGTCATTGCCGCCTCCGACGGAGATCACGTCCTTGCCCTGGGTGCCCGTCAGGTGCTCGGAGCCCGGTATTCCGGCGATCGTCGGGATCTTGCCCGCGCAGCGCGGCACTCCCTCGTAGCGGGCGAGGGCCCAGGTCGGCGTCGCCTGCGAGCCGTCGTAGCCGCCCACGACGATGCGCTTGCTGACCGGGTCGATGGCGACGGCCTGGGCGGTGTCGCCGGCGGGCCCGATGTCCGCTCTGGTGATCCCGCCACCCGCAAAGGCCGGATCGAGCTGGCCGTTCGGCCGTGAAGCGGGCCAGCGCGAACTCATCCTGGGCCGCTCCCGGGCTGGACGTTCCGGCGACGACGATATTTCCGAGGTCGTCGCGAACGAGGCTTTCGGCTGCGTCGTCATCGGTGCCGAACCCGGTGTAGGCGACGCCGCTCGAGCCGAAGGTGATGTCCGGGTGCCCGTCGTTGCGCAAGCTGCATCGAGGGCGAACTCGAAGTCCGGCCCGGTCCTCTGCCGCGTAGCCCGCCATCACGACACCATCACCGGCACTGACGATCACGTCCTGGGCCGCGTCGTCGACGGCGCTGCCGCTCTGGGAGGCGAGCAGGGCGATGATCCGCCCGGGCGTCGGATCGCCGCCGCTGAAGGACGTGTCGAGCTGGCCCCCGATGTGAAGCGGGCGGCGGCGAAGTTGTCATCGCCGCCGCCCAGCTCGAGTGGACCCGGCGAGGACGATCCTGCCCTGGCTGTCGATCGCGACGCCCCGCCGAAGTCGTTGCTGGCGACCGAATTGACATTGAGCTGCTCCCATCCGACACCGCCGCCGCCGAACCCCGGATCGAGGCCGCCGCCCGTGGTCAGCCGCAGGACGAGGAAGTTCCGGGAGCCGGGGGCGCCGATCGCGCCCGCCGCCACCGGCGACCGGACGAGTCGATCGCCAGGCCGTCAAGGAGATCGTTGCTGCCGAGGTTCTGGGTGAAGAGGCCGCCCGTGCCGAAGCTGGTGTCGGGTGCGCCGGAATCCGTGAAGCGGGCGACCGCGACGTTCTGTTCGCCACTGGCTCGTGTCGCCGGCCAGGACGATGCGGCCCTGCTGGTCGAGGGCGACCGCGTTCGCTGTGTCGAAGACGGCCCCGCCCGCCGCGTTCATCTCGCGAGGCCATCGCCCGAGAAGCTCGGGTCCGGGGAGCCGTCCGGAGAGGAAGCGGGCGACGGCCATGTCGCTCGTGTCCGCGCCGGCCGGATCGACGTTGCCGGCCTCGAGGATCCTGCCCTTCGAGTCAACGGTGACACCCTCTCGAAGCGCCGTTCCCGGGGGCGAAGACCAGCCTGCCGTCGCCGCTGAAGGAGGAGTCCTGATCGCCTTCGGCGGCCATCGTCGCGCCGGCGGACAGGGCGAGGGCAACGGTGGCGAGGGCTGCGGTGCCCAGCGCCGCTGGGGCCCCTCCCCTCAGTTGCTCGAGACGCATCGTCTAAATCAACCCGAGCTGCTGCACTGAGTCGCGCTCATCACGCAGCTCCGCGACGGTCGCGTCGATTCGCTCCTGGGAGAAGTCGGTGACCTCGAGGCCCTCGACGCGCTTCCACTCGCCGCCTGAGCACTCGCAGGCCGCGCCGCAGATCAGGCCCTCCTCGATGCCATAGGAGCCGTCGGAGGGGACGGCCATCGAGGCCCAGTCGCCCTCGGGCGTCCCGAGGACCCAGTCGTGCACGTGGTCGATGGCGGCATTGGCGGCGGAGGCGGCGCTGGAGGCGCCGCGAGCCTCGATGATCGCGGCGCCGCGCTTGCCGACGGTCGGAATGAACTCGTCCGCGATCCAGGCCTCGTCGTCGACCTGCTCCCAGGCGGGGCTGCCGTCGACCAGGGCGTTGACCAGGTCCGGGTACTGCGTCGGGGAGTGGTTGCCCCAGACGGTCATCCGCTTGATATCCGTGACCGGGCGCCCGAGCTTGTTGGCGAGCTGGGCGATGGCGCGATTGTGGTCGAGCCGCATCATGGCCGTGAACCGCTCGGCCGGGACGTCGGCGGCGTGCGACTTCGCGATCAGGCAGTTGGTGTTGGCGGGGTTGCCGACCACGAGGATCCTGACGTCGTCGGCCGCCTTTTCGTTGATGGCCTCACCCTGCGGCTTGAAGATCCCTCCGTTCGCCTCGAGCAGGTCGGCGCGTTCCATACCCTTGGAGCGGGGGCGGGCGCCGACGAGCAGCGCGATGTTGGTTCCGTCGAACGCCTCCTTCGGATCGTCCGAGATGTCGATGGCCCGCAGGAGCGGGAAGGCGCAATCGTCGAGCTCCATCGCCGTTCCCTCGGCGGCCTGGATCGCATCGGGGATCTCGAGCAGGCGGAGCTTCACCTCGGTGTCGGGGCCGAGCATCTCGCCGGCCGCGATCCGAAAGAGGATGGCGTAGCCGATCTGGCCTGCGGCGCCGGTGACTGTGACGTTGACGGGGGAATCACTCACTTCTGTGTCTCCTTAGCGTCGGAAGTTTGGTTTCTCGGGGCGAATTCTTCTCACGGGGCGCCTTATCGACCGTCTATGCCGAAAATGCGCCCAGCGCGCCCCCGCACCCTTGCCGCTGTCGCGAAGCTCGCAGCGCGCCAGCACGGCGTGGTCGCGGTCCGTCAACTCTATTCACTGGGTCTCTCCGACCGTCAGCTCCGGCGGCGCGTCGCAAGCGGTTGGCTTCACCGGCTTCATCGAGGGGTTTACGCCGTTGGGCACCCGAACCTCGCCAGTGAAGGCTGGTGGCTCGCTGCCGTGTTCGCCTGCGGTGCTGGCGCGCTTCTGAGCCATCAGGCCGCTGCGGAGCTCTGGAAACTGCGCCGGCGAAGCAAGCCGGGACACTCGCCGGTCGATGTCACGGTTCCGTGCCGGTCGGGCCGGCAACCAAGACGTGGAATCACGGTTCATCGCGTCACAGAGCCGCCCGTCGGGGAGGCCACCGCTCATTGCCTGATCCCAGTCACTGCGCCCGCCCGAACAATCCTCGACCTTGCCACCCTCCTCCCTCCCCGCCAGCTCGAGCGGGCGATGGACGAGGCGGAGCGGCTGAGACTCTGCACCGAAGAAGACCTCGGCGAAATCGTTCGCGTCCACCGCGGCCGGGCCGGGGCCGGCATCCTGGCCGACCTGCTGGCAGAGCACTCCGTCGGGACCACCGCAACACGCAACGACTTCGAGGAGGCCTTTCTCGCCCTCTGTCGGAAGCACCATCTTCCCCAGCCGCAGGTGAACGTTCCGCTCCTCGACTACGTTGTGGACTTCTTTTGGGCGGAGGCATCGCTCATCGCCGAGGCCGATGGCCGAGGCAGCCACAGCACCCGCCGCGCCTTCCAGGATGACCGGGACCGCGATGGGCGCCTGGCGGTGGCGAGCTACACGGTGGTCAGGTTCACGTGGTTTGACGTGACCCGGCGCCCCGCCGTCGTCGCGGATCGCGTCCGCCGGCTCCTCGCGCGCACCAGCTGAGTGGTCGGGGCGCTTTTTCGACCGCCTATGCCGAAAACGCGCCCAGCAGCAGCTCAGGCCATCGCCGACTGCAGGTTCTCCGAGACCGACGCGAGGAACTCCTCCGTCGTCTGGAACTCCTGGTCGGGGCCGATCAGCAGCGCCAGATCCTTCGTCATCTTGCCGCTCTCGACGGTCTCGACGCAGACGCGCTCCAGGGTCTCCGCGAACTCGGTGACCTCGGGCGTGTCGTCCATCCGACCGCGTGCGGCGAGACCGCGCGTCCAGGCGAAGATCGAGGCGATCGGGTTGGTCGAGGTCGGCTTGCCCTCCTGGTGCTGGCGGAAGTGGCGGGTGACGGTGCCGTGGGCGGCCTCGGCCTCGACCGTCTTGCCGTCGGCGGTCATCAGCACGCTCGTCATCAGGCCGAGGGAGCCAAAGCCCTGCGCGACCGTGTCCGACTGCACGTCGCCGTCGTAGTTCTTGCAGGCCCAGACGTAGCCGCCCTCCCACTTGAGGGCCGCGGCCACCATGTCGTCGATCAGCCGGTGCTCGTAGGTCAGGTCCGCCTGCTCGAACTCCTCCTTGAACTCCGAGTCGTATACCTCCTGGAAGATGTCCTTGAAGCGGCCGTCGTAGCGCTTCAGGATCGTGTTCTTGGTCGACATGTAGACCGGGAAGCCGCGGTCGAGGCCGTAGCGCATGGAGGCCCGCGCGAAGTCCCTGATCGAGTCGTCGAGGTTGTACATCGCGAGCGCGACCCCGCCGCCCGGGAAGTCATAGACGTCGAGTTCGATCGGCTCGCTGCCGTCCTTGGGGGTGAAGGTCAGCGTCAGCTCGCCCTCGCCGGGCACCACCAGGTCCGTCGCCCGGTACTGGTCGCCGAAGGCGTGGCGGCCGATGACGATCGGCTTGGTCCAGCCGGGAACCAGGCGCGGCACGTTCGAGATCACGATCGGCTCGCGGAAGATGACCCCGCCCAGGATGTTCCGGATCGTCCCGTTGGGTGAGCGGTACATCTCCTTGAGGCCGAACTCCTCGACACGGGCCTCATCCGGGGTGATCGTCGCGCACTTCACGCCGACGCCGTGCTCCTTGATCGCGTTGGCGGCGTCGACGGTGATCTGGTCCTCCGTCTCGTCGCGCTTTTCGATCCCGAGGTCGAAGTAGATGAGCTCGACGTCGAGGTAGGGCTGGATCAGCTGCTCCTTGATGAACGCCCAGATGATCCGGGTCATCTCGTCGCCGTCGAGCTCGACTATCGGGTTCTTGACCTTGATTTTCGGCATACCGGGGTCGGCGATGGTATGCCAATCCGGATCGCTGCGACCGCCGTTATCTTCACTTACGTGAGCAGCCTGGGTGGAGAGCGCAAGATCGCGACGATGCTCTTCGCCGACCTTGTCGGCTCGACCCAGCTTGCGACAGAGCTCGACCCGGAGGACCTGCGGGGGCGCCTCGAGCCCTTCTTCGAGGCCGCACGTTCGGCGCTGGAACAGCACGGGGGCACCGTCGAGAAGTACATCGGCGACGCCGTGATGGCGGTCTTCGGAGCACCGGTGGCCCACGGCGACGATCCCGACCGGGCGATCGCGGCGGCGCTGGCCGTGATCGACCGGGTCTCGGCGATCGACGGCGACCTGGCGGTCCGTGTCGGCATCGAGACCGGCGAGGTGCTGGCCGTCCCGGAAAGCGGCGACCTCCGGGTCACCGGCGAGGCCGTCAACGCCGCGGCCCGCCTGCAGCAGGCCGCGTCCCCCGGAGAGGTGCTGGTCGGCGAGCGCACCGCGCGAGCCTGCCGCCGGGCGCAGCTCGAGCGCAACGGCCACGTCAACGCCAAGGGGATCGACAACCCGCTGCCGGCCTTCAAGGCGCTTTCGATCTGCGACGAGGAGGAGGTCACCGACGTCCCGCTGATCGGCCGGCAGGACGACCTCGAAATGCTCCGCCTGATCGCTCGCCGTGCAGCCCGTGAGCAGATCCCCCAGCTGGTCACGGTGTTCGGCGAGGCCGGCATCGGCAAGACCCGGCTCGGGGCCGAGCTCTTCCAGGAGCTTCGCGCCGAGGGATGGCGCACCGTGGTCGGGCGCAGCCCGCCGTACGGGCACGGCATCGCCTTCTGGGCGCTCGGCGAGATCCTGCACGACGCGGCGGGAATGCCGGCCGAGGCCCGGGCCGACGAGGTCGAGCCGGCGCTGCAGGCGCTGCTGACGGAGTTGGGCGCCGAGGATGCGGCAGAGCTCGCGGCGGCGCTCGTGGTGGCCATGCGTGGAGCGGACGAGGGCTCGGACGCCGAGGACGAGCTGAAGCGAGCCTGGCGGCGCTTCGTGGCGCTGCTGGCGTCGGACCGGCCCCTCGCGATCGGCGTGGACGACGCCCACTGGGCCGACGAGGGCACGCTCAACCTGCTCGAGGAGGCCGCCTTCGGGCTCTCCAAGGCCCCCGTGATCATTCTCTGCACCTGCCGCCCGGAGCTGACCGAGCGGCGGCCCGACTTCGGGCGCGCCGCCCGCAACAACACCCAGCTCGAGCTGATGCCCCTCGACGGCGAATCGGCGACGCGGCTCGCGGAGCAGCTCCTGCCCGAGGATCGGCGCCCGATCGCGGGGCGAATCGCTGACGCCGCGGGAGGCAACCCCTTCTTCACCGAGGAGGTCTCGAGGGCGATCAGGGAGGAGCGCATCGAGGCCGTGCCGGAGCGGCTCCCCGACACGGTCCAGGCCGCGATCGCGGCACGGATCGACCTGCTGCCGGCCGAGGAGAAGAGGGCGCTCCAGGTCGCGTCGGTGCTCGGCCACACCTTCGCGCAGGGGCCACTCGGGGATCTGATCGGGGAGGACCCCGCCGACCTGCTCTGGTCGCTGAGACGGAAGGCGCTGGTGTCGGAGCGAACCACCACCGACGCCGGCAGCTACGCGTTCCGCCATCAGCTGATCCGCGACGTCGCCTACCACTCGCTGCCGCGCGCCGAGCGAGCCGGCCTCCACGACCAGGCCGCCGTGGCCCTGATGGAGTGCGACCCCTTCGCCGAGCGCGCCGAGCTGGTCGCCTACCACCTCACGCACGCGCTCGAGCTGCAGCCGACCGACGAGCGCAGGATGGCCGCCTGCGAGGCGGTCGCCGATGCAGCGGCGAGCGCCGTTCGCCGCGGCGCGGTGGCGCGCGGCCAGGAGCTCTACGAGGAGTCCGCCGAGCTATCCCAGGGCAGCGAGCGCGTCGATGCACTCTGGGCGGCGGCCGACGTCGCCCTCCGCCGCTGGCGGGGTGACCACGCCATGAGGCTGTTCCGGGAGGCGGGAGAGGCGGCCGAGGAGATCGGCGATTCCCGTGCCGCCGCCGCCTACGCCCGGACCGTCGAGGTGGGAACGCGGATGAGCGGGATCAGCGGGAACCCCGACCGCGACCAGCTCCATCCGCTGCTGGAGCGGGGGCAGAGGCTGGTCGCCGACGACGACACGGTCACGAAGGCCCGCCTCCTTCTCGACGAGGCCTGGCTCGCCTGGAAGAACGACCAGACACTCGAGATGGAGGAGCCCGCGCTGGGCGGGTTGGAGCTGGCCCGCCAGACCGACGACCTCGCCGTCCTGCAGTCCGCACTCGATGCCGTCACCGCCAGCGACTGGCAGCAGGGCCGCCATCGCGCGGCCGTGGAGCACACCCGCGAGCGCCTCGAGCTGCTCAGCGACGCTCCCCGGACTGCCACGCTCGACGTGGAGCGCAGCGACGCGCTCCACATGATGATCGAGTCACTGCTCCAGACCGGCAACTTCCACGAGGCGGAGGCCTATGCCGGCGAGGCCCGCGACCTCGACCTCTCGCGCGGGATCATCTACTCGGCCTGGCAGCGCGGCCTGCTCCCCGCCTTCTTCCTGGGCCGCTGGGACGAGGCGCTCGAGATGGCGAGGCACGTCCGCGAGGCCTGGATGGCGGCCGAGCGGCCGCCGCTCGGGGCGTTCGCGACCTCGATCGCCTGCGCCGGAGCGATCCAGGGCCTGCGCGGCGAGAGCGGCTGGCTCGAGTGGTTCGAGATCGCCGACGAGCTCTCCGAGGGCGCCCTCGGCAACAAGGCCGGGGTGATCGTGATGCGCGCCGACATCGAGCTCCACCAGGGACTCACCGATCGCGCCGCCGAGCGCTTCGAGTCGGACATCGCGACGACCTGGTTCCGCTCTCCCTACCTGGCGAGCCGCGCGGAGTCGTATGCGCGACTGGGCCGTCCGGACACCGACGACGCAATCCTGGTCGCCGAGGAGTACATCGGCGAGCACCGCTACGCCATGGGCATCCTGCTGCGCGCGACGGGGATCCACGCCGACGACGAGCAATGCCTGAAGGAGTCACTGGAGCTGTTCAAGGAGCTCGACTGCCCGTACCAGGTGGCGCGCAGCGCCTGGACGCTCGGGGGCGAGGCGCGCGACGAGGCGGTCGCGATCTTCGAGCGCCTGGGAGCGACTCCGCCGGCGGGCTGAGCTAGCGGTTTTCCGCGTCGCGGAGCCGCGCGGCCAGCGTCTCGAGCATCGCCCAGGCCACCTCGGGGTGATCCTCGATGAACGGCCGGAACTCCCACGCCGTCAATCCCTGGCAGCGCAGATCGGTGGTGGCGACGATCGTCGCCGAGCGCGGGCCGCTGTCGATCAGGGCGACCTCGCCGAAATACTCGCCCGGCCCGAGAGTCCGGACGATCTTCCCGTCGACGCTGACGGTCGCGTTGCCGTCCTCGATGACGAAGAAGCCCACCCCGCTCTTGCCTTCCATCGTGATCGTGTCGCCCTCGCCGAAGCCGCGCTCCTGCATGCGGTTGGCGAGCTTCTTCAGCTCCTTCGGCTTCACGCCCTGGAATAGGGGGACGCCCGCCAGCGTGTCGACCACGTCAGCCACGCGGCGATCCTACTCAGGCCGTTCCCTTGACGCAAAGACTGAATCATGGTTCACTTCTTTGCCTTGGCCTATCGCAGCACAGAGCGCACGGAGGCCCGCCGGGCCGAGACCCGGGAGCGAATCGTGATCGCCGCCCGCGAGTTGATCGCCGAGGGTGGATACGTCGCCGCCCAGATCGCCGTGGTGGCGGATCGAGCGGGAGTCGCGGTCGGCACCGTTTACCGCCACTTCCCCTCGAAGTCCGACCTGTTCGCCGAGGTCTTCCGGGAGGCATCGCAGCACGAGGTCGACGCGATGAGCGCTGCCATCCACGAGACCAGTGGTCCCGCCGCCGAGCGGATCGCCGCCGGCATCGAGGTCTTCGCTCGCAGGGCGCTCCGCGGGAAGCGGCTCGCGTGGGCTCTGCTCGCGGAGCCAGTGGATCCGGCCGTCGAGGCCGAGCGCCTGCAGTTTCGCCACAGCTACCGGGACCTGATGGCCGAGGTCATCACCGAGGGGATCGCCGCCGGCGATCTGCCCGAGCAGGACGTCGACACCACGGCCGCCGCACTGATCGGGGCGATCGGAGAGACGATGATCGGTCCCCTGTCCCCCACAACGAACGGAGGCGACCCGGACGCGCTGATCGCCTCCCTGATCGACTTCTGCATTCGCGCAATCGGAGAGGAGCACCTGAATGGCAACGGCTGAGAGGCACACCGGGGTCCGCACCCACACCGTCGAGAACCAGGCGCCGCCGCTGGTCGACTACAACGTCTTCGAGTCCGACACAGTCATGAAGGAGGCGGTGGAGCGCGAGGGCGCCGACTGGGCCACCGAGCGGATCTCCGAGGTCGGCGAGATCGCCGGTCGGGGTGACGTGATCGAGCTCGGGCGTCTCGCCAACGAGAACCCGCCGAAGCTCCGCACCCACGACCGCTACGGCAACCGGGTCGACATCCCGGAGTTCCACCCCTCCTGGCACGAGCTGATGCGGCTCGGCATCTCGCACGAGCTCCACTCGCTTCCCTGGCGCGAGCCTCAGCCGGGCGCCCATGTCGCCCGTGCGGCGGCGTTCATGTGCTTCTCCCAGGCAGAGGCCGGCGTCGGCTGCCCGATCTCGATGACCTACTCGGTCGTTCCGGCGCTGCGCAAGCAGCCGGAGCTGGCCGAGGAGTGGGAGCCGCGGATCCTCTCCGACGTCTACGACCCGCGCCAGATCGCCGCCTCCGAGAAGGAGGGATCCCTGTTCGGCATGGGGATGACCGAGAAGCAGGGCGGCTCTGACGTGCGCGCCAACACCACCGTGGGCAAGCCGATCAACGGCGGCGGTGCGGGCGGCGAGTACGAGATCACCGGTCACAAGTGGTTCTTCTCCGCGCCCCAGTGCGACGCGTTCCTCGTTCTCGCCCAGGCGGAGGGCGGCGTCTCCTGCTTCCTGATGCCGCGGCGCCTGCCTGATGGCGAGCTCAACCGTTTCCGGCTGCAGCGCCTCAAGGACAAGCTCGGCAACCGCTCCAACGCCTCGTCGGAGATCGAGTTCGACGGCGCCTGGACCCGGCTGGTGGGCGAGGAGGGCGCGGGCGTCCGCACCATCATCGAGATGGTCAACCACACCCGGCTCGACTGCGCGACGGGAAGCGCGACGGGGATGCGAGCCGGCGTCGCCCAGGCGATCAACCACGCCTCGCACCGGGTCACCTTCGGCAAGGTCCTCGTCGAGCAGCCGCTGATGCAGAACGTGCTCGCCGACCTCGCCGTCGAGTCGGAGGCGGCCACGATCAGCTCGCTGCGCCTCGCCCGCGCCTACGACGAGGCGATCGCGGGAGACGATGAGGCACAGGCGTTCAAGCGGATCGCCAACGCCGTCCTCAAATACTGGATCTCGAAGCGCGCGCCGAGCCACGCCGTCGAATGCCTCGAGAGCCTGGGCGGGAACGGCTACGTGGAGGAGTCGGGGATGCCCCGCCTATATAGAGAGGCCCCTCTCGCCTCGATCTGGGAGGGCTCGGGAAACGTCCAGTGCCTCGACGTGCTGAGGGCAATGGTCAAGAACCCGAACTCCGTCGACTCGTTCTTCGCCGAGGTCGCCGAGGGCTCCGGGGAGCCGCGCCTCGACGCCTACGTCTCCGAGCTCAGGTCGGACCTGCAGGACATGACCGGGATCGAGTCGCGCGCTCGCCAGCTGGTGGAGCGGATGGCGCTGGCTCTTCAGGGCTCGCTGCTGCTGCGCTTCGGCGACGAGGCGGTGGCCGACGCGTTCGTCGCGTCCCGCCTGGCCGGCGACTGGGGACATGCCTTCGGCACGCTGCCGGCCGGCACTGACTTCGCGCGGATCATCGACCGCCACCGCGCGGTCTAGGGGGGGAACTCAGCCGCGAGAGCGGTAGTGCAGACCGATCACGCCGCTGCCGAAGCGGCGTTGATCGACCAGCTCCAGCTCGACGCGGGCGTCACGCGGCAGTGCGGCGGTGCCGCCCCCCACGACGATCGGGTTGATGAAGAGGTGGTACTCGTCCACGAGACCTGCCCTGATCGCCTCTCCCGCGAGCTCTGGGCCGCCGATGCCGATGTCGCGCTCGGCCTCGGCCACCAGGCGCTGGATCGCCTCGGGATCGAACTCCCTCTCGAGTCTCGTCTTCGCGCTGGAGACGTCGTCGAGGCTCCGCGAGAAGACGATCTTGTCGGCGGTTCGCCAGATATCGGCGTACTCGCTGGCGGGATCGCACTGATCGGGGGAAACCTCCGCCGTCTCCCAGAAGACCATGGTCTCGTACATGCGGCGTCCGTAGAGGTAGGTGCCGATCGGGCGCTCCAGCTCGTTGATGAAGGAATGCAGCTCGTCGTCTGGCCTGGCCCAGCTGAAGTTGCCGTCCGCGTCGGCGACGTAGCCGTCGAGCGAGCAGATCACGGAGTAGATCAGTTTCGCCATGTACGCCCACTGAGACCTGGCCGCCCCAGAAAACTCATCGGTACGCTGAGCTCATGTGCAGAAACATCAGACAACTCCATAACTTCGAGCCTCCCGCGACGCAGGAGGAGGTGAACGACGCGGCGCTTCAGTTCGTCCGCAAGGTGAGCGGATCGACGAAGCCGTCTCAGGCGAACACCGAGGCATTCGACCGCGCCGTCGCCGAGATCACCGCGTCGACGCGGAAGCTGCTCGATTCACTGGTCACCAACGCTCCCCCGAAGAACCGCGAGGAAGAGGCGGCCAAGAAGCGGGCTAAGTACGAAGCCCGTTTCGCGGCCTAGTCCAACCCCGGACGCTTTCCGGAACCGGCAGGTCCTGCGTCAGGTCCGGCGCGGGAATCGGCTGTCCCGTCCCGCTCGTGAGAGGAAGCTGACCCGCCCAGTGGGGAAGCTCCATGTCCGCCTCCTCGTCGACCGGCGGCCCGGTCCGGACCTTCGCCGAGGCCTCCTCGATCGGAATCGACAACACCCTGGTCGACTTCAGGTCGGTCTCGTCGGCGCCGCGGACCTCGTCCGCGCGGCCGGGAGCGATGTGCTCCACCACGGCTCGCAGGGCTTCCTCCTTCTCGCCGGGATCGGTGACCTCGCTCGCCGTACCGAGCACCATCACCGAGCGGTAGTTGAGCGAGTGATGGAGAGCGGCTCGGGCCAGCACCAGCTCGTCGATCAGGGTGACGGTGACGCAGCACGACGTGCCGTCGATCAGGGCCTTGAGCATCCGGTTGCCCTTGGCGCCATGGAGGAGGAGCGTCTCCCCCACCCTGGCGTGAATCGTGGGGATGACGTAGGGCTGCCCGTCCTGGACGAAGCCGACGTGGCAGGTGAGCGCCTCGTCGAGGATCGAGTGGACCAGGTCGCGGTCGTAGGTGCCACGACCGGGCTTGCGGTAGATCCGGGTGCGCTCGGTCTGCTCGTACTCGGTGGCCATCGGCCGATGGTAGGCCGGGCTCGATCACGCCGCTGACGAATTCCCGGATGCGAGTGCGCCACTCCGGAGTGGAGGCGACCCAGAGTCGGTCCAGCTCAGGTCAGCCAGCTCGCATCGAGCTTGCGGATCACGGCCTGCGAGAGCCTGACCGCGTCGGCGACGGTGCCGTAGTCCACCCGGTCCGGGGTGTCCGTCTTCCAGTGGTAGTTCGTGGGGTTCTTCCAGTCGTTGCAGGAGGCGACCGAGACGCACTGGTAGCCGGCCGCGAGCGGGAAGATGCCGTCGGTCGCATTCCGCAGCCGCAGGTTCGGCATCAGCTCGATGCCGAGCTCCTCGGCGGTCGAATCGAGCAGCTCGAGCGAGGGCGCCGGGTACTCCCTCATGTTCAGCATCCCCTCCCCGCGCAGGACCAGGAGGTTGGGGGAGCCGACCGTTTCGAGGCAGAGGAAGAAGGTCCGGTCGGGCGGCAGCTCCGACGCGTGGCGCTCCATGAACAGCCCCATCCCCTCGCAGAGCGCCTCCTCGGAGGTTGAGAGGAAGAGGATCCGGGTGTTCTCCGGCGGGTGCTCGGCGAAGGCGCGGGCGAGCGCGAGCTGGGCGATGCAGCCCGTGCCATTGTCGTTGGCACCGGGAACCACCTCCCCCGCGCCGATGTGGGCCATGAACGCCGCGCTTCCGGCGGAGACGGCGGTGCCGAGGCCGGTCAGCTTCCGGCTGCCGAGCGCGGCGCCGACCGCGACGATCGCCGGGCCGGCCGCCGTCGGCCACATCAGGGGCGGGCTGGTGTCGTTGTTCTCGAAGATCCAGGGAGCGTTCTGGCCCACCATCTCGGTGATCGCCGGGTTGAAGAAGAAGGCGGTATGGGCGGCGTCGTGATGGGCCATGAGCACGATCGTCCGCTCCGCGTCGTCCGGACCGAGCTCGGCGAGTACGTGGTGGGCGGTTCGGTTCGGCAGCAGCCGGCGGAAGCGGCGCTGCCCAGGGGGCAGCTCGTCCGCGATCAGGGCGGATGCCGCTGCACCCGTGACGGTCGCAAGCGCGCGAGCGAGGCGCCCGCCGCGGCGGGCGGCAAGGCCCGCGAGGGCCCCGGCGCCCGCCAGCAGCCCGATCGGCCACCAGAAGGTGCCGTTCGCCCCGGTCTCCTGCTCGACGCGAGCGTCGCGGGCACCCGCGTCGCGCAGCTCGCCCGCCAGCCATTCGGCGGCTCGGCGCTCGCCCTCCGATGCCGAGCCTCGCTCCCACGAGCAGAGCTCGTCGAGCCTCGCGCGCATCCAATCTTCGTCCGGTGGAGCCGAGAGCCCAGCCGGAGCCTCCGTCGCCATGCCGGAAAGCTACCCGGCGCGCTCTAGCATCCGATCCATGACCGGAGGTGGCGGCGTCACGCTGTTTCGCATACGCGGCATCAGGATCGCGGTGGACTACTCGTGGTTCGTCGTCCTCTTCCTGATCATCATCTGGCTTTCCAGCTCCTACCGCGACGAACTCGGCGCGGCGCAGGGGAGCAGCGAGCCGTATCTGCTGGCGGTCGCCAGCGCCATTCTCTTCTTCGCCTCGATCCTGCTCCACGAGCTGGGTCACGCCTTCGTCGCGAAGCGGCATGACATCGGGGTCTCGGACATCACCCTCTGGATGTTCGGCGGCTTCGCCCGCCTCGAGAAGGACTCCGACACGCCGGCGACCGAGTTCAAGATTGCGATCGCCGGCCCCTTGGTCACGGCTGCGATCTCGCTGGTCTGCGTCGGTGCCTTCCTGCTTCTTGCGCCGTCGGGAGAGTTGGGTGACGCCCTGACCCAGAGCGCCACCAACGCTTCCGGCCTGGCGATTCTCGTCGGCTGGCTTGGCGGCATCAACCTGTTCGTGCTGGTCTTCAACCTGATTCCCGCCTTCCCGCTCGACGGCGGCCGGATCGCGCGCGCGATCGCCTGGTGGCGCACCGGCAGCCGCAACAAGGGCACGCGCTTCGCGGCCACGCTCGGTGAGTGGTTCGGCGTCCTCCTGATCCTCGTTGGGCTCGGCTACTTCCTGGCCTACCAGGGGAATCTGGTGGGCGGAATCTGGCTCGCCTTCGTCGGGTTCATCCTCCGCGGCGCCGCCAAGTCCGCGATCGCGCAGACCAACGTGAGCAGCCGCATCGAGGGCATTTCGGTCGCCGACGTGATGGAGCGGGACCCGGTGGCCATCCCGGAGGGTGCCTCGATCGAGCAGGCGCTCGACGAGTACTTCCTGCGCTACCGCTCGCCCTGGTTTCCCGTCGTGGACACGGGCAGGCACTTCATCGGCCTGGTCGACCGCGGCGCCGCCGACAATGTCCCGGCCGTCGAGCGCGCCTCGTCCGTCGTGGGCGACGTCCTCGCTCGGGACAGCGGCACCCTCACCATCGGCGAGGACGAGCCGCTGGAATCCGTCCTCGGCAACGAGTCCTTGCGCCGCCTCGGCGCGCTGATCGCCACCGACGGCGACGGCCGCATCCGCGGCGTACTGACGATCGACGCGATCGGGAAGGCGCTGCAGCCGGTCGCGCCGGGTAGCGCCGATACCAGCCTGTAGCGCCCGCGGCGGTTGCAACACCGTCGCGGCTCTGAGAGACTGCCGCCCGCAGCGGCTCCAGTTCACAGGGGGTGAAAGGGAGAAACAGGGAGTGAGCAGTCGCCGGCCTGGAATGACCCGCCGCCGCCTGGCGGTGGTGTTGGCGAGCGTGGGCGCCCTCACGGCGCTTCCTCTCGGCGGCTCAGCACGGGCGGCGACCCCGACGGTGACCGAGTTCAGCTCGGGAATTCCCGAGGACGGGCGGATCTGGGGTATCGCCGCGGCCTCGGACGGCAAGCTCTGGTTCTCCGATCAGGGCAACGACACCGCGGGGTCGATCAATCCCGCCAACCAGATCATCAGCGAGGTCAGTCCGGACATCAGCAACTCCATGGTGGGCATGGCAAACGGACCCGACGGGAACGTCTACTTCGGCGTCACCGATCCCTTCAACTCGATCGGCGGGATCATCCCGGCGACCGGCGCGAATCGAGCCACCTACCTGGGCGCGGGCAACCAGGCCTGGCCGTTCGACCCTGTCACCGGCCCGGAGGGGAACCTGTGGACGACCGAGCCGCGCGACCCGGCGCTGACGACCGGCAACGACAAGGTCAGCATCTCCACCCCCAGGGTGGATACCGCCATGGCCGCCCCCGCGGGCGGTCCGATCATCTTCGCCGAGCCCGAGCTGACGGGCAACGCCGATCCCCAGGGGATCGCCGCCGGCCCCACCGACACCAGCGGCAGCCCTGGCCAGGGCCTCTGGGTGGCCGAGTTCAGCGCGAACAAGATCGCCCGGCTCACCCCGGTGTTCAGCGCGGGCGGGGAAGGAGCCCTCAAGACCGAGTACACGGGACTCAGCACCGGCGCCCACCCCGAGGGGATCGCCCTGGGACCCGACGGGAACATCTGGTTCACCGAGTACAGCCTCGGCAAGGTGGGCCGGCTGATACCGCCCTCGACACCCGCGGGCTCTCCGACAATCGACGAGTTCGCGCTTCCCAACGCCAACTCCCAACCGTGGGGAATCGCGGCGGGGCCAGACGGGAACCTCTGGATCGCCGAGTCCGGGACGGGCAAGATCGCCCGGATGACGACGACTGGCGCGGTTACGGGCGAGTACCCCACGACCAACGGCGCTCCCGGCTACATCACTGCGGGATCGGATGGCAACCTCTGGTTCGGCGAGGTCAACGACAACACCGTCGGACGCATCACCACCGGCCTCGACCAACCCGCTTTCAGTAGCTCCAGCGCGATCCCGATCCCGCTCGTCGGCGCACCCAGCACGCCCGCCTCAATCGACGTCTCGGGCCTGCAGGGATCGATCACAGAACTCAACCTCCGGCTGACCGGGATCAGCCACACCTTCCCGGACGACATGGACGTGATTCTCGAGAGCCCGACGGGCCAGACGGCCATGATCATGTCCGACGTCGGCTCAGGCCTCAGCTCACAGACCTCGGGGACGAAGCAGTCCTACCCGGCTGACGGGATCACGCTCACGCTGGACGACCAGGCCTCCCGCTCGCTCTCCGACACCAACCCGCTGGTCTCGGGGATCTTCAAGCCTACGAATGTGACCGACCCCAATGAGAGCACCACCGAGGGCAACGCACCGGGGCCGTTCAGCACCAGCTTCCCCAGCGCCCTAAGCACATTCGACGGCGAGGATCCGAACGGGACCTGGAAGCTCTGGGTCAACGACGACAACCTGAACGCGAAGGACACCGCGGGCAAGATCTTCGGCGGCTGGGGCCTCGACATCAGCACGACCAGCGATCTCTTCGTCAGCAAGTCCGGCGCCGGATCGGGGACCGTCACCAGCGTTCCCGCCGCGATCAACTGCGGCGCCACGTGCATGTCGACCTTCGCGTCTGGGACTTCGGTCGTCCTCACCGCCACCCCCGCAGCGGGTTCGCGGTTCGCGCTGTGGCAGGGGTGCGACTCGGTGAGCGGCAACCAATGCACGGTCAGCATGAACTCCGCCACCAGGAACGTGACCGCGAGCTTCGAGCTGAGCGGTGGGGCCGTGCAGACGCCCCCCAGCCCCGCCCCGACGAGCCCGGCGCTCAAGAAGAAGTGCAAGAAGGCCAATAAGCACAGCGCTGTCGCCGCCAAGAAGTGCAAGAAGCGCTAGCGGCGCAGGACTCCGGAATCGCTCCTATATAGGATCGGTTTCGTGCCGGACCACGACGTACTGGTGATCGGGGCGGGCCTCGCGGGACAGCGGGCCGCTCTTGCCGCTGCGGAGCAGGGCGTCTCCGTGGGCATCATCAGCAAGGTCCACCCGGTCCGCTCGCACTCCAATGCGGCGCAGGGCGGCATCAACGCCGCGCTCCAGGAGGACGACAGCTGGGAGTCGCACGCCTTCGACACCATCAAGGGGTCGGACTACTTGGCCGACCAGGACGCGGTCGAGATCATGTGCAAGGCCGCGCCGGAGGAGCTCCTCCACCTCGAGCACCTCGGCGTCACCTTCCACCGCAACGAGGAGGGCATGCTCGGCACCCGCGCCTTCGGAGGCGCCTCGGCCGCCCGCACCTACTACGTCGCGGACATCACCGGCCAGGCGATCATGCACGTCCTCTACGAGCAGCTCATGAAGTACTCCGAGGACGTCGCCCGCTACGAGGAGTACTTCACGACCAGCCTCGCGATGGACGACGACGGAAACTGCGTCGGGGCGATCTGCCGCAACGTCCGGGACGGCTCGATGGCCCACTTCGGGGCCAAGGCCGTGATCCTGGCCACCGGCGGCAACGGACAGGTCTGGCAGCCGACCACGAACGCGCTGATCTGCACCGGCGACGGGATCGCCCAGGCCTATCGCGTCGGGGCGACGCTGATGGACATGGAGATGATCCAGTACCACCCGACGACCCTGGCCGGCAAGGGCTTCCTGATCACCGAGGGCGCGCGCGGCGAGGGAGCGCACCTGCTCAATGCCAACGGCGAGCGCTTCATGGAGAAGTATGCGCAGAACAAGATGGAGCTCGCCTCCCGCGACGTGGTCTCACGCGCCGAGCAGACCGAGATCAACGAGGGCCGCGGCTTCCCCGACGGCACGGTCGCTCTCGACATCACGGTCGTGCCGCGCAAGCGGATCCACGAGGCGCTGCGCGAGATCGTCCTGGTCGGCCGCGACTTCGCCGGGGTGGACATCACCAAGGAGCCGATCCACATCAAGCCGGGCAACCACTACACGATGGGCGGGATCAAGACCGACAACGAGGGACGCACCAACGTCCCCGGCCTCTACGCCGCCGGAGAGGTCGCCTGCGTCTCGGTCCACGGCGGCAACCGACTGGGCGCCAACTCCCTGCTCGACACACTGATCTTCGGGCGCCGCTCGGGCGTCGACGCTGCGGAACGCGCCAAGGGCCGTGAGCAGGCCCGCCCATCCAACTCCGCCCAGGATGCGGATGAGGCGCGAATCGCCGAAATCCTCGGCCGGGAGAAGGGCTCGGGCCGGCGCGTCTCGGAGATCCGCAAGGAGATGGGCGAGACGATGGACAAGCACGTCGCCGTCTTCCGCGACGCCGAGGGGCTCAACTCGGCGCTGGAGACGGTCAAGCGCCTCAAGGAGGAGGCGAAGAGCGCCTACGTCGACGACAAGGGCCAGATCTTCAACCAGGATGTCCTCGGGGCGATCGAGCTCGAGTACATGCTCGACTGCGCCGAGTGCACCTGCGTGGGGGCGATCCACCGCACGGAGAGCCGCGGGGCTCAGTTCCGCACCGACTTCCCAGAGCGAAACGACGACGAGTGGCTGAAGCACATCGACCTGACCCGGACCGACGACGGGCCCGAGATCAGCTACTCCGAGGTGACCATCACCCAGTGGGAGCCGCAGGAGAGGACGTACTAGCCGATGGGTAGGGTGAAGTAGATGGCCGAGTTCACTCTCAAGGTGAGGCGCTTCCAGCCCGAGGAGGCCGAGGGTCCCTACTGGGAGACCTTCGACGTCGACCTCGACCCCACGCTCTCCGTCCTCGACGGGCTCCTGCAGGCGAAGGACCGCGACGACGGGTCGCTCGCCGTCCGCTGCTCCTGTCGCGCGGCGATCTGCGGCTCCTGCGGGATGAAGATCAACGGCCAGTCAGGTCTCGCCTGCAAGACGATGATCGGCGAGGCCTCGGAGTTCGCCAATCGCGAGAACGGAGGCGAGCGCGCCAACGGCGCGCGTGGCGAGCCTGGTGAGCGGCCGATCGTGGTCGAGCCCATGGGGAACATGCCGGTGATCAAGGACCTGGTGACCGACATGGAGTCGACCCACTGGACCAAGATCCGCCGGGTCACGCCGTGGCTCCTGCCCGAGGGAGATCCACCGGAGCGCGAGTACGTCGTTCCGCCGGAATCGATGATCGACATCACCCAGTCGATGGCCTGCATCCAATGCGGCGCTTGCGTGTCGTCCTGCCTCTCCATGGAGGCGGACCCGGACTTCATCGGCCCCGCCGCACTGGCGAAGGCCTACCGCTTCGTCGGCGACCCCCGCGACGCCGAGACCAAGGAGCGCCTCCACGACCTCGCCCAGGATCCGCACGGCATCTACGACTGCACCCACTGCTTCTCGTGCATCGACGCCTGCCCCAAGGGTGTGGCGCCGATGGATCAGATCATGCGCCTGCGGCGCGCCGCTGGCGAGCAGGGCATCGTGGACCAGAACAACGGCCACAACCATGAGATCGCGTTCACCAAGATCATCGAGAAGAAGGGGACCCTCGACGAGGCGCTGCTCCAACAGGAGTCATACGCGCCCGGGGTCAAGGGCAAGCTGCTGCCGAAGCCGGCCGGGATCAAGGCTCTGCTGGAGTCGATCCCGACCGCGCTCCGCGGCATCAAGAGCGGCAAGATGCGCTCGGTGCCCAAGCTGATCCCAGGCGTCCACCCCAAGCTGCCCGGCGACGCGCAGGATCAGGTCAAGCGGATCTACGCGCACACCGAGGAGCACGGCATCGAGCTCAACCTGTACATCCGCGGCGAGGAGGCGGACGCCGACGAGAGCGTCCCCGAGGCCGACGCGGTGCCCGAGGCCGAAGTCCAGCCCGAGCCCGACGAGGGAGATTCCTGATGACCGACCTGAAGATGGCCTACTGGCCGGGCTGTGTCAGCCGCGGCTTCACCACCGAGCTGCACGGGTCGGTTGCCCTGGTCGCCGATCGCCTGGGCATCGAGCTGGTTGAGCTCGATCGCGCCAACTGCTGCGGCGCCGGTGTGATCGCCGAGCACAACCAGGAGCTCGCCGACACCCTGAATGCCCGCACCTTCGCCCTCGCCCAGCAGACCGGCCTGCCGATGATGAACATCTGCTCGACCTGCCAGGGCGCCCAATCCGAATGCCAGCAGCGCCTGCGCGACTCCGAGTACCGCTCCCACATCAACGAGACCCTTTCCGGCGAGGGGCTCTCCTACGACCCCGAGGGCTTCTCCAACAAGAACTTCCTCTGGGTGCTGGTCGAGGACTACGGCCTGGGCAAGCTCAAGGAGCAGGTGCGGCGCCCGCTCGGCGGACTCCGGGTGGGCCCCTTCTACGGCTGCTACATCCTGCGTCCCAAGCACCGGCTCGGCTATGAGGAGTACCCCGAGCGCGACCTCTATCTCGGTCGCGTGATCGAGGCGCTGGGCGGGCAGGTCGTCGAGTACGACGGCGCCCGGAAGTGCTGCGGCTTCCCGGTCATCACCATGGCCCGGGAGGTATCCCTGCGGCAGGCCGGCACCCACATCGGCGATGCGCTCGACGCGGGGGCCGATTGCCTGGTCACGCCCTGTCCCCTCTGCCACCTCAACCTTGACCTCCAGCAGCCTGAGGCCGCCAGGGTCGTCAACCGCGACCTCGGCCTGGCCGTCCTGCACCTCCCCCAGCTCGTTGGCCTCGCGCTCGGCTTCTCTCCCAAGGAGCTCGGCATGAAGCGGCACATCGCCTCGACCAAGTGGGTCGAGGAGCGTCTCGAGCAGCCCGTAGCCGCCTAGCTTCCGCTCCGCCCGGACCCGCTCGTAAGGTCCAGGGTCGAATGGCGTCGACTCAACCGCCCGAGATGCGCCACCGGGTCAAGGTCCGCATCCTCGTCATCCTCGCCTCGATCCTCGCGTTCCTGGCGATCTTCACCAGCTGGATGGACCGCCAGCTGCTCGACACGAATCAGTGGGTCCACACCAGCGGCAGGCTGCTCGAGGACAAGGAGATCTCGGACGCCGTCGCGACCTACTCGGTCGACCAGCTCTACGCGAACGTCAATGTCACGCAGCTGATCAAGGAGCAGCTGCCCCCCGGCCTCCAGCAGGTGGCATCCCCCGTCTCGGCCGGCGTTCGCGAGGTCGCCACGCGCGCCGCGATGCGAGCGTTCCAATCGCAGCGGGTTCAGACCCTCTGGCAGGAAGCCAACCGCATCGCGCACACCCAGCTGGTCGCGATCCTCGAGGACAAGAGCCAGGCGGTCTCGAGCCAGAACGGCAAGGTCGTCCTCGACCTCAGGCCGATCGTCTACCAGCTAGCCGATCGACTCGGCTTCAAGAAGGAGGTCGCCAATGCGATCACCAAGGGCGAGCAGACGGGAACCCTGAAGCCAGGCTTCGGACAACTCGAGGTCGCGGACTCCCAGGACCTCGACACCGCTCGGACCGTCACCAAGCTCCTCAACGGGCTCGCCTGGTTCTTCACGATCGGCTCGCTGGCGCTCTTCGTCCTTGCGATGTGGCTCGGCAAGGGCCGCGATTGGGTCATCGTCCTCGGCTACGGCCTCGGCCTGATCGCGGCGGGGCTGGCGGCGTTCGCGGTGCGAGCCATCCTCCAGGGACCGTTCGTCGATTCGCTCGCGAAGACCGAGGACGCCCGAGTCCCCGCACAGCATGCGTGGGACATCGGCACCTCGCTGCTCCACAGCATCGCCTCCAGCGTGATCCTCTACGGGATCCTGTTCGTGATCGCGTCCTACCTCGCCTCGCCGCACAACGGCGCGGTCAGCATCCGCCAGGCTCTTGCCCCGACTCTGCGAGACAGGCCCGCGATCGTCTGGTCCGTGTTCGGGGCGGTCGCGCTGCTCGTCCTGATCCTCTGGCCGCCCAGTGGCACCCGCCAGCTCGTCCTGACTCTCCTGTTGATCGCGCTGGCCGGGGCCGGCATCGAGAAGCTCCGCAGGACCACGCGGCGAGAGTTCCCGGACGCCAAGCAGGGCGATTGGCTCGCCGGGATGCGCCGACGAGCACGGAGGGCCAGGAAGGAGGCAGGTCGGCGCATGGGCTCGGCGATGCGGGAGCTCGGCTCGGACGAGAAGCATCCCGACGATGCAAAGCTCGACCGGCTCGAGAAGCTGGGTGACCTGAAGGAGAAGGGCGTGCTGACGGCCGCCGAGTTCCGCGAGGAGAAGAAGAAGATCCTCAGCGCCTAGGGCATCGTGCCGCTGCCGGCCGCGAGACCGGGATCAGCCTCCTCACCCAGCTCGGGATCGGCCTCGATCCGCCGCTCGATCCATCTCGTCCCAAGTGTGTCGGTGGCACCGTGGATCAGGATCGAGGCGAGGATGACGAAGGCGGCCGCCTCGAAGATCGCGTTGCCCTGATGGACCCCCGAGTTCAGCACCAGCACGGCGAAGAGCATGCCGGCCACGCCCTTTGGCCCGAACCAGGCGATGAACGCTCGGTGCGGCTGGGGAAGATCGACCCTGATGAAGGCGAGGAAGATCGCCACGGGCCGGGCGATGAACAGCGCAAAGGCGATGAAGGCGACCAGCAGAGCGACGTCGCTGTGGTAGCCGGTGGTGACGATCAGCGCTCCGAAGGCGAAGAAGGTGAGCACCTGGAGGATCGAGCTCACGTTCTCGCTGAAGACAACGAAATCGTCCGCGATCGCCCGATCCGCCACACCGAGCGAGATGCCGCAGACGAACGCCGCGATCAGTCCGTTGCCGACCGTCACATCGGCGATCCCGTAGGCGAGCAGCCCCATCCCGAGCGCGTAGATCCCCTCGTAGCGCCGGACGATCCCGCCGCCCGGCAGGTGATGTGTGAGCCGCCCTGCGGCCTGTCCGAGGACGATGCCGACGAGCGCACCGAAGGCCGCCTCTCCCGCCAGCTTGGCGGCCTCCGTCCCGGCGTCTCCCCCGGGTGACGCGAGGATGATGAAGAAGAGCACGAAGGGGAGCGCGAGGCCGTCGTTCAGACCCGACTCGAGATTGAGTGCATGTCGCACCGAGGCCGGCACGCGCTGCGAGGTGACCACCGACGAGGTCACCACAGGGTCCGTGGCCGCGAGGACCGATCCGAGCAGGAACGCCTCCGCCCAATCGAAGCTCGTGAAGATCAGCTTCGCCGCCACTGCCAGCAGGACCAGCGTGAGGGGCATGGCGATAACGAGCGCCCGGGCAACCGGCCCCCAGTGCACGACGAGCATCTCGCGGTCGACGAAGAGGCCGTCAGAGAGCAGGGTGACGATCAGGGCGAGCTCGAAGAGGTGGACCACCGCGTTGTCGCCCGGATGGACGTGGATCGCGCCGACCTCGGCGAGGATCAGCCCGGCGGTGACCGAGAGCACTGCGATCGAGAGCACCGTCCCGCGCATCAGGCCCGAGAGCGCCGCGGCGACCGCGAGCAGCCCTCCCGCGAACAGCATCGCGGTCCCGAAGCCGAGGTCCATGCCGGGCTTATACAGAGAAGCGTGGCTGCGAACTCAGCTCAGGCTCGCACCCGCCGGAACTCGCACCAGATCCCGCTGGTGAAGCAGCTCCGCGACCTGGACGGCGTTGGTCGCCGCGCCCTTGCGGAGGTTGTCGCCGACGACCCAGAGGTTGAGGCAGCGCTCGTGCGAGGGATCGCGGCGGATCCGGCCCACCAGGACCTCGTCGCGACCGGTCGCGGCGATCGGCAGCGGGTAGATCCCGGCGCCGGGATCGTCGAGCACGATCAGGCCGGGGAACTCGGAGAGCAGCTCGCGGCAGTCCTCCGGCGACAGGTCCCGCTCCGTCTGGACGTTGACCGACTCCGAGTGCCCGGTCACCACTGGGACGCGCACGCAGGTCGCCGAGATGCCGACGTCCTCGGTGAGCCCGAGGATCTTGCGCGTCTCGGCCATCACCTTGCGCTCCTCGGTCGTGTAGTCGTCGCCGTCCTTGAAGTTCTCCACCTGGGGCACCACGTTGAACGCCACCTGATGCGGATAGACCTGTGGCGGGCTGATCGCATCGCCATCGAGGACCGCCTGGGACTCGGCCCGCAGCTCCTCGATCGCCTTGCGGCCGGTGCCCGAGACCGACTGATAGGTGGAGACGATCAGGCGCTCGATCCCGGCTGCGTCCAGGATCGGCTTGAGAGCGACCATCAGCTGCATCGTCGTGCAGTTGGGGTTGGCGACGAGACCGTTGTGGCTCGCGACGGCGTCGTCGTTGACTCCGGCGACGACCAGCGGGACGTCCTCGTGCATCCGCCAGAAGCTCGTGTTGTCGACGACGACCGCTCCGGCGTCGATCCACTTCGGCGCCCACTCCGAGCTCACCTTGCCTCCCGCCGAGGAGAGCACCAGGTCGAGCCCCTGGATCGCGTCATCGGTCATCTCCAGGACCTCCAGGTCCGCGCCGGCGAACTTCACCTTGCTGCCGGCCGACCTCGCGGATGCGAGCGGAACCACCTCCCCAACCGGGAACCGGCGCTCCGCGAGCACCTGGAGGATGGTCGAGCCGACGGCGCCCGTGGCGCCTGCGACTCCGACTCGATAGTCGCCCTTCGAGCTCATGCCCAAAGGGTACGGATCAGTTCAGCCGCTGACGGTCGGGCGGTGCTCGCCGGTCGGATCCTCTTCGTGGATCGTGCCGGCCCCCAGCTCGAACGCGTCGTGGAGCGCCTCGACTGCCTGCGGCACCGAGTCGGACCGGATGACGCAGGAGATCTTGATCGGCGAGGTGGAGATCATCTCGATATTGATCTTGTTCTCGCCGAGGACGCGGAAGACCTTGGCGGCGACGCCCGGATGACTGCGCATTCCCGCGCCGACGATCGAGACCTTTCCCATGTTCTGGTCGCTCTCGATGCCGATTTCGGAATCCTCGAGCCGGATGGCCTCCTCCGCCGCCTCTAGCTCATCGGCCTCCACCGTGAACGAGAGGTCGGCGCCGCCGTCGTGGGAGACCGGCTCGTTCTGGATGATCATGTCGACGTTGATGTTCGCGTCGGCGAGCGCGCCGAAGATGCGGCCCGCGACTCCGGGCTCGTCCGGCACGCCGGTGAGCGTGACGCGGGCCTCGTCGGTCGAATGGGTGACTGCTGTTACTGAAGGCTGTTCCATGGTCTCCTCCTCGGAGACGACGAGGGTACCTGGGGCGTCCTTCGCCGAGCTTCGACAGTGGATCCGCACCCCGTGGTTGCGCCCGTACTCGACGGCCCGGAGCTGCAGGACGCGGGCGCCCGAGGAGGCCATCTCCAGCATCTCCTCGTAGGAGACGACGGGGAGCAATCGCGCGTCGGAGACGATCCTTGGATCGGCGGTGAAGACGCCGTCGACGTCCGTATAGATCTCGCAGACCTCTCCGCCGAGCGCCGCCGCCAGCGCGACGGCCGTCGTGTCGGAGCCGCCGCGGCCGAGCGTCGTGACATCCCGGCTGTCGGTCGAGACGCCCTGGAAGCCCGCGACCAGGACGATCGAGTCCTCCTCCAGCGCCTTGCGAATCCGGTCGGCGCGGACGTCGATGATCCGCGCCTTGGTGTGGGATGAGTCGGTGACGATGCCCGCCTGCGAGCCGGTCAGCGAGATCGCACGGTGGCCGAGGTCGTTGATCGCCATCGCGCAGAGCGCGCAGGACTCACGCTCCCCGATCGAGAGCAGCATGTCCATCTCGCGCGGATCGGGCCGCGGAGAGATCTCCCGCGCGGCCTCCAGCAGCCGGTCGGTCGTCTTGCCCCGCGCCGAGAGGACAGCCACGACCGGGTGCCCGGCGTCGCGCGCGGCGACGATCCGCTTCGCGGCGCGCTTCAGCTCCTCGGTCCCCGCGACCGAGGTTCCGCCGAACTTCATCACCACGATGCCGTCTGTCTTCTGCGCGGTGGCCATGCCCCGAGCATAGGCGAGGACAGCGCGCAGCCGATCGGGGCGTTCACGGTGGTGATGCTCTCCTTCGTCTCGGGGATCTTCATCGCGCTCGACTCGCTCCCGAGCTTCCTGCAGGAGGTCGGGCGGCTGTTCCCGCTCTACCACATCGCCCAGGGCCTCCAGTCGACGGTCGCGGAGAATCCGAGCGGCATCGGCCTCTCCGGCAGCGACGCGGCCGCGCTCATCATCTGGGGCCCTCGCCGGCATCTGGATCGCAACGCGGCGGTTCAAGTGGGAGCCGCAGGGCCGCGCCGCCGAAGCGTGAGCGAGCGACTCCTCGTCCCAAGCAGCAGCTCAGTTCGGGACCGTGCGGATTGGCTGTTGCCTGGCAACAGTATTCGGTCGACCGTCCTGCCTAGGGGTCGTGTGACGACCCCAGATCAGGACAGTTCGCCGCGAACTAGGGTCGCTCTGTGCTGAGGACCCGCGACTTAGTGATCATCGGCTTGCTCTATGCGGCGGTTGTCGCGCTCGACCTCATCGAAGGGGATAGCGCTCCAAGATCGCTCCTCTTGGGTGTCATTCCCGTCGGTCTATTTTCTCATGGTCCGATGGGTGGTTCTGAGATGGGTCGCCCGAAAACAGAGATGACCCTTGCGTGGCCGACGTCACACACGCTGATATATCGGATTGATATATCTGTGGCGTAATGGAACTGAGCGCCACCGGCAAGGTCATTCTGGGAATGCTGGCCGCCAAGCCGCGGACCGGCTACGAGATCAAGCAGCTGGTCGACAACTCGGCCCGCTTCTTCTGGGCGGCGAGCTACGGGCAGATCTATCCGGAGCTCAAGAAGCTCGAGAAGGAGGGACTGATCACCGGCGATGACTCCTCACAGGGGGCTCGCCAGCGAACGACGTTCAAGCTGACCGCCGCCGGCAGGCGCGCGGCGCGCGCCTGGATGGCCCAGCCTCCGGAGATCCTGGAGACCCGGGACGAGGGCCTGCTGAAAATGTTCTTCGCCGGCTCCATCGAGCCGGAGCGGGCCGCGGATATCGCCCGCGAGCGGGCTGCCATCTCCCGTCAGAAGGCGGACGAGCTGCGCGCGATCTGGGAGACGATTGATCAGAAGGGCGAGCCGGACGGGCCCACTGCCAAGCCGGACCTCGGCTCGCTGACGGTGCTCCGTTACGGCATCGAGATGAGTGAATGGACGGCGGAGTTCTTCGAACGCGCCGCCGAGGATCTGGAACGCTTGAAATCCGGTGCGGTTGCCACCGGGAGGAGGTAGGAAATGTTCACCGGACTCGCATCGCTCGCACAGCGTCACGCCAAGCGGACCGTGATCTTCGCGGCGGTGTTCTTCGTCGTCGCCGGCGCGCTGGGTGGTGGCGTCGCGAGCAAGCTCGCGCCGTACGGGGACGACGACCCGTCGACCGAGAGCGTCAAGGCGAGCGACAAGCTGAAGGCGGACGGATACCGCGATCCGAACCTGATCGTCCTCATCCAGAACACCTCTCCGACGACGCCCACGGGACAACACAGGATCCGTGGGATCGAGGAGGGGCTGCGGGCGAACCCCGACGTCGCCCAGGTCACCGGCTATCTCGACACCGCGAGCAATGACTTCATAGGCGGAACGGGGGATGCGACCTATCTCGCCGTCAGCCTGAAGGCGACCGATGACAAGGAGCAGCAGGACGCCGCCAAGCGGATCGCCGACGGGCTTCAGGATCAACCGGGCGTATCGGTGGGCGGCATCGCGCTCGCCCAGGAACAGGTCAACAAGCAGGTGGAGAAGGACCTGCGGATGGCCGAGATACTCGCCTTCCCCATCCTCTTCCTGCTTTCGCTGCTCTTCTTTCGGAGCGCCGTGGCCGCCCTTCTTCCCCTGCTGATCGGCGGGTTGGCGATCGTCGGCACCTTCCTCCTGCTGCGTCTCGCGAACGAGGCCGTCTCCGTCTCCGTCTTCGCCATCAACCTGACGACCGGGCTCGGCCTCGGATTGGCCATCGACTACAGCCTCTTCGTCGTCTCCCGCTACCGGGAGGAGATCGCGAAGGTCGGCCCGGGATCCGAGGCGATGAGGCGAACTCTCAACACCGCGGGCCGAACGGTCCTGTTCTCATCGATCACCGTCGCCGTCGCGCTTGCCTCGCTCACCGTCTTCCCGCAGCGCTTCCTCTACTCGATGGGGCTCGGCGGGGCACTCGTCGCGCTCCTGGCGTCATTCATCTCGCTGACGGTCCTGCCGGCGGTGCTGGCGCTCCTCGGCAACCGCGTCAACGCCGGGGCGCCCAAGTTCCTGCAGCGACGCGCCGAGCGGGATGCCACCGAGACGGAATCGGGCTTCTGGTACCGGCTGTCGCGCTTCGTCATGCGCCGGCCGATCCCGATCGCGACCCTCACCGCGCTCCTCCTGCTGGTGCTCGGGATCCCCTTCTATTCGCTCAAGTTCACCTCCGTCGACGCCCAGGTGCTTCCGCAGAGCGCGAGCGCACGGCAGGTGGACAACGTGATGCGGGCCCAGTTCCCGCCGTTCCACGACACGCCGCACATCCTGCTGGTGGAGCACGCGACACCGGCGGCCCTCAACACGATCGAGCGGGACGTCGCCAGTGTGAAGGGAATCGCCGAGGTCCAGCCGCCGCAGCGCTTCGCCGACGGAGACGCCGTGATCACCGCGTATTCCACTGAGAGCTACATCTCGGACACGAGTCGCAATGCAGTCAAGGCGATCCGCGACCTGCCGGTACCCGCGGGATCCCAGCTGCTCGTCGCGGGCGCGCCCGCTCACTTCGTCGACCTGCAGCAGAGCCTCAGGTCCCACGCGCCCGTCGCGCTCGCGATCGTGATCGTGGCGACCCTGATCGTCCTCTTCCTGATGACCGGCTCGGTCGTCCTCCCGGTCAAGCAGCTGCTGATGAACGTCCTCAACCTGAGTGCGGTCTTCGGGATTCTGGTGTTCATCTTCCAGGACGGTCGGCTCGAGGGCCTGCTCGACTACCGCAGCCAGGGAGCGCTCGAACAGACGATGCCGATCCTGTTGTTCGCTGTCGTCTTCGGCCTCTCGACCGACTACGGCGTCTTCCTGCTCTCGCGGATCAAGGAGGCCCGTGACAACGGCGCGAGCGACTCGGAGTGCGTGGCGATCGGCCTGGAGCGCACGGGCCGGATCGTCACCGCAGCAGCGGTGCTGTTTGCGATCGCAATCGGCGCGTTCGCGACCTCGCAGATCATCTTCATCAAGGAGAACGGGGTCGGCACCGCTCTGGCGGTCCTCATCGACGCCAGCCTGATCCGCGCGCTGCTCGTGCCCTCGCTGATGGCGCTGCTCGGGCGTTGGAACTGGTGGGCGCCGCGGCCCCTGCGCCGCCTGCACCACCGCTTCGGGCTGAGCGATACCGACTACGGCGCGGCGGCTCCCGCCTCACCCTCGCCGTAAGGGGCCGTGCAGGTCGCGGCGAGGGCCGCGGCTATGCTGCCCACCGTGACCATTGCCTCAGCAATCTTCCTGATCGCGATCGGCGCAATCCTGCGCTACGCGATCAACGTCCACTCGGACGTGGTCAACATCCAGACCGTCGGCCTGATCCTGATGATCGCCGGCGGCGCCGGACTGGCGCTGTCGTTGCTCTACGAGCTCGTCCAGCAGGGCGGCAGCCCCAAGGACGAGGACCCACAGCGGCGGGGCGGGTACGACGACCCGACCCGCCGCATGTAGGCAGCTAAGGAACCGGACAGGGGGCGAATCCGTTTGGTGCCGTCGGCGGTGGCGGACCGTTGTACTTGGCCGCATATCCGTCGTCGTGGCTGGATTGCGTATCCGTGTGGTGGACCCCGTCGGCCGTCACGTAGTCGATGCTGTACGTGGACCCGTCGGTTCCCCCTCCTTGCTTACAGACACCGAACGCGAAAGCGCGGTGCTGACCGAAGTCCAGGTCCGTGAACGTCTCAGTCCCGGTGCTACCAACCGAGTTCGCTGAGAACGAGGTGCTCGCGATCGGATCTGAACCGGCCCTACCCGTGCTGCCGTTGGGATCGAAGGCGTAGAGGTTGTAGTCCGTCGAGTCGCCGCCTCCCGACCAGGTGAGCGTCGCGCGCACCATCGATACCGGAGCGGTCTTCTTCTTCTTGCACTTCTTCTTCTTGGCGGAGCTCGCCTTCTTCTTCTTGCACTTCTTCTTGGCCGCGATGGCATGGCCGCCGGAAGCACTCGCGCTCCCGCCGACGGTCGCGGTGATCATGAAAGCCGCCAACGCCACGAGCGCCAACAGCACCAACCCCTTGTTCTTTCTCATCTTGATTCCCCTCTCCGGCTGTTTCCGGGTTTCCCGGGCGAGCCTACTACCGGTGAAGCGTCCCGTGGTACTCAGTTCGGGCAGTAGCCCGAGGGGATCGGAGCCCCACCGGGATAGTCGTAGTGGAAGCTGCTCCCGGGGTTCTGGGAGTCGCCATGAACGACGCCGTCGGCCGTCACATAGGTGATCGTGAACGGTGTGTGGACCGATCCGCCGACCGTGTAACAGACGCCGAAGCTGAGGTCCCGTGCGGCCTGCGGAGTGAACAGGCTGTCCGTGAACGTCTCGCTTCCCGCGGGTCCCGAGAAATCCGGCGTGATCGAGGTGAGCGGGATCGTGTTGGATCCGTTTCCGGCGCGATTGCCGTCCGCGTCGAACACGAACAGGTCCATGTCGACGTCATCGGCGCCGCCGTCCGACCAGGTCAGCGTCGCGCGGATCACGGGCGATCGCCGAGCATCCGCCTTCCTCTTCTTGCACTTCTTCTTGGCGGCGTGCTTCTTCTTGCAGCGCTTCGCGGACTTCGAGGCTCCGGGCGCGGCTGTCGCGGTTCCAGCGATCGTGATCGCCAGGGCGAGCGCCGCAACGATGCAGGCAGCGAAAATCCCCTTCTTCCCTCTCATTGTGTTGCCCCCTGATTCAGTCAGATGGTGGTCAGTACCACCTGAATACGGGGCTTCCTAGGAGAGGGATTGCCTTCCCGTCAGCGCCTTGCCGAGGGTCACCTCATCGGCGTGCTCGAGATCGGCGCCGACCGGCAGGCCGCTGGCCAGCCTGGTGACCGTCACGCGATCCCGAAGCGCATCGGCGATGTGCAGCGCGGTCGCCTCTCCGGTCGTGGTCGGGTTCGTCGCAAGCACGACCTCCTTGATGTCACCGTTGACCCGCTCGATCAGCTCGGCGATCCGCAGGTCCTCGGGGTCGATCCCGTCGATCGGGGAGAGCGCGCCGCCGAGCACGTGGTAGAGGCCGCGGTACTCGCCGGTCCGCTCGAAGGGGATCACGTCGGCCGGCTCCTCGACCACGCAGATCACCGACTGGTCCCGGCGCGTGTCCTCGCAGATGCGACAGCGCGGGCCCTCCGCAAGGTTGAAGCAGACCTCGCAGAGGCCGACCTTCTCCTTCACCTCGCGGATCGCATCGGATAGGCCGAGGGCGTCCTCATCGCTCGCCCGCAGGATGTGGAATGCGAGCCGCTGCGCGGTGCGCTGCCCGATTCCCGGCAGCTTCGAGAGCTCCGTGATCAGCTGGCTGATCGGTCCCGCATACATGAGGTCAGCCTAGCCGTGGCGCAGGGCGGGTCCCGGCTCCACCGCTAGAGGGCCGGGCACTCCATCGTGCCCAGCACGGGAGCGCCGCCGTTGTTCCCGTACACGGCGTTGAAGCCCTCTCCGCCCGTCTGGGAGTCGGTGTGATGCCGCCCGTCCGTGGTGACGTAGCTGATCGTGTAGGTCACCGGTATCGGTCCTTCCTGGTGGCAGACACCGAACCTGAAGCGGCGCGCCCCCGGCTTCCTCCAGAGCTGGTCTGTGAACGTCTCGGTCCCGGAGGGACCGAGATCTTCACTCTTGGTGATCCTCGATTTCGTGATCCCATTCCCGTTCGGGGTGCTCGTGGTGCTTGTGCCGCGACTGCCGAAGACGTAGAGGTCGAAGTCGGTGCCGAAGTCGCCGCCGGACCAGGTCAGCGTGGCGCGGACGAGTGAGACCGGCTTCTTGCAGCTCTTCTTGTGGACCGGGACGCCGTGGACCCTGCATGTCTTGGCCTTCACTGCGATGGGGCTCGAGGCAGCGGCGGTGGCGGTGACTCCCGCGGCCATGACGAGGAGCGCCGCGGCGACTGCCAGGCGGAACCCTCCCCTCCTGCCTCTCATCACATCCCCGGCAACCCGGGAAGGCCGCCGCCTCCGAGGCCGCCCGCGATGCCGCCCATGCGGTTCGCCGCCAGCTCCTGGGCCGACCGGAGCGCCTCGTTGACCGCCGCGGCGACCATGTCCTGGAGCATGTCGACGTCCTCGGGATCGACGGCCTCCGGCGAGATCGCGATCTCGCGGAGCTGCATGTCGCCGGTCATCGTCACCTTCACCATGCCGCCGCCGGCGCTCGCCTCGACGATCTCGCTCTTGAGCTGCTCCTGGGCCTTGGCCATCTCGGCCTGCATCTGCTGAGCCTGCTTGAGCAGCTGGTTCATGTTGGGTCCCTGCGGCATCAGCCTGCCTCGCTTTCACGCGCGTCGTCGTCGGGTACGACCTCCGTCGCGTCGAAGTTGTCCTTGATCATGTCGACCAGATCATCCTCGCTGACCTCGGCGGATGTCTCCGGCGCGGCCTGCTCCTCTTCCCCCTCGATCAGCTCATAGGTGGGCCGCAGCCGGGTGCCGACGATCAGGGTGATCGCCTCGGCCATCCGCTCGACGTTGACCGAGGACTCGGCCTTCTTCTTGTTGAACTTCGCCGAAGAGGGGAAGCCGACTTGGAGCATCGACCGCTCCTCGTCGATCCCCAGCGGGCGGGCTTCGTCGAACAACGTCGAGAGCATCGCGGAGCCGGAGTCCCTGAAGTGACCCACGATCGCGGGCCACGCCTCGACGACGCGGTCGATCTCCACGGTCGCTGTTGCCACCGAGGCCTCGGCGTCGGGCTCCGGATCCTCCGAGGCGGGCTGCTCCACGGGCGTCGGCGCCGGGGAAGCGTTCTCCGCAGGCGGGCCCGGCGCTGGGGACTCAGCTTGAGCTCCGCTGCGGGAGCCTGCTGAGCCCGCTTCCCCGGCCCCGCCGCCGGTCAAGCGCGACTCCAGGGACTCGATTCGGCGCAGCAGGGCCTCGCGCGACGAATCCAGCGATGGCGTTGCCACCTTGAGCAGGGCGACTTCGAGGGTCAGGCGCGGGTCGTCGCCTTCTCTCATCGCGGACACCGCCGAGCTCAGCGAATCGATTGCGCCCACCAGCTTCGCGTCATCCATCTTCTTTGCCTGTTCCGCGAGGCGCTCGGGTTGCGCGACCGTGACCGTGAAGGACTCGGGGACCTGCCCGGTCGCACGGGTGACGAGCAGCTGACGCAGGTGGGCGATCAGGTCTCTGGCGAACTGGCCCGGGTCGCGGCCCGAGCGGGACAGGCGCTCAACCGCTTCCAGCGCCGCCTTCGCGTCGCCGGTCGCCAGGGCATCCGTCGTGTCGAAGAGGAGCTCTGCGTCGGCTACTCCCAAGACTTCCACGACTTCGTCGGTCGTGACCGAGTCGCCGCCGAACGCGACAAGCTGGTCAAGCGTTCCCAAGGCGTCGCGAAAGCTCCCTGTTGCCGACCGCGAGATCAGGGTCACAGCGCCTTCTTCGATCTCGATCGACTCGGCGTCGGCGACTCGCTTGACCACCTCGGCGATCTGCTCCAGCGAGGGGCGCTGGAAGTCGAAGCGCTGGCAACGGTCGACGATCGTGGCCATCACCTTCTGCGGCTCGGTGGTCGCCAGGACGAAGACCGTGTTCGGAGGCGGCTCCTCGAGCGTCTTCAGGAAGGCGTTCCAGGCCTCCTTGGTGAGCATGTGGGCCTCGTCCAGGATGTAGACCTTCCAGCGCCCGGCGGCGGGAGCGAAGCCGACGCGCTCCCGCAGCTCCCGGATGTCGTCGACCGAGCGGTTGGAGGCGGCGTCCATCTCGATCACGTCGAGCGAGGTCCCCGCCGCGATCGTCAGACAGGACTCGCACTCGCCGCAGGGCGTCAGGGTGGGGCCGTTCACGCAGTTGAGCGACAGGGCGAGGATCTTCGCCATGGAGGTCTTGCCGGTTCCGCGCGAGCCGACGAACAGGTAGGCGTGATGGACGCGCTCCTTCTCCACGGCATTGGAGAGGGTGCGCACGATGTGCTCCTGCCCGACCACCTCCGAGAAGCTCTGGGGGCGGTGGCGACGATAGAGAGAGGCGGATTCGGCCACGAATCGAGTCTATCCGCCCCCCTGGGCGGGTCAGGACGCCAGCCCCGTGCGGCCCCGGAAACTCCGGGGGTTAGCCTTTTCGCGTGGCCTACGACGAAGCGCTCGCCGCCCGCATTCGCGAGGTTCTGTCCGCCCGCACCGACGCCTCCGAGCGCAAGATGTTCGGCGGCGTCGCCTTCATGGTCGCGGGAAACATGGCCTGCGGCGTGCTGGGCGAGGATCTGATCGTGCGGCTGGGCGAGGAGGAGGCCGAGAGGGCGCTGGCCGAGGACGGGGTCCGCCCCTTCGATTTCACGGGCCGGCCGATGAGGACGACGGTCTACGTCTCGCCGGAGCGGACAGCCGATGAGGAGGGGCTGGCGGAATGGGTCGAGGCCGGCGCGGACTACGCCGCATCGCTGCCGCCGAAGTAGCGGCGATCAGGTGCAGCTGATCCCGAGGTCCGCGGCGACGGTCTTCGGGACCTGGGCGTAGAGGCTCGAGCAGTCGAAGCTGCTGCCGGCGGTGACGAAGCGCCAATGGCCGACGGCCTTCCGGACGACGGTCACGCCGTTGCTCGCGAACGGATTGCAGTCCTTGGGCCCGGGCCGGAAGGAGACCGAGCCCCATTTCGGCTTCTTCGTCTCGGTGGAGACACGCACGCGCGCGCATTTCGCCGGCAGGTCCACCACCCGCGCGATCCGCACCTTCTCCTTGTGGGACGGCTTCCGGTCGGCGTTCGCGACCCCCGCGACGAGAAAGACGGCTGCCGCGACGCCGGCGAAGGTGATCGCACGCACGCCGCGGAGCCTACAGCCGCTGCATACGGAAGCCTGCCGGTGCTACTTCTTCTTGCACTTCTTGGCCGCGACCGCCGAGCGCTTCTTCTTCTTGCACTTCTTCTTGGCCGTCGTGGTGGTTCCGGTGCCGACACCGATTCCCTTCAGGGCGACCTTCAGCGGGGCTCCGGACGGGCTGGTCGTCGTGCTCAGGCTGCCAGTCTTGGTACCGCCGGACGTCGGCTTGAAGGTGACCTGGAGGGTGCAGACGTCCTGGCTGCTGGCGAACATCGACGTCACCAGGACTCCGCCTCGAGCGTTGCAACCGTCCGTGTCGGGCACGATCGCGAAGCCGACGCCAGCCGTCGTGATGGGGCCGTAGCTGTGGATACCGCCCGGCGGATTTGTGCAAAAGAAAGCGGGAAAACCAGTGTCCGCGCTGCACGTAGCCACCAGCGCGAAGGTCTGCGGATCGCTCGTGGTCCCGACGCTCCGGCTGCCGAAATCCTGGCTCGGCCTATCCCAGGCATCGGCCGCGTTCGCCGCTGGGGCGGCCACCGCCAGCATCGTCCCGCCCAGCAGCACAGCGCAGATGGCTCTACTCAAGCTCCGTCTCACGTCGTTCTCCCTCGTTCGCTTGTATCGCCGCGACCTGGACCGGGCCCGGGCGTGAACGACACCCTATTTCGACGGAGGACGCGGGTGCATCGGGGATTTTCCGTAGATCTCGGCGCGAGATCGCAGGCAAGAACGATGGACCGTGCACCCATCCTCGAGACGAGGCTCCCGGGCGTGTCCGCCGCTTTTGGCTCGGGCCAGGCTTGCCTGCATCACATGTCGGCTACCGCTTAAGGCTGCTTCCTTCCGGACCTGACCTGATTCACAGGCCGACACTGCGCAGGACCTGGCCGTCAACGCCGCCTGTGGCGACCCGGCCCCGAGGGCCGGTCCCTTGTCAGGGAATTCAGCTCCGCTTGAGCGGGTTGCGGATTACAGGGCACCGCTAATTCCCCGCCTAGCACGGTCCGCGTTGCAGTCTAGTGGCGGGGCTTCATTTATTGGCCGAATCAGCCGATGTATGGGGGGATGAACCCCAACGCGATGAACCCTGCGGCCGCGCTGGACGTTCCCGGCCTCGTGCCGCCGAGCGGCACCGGCGATCCCACGCGCCGCCTCGGCGACGTCGCGGTCGACCTCGGAATGGCCGATCGCGAGCTCGTCGAGCGCGTCATGGCCGAAGAGAGGGAGGCGAACCGGCCGGTGGGCGCCCTGCTCGTGGAGAGCGGCATCATCGACGCGGATCAGCTGGCCAGAATTCTCGCCGAGCGCAACTCGCTTCCGTACGTCGACCTGAACAGCTTCGAGGTGGACCAGGGCGCCGCGAACGTGGTCGACGCGGCGGAGGCCCGCCGCTACGGGACAATCCCGATCGCCTTCCTGGATGACGGCGGCCTGCTGGTCGCGACGGCCGATCCCTCCAATGTCCTCGGCCCGGACAACATCGCCATGGCGACCGGCTACGAGGTCAAGCGAGCCGTCGCCACGCCTGACGCGATCAGCGCCTTGATCACCCGGCTCACGGGGTTGAGCGGCTCGGTCACGGAGATCGAGGAGCAGAGTGACGGTCTCGACCAGGGCGAGGTGGTGCAGCTCCACGCATCGGCGAAGCAGGCGCCGGTCGTCAAGCTCGTCCACTCAGTCATCGCCGACGCAGTCAACCGCGGTGCCTCCGACATCCACTTCGACCCCCGGCGCGAGGCGATGCAGGTCCGCTACCGGGTGGACGGCGTCATGATCGATTCGACCACGGTCCCCAACAATCTTGTGCCCGGGCTCGTCTCCCGCATCAAGATCATGGCCGAGCTCGATATCGCGGAGCGCCGGGTCCCCCAGGATGGCCGCGTCGCGCTCGAGGTCGACGGCCGCCATATCGACATCCGGGTCGCAGTCCTTCCCGTGATCCGTGGCGAGTCGATCGTCATGCGCATCCTCGACAAGGACCGGGTGGTCCTCAACCTCGACTCGCTCGGCATGCGCGAGGAGGATCAGCGGCTGGTGCTCGACGCGGTCGGGCAGATTCAGGGAGCGGTCCTTGCCACCGGCCCCACCGGCACCGGCAAGACAACCACTTTGTATGCACTGCTTCGTGAGCTCAACACGCCCGACCGAACCCTGATCAGCATCGAGGACCCGGTCGAGTACGAGGTCGACGGGGTCAAGCAGATCCACGTCAACCAGGGCGCCGGGGTCACATTCGCCTCGGGCCTGCGATCGATGGTTCGCTCCGATCCCGATGCGCTGATGGTCGGGGAGATCCGCGACCGCGAGACCGCCCAGGTGGCGATGGAGGCCGCCCTCACCGGCCACCTCGTCCTCTCGACCCTGCACACGAACAGCGCGGCGATCACCGCCGCCCGGCTGATCGACATGGGCGTCGAGCCCTTCCTGATCGCGTCGGGGATCCGCTGCATCATCGGCCAGCGCCTCGCCCGCCGGCTCTGCGACGCATGCAAGCGTCCCGCCGAGCCCTCGAGCGCCGAGCTGGCCGCCCTGGGTTCGTTGAAGGAGGGCGTGCCCACCACCGTCTATGAGCCCGAGGGCTGCGTGAGCTGCATTCAGACCGGCTATCGCGGGCGCGTCGGCCTCTACGAGGTCATGACCCTGACCGAGGAGCTGCGTGGCCTGATCGTCGCCAAGGCGGCGAGCGGCGACATCGAGGCGGCCGCCGTGGCGTCCGGGATGCACCGCATGCGCGACGACGGGCTGGAGAAGGCCGCAGAGGGAATCACCTCGGTGGCCGAGGTCATGCGCGTCGTCGGCGACGCCTAGGTCGCGGCTCGGCCAGAGACAGCGAGCTTCTCGATGAGATCAGCGGCTCGCTCGTTCCCGGGCGACGCCTGAAGCCTCTTCGATACGTCCGCGAGGCGGGAGGCGAGGTCACGGTCGGCGAGCAGCCGGTCGATCGCCGCCGGCAGATCCGCGTCCCCGAAGGTGTAGGTCGGGAGCCGGATTCCGAAACCGGTCTCGTCGATCCGCTGCGCGTTGTCGTGCTGGTCCCAGAAGATCGGCAGGACGACCATCGGCTTGCCGAAATGGAGGGACTCGGTGGTCGTGTTGTTGCCGCCATGGGTGATCACGAGATCGACCTGCGGCAGCACCGAGACCTGCGGCAGGAACTCCTCCCCCACCATGTTCTCGGCGAGCTCGTACTCCGCGTGCTGGGGGCCCTTCGAGACCACATAGCGATGCGGCGTCTCCGCGAGCACCTCCACGAGCCTTCTCATCAGGGGCACGTCCCCGGAGCCCAGGGAGCCGAGGCTGACGTAGATCAGGGCGCCCTCGCGATCGGCGAGCTCGAGCGGCGGCGACCACTCGGCGTCGGTGGTCCGGACGCTCGATTCGAGGTTCTGCCAGGCGGGCCCGAGCGGCGCCGAGCGCCGATAGTCCACCTCGCGGGGATAGATGTAGAGGTTGAGCCAGTCCGAGGTGTGGATCATCTCCCCCTCCTCGAGGGGCGGCGCTCCGCGCTCGACGCAGAACTCGCTGAAACTCGCCTGCATCTCGTCGATTGCGCTCCGGTACTCGCGGCGGTACTCCTCCCAGCTCGATGGGTCGGCGATGGGCAGGCCGGTGTAGGGAGGCGGCAGCTCGGGATCCTTGATCTCGAGCGGGTTGCAGGAGACGATCCGCACCCACGGCCGTCCGCTGGCGGGGATCGCCGGGAAGGAGCAGACGTTGTCCTCGACGATCGCGTCGGGCTGCAGCTCGTCGAAGATCTCGACCAGCCGCTCGTCGACGTACCTGGCCCCATCGAAAAGCGCCTCCCAGGTCGGCGCCATGAACTCACGAAGCTGGTCGAAGGTCGACTTCCTGAAGACGGGCGCGGTCTCCCGGATGAAGTCCTTCCAGAACTGCCCCGGCTCCTCCGGCACCTCAGGCGCCGGCGCGAGCCGCATCAGGCGCTCCTCGAATCCCTTCTCCTCCAGGGTCCCGGCGAACGACTCCTCGATCACGAACACGACGCGATGCCCGCGCCGCCGCAGCACCTCGCCGATGCCGATGCAGTTGTTGGTCGGCCCAAAGGCGCCCTCAGGGAAGAAGACGATCGTCTTGCCGTCCGTGGCCACGGCGCGAGTCTATGCCGAGCCGCCTGTCGATTTGAGCGCCGGCCCTTCGTCGTTAGGGTGAAGCGGCGAAACGCGCCGCCCTCGACAGAAGGAGCTCAGAGATGAAGTACGCGTTCACGATCTACGGCGACGAGAGCCAGCGCGAGAGCGCCAGCGAGGAGGACCTGCAGGCGGTCTCCCAGGCGTATGGCGCGGTCACGCAGGAGATGAACGAGAAGGGTGTGTTCGTGGCGGGCGACGGCCTCTACCCGACGCAGACCGCGACGACCGTTCGAGTCCGGGGCGGCGACCGCGAGGTCACGGACGGTCCCTTCGCGGAGACCAAGGAGCAGCTCGGCGGCTTCTACGTGCTCGACGTCAAGGACCTCGACGAGGCGATCGAGTGGGCGGCCAAGATCCCGGGCTCGCAGTTCGGATCCGTCGAGATCCGCCCCGTGCTGGTCTACGACGAGGCGGGCAACCTGGTCGAGGAAGCGGCTGCCTGACGGGGCGGAGCTGGTCGATCGCCTGTTCCGGCACGAGTCGGGACGGGCGATCGCTTCGCTGATCCGCGTACTCGGCGACTTCGACCTCGCCGAGGACGCCGTTCAGGAGGCATTCGTCGTGGCCATGCAGATCTGGCCCGAGCGCGGCGTCCCGGACAACCCCGGGGCCTGGATCACGACCACCGCCCGGAACAAGGCGATCGACCGGCTCAGGCGCGAGCGTCGCGGGACCGAGAAGCTGCGGGAGCTCGAGGCGCTGGAGCCGCCCGCCGCAGCCGAGGACGACGAACTCGAGGAGGCACCTGTGATCTCAGACGATCGCCTCAGACTGATCTTCACCTGCTGCCACCCGGCGCTGGCGGAGGAGGCGCGGGTGGCCCTCACGCTGCGGACGCTGGGCGGGCTCACCACACCCGAGATCGCCCGCGCCTTCCTCGTCTCCGAGCCGACGATGGCGCAGCGGCTGGTTCGGGCCAAGCGCAAGATCAAGACGGCGAACATCCCATACGAGGTGCCCGCCGATCACGACCTGCCGGACCGCCTCAACTCCGTCCTCGCCTCGCTCTATCTGATCTTCAACGAGGGCTATTCCGCCACCTCGGACGAGGCGCTCGTGCGCCGCGAGCTCTCCGGCGAAGCCATCCGCCTGGCCGGCACCCTCGCCCGGCTGATGCCCGACGAGCCGGAGGCGCACGGGTTGCTTGCCCTGATGCTGCTCCAGGACTCACGGCGGGAGGCGCGGGTCGGCCCTGATGACGATCTCGTCCTGCTGGAGGATCAGGACCGCTCGCTCTGGGACCGCCGCGAGATCGACACCGGCCTCGGCCTGCTTGAGCGAACCGCTCGCCTCGGCCCGCCGGGGCCATATGCACTCCAGGCCGCGATCGCCGGCGAGCATGCCCGGGCGAAGGGGCCGGATCAGACCGACTGGGCCCGGATCGCCTCGCTCTATGCACTGCTCGCCGTCGCCCTGCCGTCGCCGGTGATCGAGCTCAACCGCGCCGTCGCGGTGGCGATGGCGGAGGGGCCGGAGCGGGGGCTCGAGCTGCTCGACAACCCGGACCTGGCCGATGCGCTGGACGGCTACCAGTGGTTCTGGTCGGCGCGGGCGGATCTGCTGCGCCGCGCGGGGAACACAGAACCGGCAATGAAGGCGTACGAAAGAGCACTCGAACTGGCGAGCAACCCGGTCGAGCGCCGTTTCATCGAGCGTCGACTGTCCGAGCTCGCCTAAGCGGCAATCCCTCGCCAGCTGACCTCGAGCGAGGCGGTGACCGGGTCGCTGGGATCGATGCCGAGAATGACCGCCTGCGCACCGATCAGGGCAGTGGCGGCGACGATCGCGAGCGAGGCGACGGCCGTGTCGAGATCCTGTCGAACCTCGCCCCTCTCCTTGCCCTCAGCCAGGATCTCCTCGAGCAGGCCGGGGACAACCTGCGGGTGGTCGCCCCGCACAAGAGCGGCGAATCGGTCCGGGTTGGCGAAGATCTCAAGCAGCGCGGCCCCGTGCAGCGAGGCCGGCAGGTCGGCCGGACGCAGGAGGCTGACCAGCAGGCGCTCGATGACGGTGTCGATCTTCAGCCTCCTGTCCGCCAGCGAGGCGGCCGCGGCAGGCCGCACGTGGTCGTGGAAGTGACGCGCGGCGGCCTCGATCAGGACGTCGCCCTTGCGGGGGAAGTAGCGGTAGAACGTCGCCCAGCTGACGTCCGCGTCCTCGATCACGTCATCCACCTTCGTCGCCGCGACGCCATCGGTCCTGAATCGGGCGATGGCGGCCTCATAGATGCGATCTCGCTTCTCGAAGCCGCGGGCCTGTGTGGGCGGAGCCGGCATGCGAGCCGGGCGCACGTCTCCCCCTGCATATCCGACGAGCGGCCGATCGATCAGCTCCCGTCTCTTTGACGAAACCATATGCCATATGGTAACGTGTCGAAACCATATGCGATATGGATACTCGGCATTGCTAAGGGGCCAGGCGCCGAACCTCCCATCCGTCCGGCTGGCGCGTGTAGACGAGACGGTCATGCATGCGGTTGTCCCTTCCCTGCCAGAACTCGATCACCTCGGGGCGCAGCAGGTAGCCACCCCAATGACCGGGCCGGTGCACCTCCCCATCGCCGAGTTCCGCCGTGCGCTCGTTGAACCGCCGCTCGAGCTCGTCCCGCTCGATCGGGCGACTCTGCGGAGAGATCGACGCCGCGATCTGGCTGTCGCGAGGCCTGCTCGCGAAGTAGGCATCCGAGTCCGCGGCCGAAAGTCGCTCAACCGTGCCCCTGATGCGAACCTGCCGGTCGAGCTCGCGCCAGTAGATCACCAGCGCCGCCCGAGACTCCGCCGCGAGCTCCGCACCCTTGACGCTTTCGTAGTTGGTGAAGAATCGGAATCCATCCGGTCCGAACGCCTTGAGCAGCACCATGCGCGCGTTCGGCGCACCTTCCGCGTCGACCGTCGCGACCGTCATCGCCTCGGGCAGCGGCGCCGCTCGCTCGGCGTCGGCAAACCAGGACCCGAACTGCGCGATCGGGTCGGCTGCAAGATGCTCGCGATCGAGCGGCGGATTGTCCTGGCGGCGCGGGCTCATGATCCGGCCCCAGAGATACTCACATCTCGCGCCGTGAGTGGTGAGAGGATGCGGCCGTGAGCAGTTTGCTCCACCGA
>CAVTPZ010000018.1:0-342649 GCA_963736685.1 uncultured Solirubrobacterales bacterium
CTGAAGGCGCGAACGTCCGGGGAGCGCAACCAGCCTTGCGCATGTATCCCGCGTGACCGCTGGCATGACGCCCGCGCAAAGTCCCCTCGATGCCGTTCTTGTGCGTCCATCTGTGTCGATTGCCTCAACTATCAAACGGTTGGGAGTGCTCCGGCCTTCCATTCCCCACAGCTCGGACCGGGGGGTGAGCGCCGGCACGTTGCGAGCCGGTCGCGAGCAGCTCGGCTCGCTCAAGCCGTTCCGCGGCGCGCTCGACGGTCTCGTAGGTCAATCCGGAACGAGCTGCGATGTCGAGCAGGCTGGAGGCGCCATCGCTCTGGTTGAGCACCCAAAGCAGAGCGCGCTCGTCATCAGGCGTGGCCACGGCGCCGCCTGCGGACCGATATAGGCCGCGGCGCCCGAGCTGCGGCTCCCCGAACGGGCTCAAGTTGGTGCAGGTGCGGTTCGTCTCGAGCGCTTCGATGATCGCGAGACAGGCGTGGATCGCCCCCGAGAGCGATTCTGGCCGGATTCGGCTCAGGTCGTCGGCGGACGTGTGATAGCCGTCGAACTCTCCGTGAGGCGTTCGCGTCAGCGAGCCAACCGGCAGGTCGAACCCCGGCGAGCCGAACTGGCGCTCGTCGCCGCCCCACGGTTCCCAGGGGAGCACCCGGTGCGGCGCCCCGGAATCCCTCAAGACCGTTTCCACCGCCTGGTCTATCTCGGCGTCACCGCGCGGGCTGCGCTTGTAGGTCAGTGGACCGCCGTCGCCGATGCAGGCCAGCGTCAGTCCATCGACGACCCGGTCGAGCCGCTCGCGGTTCTGGTGCAGCCAGGCGAGCGGCCCGATCGTCCCGGGAGCGAACAGAAAGCGATAGGAGTGCCGAAGTCGACGCCCCAGGAGCTCCCTGGCGAGCATCGCGGCGACCACGATCCCGGAGAGGTTGTCGTTGGCAAGCGCGGGGTGGCAGACGTAGGTCGAGATGAGCACCTCTCCCTCTCCCTCACCCTCGATCTCGCACTCGGCGAATGAGAGGTGTCCTGGCTCGAGGCTCGAGTCGATGACGACCTCGTACTCACCCGGCTCGAGATCGAGGAGCTGCCTATGGGAGAGGCAGAAACCCCAGGTGCGCTCGTAGTAGGAGGTGCGATAGGGGACCAGATCCGGCTGGTCGGGCAGCGTGTGCAGGCGTTCGCGCAGCTTCTCGAGCGGCAGCCTCGTCCGCACGGGCTCGCTGTAGGAGACGACGTGAAGCGACGAACGGCGGAAATCGACGACCCTCGTGCCGTCCTCGGCCGCGATGTAGGCGTCCCTGATGTTCCATTCGTCCGGAACGATCCAGTCGAACACCTTCGTGCCGCTGGGAATCTCGGTACGCCGAATCGGGATCTGCTCCTCCAGCAGGTCGAAGGTGGCCCGCACGCCGCTTCCGCTGAGGCTCCGGCAGAGCGGGAAGAGCCGCCGTGCCAGCTCGTGCGCCGCGCGCCCGCCGTCGCTCTTCCCGGGGCCGATCACAAGGCACCCACGCGGAAGGTCTTCCCGTTTAGGTCCTTGGGATCCCGGCACGAGAGCTCGTACACGGCAGCCGCGATCTCATCGGGAATGCGGCTCTCTCCCGCCCGATGGGCCTTGACGAAGCGCTCGCGACCCGGGAAGTCGAGTGCGCGGACTTCCTCCTGCATGGCGGTCTCGGTGATCCCCGGATCGAGCGCACAGACGGCGCAGCCGTTGTCGCCGAGGTCGGCAGCCGCGGACCGGACGAGATGCTCAGCACCCGCCTTCGAGGCGGCGTAGGCGCTCCAGTGGGGTTTGGCATTGCTCGCTGCGCCGGTGGTGATGTGGATCGCGAGGCCTCCCCTGGATGCCAGCCCTCCGGTTAGACCGGCCCGCAGGACGTTGTACGTTCCGATCAGGTTGACCTCGACGGCTCGCCGCCACTCGACCGGATCGCTCTCCAGCAGCGATCCCACAGGCTGAACCGTGGCAGCACAGTGCACGAGCAGGCGGAGTTCCGGCACGACGCGAAGCGCCGCAGCCAGGCGCCCAAACGAGGTGACGTCCAGCTGCAGCGAGATGCTCGCCTCGGGACTCGGCCGGCGCGCTACACCCGCCACGTACCAGCCCTGCTCGCGGAGCATTCGGCAGGTGGCCGCGCCGATGCCGCTGCTCGCACCCGTTACGAGGGCCTCCGGCCGGCCAGCGGAGAGCGCGGTCATGCCAGCACTGCCTTGCGGCAGAAGAACGCCTCCGCGTGGGAGCTCGGCGAGTTGCACTCCATCCCCCGCAGCCGCAGCAGGCTCGAGAACAGGTCCTCCCGAAACCAGTGCTTTGATCGCTGCGAGGCGAAGTGGTCCATCAGGTGCTCGATCTTGCGCCGCGAGTGGCCTTCGGAGAGGGGGACGAACGCGTTCGGGCGCACTCATGTCGCCGTCGTACTTCGGCACCTCGTACTCGAGGATCAGGTGGTCACGAAAGGTATTCCAGGTCAGCTCGCAGCTGATCCGGTGATCCTGATGCAGATCGCCCCGCTGATGAGTGAAGACGACATCGGGTGAGAAATCGACCTTCAGCTCTTCGAAGAAGTCCTTGACCCTCTTGCCCTCATAGGGAAAGAAGCCATCGGCGAAGTCGCAGATCACGACCTCGCTGTCGGGCAGCCCTCGAGCAGGGCGTCGGCGCTTCGCCGCGCCTCCTCGTGCGCGTTCGCCTTCTCCGCTCAGGACCACCCAGCGGATCTCGGAGACCGCCGCCCTCCTCGATCAGCTTGAGAATCGTCCCCGCGCAGCCGATCTCGATGTCGTCGGGGTGGGCGCCGATCGCGAGAGCGCGGGCCGAGGGACGCTTCGGGCGCGCCCAGCAGAAGCGGCAACATCATCCAGAGGCCACGGAGGCGAGCTCGCGACGCCGGACGCGATCGGGATCCCAGACCTGCCATGGCGCGCCGCCGTCTTCGTGCAGGGTCTCAAGCCACTGCTGGTCCTTCAGCGTGTCCATCGGGGCCCAGAATCCCTCGTGCCGCTGTGCGAATACCTTTCCGGCTGACATCAGCCTCTGCAACGGCTCTTCCACGAGGTCCTCACCGGGACGTAGCTGGTCGAGGAACTCCCGGCGCAGGATGAAGTAGCCGCCGTTGATCCAGATGTCTGAGCCCATCACGTCCCGCATCTCCCGGACCCGGCCGTCATCGCTCATCGAGACCACATGGAAGCTGTAGTTCGGACGTACCGCGAGGAAGCTCGCCGTCGCCTGCTCGTCCCTGGCGCGCTCGATCATTGCGGGCAGGTCGGCGTCGGTCAGCGTGTCTCCGTAGTTGGCCAAGAAGAGCTCGTCGTCGTCCAGCAGGTGCCGGACCGCCCGTAGCCGCTCGCCGATCGGCGCCCGCAGGCCGGTGTCGACGAAGGTGATGTTCCAATCGTGGATATCGGTCTTCAGCAAATGGACGTCCGCGCCGCCGTTGGACAACACGAAGTCGTTTGCCATCGCCTCGTTGTACGTGAGGAAGAAGTGCTTGATCGCCTCGGCCTTGTAGCCGAGGCAGAGCACGAAGTCGGTGAAGCCGAAGTGGGCGTAGTACTTCATCACGTGCCAGAGGACCGGCCGAGGGCCGATCGGAACCATCGGCTTGGGCACGACCTCGGACGCCTCTCGCATCCGTAGTCCCTGGCCGCCGCAGAAGATCACCACCTTCATATGACCTTCACCTCCGGGATCGGGACGACGAAGCGCGCTCCCCACTCGCGCACGTGTGAGAGCTGAGCCACGATCTCATCGGTCAGGTTCCAGGGAAGGATCAGGATGAAGTCGGGACGGGCCTGCTCCAAGGCCTCCGGATGGTGGATCGGGATCCGGGTGCCGGGCAGGAACTGTCCCTGCTTGTATGGGTTGCGGTCGACCGTGAACTCGAGCAGGTCGGCGCGGATGCCGCAGTAGTTGAGCAGGGTGTTGCCCTTGCCGGGTGCACCGTAGCCCGCGACGCGCTTGCCATCGCGGCGGCAATCGATCAGGAACTCGACCAGGTTCCACTTGGTCTCGGTCACTCGCGGCGCGAATGCGCTGTATCCCTCCAGCCGGTCAAGGTCGAGCTCCCGCTCGCGTTCGGCAAGCTCCGTCACCCGGGCGCTGACCGTATGGCCGGCTCCTCCGCTCCGGTGTGCGTACACCCGCAGCGAGCCGCCGTGCGTGGGGAGTTCGTCGACGTCGAAAACCTCGAGGCCGTGAGCGCCAAGCACGGCCTGTGCAGTGAGGAAAGAGAAGTAGGAGAAGTGCTCGTGGTAGATGGTGTCGAACTGGTTCCCTTCGATCAGCCGTGCCAGATGAGGGAACTCGATCGTGATTACACCTTGCGGCGCCAGCAAACGCTCCATGCCGGCGGTGAAATCGTTGAGGTCCGGGACGTGGGCGAACACGTTGTTCGCCACCAGCAGGTCCGCCTGGCGGCCCTCGGCCACGAGTCGAGACGCGAGCTCCCGGCCGAAGAACTCGACCACGGTCTCGATCCCACGGTCCCGGGCGACTTCGGCGACATTTGCTGCCGGCTCGACCCCGAGCGCCGGGATGCCCCGCTCGATGAGATGTTGGAGCAGGTAGCCGTCGTTGCTGGCCAGCTCCACCACCTGGCTGTCCGCGTCCAGCCCGAAGCGTTCGACCACTGAGTCGACGTAATCGCGCGCGTGAGCGACCCAAGAGTCCGAATAGGAAGAGAAGTAGGCGTACTCCGTGAAGATCTCCTCCGGCGCCACAAGCTCCTCGAGCTGCACAAGCAGGCAGTGCTCGCAGACACGAACATGGAGCGGGTAGAAGGGCTCCATCCCGTCAAGCTGCTCCGCCGGGACGTAGCTTTCGCAAAGCGGGGACATGCCGAGGTCGACGAACGTGTGGCGCAGGGGCGCCGAGCAGAACCTGCAGCTTGGCAGGGCGGTGGGGGCCGACCGCGTGTCGCTCTGATCTCGAAGCTCGACTTGCATGAACCGCTCTGTGGCACCAACGTCACCCGGGCCGCGATTCTCCCGCGCACCCGGGGGTTGCAGGACCGGTTCCAATTACGTCGGATCTGTGGTTCAGGCGCGTCCCGGAACACCGACGAAAGCCGTTTGTCGGAGTGGGCGACGATGGCCGAACAGGAAATAGAGCTGGGTCCGGAAATTGCGGAGGCGGATATACGCGCTCCGGCGGAACTTGACGATCCGGCGAGGTCTTTCCCGCCTCTCCCCCACCTCCGGACCCGCAGGTTCGCGCCGCGCGGCCGGAGCACTCAAGACGAGATCCCCGAGGGCCGTTTGCGCGAATCGACCTATCGGCGGGATGCGATCTACCGCCGCACTCTCGCGCTTGCGGATGTCGCTTCGGCGGCGATCGCCGTTCTGATCGGTGTGCCGATCCTGGGACAGGACGCCCTCAACCCCCTTGCCCTGCTCGCGCTTCCGTTAGTGCTCGTTGTGGGCAAGATCACGGGACTTTACGACCGCGATGAGCACCTGATCAAAAAGACGACACTCGACGAGGTCCCCGCCGTGTTCTGGGTTGCCACGCTCTACGCGCTCTTGATCTGGCTGGCTGGTGATCTGATCGTCGATGGCCAATTCGGCCGTGACCAGGCCGTCGGGGTCTGGGCGCTGCTGTTTGCGAGCATGGTCACGATTCGCGCCTTCGCAAGGCACCTGGCCGGCGCTTTGTCCGGCGAGGAGCGATGCCTCGTGTTGGGCGACGCCGACACGGCGAAGTGGATCACGCGCCGGTTCGATGAGATGCCGGGGCTGAAGGCGCGGATTGTCGCGCGAGCGCCGATGGCATCGGAGCCGCACCCCAGCCTCAACGGCTCGAACGGCAACGGCTCGAACGGCAACGGCTCGAACGGCCACGGCTCGAACGGCCATTTGGGCCTCAACCGCAGCCTGGAGCGCTTGCTCACCGCGGAACAGATCGAGCGAGCGATCATCGTGCCGCGTGGCGAGATCTCCGATGACCTCTTGAACACGACTCGGAGCCTGAAATCGGTGGGACTGAGAGTGAGCGTGCTGCCGCGGCTACCCGAGGTCGTGGGCTCGTCTGTCGAGCTGGACGACGTGGACGGGATCACCCTGCTGGGGATGCGTCGCTTCGGCCTCAGCCGCTCCTCGCGGGCGGTCAAGCGCTCGTTCGACTTCGTCGTCGGCAGCCTCACCGTGCTGGCGCTCTCCCCATTCCTGGCGGCGATCGCGATCGCGATCATGCTCGACTCCCGCGGTCCCGTCCTCTTCCGACAGCGGCGGATGGGTCGGAACGGCGTTCCGTTCGAGATGCTCAAGTTCCGCACCATGGTGGACGGGGCCGAGGCTCAGAAGTCCACCCTCGCGGCGCGCAACGAGGCAGAAGGCGGCCTCTTCAAGATCAAGGACGATCCGCGAATCACCCGAGTCGGCAATCGCCTACGGCAGATCTCGCTCGATGAGCTGCCCCAGCTGTTCAACGTGCTGCGCGGTGACATGTCGCTCGTCGGCCCCCGGCCGCTGGTGCTCGACGAGGACGAGAGGATCGAGGGCTGGCGGCGGTCGCGGCTCGAGCTCCCACCCGGGATGACTGGTCCGTGGCAGGTGTTCGGCTCGGCTCGAATCCCGCTCAACGAGATGGTCAAGATCGATTACCTCTACGGCGCCAACTGGTCGCTTTGGCTTGACGTGAAGACCATGTTGCGAACGGTGCCGTTCGTATTGGGGCGTCGTGGTCTGTGACCGCGCCGACTGGAAAAGCGCGGCACCGAGCGGCGAAGCATGGGCGCAGGCAGAGTCCGGCAGGGGCCCCGAAGGAGCTCAAGCTGATTTGCCGATGCCCGCGGTGTCTGGCCGAGGCCCGAAAGACGACGCCGCGATGAAGCCTGCATGGAGAACCACATTGGAGCGGGAGCAGTCACCGAACCGATCGAGCTTGCAGGCTCACCCGCGAGCCCCGGGTCGCGAAAGTCCGGCTGTCCACGGCGCGTTCCTGAATCGAATGGCTGTGGAGGACACGGGAAAGCCGAGGTTGTCCGTAGCGCTCTCTGCGAGCGATCCAACCTTCCGTGACCAGGTCGGCGCGTTGCTCGAAGCGGCCGGCTATGCCGTCCTGGCGCGATCAGCGAACGGCGATGGGCTGCTCGCCTCCTGCATCGGCAACGTGCCCGCGTGCGTCGTGATCGCCTCGGATCGGCCAGACCGATCGACGGTGGATATCGTGCGCCTCGTTCGCTCGAGATTCGAGGACCTCCCAGCGGTCCTGGTCTGTCGACGTGCGGTGGTCGGCGATGTGCGGCGCGCACTCGAATTGGGCGTCGATGGGATCGTTCTCAAGGAAGGCGTCGAGGAGGCCCTGGGCGCGGTCGTCGAGGCGGTCTGCGCGGGCCAGGTGTCGGCACCAAGCGGACAGCGTCAGGGGCTTCGGGCGCAGCCGTTGACCACACGCGAGAAACAGGTTCTGATGTTGGTGGCTACGGAGCTGACCAACTCGCAGATCGCGGCAGAGCTGTTCCTCGCCGAGAGCACCGTCAAGAGCCACCTGTCATCGGCCTTCGGCAAGCTCGGTGTCTCTTCTCGGAGCGAAGCGGCCGCCCTGATTCTCGATCCCGAACGCGGGAGCGGACTCGGGATCGGCAGGGTCCCGACAGAGTTCGCCGCCGGCCGGTAGCAACCGCCAGGTCGGATCCGAAGCCGTAGGTTCGGGCGCTGCGGATCCTGTGTCCGGCCTTCGTCCCACGTCGGGTGCGAGTTTCCATCGGGTGAGAATCGTGCCGGTCCCGGTTTCGTAGCAACTGCCCGGCGGGCCGCGAAAAGCCGGGCGCGGGAAGCGTTTTTTAGATGACGTGGCGCAGCGAGTGCCGGCGTTTCAGTCGGCCTCGCTCGTCGTAGATCGGTAGCCATGAACGCAATAGACTGCCCATGAACTTGCCGCTGGAAATCTCGATCACATTCGACCAGTTCGGCTGGGGGGCGCTTGAGGAGGAGGCCCGCGCGGAGGGGTTGGCGCTCGATCGGCTGATGTCGCTGGCTTGCACCTATTACAAGTCGGAACTAGCCAATGAGCGCACGGCGACGCTTGTCCCTCGGTTTGACAAGTCGGCAGCCGTCCCTCGGTTCGACAAGTCGGCAGCCAAGCGCGAGACCCGCCTCTTGGAGCTCGAACTGGATGCAGAGAGCCTGCGGCTACTCGAGCAGGAGGCCGAGGATCAGGAACTCGAGCTTGAGCGTCTGATCGAGCACGCGGCCATCCTCTATCTCGCGGACCTCGACGCCGGCCGGGTGGCCGAACGGGTCATCGGGCTCGGGGGCAGCTAGCGGGAGCCCGCCGACGCCAAAGTCACGGGGGCCACTCCGAGCTCCCGCAGCGAGACCTTGAGCGCCGCGCGCCCGCGATGGTGCAGTCCCTGGATCGACGCTTCGGTCTTCCCCAACCGCTCGGCGATCTCGGTCGGCGAGAGCCCCCCTATGTGTCTCAGGACGAGCACCTGGCGTTGGGATTCGGGCAGGTCAGCGAGCGCGGCCTTGATCGCGTTGGTGTACTCAAATGACGTCTGCTCGTGGCCGTCATCGCTGATCCACACTTCGTCTACGGGGATCTGCCGCCTCGAACGCAGATGATCCAGAGCCGCGTTGCGTGCGACCCGCATGATCCAGGCAGCGAAAGGGACCTCCCGCTCTTCATACTTCTGGATCTTCCGCAACAGCTTGGCGAAGACATCCTGGGTGATGTCCTCGGCCTCGTACTGGTCGTGAACGATGCTTTGGACGAACCGGCGCACATCATCCGCGTAGCGGGCGTAGAGATAGGACAGCCCGTTCCAGTCACCCGCCTTCGCCGCAGCGATCGCTCGCCGCTCGAGATTGCGGTCGCCCTCGTCCGCATCCCGACGGACGCGCTGCGCAACCCCTCCTGGGTCCGATCCCATGCGTGCCAGCTTCCTCTTCGGAGGCGGTGCTGTGAATGGCTCGGGTGCGCCATCTTTTCGTTCAGACCAATGAACGCGCATTTTCCGGGCTTTCGGCTACGCGTTTTTCGCAAAATCCCCGAGGTCTTGACGGACCCGCGAGAATCATCCTGAGTTGAACGTTGTCGTCCTGAGACGAACGTAAGATCCTCTGACCCGGCTGATTTTTCGAAACCGTGGCGAGCTGCTTCCCAAGTCACGGCGAGGGGTTCATGGGTGGAGACAAGACCAAATCCGATTCAGGCGAACGCACGGTCGACGCTGCCCTCGAGCAGGAAGTGATGAGCGCTCTGCTTGACCCTGACAAGCGGAGCGTGGAAGAGATCGATGAGCTGCTGACGCGCTGCGCGGGCGAGGCCCTGCGCCTCCAAGCCGACCGGCTGCGGACGGAGAGCGCAGCGCGGGCGCTCGAAGCCGAGCGAGTGCGGCTGTTCGAGCTGGCGGCCGAGGTGCGAGCGCTGCGTGACCGGGTGGAGGAGTCGGACCGCAAGTCCTGAGCAGGGCTGCATCGCCTCAGCTGGATGGGCAAAGTGATGCGGATCGACCTGCGGCTTGGACCGAGGCGGCCGGGCGGCTCAGGCGAGCCCGCCGCGGACGGACTTGACGGCCGCCTGGACGCGGTTGTCGGCCTCCAGCTTCTCAAGGACGGTGGAGATGTGGGTCTTGACCGTCTCGGGGCTGATCACCAGCTCCGCCGCAATTTCATTGTTGTCCTTGCCTTCGACGATCAGGCTCAGTACTTCACGCTCCCGCCTGGTCAGCGTTGGGAGGTCACCGGTGCTGGAGGCCGGCGGTGGTTCGTGCTCCCGCAGTCGCTCGATCAAGGCCGAGGCGATCCGGGGAGAGAGGGCACTCTCGCCGGCAGCAGCGGTGCCGATCGCAGCCACGATCTGATCGCCGTCGGAGTCCTTCAGCAGGTAGCCGCAGGCGCCCGCAATGATCGCCTCCATGACTTTCTCTTCCTCGGTTGAGACGGTCATCATCAGAATGCGGGCGTCCGGGGCCGTGAGCCGCATCCCTCTGATCGCGTCGACGCTGGAGTCTCCCGGCATATGAAGATCCATCAGGACCACTTCCGGCTCGGTCTCCGTGAAGAGGGCGACCGCGCCGACGGCGTCCTCGGCCTCCCCGACGACATTGAGGCCGCTTGCCTCCAAGTGCTCACGGAGTCCCCGCCGGAAAAGGGCGTGATCATCGGCGATCAGGACCCGGATGCCCGCCGTCGTGGCGCCTGGCGTGCTCGGACCCAAGCCCCGACCCCTTCGCTCAGCCGGGGGGCGGCGCGTTGGGAAGGTGCTGCCGCTTTGCCACCGTGCAATCTCCCTCAGAGTGAGTTCAGAACGCCCCGACCTTAACGGTCGAGCAACAAATCGAGCCTACGTAGCCCGCGATGGGAAGTCAACTCGTCGCTCCGCCAGACTCTGCACCGATGAACTTCATCGAGGACGTGATGGAGCGCTCCACGGCCTCGCGCCTCGGAATCGTCGCCATCGACGGCGAGGGCTTCCGGCGAGAGTGGCACTTCGGGGAGCTGATCGCGCGGAGCGCGGGGCTCTCCGGAGCGATGGCCGCCCGCGGCGTCAAGCGGGGCGACGCCGTGATGACGCTGGTCGGCAGCCGCGTCGAGTGGGTGCTGGCGATGCTCGCCTGCTTCCGGACGGGTGCGGTCGCGATGCCCTGCAATCCGCAACTCCGCCGCAAGGACCTCGAGGTGCGGGTGAGCGCCGCCAACCCGTCCCTCTGCATCGGGCAGGAGGAGCTGCTCGTCGAGCTCCCGGACGGCGTCCCGGCGATGACGCTGGCAGAGGTCGCCGAGGCCCTCGACGAGGATCTGCCCCAGGAGACGCCGATGGCCGCGGAGCATCTCGACCCTGACGATCCAGCCGTGATCATCTTCACCTCGGGCACCACCGGGGAGCCGAAGGGCGTCGTGTACCCGCAGCGCTACCTGCTCGGCCAGCGCCTGCAGGCCGAGCATTGGGTCGGGGCGCACAGAGGCGAGCTCGCCTGGTGCACCGCCGCGCCGGGTTGGTCGAAGTCGACCCGCAACGCCTTCATCGCGCCGTGGCTGGCCGGCGCCGCCGCCCTGATCCATGACTCCCGCTTCGATCCGGCGGAGCGCCTCAACGTGATCGAGCGCGAGGGCGTCAACGTCCTCTGCCAGGCGCCCACCGAGTACCGGATCCTCGCCAAGCGGACCGAGCTGCGTCCGATGCCCTCGCTGCGCCGGATGATCTCCGCAGGCGAGCCTCTGAACCCCGAGGTGATCCGCCTCTTCCGGGAGCGCCTCGGGATGGGGATCGGCGACGGCTATGGGCAGACCGAGACCGGCCCGGTCACCGGCATGCGCCCGAACGAGGACGATCCCGCCCGCGACGGCTCGATGGGCCGACCGCTTCCGGGGATCGAGACGAAAGTGATCAACGGCGAGCTTCAGGTGCGGCCCGACTCCGTCCCGAGCTTCTTCAGCCACTACATCGACGAGCCGCCGTTCGACGGAGAGTGGTGGCCGACCGGTGACCAGGTCCGCAAGGACGATGACGGCTACCTCTGGTTCGAGGGCCGCGACGACGACATCATCATCACGGCCGGTTATCGCGTCGGGCCGTTCGAGGTGGAGTCCGCCCTGGTGTCCCATCCCGCGGTCGCCGAGGCGGCCGCCGTCCCCGCCCCCGACGAGGAGCGAGGCTCGGTCGTCCGCGCGATCGTGGTGCTGGCCGAGGGCGAGCCATCGGACGTGCTCGCCTCAGAGCTCCAGGAGCACGTCCGCTCCGTCACCGCGCCATACAAGTACCCCCGGATCGTCGAGTTCACGGATGAGCTGCCGAAGACGCCGAGCGGGAAGATCCGCCGCGCCGAATTGAGATGACCAACTGGCGCTCCACCGCCGTCCCGCGCCTCTGGGCGCGCTGGGCCGGGGAGTGGGCCGCCTTCGCCGGGATCTTCATCGTCACCAACCTCGGCCTGCTCGCTGTGGGAGCCACGCTCGCCGTCCTTCCCCACTACGTCAAGGACAACCTGCACGGCTCCGACCTCGAGGTCGGAATCGTGAGCGGCGCCTTCGCCCTGACGGGGATCGTCTGCCGGCCGATCGCGGGGAACCTGGCCGACAGGCGAGGCCGGAAGCCGACGGTGATCGTCGGCGCCCTGCTCGCGGCCACGGCGGGGTTCCTCTACTTCGTCCCGGCCGGAATCCCTGGGCTGATCATCGCCCGCTTCTTCCTGGGCGCGGGCGAGGGGACCGTCTTCACCGCGGGCTCCGCCTGGAACGTCGACATGGCGCCGGAGGAGAAACGGGGGAGGATGATCGGTCTCTACGGCCTGGCGATCTGGACCGGCCTCACGCTGGGGCCGCCGATCGGAGTGCTCCTGCAGCACGCTGGGGGCTTTGATCTGGTCTGGGCCTTCGCCGCGGGCGCCCCGCTACTCGGTGCGGCCGTCGCGTCGCGGCTGCCGGAGGACTACAGGCCGCAGGAGGGAGTCGACCGCGGCCCCTTCATCTCCCGCGAGGCACTGGGCCCGGGCGTCACGTTCGCGCTCAGCGTCTTCGGCTTCGCCGCGGTCTCCGCCTTCATCGTCCTCAGCCTGGACGAGCGCGGCATTGGGCATGGGCCGGCGGTGTTCAGCGTCTTCGCGGCGACCGTGGTCGCGACCCGCCTGGTCGCCGGAGGCCTCCCCGACCGGATCGGCGCGGCCCGCTGCGCCGTGGCCGCCGCCCTGGTGGAGACGGTCGGATTGGTCCTGCTGGGGGCCGCCGATGACCTGCTGGTGGTGATCTTCGGTGCGATCGGCATGGGCGCCGCCTTCTCCCTGCTGTTCCCCTCCCTCTCGCTGGTCGCGATCAACCGGGTCGGGCCGGAGCGCCGCGGGGTCGCGATGGGGACCTTCACGGCGAATTTCGACCTCGGCATGTTGATCGGGTCGCCGCTCGTCGGCGCTGCGGCCGCGGTTGCCGGGTACAGCGCCGCGTTCTACGTGGCTGCATGCGCCGCTTTGGCGTGCGCCGCCTCCGCACTTTTGATGTCACGTCAGCCGGTCACGGAGCCTCTCCCCGATACGCTGCGGGCCTGATGGCACAGCGAGGAACCGCAGCCGAGACGATGATCGACCGCAAGACGATCAACAAGCTCACGGAGGAGCAGATGGCTCGCTTCCGCGAGCACACGCCGACCTCGGCGCAGTACTTCGACCGCGCGCGCAAGGTGATGCCCGGCGGCGTTCCCTCCTCCTTCCAGCTCAACGACCCCTGGCCGGTCTACATCGACCGCGGCAAGGGCGCGCTCGTCTGGGATGTGGACGGCTCGGAGTACGTCGACTTCCACAACGGCTTCGGCGTGATGTGCGTCGGTCACGCGAACCCGGTGATCGGCGAGGCGGTCAAGGCCCGCCACGACGAGGGGACGCACTTCGCGGCGCCGACCAACGGCTCGATCGTCTCGGCGGAGAACCTGGTCGAGCGCTTCGGCCTGCCGATGTGGCGCTTCTCCAACTCCGGGACGGAATCGACGATGTCCGCGATTCACCTCGCGCGTGGCGCCACCGATCGCGACCTGATCATCAAGGTGGAGGGATCCTACGACGGCCACCACGACGCGGTGATGGTCTCCTGCTACCCGGACCTCGACGAGCTCGGTCCGCGCGAGAGCCCGAACGCCATCCCGTTCGGCGCCGGCTACCCGAAGGGGGTCGTCGACCTGACCGTCCCGGTCCCCTTCAACGATGCGGAGATCCTCGAGGGGATATTCCGCAAGCACGAGGGGCAGATCGCCGGGATGATCATCGAGCCGGCGATGATGAACATCAACATCATCCCGCCGAAGGAGGGCTACCTGGAGCGGGTCCGCGAGCTCTGCGACGAGCACGGCGCGAAGCTGATCTTCGACGAGGTGAAGACGGGCGCCACCATCTCGTACGGCGGCGCCACCCAGCGCTTCGGAGTCAAGCCGGACATGATCTGCTTGGCCAAGGCGATCTGCGGCGGATACCCGGGCGGGGCGATCGGGATGACCGAGGAGCTCGGAGAGGTCGTCGCGTCCGACAAGGTCCACCAGATCGGGACGTTCAACGGGAACCCGCTGGTGATGGCGGCGGCGGAGGCCACCCTGACCAAGGTCCTCACTCCCGGCGCCTACGAGAAGCTGGAGGCGACCAACGAGACGCTCAAGGCCCGCTGCGACGAGGTCATCCAGAAGTACGGCCTCCCGGCCTACACGCAGGGTCTCGGCGCCAAGGGCTGCGTGATCTTCTCCCCCGAGCCGATCTACGAGTACCGCGACTACCTCACCAAGGTCGACGGCGAGCTCTCAACCCTCGCCTGGCTCTACCACATGAATCACGGCATCTTCATGACGCCCGGCGTCGAGGAGGAATGGACCCTCTCGATCGCCCACGAGCAGGAGCACATCAACCGCTACGTCGCCGCGTTCGAGGCCTTCGCCTCGGACGTCAGCGGCTCCTAGCCGCTCGCGCCGTTCAGGTCCAGCGCCGCCCGGGCCTTCTCGGTGTCCTCGGTGACGATCACCAGGCGGACGCCGCTGAAGATCGTGTAGGCGACGTCGACGCTGACCCCGGCGTCGGCGAGGTCCCGTGCGATCTCTCCCATCGCCCCGGGCTTGTCGTGGAGATCGACGATCACGGCCTCCCGCTCGTCGGCCACCTCGATCCCGGCGGCCTCGAGCGCCTTCTTCGCGGTGTCCTCGTCCTGCACCAGAAGGTGGATGAAGCCCTTGCCGTCCCCGACCATCGCGCACAGGCCCGCGATGTTCACCCCGGCCTTGCCGGTCGCCTCCCCCAGCTCGGCCAGCTTCCCAGGCCGGTCCTCCATGATCACCGTCAGGTCCTTCATGGCGCCTCTTTCGGTCGGGACTCGCATGATTTCCGTCGCGGCCGGGGATGTCAAACCGCGAGCCACGAGTAGCCTGGAGGCATGGCCAACCGGCTCGCCGAGGAGACCAGCCCGTACCTCCTCCAGCACAAGGACAACCCCGTCGACTGGCGCCCGTGGGGCCCGGAGGCGCTCCAGGAGGCCGCCTCGGCGGACAAGCCGATCATGCTCTCCGTCGGGTATTCGGCCTGCCACTGGTGCCACGTCATGGAGCGTGAGTCCTTCGAGGACCAGGAGACGGCGGCCCTGATCAACGAATCGTTCGTTCCGATCAAGGTCGACCGCGAGGAGCGCCCCGACGTCGACGACCTCTACATGGAGGCGGTCCAGGGGATGACCGGCCAGGGCGGCTGGCCGCTGACCGTCTTCCTCGACTCGGAGGCCATCCCCTTCTACGGCGGCACCTATTTCCCGCCGGAGCCGCGCCACGGCCTGCCGAGCTTCAGGCAGGTCCTGGAGGCGACCTCCGGCGCCTACCGCACACAGCGAGAGGAGCTGCGCGAGGCCTCGAACCGGATCCGCGAATCGCTGAGCAGCTCCGGCCAGATCGGCCCCTCCGACGAGCCGCTCGACGCATCGATCCTGGCACAGGCGGTCTCAGGGCTCCAGGCCAACTTCGATCGGGCGAACGGCGGCTTCGGCGGCGCCCCCAAGTTCCCGCCGTCGAGCAGCCTCGAATTCCTGCTGGATCGGGGCGAGACCCAGCCGGTCGCCCTCACGCTCGACAAGATGATGTTCGGCGGCATCTATGACCAGCTCGGCGGCGGCTTCGCCCGGTACGCCGTCGACGCCAACTGGGCCGTCCCGCACTTCGAGAAGATGCTCTACGACAACGCGCTCCTGGCGCGGATCTACCTCCATGCGTGGCAGGTGATGGGCGAGGAGCGCTGGATGCGCGTCTGCACGGAGACCCTCGACTGGGCGCTGCGCGAGATGAGCGGACCCGAGGGCGGCTTCTATTCGGCGCTCGACGCGGACTCGGAGGGAGAGGAGGGCCGCTTCTACGTCTGGGACGAGGAGGAGATGCGCGAGGCGCTGAGCGAGGCCGGCGTCGCCGCCGACGCGATCGAGCGGGTCCTCGGCTACTGGGGCGTGAGTGCCACCGGCAACTTCGAGGGACGCAACATTCTCCACGTGACGCTGGGCGCCAGCGCGAAACAGCCGGCCGAGCTGACCGACGCCCGAACTGCCCTCTACGCGTGGCGCGACCGGCGGGTCCGCCCAGGCCTGGATGACAAGCGGCTCCTGTCGTGGAACGCGCTGATGATCGCGGCGCTCGCCGACGCCGGTGCGGCCCTCGGCCGCCAGGACTACATCGACGCCGCCTCGGCCTGTGCGCGTTTCATCTGGGAGTCGATGCGCGATTCCGATGGGCGCCTGCTCCGCACCTGGAAGGACGGAGATGCCAACCTCAACGCCTACCTCGAGGACCACGCCTTCCTTGTCGAGGCCCTTCTGCGGCTCTACGAGGCCACGCTCGAGGTCCGCTGGTTCGACGCGGCCCGCGAGACCGCAGACGCGATGATCGCCCGCTTCGCCGACGACGAGCTCGGCGGCTTCTTCACGACCTCGACCGACCACGAGGAGCTGATCGCCCGGCGCAAGGACGTCGGCGACCATCCGATCCCCTCCGGCAACTCCTCGGCCACCTACGGCCTCCTTCGGCTGGCCGCCCTGACCGGCCAATCCTCATACGAGGACCGAGCCGTCGGGACGATGCGGATCTACGCGCCGGCCGCCGTGCAGCACCCCGAGGCGTTCGGCCACCTGCTCCAGGCGATCGACTTCCATCTCTCGCCGATCCGCGAGGTTGCCCTCGTCGGACCGGCGAACGGTGCCGGCTCCAGCGGCGGACTGGACGAGCTCGCCCGCGTCGTGCGCTCGGCCCACAGGCCCCATGTCGTCCTGGCCGGAGGCCAGGAGGGCACCGACCGGCCCGAGCTGCTCCGGCAGCGGACCCCCGTCGAGGGCCGACCAGCCGCCTACGTCTGCGAGCGCTTCGCTTGCCAGGCTCCGGTGACCGAACCCGCGGAGCTCGAGGCGGCGCTCACCCGGGCGTGAACCAGCGAGCCCGCCGGGTTGCACCGAAGTCCAGCTTCTCGGCGACGATGGCGCTGGAAGGCGCCTGGAAGGTCCCGGTGGGCCTCGGACCGGAGAGGAAGTCGACATCGACCCGGCCCACCCTGCCTTCACCGAACTCGACGTAGCAGGAGCCGAGGCCACCGTATCCGTCGGGGTCCCCCTCGCCTCGCAGCTCGGCGAGTACCTCGGCCGCAACGACCCGCGCGGCCCCCTCGGCGAACACCCCTGCCTTGGGCACCCCCACGGTCGCCACGTCGCCCACCGCGAATACGCCCGGGAACCGGGTCCTGAGCGTCCTGGGCTCCACCGGGATGTAGCCGTCCTCGGCCATCCCGGAGTCCAGGACGACATTCGGAGCCTGGTGCTTCGGGACCCCGAGGAACAGGTCATACGGGAACTCCCGCCCGTCCTGGAGGACGGCCACCATCCGTTCGCCGTCCAGGGAGGCGATGCGCGCTCCGGGGACGAAGTCGATGTCGCGCTCGGCGAACGCCTCGAGCAGCGCCTCCGAGGTGGCCGGAGACGGCGGAACAGGGCTCGGGAGCGGCATCAGGAAGGTGATCTCACACCGGTCGCGGACGCCTCGCGCCGAGAGCAGGTCGTGGAGCAGGAGCGCCGCCTCGCTGGGGGCGGGCGGGCATTTGAACGGCGCCCCGCAGACGCCCACGACGGCCCGCCCCTCGCCGAAGTCCCGGAGCAGGTCCCCCATGTGCTCTGCGCCGGCAACGGAATAGAACTCGGTCCCAGCCTCGGCGAGGCCCGGGGTCGCCCCCAGGTCGTAGTCGGCTCCGAGGGCCACGACCAGGATGTCGGCCTCGTACTCCCCGGCATCGGTCCGGACTCCCCTCGCCTCCGGATCGATCGCCGTGACCGTCTCGTTCATGAACCGGACGCCCGGCTTGGAGAAGTCGCTGTAGGGGAGGCTCACGGCCTCCAGCGTCTCCCTCCCGAACATCACGTCGAGCTTCGAATATCCGAAGACGAAGGCATCGCCCTTGTCGATCAGGGTGACGTCGGCGTCATCCGCGAGCTCGCCGGAGAGGATGGTCGCCAGTTCGAGACCACCGAATCCCGCCCCCAAGACGAGTATCCGGCTCGCCATCGGCTAGAGGATCGGCAGGAACTGTTCGATCTCGTACGGCGTGACCTGCACCCGGTAGTCCTCCCACTCGGAGCGCTTGATCTCGACGAAGCGGTTGAAGGCGTGCTCACCGAGGACACGAAGGACCAGCTCCGACTCGGCCGCGATCTCGATCGCCTCGCCGAGGGTCTCCGGGAGCTGCTCGATACCACGGCGCTGGCGCTCCTCGGGGGTCAGGTGGTAGAGGTTCTGCTCCATCGGCTCGGGCAGCTCGTAGCCGTGCTCGATCCCCTCGAGCCCGGCGTGAAGCATCCCGGCGAAGCAGAGATATGGGTTGCAGGCCGGATCGGGGCAGCGCAGCTCGGCGCGCGTCGCGTTCTCCTTGCCCGGGTGGTAGAGCGGCACCCGGATCAGCGCCGAGCGGTTGCGGCGCGACCAGGAGAGGTACACCGGCGCCTCGTAGCCGGGAACGAGCCGTTTGTAGGAGTTGACCCACTGCGCAAACAGGGGCGCGATCTCCCGCGCGTGCTTGAGCTGGCCGGCGATGAATGCCTTGGCGACGTCCGAGAGGAAGTACTGGTCATCCGCATCGAAGAAGGCGTTCCTCCCGTCCTGACTCAGTGACTGGTGGACGTGCATTCCGGAGCCGTTCTCGCCCTGCAGCGGCTTTGGCATGAAGGTCGCGTGCCAGCCGTACTTCATCGCGTATTCCTTGACCGTGATCCGGTAGGTCATGCAGTCGTCGGACATCGCGAGCGCGCCCTTGTAGCGCATGTCGACCTCGTGCTGAGAGGGCCCGACCTCGTGGTGGGTGTACTCGACGTGGATGCCGAGTTGCTCGAGGGCGAGCACCGTCTCGCGGCGGACATCGGAACCCGCATCCAGGGTGGTCAGGTCGAAATAGCCACCCTCGTCGAGGATCTCGGGCACACCCGACTCGGGCTTGGCGGAGCGGAAGTAGAAGTACTCGAGCTCCGGGCCGATGTTGTAGTCGTCGAAGCCCATCTCCCTGGCACGGTCGAGCGCGCGTCGCATGATCCAGCGCGGATCTCCCTCGTATGGATCACCCCCCGGGACCTGGATGTCACAGAACATCCGCGCGGTTCGGTTCCGTTCCTCCTCGCGCCAGGGGATCAGCTGGACGCTGGCGGGATCCGGCATGGCGATCATGTCGGACTCCTCGATCGGATTGAAGCCGCTGATCGAGGAGCCGTCGAAGCCCATGCCACCCTCGAACGCGTCCTCGAGCTCGGCCGCGTTGATCGAGAAGCTCTTCAGCTGGCCGAGCAGGTCGGTGAACCAAAGGCGCACGAATCGGACGTCGTTCTCCTCGCAGAACGCCATCGCCTCCTTCGCATTGGTCGGGCCGTCAGCCATGAGGCCGGACAAGTTACCGGCGTCTCACATCCGAGGGCCCCCGCGCGTCGTATGAGAAGACAGAAACGTCGAGATGCCTGTACACTTACGCGACGTAAGTAACCGGCTAAAAGTAAAGTAAAGCCCTTGTGAAACGGCGGTATCCCAGGAAATGACAGTCAAGACAGACGTAAGCCGCTTCCACATCCATGACGAGTTGACCGCGCCGGACGCCACTGCTCCTCTGATCAAGAGCATTCAGACGGCGGGCGGGACGGTCTCCAAGTTCATCGGCGTACTCGCCGAGTCGCCGGCCGCCCTGCGCGGCTACACACGCCTTCGCACCGAGCTCCGCCAGAGCAAGCTGCCGAGGGCGACCCGCGAACGGATCGGCCTGGCTGTGGCTGAGTGGCGCAATGACCCCTACACCCTGACCCAGTACGCCCGGACGGCTCGCGTCGCCGGGCTCGGCCTCGACGAGGTCGCCAGGGCCCGCAACTTCACCTCCTCCGATGAGAAGGAGGCGGCGTTGCTGACCCTGATTCGCGAGACGCTCGACCCCACCGAGCGGCCGCCCCACCACCTGGTGGAGGAGGCCCGTGAGGCTGGATGGTCGGACGAGGAGATCCTCGACGCGGTCGCCGAGGCGGCGCTCGCCGAATTCGAGAGTCTGATCGCCTCCGTCGCGGCGCTGCCGCAAGAGGGCGACCCGGCCGTGCTGCGCGAAGCCGCCGCTTAAGGCGGCTTCGCCATCAGGCGGGGGCCGTTAGGCCGCTGGCGGCGTCACCGTCGCATCGAGGGGGCCTGCGCCGACGGGCAGGAAGCCGAGGCGCTTTGCGACCTTCTTGGTCAGGTCCCATGCGTAGCCCTTGTGGAAGGGCCCGCGGTCGATCACCGTCGCGGTGACGCTGGCACCGCCGTAGCTGAAGGTCACCTGCGTGCCGCAGGGGAGCTTCCGGTGCGCCACACCGAGCGTGGTGGGCGTCAGGATCGTCCCGCATGCGGTCGACCGGCCCCAGAAGCCCGGTCCGTACCAGGTGGCCGCCTTGTGGACGGTCCAGCTGCCCGGCGCCGAGCTCGGCTGCGCCGTCGGCTCAGTGGGGGTCCCGCCCGTTCCTCCGGGAATGCCACCCGTCTGCGCGCTCGCGACCGGCGCCGCAATCAGCAGGGCGGCGGTACATACAAGTCCCGCAACAGCACGAATTGTTCGCTTGCTCGTCAAACCTTCCTCTTTCGTGGCTTACGGGGTTAGCTGACGGGCTCGCGCTGAAAGATCGCGCTACGCGGCTCGATGGCCGCGACTCGCCCCAACTTGTGGGTCCCCCGCTCTCCCTCCTTTTGTGGTGGAGAGAGATTCAGCGGAAGTGCGCGGAGCAGCCTAGCAAAGGTCTCCTCGTTATTCGCCACCACCTGTCGATCGACCGTTCAGAGGCGAACCTTCGCCGCGAACGGAATCGCCCACTCCGTAAGCTCCGCCGATGCCGGGCGCGCTGGTCACCGGAGCTAGAGGAGGCATGGGCCTGGAGATCGCCAGGCTCCTCGTCGGGCGGGGCTACGAGGTCGCCGTGACGGACGTCGACGAGACCGGCACCACCGCGGCGGCCGAACAGCTCGGCGAGCGAGCCTGGCCCCTGGTCCTGGACGTCACCGACACGGAGGCGGTCGACACCGCGGCCAACGAGGTCGTCGAGCGCAGCGGCTCTCTCGACGTCTGGGTCAACAACGCCGGCATCCTCCTCACCGGTCTGTCCTTTGACCAGTCGATCGATGCCCACCGCCGCATGCTCGAGGTGAACGCCGTCGGCACGATGAACGGAACGCTTGCCGCGATCGAGAGGATGCGGCCAAGCGGCCGCGGCCACATCATCAACCTGATCTCACTCGCCGGGCTGGCAGCCGCGACGGGGATCGTCGGATACTCGGCGAGCAAGCACGCCGCGATCGCGTTCAGCCTGGGCACCGCCGCGGACCTCCGCCAGGCCGGCCTCGAGGGCATCCACATCTCCTGCGTCTGCCCCGACGGTGTCTGGACGCCGATGATCAACGACAAGCTCGACGACCCGAATGACGCGCTCTCCTTCTCCGGGGTGATGCTGATGCCGGAACAGGTGGCGGAGCGCGCCGTGGCCCTGATCGACAAGCCGAAACCCGTCCTGGCGATCCCGAGCTGGCGCGGTCAGTTTGCGCGCTTCTTCGACCGCCATCCCAAGCTCTCCCTGCGCCTCACCCCGCTGCTCATGCGCGATGCGCGCCGCCGCCAGCGGGCATTCCGGAAGAAGGTCGAGTCGGGCAAGTGGCCTCCGCCGGAATCCCGCTGAGAGGCCCACACGACCCCGGCGACCGGGCGGGTCGCTTCCATTCCGTGCGCGGGCCGATGGGCGTCTCGGGCTGGCTTCGCTATCCCGCCGCCCGGTGGCGGGCGAAGACGGGTCGGACCCCGGAGCGGCCCTGGATCGTGCCGGCCTCGATCGGCTGGCTGCGGCGTCGGATCCGGAAGGACTGGAGCATCCTCGAGCTCGGCTCGGGGCGCTCCACGGTCTGGTTCGCTCGGCGCGTTGGCCGGGTGCTCAGCTTCGAGGACAACGAGTACTGGTACCCGCAGACGAAGGAGCGGCTGGAGGAGGCGGGCCTTGGGAATGTCGAGTTGCGGCTGCGGCCGGTCGAGGAGTTTCCGCAGGAGGTGGCGGCTCTCCCGGATGAGTCGGTCGAGCTCGTGGTGGTCGACTTCCTCGAGGCTCCGGCCGTTACTCGCATCGATGCGTTGAAACCGGCGATGAAGAAGGTCAAGCCCGGCGGACTGCTGCTGCTCGATGATTCGGATCGGCCCGGGTACGCCGAAGCGTTCGAGCTGCTCGCCGGCTGGCGCTTCCGGAAGTTCACCGGCGTCAAGGACGAGTGGCCTGAGACCTGCGAGACCGGCATCTTTCGCCGGCCCAGGTAGCGGCGTCGAGTCGATCGTGCGGATTGGTGCCGGTCAGGGCGGCATGGATCCGCACGGTCCACGCAAATAGAAGGGCCCCCTTGCGGGGGCCCTTCCTTAGCGAGCCTGTAAGCCGGATTCTGTCGGGAGCAGCCATCCATCTCTGCGGCCCACCTGGACCTCGCCGGGCTGGGTCGACGGTCCTGCTTGGCCTTGCACCGGGCGGGGTTTGCCGTGCGCGCCACGTCACCGCGGCGCCGGTGCGCTCTTACCGCACCCTTTCACCCTTACCTGTGCGCGACTCACGTGTGGCCGCGCCATCGGCGGTCTGCTCTCTGTGGCACTTTCCCGCGGGTTTCCCCGGGTGAGCGTTACTCACCGCCCTTGCCCTGTGGTGTCCGGACTTTCCTCGAAGGCATTCACCTCCGCGACTGCCTAGCTCGCGGTACCAGGGTAGCCCTGGATCACCGCTCAGTCGAGCCGGATCGCCCAGTTTGCGGGGCGTCAGGCGAGCTGGGACCCGCAGGTCTTGCAACCTGAGGTCGCCAGCTCTCCGTGACACACCGGGCACTCCGCCCGGCGGTGAGCCGTCAGGGCCTCCCAGGCGCCGAGGATCGCATCTTCAAGCGTCACCTCGGACGGCTCGATCAGACGGGTCTTGGCCCCGACCTCAAGGACGGTCACGCCACCCTCCTGAACATCCCGACGACGCGTCCAAGCACACGCGCGTCGCGGGTTCGAATCGGCTTCATGCTCTTGTTCTCCGGCTGTAGCCGGACCTGATTCTTCTCGCGGAAGAAGCGCTTCACGGTCGCCTCGTCCTCCAGCAGGGCGACCACGATCTCACCGTCACGGGCGCGCTCCGCGGGGCGCACCACGACAAAGTCTCCGTCCAGGATGCCGGCGTCCTTCATGCTCTCGCCGCGCACCCGCAGGATGTAGTCGCCATCCTCGCCTCCGACCATGTCCGGGACCTCGAGGTACTCCTCGATGTTCTCCTCGGCCAGGATCGGCGTCCCCGCGGCGACCTGGCCGACCAGGGGCAGCCCCGTGGGACGAACCGCCTTCTTGGCGCGCTCCACCATCACCTCGAGGGCGCGCGGCTTCGACGGGTCCCGCCTGAGGACGCCTAGGCTCTCCAGCTTCGAGAGGTGGGCGTGAACCGTGGAGGAGGAATGGAGCCCGACGGCCTTGCCGATCTCCCGCACCGTGGGCGGGTAGCCATGCTTGCCGAGGTAGCTGCCGATGAAATCGAAGATCTCCTTCTGGCGCTTCGTCAGGTCCTTGACCAGGTCCACGTGGGCCTCCTCAGGCGGCGGCGCTGATTGGGTTGGGCGAACACATGTTCGTGAGAGTAGCGACCCCTGCGGACGGTTGCAACCACTGTTCTGATCCGAACTTTTCCGGCCCTGGGCCCCACCGCTCAGCGGCGACTATCATCGGCGACCCTCGCGGCTGTGGCGGAACTGGTAGACGCGCAAGGTTGAGGGCCTTGTGGCCCTAACGGGCCGTGGAGGTTCGACTCCTCTCAGCCGCATCGAGAACCCGCTGGAAACGGCGGGTTCGCTGCGTTCCGGGCGCATGCGGCACCGAGCGGTCTCGTCCGTCCGGACCCATGAGCCTCAGGAAGCGGTACCGTCCAGCCAACGGTCACGGGAGCGGAGTGCATGAAGCGATTGGCGGCATCGGTGTGCGCAGTCGGGGTATTCCTGCTGATCGGCGCTGGGCAGGCCGCCGGGTCGATCACCCTCGGGCAGCTCGCCACGGCGCCGAATGGATGTGTGACGAACATCGACTGGGTACAGCCGGCCGTGAGCGGCGGAGTCGTCCCCTACGTCGTACCGAGCGGCTACGGGACGATCACGTCCTGGAGCACCCAGGCGTTCGGGCCGTCGGGCGCGACTTTGACGCTCAAGATCTTTCGCCCGACGAGCACGGCCCTGACCTTCGAGGCCGTTGCCCACGACGGTCCGCACACCCTCAACAGCCCGGGCCTCAACACCTTCACGGTCAACATCGCGGTGCAGCCGGGCGACCTGATTGGGCTGCATGCCGGCACCGGTTCGCCGACGTGCAACGCCGTCGGAGGGAGCGACCCCGCGTACACCCGCGCAGGGGACCTCCAGGATGGTCAGCAGGGCGGCCCCTTTTCCCCCTTGAACAATCGCCTGCTCAATGTCAAAGCCGAGGTCGCTCCGACAGTCACCGGCCAGCGCGCCGCTGCCCTGAAGCGCTGCAAGGTGCGAGCGCACAAGAGAGACTGGTCGCACAAGCGACTGAAGAAGTGCAAGAAGAAAGCGCAGCTCCTCCCGATCTAGCCCGAGTAGAGGACTGGGGGCTCAACCGCGTCAAGGCAGCCATCGCGTCCCGGTGATCGCGCTGAGCGCCTCATTCACCTCGAGCAGGCGGTCGAAGCTTTCCCGCTCGACCGCGACGAGCGCCATCCCAGTGCCACTGTCCTCGAACGACCGCCTGGCTCAATTCCACGCGGGAACGTCAGCCCGGGAAATCGCTCGTGCCGGCGATCTCGTGGATCGCCACCTCGGGCCGCTCCGAGACCAGCTCCAGAAGGCGGGCCGCGAACTCGTGCAGGTGAGGCTGGGCGAAATGCCGGTCGAGCGCCTCCCGGTCGGCCCACTCCTCCACGGCGACGAAGCTGAGCGGGTCCTCGACAGCGGCGAAGAACCCATAGCGGATGCAGCCCTCTTCCCGTCGCGAGTCGTCCTGCATCCTCTGGAGCAGCTCGATCAACTCATCACGCTTATCCCGGCCGCACCTCACCCGGCCGACCACGAGCAGCACGCCAAACCTCCCCGTCGGTTGCAGGGGGATCGTATTTGCGTTCAGGAGCCGAGGAAGCTCCGCAGCGAGGCGAGCAGCTCGTCAGGCGCCTCCTCGGGGATGAAGTGGCCGGATCGGAGCGGACCACCCCTCAGGTCGCCGGCCCAGCGCCGCCAGACGTCGAGGGAGTCGGACATCGCCCCCTCCTGATCGCCCCAGTGGACCAGCACCGGACACTCGATCCGTCGGCCCGAGTCGCGGTCCTCGGCATCCATCTGCCGGTCGATATGGAAGGAGGCGCGGTAGTCGGCGCACATGCCCGGCAGCGTCCGGTCGTTGAAGGCCTCCACGTAGCGCTCGGTGGCGTCCTCCAAGATGGCGTCGGGCCTCGCGGGCCAGGTGGCGAGAATGTCCCGCACGACGAGCTCGGCCGCGGCGCCGAGCACCCGCTCGGGGAATGGGGCCGGCTGGGCCAGGAAGAACCAGGGCCAGTAGCCGAGGGAAGCGCCCTCCGCCATCCGCTCGAACTGGTCGACCGTCGGGACGATGTTGAGCACCCCGAGACGCTCGACGACGTCAGGGTGGTCGAGCGCCATCCGGTAGGCAACCCGCCCGCCGCGGTTGTGACCGACGACCGAGTAGCGCTCGAAGCCGAGTAGCGCCATCAACTCGACCAGCTCCGCCGCGCGGTCACGGTTGCCGTAGCCCTCTCCAAGCGGGCCGCCGGGCTCCGAGAGGCTCTCGCCGTATCCCTTCAGGTCGCAGACGACGACGGTGTTCGACTCGGCCAGGGCCGGAGCGACCAGATGCCAGCAGAAGTGGGTCTGCGGGAATCCGTGCAGAAGCAGGACCGGCGGGCCCTCCCCCGCTCTGCCCGGCCGATAGGCCGTCGGCCCGATCCTGACCGCCGCATAGCGGAACCCGTCGATGCCCATGTCACTGCGTCTGCCCGGGCAGCAGCCGGTTACGCGTCGCCTACCCGACGAGGCGCGTCAGCCAGACGGAGGAGAGGACGGGAATCGCCTGGGCGGAGTCGATTCCGCGGACCGAGCCCTCCAGGCCGATCCCGCCCACCGATCCGCGCACGGTGGCGAGAAGGGGGTCGGATGCCGTGGTTCGCAGCGCGGCGGGCCCGAGCGAATCGGCGACCTGCACGGCGCCCTCCTGCAGCAGGCGCAGCCGTTGGCCCTGCTGCGGGGCGAGCACGAACGTCACGCCGTCGAGCGAGGGGCCCAGGCCCATCGGGCTCCCCCACCACCCCGCGAATCGGGAGAGCATCTGCCGGCCCGGGCCGCTCGGACCGGACTCGAACGCCCCCGTGCCCGAGCCGGCCGCATCCGCGAGGAAGCGCGCGCCTTGTCCGCTCTCCGGGTCGAGGGCGCGGGGCGAGACGATCCCGAGGCGGGGAGAGCTCAAGCGACGGACCATGTCGGGTACCGGCTGATCGAGCAGGAAGCGGACCTCGTCGGGGCGCGGGGCGTCAACCGCGAAGAGGTGCGGGAGCAGCTTCTCGCCGGCCGGCTCGGATTGCCAGCGGCGCGAGTTGGCGAGCACGGCGGCCGCGTTGAAGGGGGTTCCGTCCTGGAAGCGGACGTTCGGGCGCAGCGTCACCGTCCAGGTGGTCCGGTCCCGCGATGGCCGCGCCTCCAGCGCAAGGCCCGCCTGTGGCGCGGCGTCGGCGTACGGGCCGGAAAGCCGCTCGATCAGCGGCTCGTAGACCTGCCGTGCGACGGTCAGCTGAGCGCGCGTGCGCGCCGCGAGGGGATCGATCGTGGTCGGAAGCTCGGGCAGCGCATAGGCGAGCGTCCCTCCCCCGCCCGCGGGGGGCAGCCCGGTGCTGACGCGCGAGGCTCCACCGGAGCCGCCACAGCCCGCCAGCACGAGCAGGCCCACGATGAAGAGCGTGGCCACTCGCAGCCGCATCGTGAACCTTGCAGCCGCTAGAGCTTCAGGATGATGATCGCGTTCAGCGCCCAGAGGACGCCGAAGAAGATGGTCCACCGGGTCAGGTTCCGCTCCACCAGCGAGCCGCCACCGAAGGAGCTGCCGCCTCCGCCGATGCCGAACGCACCGGAGAGACCGGCGTCCTTGCCGGAGTGCAGGAGCACCAAGAAGATCAGGATCACCGAGATGAAGACCTCGACCACGCTGAGCACGGTTGCCATGGGCGCCAGTGTAGAGATCAGGCCTTGTCCCGCGGCGGGCGAATCCTGTCGATCCGCTTGAGGATGTCGATCGCCTCGCCTCGCAGCTCGCGGTCGAGGCGCTTGAAGTCCTCGTCGGAGAGCTTGCCCGAGGCGTGATCCGTCTCCGCGTCGCGGATCTGCCGGTACTTGGCCTCCTTTCGGGCCTCGAGGTCCGCGAGCTCGGCCTCGGCGGGATCGCCCGTGTCCTGCGCCGGCCGCCCGCGCAGCGGCGCGGTCACGAACCAGGCGACCAGCACGACGATCGCGGCGGCGAGCAGCAGTTCGAGCATGTCAGGGGGCGCAAGGCCGCGGCATTTGGGAGCGAAGGCGCATGCCGAAGCGACTTGTGTCTGCGGCCGTAGCGCCCCCGCCTGATGGCGGGCCGTCCATCAAGCTCGTTCCAAATCCCGACCGAGCCTGGCCCGGTAGGCCGCCTCGAGGCGGCGCCGAGACTCGAGCGCCGGCCAGGCCGCCATCACGGCTCCGGCGAGGGCGATCAGCGCCCCGATCCAGATCCAGCCGACGAGCGGGTTGACGATCACGCGGAAGTTGGCGGGCCGCGGGTCGTCGAGATAGTGCTGGACGAGCGCCAGGATCGCGAAGCCCTGCGCCTGAGGTGGCAGGTCGGCGAGCTGGCGGTTCCCGCGGATGATCGCCGGATTCAGCGAGGAGAGATCGGGTTGGAAGGCGGTCCAGAGATCTCCCCCGGCCCCCGTCTTCAGCCCGACCTCGCTGGTCGACTCGCCCATGAAATAGCGGCCGATCGCTCCGGCGGTCGGGTCCTGGGTCGGGTAGTAGTTGCGAGCCGGGTTGACGGTGGTGACGTGCTTGCCGTTTCGCGTCACGTCCAGCTGGGCCGCGAACGAGATCCGCTCGTTCTCCGGGTCCGCGGTCAGCTTGCGGTAGGTGATGTCGTAGTCGCCGACCTTCGCGCTCTGCCCGACCTGCAGACGCAGGTCGCGGTTCGTCTGGAAGCTCGAGGAGGCCGCGATCCCGATCAGGGTGAGCGCGATCCCGGCGTGGACGATGAAGCCCCCGTAGCGGCGCCGGTTGCGCCCGACCGCCGTGGCCAGTGCGCGCGGATACGCCTCTCCGGTCAGCGCGTGGCGGGTCGAGCCGGCGCGCCAGAACTCGCCGAGCAGGGCGACGAGGGTGAAGGCGGCGAAAGCGAACACAAAGAGCGCCCAGAGGTGGCTCCCCGCGTCGCTCACCGCTAGCAGGACACCGATCGTCACGGCGGCCGCGATGCCCGGCCAGATCAGCAGACGGCGGGCGGCTCCGCCGCTCAGCCTCCCCCAGGCGAACAGCGGGCCGAGGCCGGTGAACAACACGAGCAGGACCCCGATCGGGGTCACGTAGCGGTTGAACCAGGGCGCCGCCAGCGAGTGCTTCTCGCCGGTGAAGAACTCCGAGATCAGCGGGAAGAACGTCCCCCAGAAGATCACGACCGCCAGCCCGACGAGCAGCAGGTTGTTGACCAGGAAGATCGACTCGCGCGACCAGAGCGACTCGATCCGCCGCTCGGGCCGCAGCTGGTCCAGACGGGTGACGATCAGGACCGTGGAGCCCACCGCGACGACGCCGATCAGGACGAGTAGCGGCCCGCCGACGGTAGAGGCGCCGAAGGCGTGGATCGACTCCAGCACGCCCGAGCGCACCAGGAACGTCCCGAGCAGACAGAGAACGAAGGTCGCCGAGATCAGGCTGACGTTCCAGACCTTCAGCATCCCGCGCTTCTCCTGGACCATCACCGAGTGCAGAAAGGCGGTTCCGACCAGCCATGGCATCAGCGCCGCGTTCTCCACCGGATCCCAGCCCCAGTAGCCGCCCCAGCCGAGCTCCTCGTACGACCAGCGGGAGCCGAGCAATAGGCCGATGCCGAGGAAGGTCCATGCGACCAGGGCGAAGTTGCGGGTGGTGCGGATCCAGCTGGCGTCGAGCTTGCGGGCGATCAGCGCGCCGATGCAGAACGCGAACGGGATCGACCAGAGCACGTAGCCCGAGTAGAGCATCGGCGGGTGGACCGCCATGTAGGGATTCCGGAGGAGCGGAGTCAGGCCGACGCCCTCAGCCGGCGCCGGATCGAGGTGTGCGAACGGCTGCGCCTTGAAGATCATCAGCCCGATGAAGAAGGAGCCGAGGCCGGCCAGGATCGCCGTCGCCCAGGGGACGATCTCGCGATGGCGGCGGCGGGTGATGAAGAGGACGCCGCTCGAGGCGAGCGAGAGCACCCATGCCCAGAGCAGCAGAGACCCCTCCTGGCTCGACCACATCGCGGTCAGCTTGTAGAAGGTGGGCGTGGTCGTCGAGGAGTGATCGGCGACCAGCGCGAAGTGGAAATCGTTGCGGACGAAGGCGATCTCGAGCAGGACGACGGCCGTCGTGAGCAGACCGGCCATCGCGTAGACGGCCCGCCGGGCGGAGTCGGTCCAGCGCCGGTCGCCCGAGCGCCCGCCGTAGACACCCGCGCCCGCCGCGAAGAGCGCGCACAGCAGAGCGGCTGCCAGCAATGCGGAGCCGAGAATCGTCAGCTGGACTGCCCCGGGGTCGTGGTGGTGAACTTCGAGGGGCACTTCGTGATCAGGCTGTCGCGCTCACCCATGAAGGTGCCGTCCTGGAGCTTCCCGGTGACGATGACCTCCCGCCCGTCGCGGAATGGATCGGGCACGGTACCGGTGTAACTCACCGGAATCGGGTGCGAGCCGTCGCGGTCCGAGATCCGGAAGTCGAGCCGATCGCCCGAGTGGTGGATCGAGCCGGGGACCACGTCGCCTGTGAGCTCATACGTCTGGTTCGGGTTGGCGTTGACCAGCTGGGATGGCTCCTTGGCCTCGCTCGATGCGGAGAACGACGTGTAGACGAGGCCCGCGGCCAAAAGGACGGCGGCGGAGAGCGCCACGACCAATCTGATCTTGCGCTTTCGCGAGGGATCCACAGCGGCTGCGAATTATCGCAACCGCGGCTTAAATGCTCGCCCTCATGCCTGAGTAGGCTCGCTTTGAAGCGTCGCCCCGCTGCCATTCACGGTCGAGCCACCGACGTCGTCCTGGGGATCGGCCGCCGTATGAACCCTAGGCAGTGGGACCTGCCATCTAGGATCGCTGGCTTGGCGACCCTGGATCCAGTGGTGATCCTCTGCGGAGGGAGCGGCACCAGGCTGCGGGAGCGGACCGAGTCCATCCCCAAGGCCCTCGTGGAGATCGGGGGCCGCCCGATCCTCTGGCACGTGATCTCGATCTACAGCTGCCAGGGGTTCTCTCGGTTCCTTCTGCTCACCGGCTACAAGAGCGAGCTGATCGAGAACTGGGTCGCGGAGACCGCCTGGCCCGACGGCGTCGAGGTCGAGTGCCTGGAGACGGGGCTCGAGACGCCCACCGGCGGCCGGATCAAGCTCGCGGCCGAGCGGCTCGGGGGCGAGCCCTTCTCGGCCACGTACGCGGACGGGGTCGCTGACATCGACCTCTCCGCGCTGGTGGAGTTCCATCGCGCGGGCGACGCCGCCGCGACGATGACCGTGGTCCGTCCCGAGCTTCAATTCGGCGTGGCCGAGATCGGCGCCGACGGCACGGTGAGCGGCTTCCACGAGAAGCCCAGGGCGGAGCATTGGGTGAACGGCGGCTTCTTCTGCTTCCAGCCGGCCGTCCTCGACTACCTCGATGTGGAGAGCATCCTGGAGCGCGAGCCGCTCGAGCGTCTGGCCGCCGAGGGCAACCTGCGGGCCTACCGGCACACTGGGTTCTGGGACTGCATGGACACCTACAAGGACGCGGTCATGCTCAACGAGCTGTGGGGCTCGGGCGACCCCCCCTGGCGCGTCTGGGCCGAGGAGCCGGCGAGTTGAGGGCGCTCGTCACGGGCGGCCGCGGGTTCGCCGGATCTTGGCTGGTCAAGGCGCTACTGGACGGCGGCGCGGACGTCACCTCCCTGGACCGCGACGCCGCGGCCTCGACGGGGCTGGACCTGCTCGGCATCGGCGGCGAGGTCGAGGACGTCACCGGCGATCTGCGTGACGCAGAGATGGTCCGGAAGCTGCTCGAGGAGCATTCGATCGGCTCCGTCTTTCATTTGGCGGCCCAGCCGATCGTCGGCGACGCGAATGCCTCCCCCGTCCCCACCTTCGAGACCAACATCCAGGGAACCTGGGTGCTCCTCGAGGCGTGCCGCGACGCCTCCATCGGCCCCGTCGTCGTCGCTTCCTCGGACAAGGCGTACGGCCCGCACGAGCAGCTGCCCTACACGGAGGAGTCGGCTCTGCAGCCCGTCTTCCCGTACGACGTGTCAAAGGCAGCGACCGACCTGATTGCCCGCAGCTACTGGCACACCTTCGGATTGCCCGTCGCCGTGACCCGCTTCGCCAATCTCTACGGCGGCGGAGACCGGAACTTCTCCAGGCTGATTCCCGAAACGGTCACCGCCGTTCTCGACGGCCGCCCGCCTGTGATCCGCTCCGACGGGTCACCGGAGCGCGACTTTCTCTACGTCGAGGATGCGGCGGCCGCCTACCTGGCGGTGGCCGATGCGCTCGCATCGGGTGAAATCGGGGGCGAAGCGTTCAACGCCGGCTGGGGCCGGCCCAATGCCATCCGCGAGGTGGTCGACCTGATCTGCGAGCTTGGACCTGGCGAGATCGAGCCTGCCTACCACGGCACCGGGAACCCGAGCGGAGAGATCGACCGCCAGTACCTCGACTCGACGAAGATCCGCGAGCGGATCGGCTGGCAGCCCCAAGTCGAGCTTCGCGAGGGGCTCAGCCGGACCCTGGAGTGGTACGCCGCGCATTCGGCCGTACGGCCCGCCGCCGCACCGAGCTGAGCGCCGACGCCGCCCGGATCAGCGCTCGCTCCGTTCTGGAACTGCGATCCGGGAGCAGGCCGAGGTCCCGCATGATTTCGGCGCCGTCGTAGTAGGAGGCCAGGTGGCGGATCCGGCCCTCGGCGTCCAGGGTCGCGACGTCCACGCCGGCGCTCTCCACGGTGCGGCCCGTCGGCGCGAGCCCCTCGAACGTCCCGTTGTGAGTCATCCGCGACCGCCACTCGCCGGTGGTGAAGTCGTCACCGTGCGCCGCCCTGACCAACTCGAACTCGAGGTCGCCGAACGCTGCGTGGACGCGCGCGGCGTGGGCCTCTATCTCCGTGCGGCCATGGAGCACCACACCGGCGCCCCGGTCCTCGTAGTTGGCGTCCTCCGTGAAGAAGGAGGCGATGCGCCCGGCATCTCGGTCGTTCCACGCCGCGAGGTAGTCGACCATCAGCTTCTCCCTCTCCTCCACCCCTGTCTCCATCTCAGCTCGAGTTCGGCGCCGCGCCGGGGCTCTCGCCGCGCGTCTTGAGGTTCCGCTTGTGGCGGCGCTGCACGAACCACTCGGCGGAGCTGCTCAAGGGACGGAACGGGAGAACGGTGCGCGCGAGGCTCCCCGCCAGTTCGATGTGGCCGAGCTTGTCGAGCAGCTCCTCGGCCTCGCGTTGCTCCCTGTTGGTGAGGTTCCTGGAGGGCCTTCCCTTCGACTTCCGCGCGAGAAAGACGAGGCGGTTCCGCTCGTCGGGCTCGAGGCGCCGCCAGTGGCCCCACGAGGTCCAGGCGACCTCCGCGACAGCGATCAGCCAGAGCCGCTCGGCGAGCCAGCGGCTGCGACGCGCCACGCGTCTGCTCAATCCACCGATCAGTCCCATCCCGCGGTCATTACCCCCAAGTCGCGATCACAAGCGGCGGACGGGTCTCGAACCCGCGACCTCGAGCTTGGGAAGCTCGCGCTCTACCAACTGAGCTACCGCCGCAGTCTGCGAGCATTCTAGGTCTCGGATGACGGCAGGACGGAAAGCGCGCATCGTCGCGGTGTACGGCGGGGCCCCCGAATGAGCGTCAAGTCCCTGGCGGTGGTCTTCGTGGTCGTCGCCGTGATCGGCCTGCTCGCCTACGGCCTGCTCAACAAGAACGGCGACGCGCTCGCGGTCGGCGAGCCGGCGCCGGACCACCAGCTGACCAGGCTGGGAGGCACGGGGACGGCCCACATCGCGGACTACCGCGGCCATTGGGTGCTCGTCAACTTCTGGGCGTCCTGGTGTGAGCCGTGCCGAACGGAGGCGCCCGCCCTGGAGAGCTTCTGGGAAGCCAATCGCGGCAGTGGCGCGATCGTGCTCGGCGTCGATCTCGACGACGCGACCGGCGACGCGCGGTCGTTCGCCCGCGAGTTCCACCTCACCTACCCCCTGCTGCGCCAGGGCGACGGCGACTCGCTCAAGGAGGCCTACGGCATGACCGGGCTGCCCGAGAACTTCGTGGTCGATCCCCACGGCTCCATCCGGTTGATCCAGCGGGGCCCGATCGACGAGGCCTTCCTGCGCGAGCGGGTGCAGCCGCTGCTCGAGCGATGAGGGCGATCGCCCTCGTCTGCCTGGTACCGGCCCTGCTGGCCGCGGCCAGCGGCACCGCCGCCGCCGCGACGCAGGCCTCCCTGCCGGACATCGAGGACGAGGTGATGTGCATCGTCTGCGGTACCCTGCTGGCCGAGTCGGAGTCGCCTCAGGCAGACCGCGAGCGGGCCCTGATCCGGAAGCTGATCGCCCAGGGCAAGAGCAAGGACGAGATCAAGGACGCGCTGCTCGCCGAGTACGGGCCGCGCGTCCTCGCGACGCCCACCGGGCACGGCTTCGACCTGCTCGCCTGGATCGTCCCCGGCCTCGGGATTCTGATCGCGGCCGTCGTGCTCACCTTCGGCGCCCTGCGGCTGCGGGGGCGCAGGGGCGATCGCGAGCCTCCGCCCGAGCTCGACCCCGCCGACGCTGCACGCCTCAGCGAGGACATGTCCACCTACGATCGCCCCTGAACGGGTGACGCCTACATCCGCTCGGGCGCCGAGATCCCCAGCAGCCCGAGCGTGCGCGCGATCGTTCGCTTGGTGAGCAGGCAGAGCCCGAGCCGCGCCTCCTCGACCCCATCCCCCTCGGCCCCGACCACCTGGCAGTCCCGGTAGAAGGCGTGGAAGTCCCGTGCCACCTCCATCGAGTACGCGCAGAGCCGGTGCGGCGCGCGGCGCGAGCCCGCCTCGGCGATCTCGTCCGGTAGCTCGCAGAGGCGCTTGATCAACGCCCGCTCCGAGGGCTCCGCCGGCAACGCGGCGAAGTCGGAGGCGGCTCGCTGCTCGGCCCCCTCACCCGCCTTGCGGAGGATGCTCGAGATGCGCGCGTGGGCGTACTGGACGTAGTAGACGGGGTTCTCATTCGAGGTCTTGCGCGCGAGCTCGAGGTCGAGGTCCACCGGGGTGTCGTGGCTGCGCTGCAGCATGAAGAAGCGCGCCGCGTCGGGGCCGATGTCATCCATCAGCTCATCGAGGGTGACGAAGTCCCCGCTGCGCTTCGACATCTGCGATCGCTCCCCGCCCTCGATGACATGAACCAGCTGCATGATCGCCACCTCGAGGGAGTCCGGGTCATAGCCGAGCACCGCCAGGGCGGCTCGCAGGCGCTCGACGTAGCCGTGGTGGTCGGCGCCGAGGACGTCGATCAGCCTGTCCGACCCGCGCTCGAGCTTGTCGCGGTGGTAGGCGAGATCGGAGAGCAGATAGGTGGGGTCGCCGTCCGAGCGAACCAGGACGCGGTCCTTGTCGTCGCCGAAGCTGCTGGTCCGGAGCCAGGTCGCCCCCTCGCTCTCGTAGACATGACCGCCCTCCCGGGCCTGCTCGAGTGCGCGCTCGACGGCTCCCGAGTCGTGCAGTTCACGCTCCGAGGACCAGGTGTCGAAGACGACGCCGTAGCGGCGCAGCGTCTCTTCGGCCGCAGCCAGCATCAGGGCGATCCCGCGGCGCCCGATCGAATCGCGCTCGTCGGCGCTCAGCCCCTCCTGCTCGAGGCTCTCGGCGATCTCCACGACGTAGTCGCCCTCATAGCCGTCCTCCGGGACGGGTTGTCCCTTCATCCGCGCGGCGATCGAGGCGGCGAAACGGTCGATCTGCCCTCCGCGGTCGTTGGCGTAGTACTCGCGCGTCATCGGGTGCCCGATGAATTCGAGGATCCGCGCGATCGAGTCGCCCAGGGCCGCACCCCTCCCTCCGGCCGCGGTGATCGGGCCGGTCGGGTTGGCCGAGACGAACTCGACGTTGATCCGCTCGCTCGTCGCCTCGGTCCGAGCCGGCCGACCGAGGTCGTTCCCTGCGGCCGCCAGCTCGCCCGTCGCACGCCGGTACCAGTCCTCCGACAGGAAGAGGTTCAGGAAACCCGGGCCCGCGACCTCCACCCTCTCGATGGTGCCCTCCAGGCTCCGGTCGAGCTCCTCCGCCAGCTTCTCGGCGGTCCCACGCGGCTGCTCGCCCAGGGTGGGCGCCAGCAGCATCGCAGCGTTGGTCGAGTAGTCGCCGAATTCGGGCTTCGGGGGACGCTCCAGGGTCGGCCGTGCGCTTGGCGCCTCGGCGCCGTCACGCAGAGACGAGGCGGCTGCCTCGACGGCCGAACGGAGCTCTGCGACCGGGTCTGCGGAACGGGAGCCGAGCCGACGGATCGACGCGGTCAAAGATCGACCTGTCGAACTAGAGGTGGTAATGCTCCCCGGCAAGGATCTTGGTCGCGCGGAAGAGCTGCTCCAGCAGGACGACGCGAGCGAGCTGGTGGGCCATCGTCTGCGGGCCGAGCGAGATGCGCTCGTCGACCAGCCCCATCGTCCTGGCGGACAGCCCCTCGGGACCGCCGACCAGGAAGCAGATGTCCTGGGCGTCGATGCGGCGCTCGGAGAGCCAGCTCGCCCAGGCCCTCGAGCTGAGCGCGCGCCCGCCGCGATCCAGGGCGACGACGTGCGAACGCGTCGGAATCCGGCCCTCGATGTTGACCTCGTCGCGGACCTCGATCACGTCGACGGGCTGGTGGCGCTGGAGCATCTTGCGGTAGTGCGCGTCCGCCTCCGCGAAGGGCGCCTTCACCTTTCCCACCACCACGATCGTGACCTTCAAGGCCGCTCGCCCTGCTCCCAGGCGACCGCCGCGCCGATCCGGTCCACCGCTGGCGGATGGGTGCCGAACAGGAAGGTGAAGATCGTCGGCGGGTCCGGGTCGGAGAGGTTCCGGTAGGCGAGCTGCCGCTGGAGCTGGATCATGCCCCTCGGGTCGTTCGTGAGCTGGAGGGAGAACGTGTCGGCCCGGGACTCCACCGAGCGCGAGAGCTGGTTGCCGGCGATCCCGACCACGAAGGAGGTCGCCACGATCGCCAGGGCGAGGGCGGGCAGGTACGCCGGGGTCCCGGGCTGGACGCCGCGGCGTCGGGCGATTCCGCCCGACATCAACGAGATGAAGATGAGGGACAGCGGCGTGACGATCGCGACGAAGAGCAGACCGCGCTGGATGTCGTTGCCGTGCACATGCCCGAGCTCGTGTGCCACTACCGCCCGGCGCTCGCCCCGATTGAGGTCATGGATGAGCGTGTCGTAGAGAACGACCTGCTTCGAGGACCCCAGACCGTTGACGTAGGCGTTGATCGCCGTGGTCCGCTTGCTCGCGTCCACCTCGTAGACGTGCCCGACGTCCACCCCGGCCTTCTTGGCGAGCTCGAGGACGTCGGTGCGCGCCTGCCCCGGTGGAAGCTCGTCGAACTTGTTGAACAGGGGGGCGATCACGACCGGCGCCAGCCAGGTCACGATCGCCGCGCCGGCGAGCACCGCCGCGCTGCCCGGGATCCACCAGCGCGAGCCGAAGCGACGCATCAGCCAGAGCCCGAAGGTGCCCACCAGGCCCGCGAGCACGGCGCCGATCGCGGTCCCCTTGCCCCAATCGCTCAGAAAGCCGCCGACGGATTGGGTCGAGAGGCCGACGTCGACCGAGCGCTGGTGGGCCCAGATGCCGAAGGGCAGCGTGACCGCGGCCACCGTCAGCGAGAGGCCGGCGGCGGCAGCGGCACCGCCGAGCACGGGGCGCGCGCCCAATTTCTCCAGCACCCTCCGGCTGACTGCCGGCCGCCCGGTGGCCAGCAGGACCAGAACCACGCCCTCGGTGAGCAGGCCACCGACCAGGATCAGCCGCTGCCCCGAGCCGTAGTCGCGGGCCTTGGTGAGCTCGGCGTGCGAAAAGTAGGCGTTCTCGTCCACGTGGACGGGCTGCTCGATGTCGCGGGGACGGAGCAGCCAGGCGGCGGCCTCGGCGACGACCACCGCCGCAACGGCTGTGACGCCCAGGCGCACCCATATGGACGACGATCGGCCGGGCACCGCCCTACGATAAACCGCCCCCTTGGGGGGTCCTCGAGAGCGGAAACCCCGTGAAAGTCGCAATCCTGACCGACATCCACAGCAACCTGCCGGCGCTCGAGGCCGTCCTCTCGGCGATCGACGAGGCCGGAATCGAGCGCCGCTGGTGCCTGGGGGACGTGGTCGGGTACGGCGCGCAGCCCGACGAGTGCACGAAGCTGGTCTCCGAGCGCTGCGAGCTCAGCCTGGTCGGGAACCACGATCTCGCCGTCACGGGGGAAATCAGCACCGAGGTCTTCTCGGCCTCGGCCGCCGCTGCCGTCGAGTGGACGCGTGCCAACTCGGATGACTCGACGATCGACTTCCTGAAGGCCCAGAGGCCGGAGAACACCGAGCACGAGGTCGGCCTCTATCACGCCTCCCCGCGCGATCCGGTCTGGGAGTACGTCCTCGCGGTCGACCAGGCGCGTGAGTGCATCGCCGAGCAGGCCTCCAGGGTGTGCTTCATCGGCCATTCGCATGTCGCCCTCTGGTTCTCCGACAGCGACGGCCCTCCCGGCGCCGACGGCGGCGGACAGGCCGAGGACGGCCGGGTGATGGACCTCTCGGAGCACCGCTGGCTGCTCAATCCCGGCAGCGTCGGCCAGCCTCGCGACGGCGATCCGCGCGCGGCCTGGCTCGAGCTAGACACGGACGAATGGAAGGCCGGCTATCACCGCGTGGGCTACGACATCGACACGGCGGCGGAGGCGATCAGGGAGGCGGGGCTCCCCGAGTTGCTCGCCGACCGCCTCTACGTGGGCCAATGATGGCGCCGAAACGCGTGAAGACTGGACTTTCAGGCGCCCCGGCTAGTATCGCCGCGATGCCGAATTCGCTCCGGCCAGCAGTGCTTGCCCTCTTCCTGGCGGCCGCCGCCGCGGGCATTCTGGGCTGCGGCGGATCGAACAGCCCGGACCCGTCGCTGACCGCCCAGGAGGCGGCTGTGCTGAGTTCCAAGATCGACGAGATCGAGGCCAACGTCCAGGTCGGCAGCTGCCTCGTCGCCGCTGACAAGACCGACGATCTGATCGCCGACGTCCAGGAGCTGCCGTCTTCGGTCAACTCCGACGTCAAGAGCGCACTGGAGAACGGAGCCAACCAGCTCAAGGTCCTGCTCGCCGATCCGAGTCAGTGCGAGGGCCACACCACCACCTCGGAGCCGACCACCAGCACGCCCCCCACGACGCAGGAGACCACGACCACCAAGACTCAACCCACGACGACCACGACGCGCACCCAGACGCAGCCGACCACGACGGTGAACACCTCGACGCAGGGCACCACGATCGGCAGCCCCTCGGGCGGGATCGGACCGGGACAATGAGCCCGCGCAGCCCCAAGGGCGAGCTGATCTCCGACCGCTACCGGATCGAGGACCGGCTCGGATCGGGAGGGATGTCGACGGTCTTCCGCGCGACCGACACGATCCTCGAGCGGACGGTGGCGGTGAAGATCCTCGCCGAGCATCTCTCCGACGACGACCGCTTCGTCGCCCGGTTCCGCCGCGAGGCACTGGCGGTCGCGAAGCTCGTCCACCCGAACATCGTGCAGGTCTACGACACCGGCAACGACGGTGGGCAGTACTACATCGTCATGGAGTACGTCCGGGGCCGCTCGGGCGCCCAGCTGCTCCAGGCGGAGGGCAAGCTGGACCCCGAGACCTCGGTCGAGATCGGCATCCAGGCCTGCGCGGGCCTGGACTACGCCCACCGCCACGGGATCATCCACCGCGACGTCAAGCCGGGGAACCTGATGATCATCGGGGGCCCGGCGGGTGGCGGCGACATGACGGTGAAGCTCGCCGACTTCGGCATCGCTCGGGCGAGCGAGCAGACCAGGATCACCCAGGTCGGCTCGGTCGTCGGGACCGCGGCCTATCTGGCCCCCGAACAGGCGCGCGGCGATGAAGCGAACCCCTCCTCTGATGTCTACTCCCTCGGCGTCGTGCTCTACCAGTTCCTCACCGGCCGCCTGCCCTACGAGGGCGCCTCGCTCGCCGAGCTGGCGGTCCGCCAGCAGTCCGAGCAGCCGCTTCACCCCAGCTCCTACAGCGAGGATGTCCCGGAGGCCGTCGGCGACGCCGTCCTCGTCGCCCTCGAGTCGGATCCCTCGCGGCGCTTCGCCGCCGCGGGCGAGCTCGCCGACGCGCTGCGTCGCGGGCTCACCGGCGAGTCCCCGGTCCGCACCGCGCAGACGCGGGTGCTCGGCGGCGACGCTCCGACCTCGGCCACGCGGCACCTGCCGCGCACCCGCACTCAGCGACAGCGCCGGCCGGTGCAGCCGAGAGGGCGCCAGGATGCGGCCCAGCAACCGCGCCGCCGGCGAGCTCCGCAGATGGCCCGCAACCTCCTCGCCCTGATCGCGATCCTCCTGCTGGCCGCCGTGGTCGCCGCCATCGTGGTGCTGGCCTCGGGCAACAACGGCGGGAAGATCAACCTGGATCAGGTCGTCAAGCAGAACGTGAACGACCAGATCGACGCCCTCAAGCAGGTCGTCGACGACAACACGAAGTAGCGGCCACATTGGCCGCGGCCCGCTTCGACGCTTGGAGGTCTGCTTTCAGACCGCTGCTTTGCATGGAAAGCAGCGGTCCTTAGAGAGGCCCCTGCTTTTCGCGCGAAGCAGCAGGTCAGCTAATCGGTTCCTCTCGCCGCTCCGACACGCCGCGCGCGCTACGGAACGCCGCCGCCACGTCCCGCGTTTCGACTTCCGCGCCGAGCGGATAGACGTGCAACGCATCGACTCCGGGCACGGCTGCGAGTTCCGCAGCAAGCTCGACCGCAAGGTCGACGCCTCCGCCGGCCCTGACCCTCCGGTCGGCGGACTCCGGGATCACACATCCGGGCAGCGCTCGCACGTTGTCAGCCATGCGTGCGGTTCGCAGTACGCCGACGCCGGCGTAGAACCGGACCCTCGCGAGGAGATCCGAGGCAGTGGCGAAGAATCGCTGGAGCGCATCGAGGTCGAACACCATCTGCGACTGGAGAAAGTCGACGCCTGCGGTCAGCTTCTTCTCGAGCAGCCGTAGCTCGCGGTGGAGGTCGGGCGCGAACGGGTTTACGACAGCGCCGACCGCAAGCTCATGCGGCTGAGCCCATTCCTTTGCTTTGGCGATAAGCGACGTTGCGGTCAGGTCTTTGACGCGAGGTACTCCCTCCACAGGGTCTCCATAAAGGCAGAGGACGCCCTCCGACCCAAGCGCGGCGGCACCCACTACCTGGGATTGCAGTGCCATGCGATTGCGGTCGCGGCACGAGACGTGCACGACGGTCGCGACGCCCTGCTCGCGAGCCAAAGCCACGGCCGCCAGCGGCGACATCCGCGGTTGGCCGGCATGGTTGTCGGTAAGACCGACCAGGTCAACGGTATCGGCGAGCGCCGCGATTCGTTCGCGGACTCGCAGTGCATCCGGCCTACCCGGCAGTGAGATCTCGGCCGAAGTCAATGCGGCGAGCGGCATCCCGTCAGGCTAACTCCCAATTCGAGCTGCCAGCGCGCTACCGCTTCCGCGTGAAAGCAGGAGCGCACGAGGCTCCGCACCGATCAGTCTGAAAGTGCTGCTTTGGACGAGAAGCAGTAGTGCTGCTTCGCTGCGGCGGTTGGGAAACCGCTTAGAGCCGGTCGTGAGGGTAGTCCTCCGCGCGCCGCTGGAAGGAGATGATCCGGGGGTTCTGAACGACCCCATCGCGGACCTCAATCGCGCGGCGGATCGTCTCCTCCCGCCCCCAGACCTCGGGCCCCTCGCATAGCGGGCGCAGATAGGGGATCAGCGCCCTACTGATCTCCCAGGTCGCTGAGTTCCAGAGCAACGAGGGACTGTGGTCGACCGCATAGCAGCTCAGGCCGTCGCCGAGCTCGAAGATCGGCTTCTCGAAGCTGGTCGGATGCGCCCATTCGAAGCCCATCCCTGCGTCGGCGGAAACGTCAACGAAGAGCGTCCCCGGGCGAAACAGCGACAGCTCATCGTTGGTGACGAAGGTGAGGGGAGCCTCGATGTCCTGGAATACGCAGTTGACGATTACGTCCTGTTCAGCCAGGAAGCCGGACACCGACTCTTCGCGACTGTCGAGCGCGAGCGGATGGTCGGGATCTCGGGTGTAAGTGATTAGGCGCACCGAGTGGATCGGCGCGGCAACCGCCGCTGCCTCGCGGTGGGTGAGCACAGAAACGTCGTGGATACCCATCGCCCTGAGGGCGAGCACCGCTCCGCGGCCCGTTGCGCCGAAACCGATCACGGCCGCTCGCAGCCGGCGCCCATACTCGCCGGTGATCCCCTTCAGCTGCATCGCGTGCAGAACCGAGCTGTATCCGGCCAACTCATTGTTCTGGTGGAAGACATGAAGGCCGAAGGACCCGTCGCGCGACCAGTGGTTCATCGCCTCCCAGGCGATCAACGTCAGGCGGTGGTCGATCGCGAGCTGGGTGAGCTCCTCGTCCTGCACGCAGTGGACCCAGCCGCACAACACCTGGCCCTCGCGCATCTCTGCGAGGTCCGCCGGCATCGGCTTGGGAAGCAGCAGCAGGTCACATTCGCGCATCAGCTGTTCGCGTGTGCGCAGGCCGCCCACCAGGCGCTCGAGCTCTCCGTCGTCGACGCCGAAGCGCGCTCCGTAGGCACGCTCGAGGAAGATTCGTGGCCGCAGGGCACCATCGAGCTCCTCGAGTTGGGACGGGTGGATCGGCAGCCTACGCTCGTTCTCCTTCCGTGAGCTGGCGATGATTCCGAGGCTTAGATTGTTCATGAGCGCAGGCGCAGCAATCCGAGCCGGCCGCAGGGCCGGCCGCACAGGGAAAGCTATCTCGCCGCCGCCCCGGGGACTGTGTCGCAACCGTGGGCGCCGGATCGCTCAGATCTTCAGCTCTTCGCCCTTAAGGCCGCCGGATGAGACGCGCATGAAAGTTCGCCAGTAAGCGGCTGGTGGCCCGGCAAGGTGGTGACGCGGGTCAGCGAGGCCTGTCCCTTCTGGGAGGCCGAGGCCGACGACCAGGACTACTTCCAGCGCTATCCGGACGGCTGCACGCCCCCCTTCCCGCGGCACGGTATGGAAGCTGCCAACCGCTGACCGCGCCCGAGTCTCAGCTGAATAGGACCGTCCCCACGTTCAAACCGGATAGCTGCTTTGGACGAGAAGGGGCGCTTTGCATGGAAAGCGGCGGTTCTGGCGAGATACTGGGCGGGCGATGTCACCCGACAACCTGGACCATCCTTCGGGCGTTCTACGAGGCCGAGCCCGACGGGGAGGAAGTCCTGCAGTACCTGGACCCGGCGGTTGAGCTCTATCTCGGCATCAGGACACCTGATCAGGACACCCGGTATGTCGGTCACGACGGGTGGAAGGAGTTCATGGTCGACGCCATCGGGCTCTGGGAAGCGGTGGATATCGAGCCCAGCGAGCGGCTCGAGGCCACCGAGAACCGGATCCTTGCCATTGACAACTGGCTCTTTCGCGGGAGGGACGGCATTGAGATCGAGCGGGAGCTGCCGACCCTCTTCACCTTTCGCGACGGCCTCATAGTCCGCGTCGACGGCTTCACCGACAGGGCTGACGCCCTCGAAGCCGCCGGGCTGTCGGAGTAGGCGATGTTCTCTAGGTGAGTTCGGGGGACCCGCAGCCTCGCAAGCCCCCCGAACGTTAGGAAGGACTCGTTGTGTGCCGAACCCTCCCCCTGGAATGCTGAGCCAGCTACCTCTCAGCACTCTCAGTGAGAGATTGTTTTCTTGGCGAATCGGCGGCCGGCGCTTCGACCGGGATATGGACGAATGTTTCCGCGCATCGTCCGGGGATCTTGTCGTCAGCCACACAGCGAAGCCCTCGAAGCCGCCGGGCTGTCGGAGTAGTGCTTTGGACGAAAAGCAGCGGTTTAGGCGAGATACTGCGAGGCGATGTCGAAGGAAAATGTCGCGGTCGTGGAAGCCGCCTTGAACGCGGTTGCGCGCGGTGGGCTTGATGCCTGGGCCGAGCACTGGACCGACGACATCGAGCAGCGGGCTGTCGAGGGTGCACTCGATGACCGTGGCCCGATGCACGGCAAGGCCGCCGTGCGCGCTTACCTGCAGGACTGGCTCGACATGTTCGACGACTTCAAGGTCGAGTCGGTCGAGTTGATCGATGCAGGTGGGGACAAGGTCATCGCAGTCCTGAGGAACAGCGGACGCGCCAAGCTCAGCGGCATCGAGACGGATCTGACCTATGCCGTCGTTTGGACGATCCGAGACGGGAAGATCGCGCGGGGCCGCGAATACTGGACGCGCGACGAGGCCCTCGAAGCCGCCGGGGCGTTGGAGTTGCTCGGAGTACCGCTGTGGACGAGAAGCAGCACCGCTGCTTCGCATGGAAAGCAGCAGTGGAGCGCGAGAACAACGGCATATCAAGCTCGTAGACTTGGTCACTGAGCAACGAGCGCATCCTGTGCGGGTGCATTGACAGGAGGTGAGAAGTGGTCGGAGCACTACTCCTCGGATTGGTTGCCGGGTTCATCGGCCGGGCGCTCGTCCCGAACGACGTATTCGCGGGCATGAAAGGGCCGAAGTCCTGGCTTGTGTCGATAGTGCTGGGCCTGGTCGGCGCTGCGCTCGGTTGGCTGATCTTCACGGCCGGACTAGGGATCGGCGACGAAGACGTGTTCGACTGGGGCGGCATCCTGAGCGCGTTGATCGGCGTTGTCATCATTCTCCTCGTGGCGGGCTGGGTGATGCGGCGCCGCGTCTCCAGCAGCGAGCGCCGTCGGGTGCCCGACACTCCGGGTGGGCCCTCCTCCACCTGAGGGACGTAACTGCAGGAGCAGTCATCGCCTGCGCGGGCGATGTCGCGGGAGAACGTCGAGGTCGCGCTTGCCGGCTCTCGTCGTTTGACATCGCACCGGTGAAGGGCTGCATCGCCGACGCCTATGATCGCCCCAGTGCTCGCGCTGATCGTGCTCATTCTGTTGGGGGTAGCCGTCACCACCGCGGCGACCGTGCTGCTGCTGCGCTCACCGGCGATCAAAGCGAGGCAGGCGCGAAACTCCAATCCGGAACCGGCGGAGAGCGACGTCTACGAGAAGCTCTACGGGAAGCGCTCGCTGACCGTATCCGCCCCAGTGCCCGTAGAGGCACCACCTAAAGGCGATGCGGACAGCCCCCCGGGGCAGGCTGGAGTTCTTCCGCCATCGCGCTGATGCCCTCGAAGCTGCCGGGCTGTCGGAGTAGCGCTTTGGACGAAAAGCACTAGCGAGCCAGGGCCGCGGCGGCCGGGATCATCGGAGGGCGGCGTGTTCGAACCGTCTCGATGATCTCGCCGCTATCGATCCCCTGCAGGTAGATCGAGGTAACCCCGAGGTTGGCATGTCCTAGCTGGCGCTGGATGACATTGAGCGGGACGCCCTCTCTCGCCATCTCGACGGCGTGGGCATGGCGCAACTGGTGTGGGGCGAAGCGCCGCCTTACCCCGGCGTGGGCCGCGGTGCGTCGGAGCGCAATTCGCACCTGTGAGCTCGACCAGGGCCCGCCACAGGTTGGCCCGTTGATCACGCAGAAAAGCGATCCAACCGGGAACGAGGCGCGGGTCTCAAGCCAGGGACGCAGCTGATCCCAAGCCCATTCATCCATGCCCACTTCCCTCCGGCGTCCGCCCTTACGCCGGCGGACGAGCATGGACCCTCGGCTGACTTCCCAGTCCGATTCCGTCAGGGCAAGTGCCTCGGAGATGCGAAGACCTGCTCGCCAGCGCACGATGATCAGCCCCCGCAGCCGACTGCCGTACAAGTCAGTGCCCGCCTGCCTCATTACCGCAACGATCTCTTCCACCCGCGGCGGGTCAGCCGGATAACGACGTCCCTTGTTCCCGGGCGCCGTCGCGTGATGACCTTGTTCGCCGTGCCGGCGACGTGATCGGTGAGCTCGAGCATGCTTCCTCCGTAGTCGGGTACGGAAGAGATGCTTTTCGTCCAAAGCGGCTACTTGCGCCGAGACCCAGAACGCCCTAAAAGCGCCCCGCGGCCTGGAGAGCGTCGTCACGGTCGCTACGGGCGTGCTTCCCGTGGGAAACACGGAGGTTGGTACGAACTTCGCCTGACACGCTCCGTCAAGGCGATTCCAGTGTTTAGAGCTACTGAGGAACCGATGAGACGCCTGAAGAAGCTTTCGAAGAGGCCCCGGACCAGTGGACTGCTGGCGGGCTGCCTGGCTGCGGTCGCGCTGCTGGCGACCGCCTCCGCCGCCTCTGCGGCCACCTACCGCCCGACTCGTACCGACGATCCGAAGCCGAACGGCTGCAAGGCGAAGGACTGTACTTTGCGCGAGGCGGTGATCGCCGCCAACGCCAGCGGCACGCCAGCGACGATCCTGCTGCGCCCCGGCAAGCGCTACATGCTCACCCGGAAAGGCGCCGGTGAGAACGCCGGGCGGACCGGCGACCTCGACATCACCTCGGGGCCGTTGACCGTCAAGACCGAGGGTGGCGGCAAGAACAACCCGGCGACGATCGACGCCAACCGCATCGACCGCATCTTCGACGGCTCCCTGACGCTGAACGGCGCCACCTTGCGAGACGGTCTCGTGGGCGGTGACGCCGGCGTCGGCGGGGCGATCCGCGGCGACGTCCTCGACATCCGCAACAGCCGACTCGTCAACAACACCGCCAACGGCCACGGGTCGTTTCCCGCCAACGGCGGCGCCATCTACCTCAACAGCGGCGGCGAGCTCAAGATGGCCGGGACGCGGCTCAAGGGCAACAAGGCCACCGGCGGTTCGGGAGGAGCGATCTTCATCTCCAAGGACGGGAGTGCATCCCTTTTCAAGTCGACCCTGGCACGCAACGAGTCCGGGACTGGGGGCGGGCTGGCCATCGACGCGGGTGGGCGCGCAGAAGTCAACCGCTCGACCATCTCCGGCAACAAGACGAGCGATTTCGCTTCTGGTGGCGGCATCGGCCTCTTCGCCCCGCTGGGGGGACCGACGGCGACACTCGAGATCGAGAACTCAACGGTTGCCAACAACAGCGCCGGCCTTGACGGTGGCGGGATCGGCTCCCAGGACGCGTTTGGCATGGGGAGCCACGCGACCGTGGAGCTCGACCACGTCACGGTCGCTCGCAACAAAGCGTTCTGCTGCACGGGAGATGTTGAAAACGGTACGCACGGCGGCTCGGGCGGGGGGATCTACGCCGAGTGGGACGACAGCTTCAGCCTCCACAACACCGTCGTGGCCCTCAATACCGTCGCGACGAGCCGGACGCGCTCGATCCCGTCCGATTGCTCCCTCGGCTGGAACCAACCGGCTCCCTTCGTGTCGCTGGGGCACAACCTGATCGGCACCCCCGACAGCACCTGCACCGGCTTCGGCGCCACCGACCTGGTCGGCGGGAAGGTGGGGCTGGGCAAGCTCGCCGACAACGGCGGGCCCACCAAGACGATCGCGCTGCTGAAGGTTTCGAGGGCGATCGGCCGCGCGGAGCCCGATGCACTTCGCGTCGACCAGCGCGGCGTTAAGCGAGACAAGAAGCCCGACATCGGCGCCTACGAGCGGAGAGCGAAGAAGTAGGAGAGGTGCTGCTTTCCATGCAAAGCAGTAGTTCCCGGCCTTCCTCAGCCAGTACTCCCTTTACGCGAAACCGAGCACGTAGACGTGGTAGAGCGGCACTCTCGGTCCAACCACCGAAGCAGTCCTGCCGGCATCGGAAGGGAGAAGGCGCCCGTTCTACTTCGCATGAACCGTCGTAATATGGCTGCAGTGAGTAATGGCGGGCGGTTCAGCCGCCAAGCGAATCGGCTGGCTCCCGCGCGCAGCCTGGTATTGGGATTGACGGCCTGGTGCGTAGTCGCCTGCGCGGCGCTGGTCGCACTCACCATTCCTGGCCGTGCGGCGGGCGTGAAGGTCGGATGCACCGTGGGGGACTTGGCGGCCGCGATCGCCAACGCTAACCAGAGTTCGGGCTCCGACACTCTGAGCCTTAAAGGTGCGTGCACCTACGGTCTCACAGCGAGGGACAACACGACGTTCGGCCCCAACGGGTTGCCTGTGATCACCGGCAAGATCACGATCCTGGGCAGCGGTGCGACCATTCAGCGCAACGGCGCAACGCCGTTTCGACTGTTCACCGTTGAGACCTCGGGCGACCTCGAGTTGCGCGATGTGACCCTGCGTAGTGGCGTTGCGCAGGGCGGCATCGGCGGTAGCGGCGGCACCAACAACGGTGGCGGTGGCGGCGGAGGCGCAGGGCTCGGTGGCGCGATCTACAACCGCGGCGAGCTGACAATCGCGCGCAGCAGCCTCGTTTCCAATGCCGCGCGCGGCGGCAATGGCGGCGCCGGCGGCACGGCCGGTGGCGGCACCTCTCAGGGAGGTGGCGGCGGCGGCGGCGGCGGTGGCCTGGGCGGGAACGGCGGCAACGCTGGGCAGGGCGAGGTACAGGGCGGCGCCGGGGGCGGCGGTTTCTTCGGCAACGGCGGGACGGTCTTCGCGGACGGCGGCTCGGGCGGCGGCGGCACGATCGCCAACGGGAGCAACAGCCTCAGCGATATAGGGGCCGTCGGCGGCAGCGCGAACGGCGGCGCCGGTGGCAATTCGCCCACCGGCACTGGAACCCCAGGCGGTTCGGGCGGTGGTGGTGGCGGCGGCGGAAGCAACGGCACCAGCGGCGGCTCCGGCGGAGCCGGCGGCGTAGGCAGCGGCGGCGGTGGTGGTGGGAGCAGCGCTGGCTCCACGCTTGGCGGCTCCGGTGGCTTTGGCGGTGGCGGCGGCGGAGGGGGAAAGAGCAGCAACGCCGGTATCGGAGGCTTTGGCGGCGGCGGCGGTGGGGGTGGCGGTTTCAACGTCGGCCCGGGCGGCTTGGGCGCGGCCGGTGGCTTTGGCGCCGGGGCGGGTGGAGGCACGACCGTTTCTGGGCAAACGGCCGCCGGTGGTGGTGGGGGTGCCGGCATCGGGGGCGCAATCTTCAACGACGACGGCAAGGTGACGCTCGTCAATACAAACTTCGTCGGAAACAGCGTCGCCGGCGGTAGCGGCGGGGCCGGCCCGGCGGTGCCGCAGCGTGGTTCTGACGGCCAAGGCATCGAGGCGAATGTGTTCAATCACGACGGCACCGTCACAACGCTCTCCGGCCGATGCAAAGGCATGCAGGCGACGATGATCGGCACCGATAAGGGCGACAAGATCACCGGAACGAGCATCGCCGATGTAATCCTCGGCCTCGGCGGAAACGACAAGCTCTCCGGGCTCGCCGGCAAGGATGTGATTTGCGGTGGCCCCGGCAAGGACATGCTGAACGGTGGCAAGGGCAACGACAAGCTGGTCGGTGAGGCGGGAAAGGACACCCTGAACGGCGGCCCCGGCAAGGACAAGCTCAAGGGCGGCCCAGGCAAGGACACGCAGGTTCAATAGCGCCTAGTCCAAGGTGCTGCTTTCCATGCAAAGCGGCGGTGCTGCTTTTCGTCCAAAGCGACTATTTCGCCAAACTTCGGGCAGCACGGGCACGGGCCTGTCGTTGACCAGCGGGAGTCGCCACTCAATCCCTGGCGAGCTAGATCCTCGCCCCCGTCAGGGGTGAAGCACGACCGCTCCGCCGGCGCCGCCCCCCGTTCCTGCCGCGAAGGCCGCGGCGGCCTCCTCGAGCGGGAACGTCGCCGCGACCGAGACCTCGAGCCTCCCGGCCGCGAGCAGCTCGCCGAGCTCGCCGAGCGCGCGGCCGTCGGGCTCCACGATCACCGACGAGATCTCGATGCCCCGCTGCTCGTCCGGTGGGTCCTGCGTGATCGTCGCAAGGCGACCGCCGTCGCGCACGGTGCCGATCGCGACGGCTGAGCCGTTCGGCACGGCGTTCGCGACGGCGGTCACGCCCAAGCCGCCGCCAATGGCCCGCGCCTGCTCCGGCCAGTCGGGGTCGTGATAGTCGAGCACGTGAGCCGCTCCCCGCCGGCGCAGGCGCTCATGGCTGGCCGGTCCTGCGGTCGCCATCACCTCGGCACCGCGCGCCGCGGCCAGTCCAACGAGCTGCGAGCCGGCCACCCCGCTCCCACCGTTGACAAGGACCAGGTCCTCAGGGCGCACCGCCAGGGCTCCGTCGATCACCTGTGTGGCGGTCAGGGCCGAAACGGGGAAGGCTGCGGCTGCCTCCCACGAGAGGGCGGCAGGCTTTCGCGCGAGCACCGTCGCCGAGGCGATCAGCAAGGGCGCCCAGGTTCCCTGATCCCGCAGCGGGAGGGGGTGGCTGAGCACCTCATCGCCCGGCTCCCAGTCCTCGACGGAATCTCCGATCGCCGTGATGGTCCCGGCGGCCTCGACGCCGAGCGCCATTGGAGGGGCGCGGCCGACGTCCCAGTCGCCCGTGCGGACGAACTCCTCCCAGTTGCCGACGCCCGCGGCCCGGATTTCGATCAGGACCTCGTCGTCCGCGAGGGGGCGCGGATCTGGGAGGTCGATCCGCCCGACAGCACCGCCGAACTCGCTGATACCGGCGGCCCGCATCAAAGAGGCGCTGTCTGAGCGTGGGCCGGCTCGGTGATGAAGGGCCGGCGGATGAAATCTTCGAGACGCTCCTCCGACATCGCCCGCCCAGTATCTCACCGGACACTGCTGCTTTCCATGCAAAGCAGTAGTGCCCAGCCTTCCAGGAGTGCCACCCATTTTCCACAGGTCTGGCGCTGCCACCCCTGGTGGTACGGACCTCGGGTGGCTAGGTGCTGCTCACGAGCGCACCCTGTTCGATCAGCTGCGCAACCATCTGCTTGTGACGAAAGCGACGATTAGGGACTACGAGCCGGGCGACCTCGGTCGGGTCTTGGATCTGTGGGGTCGTGCCGACGAGTCTGGGGGAGCCGGGGGGCTGACCCTCGACCAGGCGGTCGATCTGATGAACTCAGGCCCCTCCGCCACCGTCGTCGCGGAAATGGAAGGCGAGATCGTGGGCACCGTGATTGGAAGTTCCTCCGCGTCAATCGGCTGGGTGCATCGCCTCATCCTGCTGCCCGGGCTCTCCGAGGAGACAGCGATCGCCGACGGGCTGCTCGCCCGGATCGAGCAGTTGCTTGCCGGGCGGGGAGCGCGACGGTTGGGCGCGCTCGTGACCGAGGGCGAACGAAGCCACAAGCACCTCGAGCGCTGGGACTACCGGCCCAGCGACGTCGGCTATCTGGAGCGCCCGGTCACCGCGACAACATCGGTCCCAACCGACCTCGCGGCGGTCTGGGGCCGGAAGATCAACCCGGGTCTCTGGAGCGAGCTGAAGGGCCTCGAGGACGCCAAGCAGATCATCGAGCGCCGGGTCATTCTCCCGCTCGAGGAGCCGGAGCTCGCCTCCCGGCACTCGGTCGCCCCACCGCGTGCCATAGTCCTCTTCGGTCCGCCTGGGACCGGCAAGACGACGTTCGCCAAGGGCATCGCCTCACGGCTCGGCTGGCCCTTCGTCGAGATCCAGCCCAGTGAGGTGGCCGAGGAAGGAGCCGACCGCACCGCGACCCTGCTCGCCGCGGCCTTCGACCGAATCCTCGAGCTGAGCTCGGCCGTCGTGTTCGTCGACGAGGTCGAGGACCTGGCGTCGGACCGTCATGAGGAGCGCCGGGTCAGCCCAAGCGTGACCAACGAGTTCCTGAAGCAGATCCCGAGGCTTCGTGAGGCCCCGGAGCACCTGCTGGTGTGCGCCACCAACTGGGTCGGCCGACTCGACCCCGCCTTTCTGCGGCCGGGGCGGTTCGACTACGTGCTCCCGGTCGGCCCGCCTGACCCTGCCGCGCGGCAGGCCATCTGGGGTCGGTACTGCGAGGAGATAACCGACCGTCACATCGATCTGTCCGCACTGGTGAAGGCAAGCGACTTCTTCACGCCCGCGGACATCGAGTTTGCTGCCCGCAAGGCTGCGCAGGCGGCCTTCGAGCGCGAGCACTTCGGCGAGGGCAGCCATCGAGCCACCACCGATGAGTTCCTCGCCGCGATCGCCCAGACGCGACCCACCCTGTCGAGAGAGCTCGTGGACCGCTTCGACGACGACACAGACCGCTTCGCCCGCTACTGATCCGGCCCGCGACCGCAAGAACTCATGCCCGAGAGCAGATCGTGTGGACGCTGCCTGGGCCTTCCACACGCTCGCTTGGAACCCGCCGACGATGAGCTTCCTTCCTAGCCTCTGACGACTCCTTCGGCCGGAAGCAGTCCGCGCCCGCTTCGCGGGAGAAGCACAAGCCATATCTCGCGCTCCTGCCTCCCAAGCAGCAGTGGTGCCCGGCCTTCCAGGAGTCGTGGCAGTGCAGAATCGCTGTCTTCGCGCTTCATAGACCTGCTTAACCGCCGTTATCCCATGCGATGCGGCGGCCGGGGGACTCAAGTTCCGAGGGGCGAATTGCCGAATAGAAGGTATAGCGCGACCAATTCCGCGCGAGCCCGCCAGCTAAGCCCGGAAGCGCGAAGACTGAGAGGTCGGCGATGGATCAGAAGCCCATGCCGGAGATCGCTCGCCCGCGAATCACGCCCAAATTCGGGCTCGGAATCGCACTCGTGATCGCCGGACTGCTCGCGACCTCGGCTGCCTCGGCGCTCGCCTGCCAAGGTGGCGGCCTGCCCGCGTCACGGCTGACGGTCGACCAGGCACGACTGACGGTGACCTGCCTGATCAACGGAAACCGCGCCCGTCACCACGTGAAGCCCGTTTACGCCAACCTCCCGCTGAGGGTCGCAGCCCAGACGCACACCGACGCGATGGTCGCCCAGAACTTCTTCTCCCACGGGGGCGACGGAACCCCGGCCTCCCGCGCGGCCAACGCCGGCTACATGATCGGCGCCAGCTCCTGGGGCGTCGGAGAGGACCTCTTCTGGGGGGCCGGAAGCCTGAGCAGCCCGCGCGCAACCGTCCACGCCTGGATGATGAGCGCCGAGCACCGGAGCGTTCTGCTCTCGAAGTCCTTCCGCCAGATCGGGGTCGGCGTTGACCAGGGATCCCCGGCGGGCGCGGACAACCCCGGCACCGGGACCTACACGGCGCTCTTCGGCTTCCGGCACGCTCACTGAGCGGCCCCACGACCAACACAGTCCCCCTGCGGGCGAGGTACGTCTATCAACCTGCAGCTGCGATCAGGGAGACGACGACAGCGATAATCGCCAACCTCGAGGATCCGACGGAGTGCTGCTTTCCATGCAAAGCAGCTGTCTGAAAACACACTGCTAAGCGTTGAAAAGGGCCGCGCCTATCTGGGCGAAGCCGACTATGAAGTACCACCGGCGGCAACCCAAGGCGGAGCGCCCGCCAGAACCGTCTCGGAGAACGCGCCGAAACGGCCCTCGCCGATCGCATCCCTCGCGCCCGCGACCAGGGAGCGCATGTAGGTCAGGTTGTGCAGCGTGAGGAGGCGGGTCCCGGTCAGGTCCTTGTTGCGGGCCAGGTAGTGCAGATAGGCGCGCGAGTGCCGCGTGCACGCCTCGCAGGCGCACCCCTCGACGACCGGTGAGTCGTCATTCGCGTACGCCGCCTTGGTCAGGTCGATGCGGAAGCGGCCGCCCGAATCGGGTGCGAGAGCCGTCCCGTGCCTGGCGAGCCGGGTCGGGACCGCGCAGTCGAAGAGGTCGATGCCGAGCCCGATGCCGATGAGCAGGTCATCGATCTCGCCGATGCCCAGCAGATGCCGGGGCGCCTCCTCGGGAAGCAGGGGAACAGTGAAGCCGAGGACACCGTGCATCTCCTCCTTCTCCCGCCCGAGCGTGCCGCCGATGGCGATGCCGTCGATGCCCGCCTCCGCCGTGCTCGAGGCCGACTCCCGGCGGAGGTCCTCATGGACGCCGCCCTGGACGATCCCGAACACGGCCTGGTCGGCTGGTCCCTCACGGCCGTGCCACTCGAGGCAGCGATCGAGCCAGCGATGGGTCCGCTCCGTGGAACGGGCCGTGTAGTCGCGGTCGGCATGCGCGGGCGTGCACTCGTCGAAGGCGAGCGCTATGTCGGAGCCGAGGGCCGCCTGGATTCCCATCGACTCCTCGGGGCCGAGAAAGCGGTTCGATCCGTCGAGCAGCGACTGGAACGCCACGCCCTCCTCGGTGATCTTGACCTTGGCGCCTCCCTGGGTGTTGCCGCGACGGCCCTTGATCTCATCGGCGACACCGCCGTGAGCGAGGGAGAAGACCTGGAACCCACCGGAGTCCGTGATGATCGGGCGCTCCCAGCCCATGAACCGGTGCAGGCCGCCGCGGGCGGCGATCAGCTCCTCGCCCGGCGACAGGTGCAGGTGGAAGGTGTTGCCCAGCACCATCTGGTAGCCGAGCTCGGCCACCTCCCCCGAGGAGAGCCCGCGGACGCTGCCCTTGGTCGCCAGGGGGACGAAGGCCGGGGTGCGGACCCGGCCGTGGGCGAGCTGGATCACTCCCGCGCGGGCGTCGCCGTCGCGGGCCTCGATCTCGAAGCTGAGCCTGGCCGGATCCCGTCTCACCGGCCAAGCCTAGGGTTCTCTCAGGGCCCGGATGCCCGGAGGCTCTTGCCCGTCATCGCGTCGGGCTGGGGGATGCCGAGCAGATCGAGCGCCGTGGGAGCGACGTCGGCCAGGATCCCGCCCTCGCGCAACTCGATCCCGGCGACCGTGACGATCGCCGGCACCGGGTTCGTCGAGTGGGCCGTGTTGGGTGACCCGTCGGGCTCCAGCATCTGCTCGCAGTTCCCGTGGTCGGCGGTGATGATCACAGCGCCGCCCTTCTCGTGGACCGCCGAGACGACCTCGCCGAGCCGGAGATCGGTCTCCTCGCAGGCGGCGATGGCGGCCGGGATCACACCGGTGTGGCCGACCATGTCGGGGTTGGCGAAGTTGATGATTCCGAAGCGGAAGCCGTCGGCGCGCCAGGCATCGGTGAAGAGGCGCGCGTTTGCCGCGGCGCTCATCTCCGGCTTGTGGTCGTAGGTCGGCACCTCGCGCGGCGACTCGGCGAGCAGCTGCTCCTCGCCAGGCAGCTCTCCCTCCTTCCCCCCGTCGAAGAAGTAGGTGACGTGGGCGTACTTCTCGGTCTCGGCGACGTGCAACTGGCGCTCGCCCCGCTCCGAGATCACCTGGGCGATCGTGGTCTCGGGCTCGTGCGGCGGGAAGGCGACCGGATAGGGCCAGCCGTGGTGGTACTCGGTCATCGTCGTCACCTCGAAGGGCTCGGCGCCACCGCGATCGAAGTCGTCGAAGCCCGGCTCACCCAGCGCCCTGGTCATCTGACGGGCCCGGTCGGGGCGGAAGTTGATGAAGATGAACGGCTCGTCGGCCTCGGCGCCGTCGTAGTCGCCGATCACCACCGGCTCGATGAACTCGTCGGTGACGTCCTCCTCGTAGGAGGCCCTGATCGCGCCGACGGCGGTATCGGCCCTAGGCGCCTTCGCGTGCACGACCGCGTCATAGGCCTTCTTCGTCCGGTCCCAGCGGCGGTCTCGGTCCATCCCCCAATAGCGGCCGCCCACCGTGCCGATCCGGCCGGTGCGCCGGAGCCAGCGCTCGACCTCCTCGATGTATCCGGCGCCGTTGTGCGGCAGCGTGTCGCGGCCATCCGTGAGGGCGTGGATCACCAGGTCCGTGACACCCTCCTCACCCGCCAGCTCGATGATCGCCTCGATGTGCTCCCAGCCGGAGTGGACCCCGCCGTCCGAGATCAATCCGATCGCATGCAGGCGCCCACGCCGGGACTCGCGCGCCGAGCCACAGGCCGCCCGCAGGGCTTCGTTCTCGAAGAAGCTGCCGTCCGCGATCGCATCGTCGATGAGCGCGAGGTCCTGCTTGACCACCGCGCCCGCACCCAGGTTGAGGTGGCCGACCTCCGAGTTGCCCATCTGGCCGTCGGGCAGGCCGACGTCCTGTCCGGAGGTTGAGAGGGTCGTGTGTGGATAGTTGACCCAGAGCTCGTCGAAGTTCGGCGTGCTCGCCTGCGACACGGCGTTGCCGGGGCCATCCGGTGCCAAGCCGAAGCCGTCCAAGACAACGAGCGTCAGGGCGGGCACCGGCAGGCTCGCCGGCCCGGGCGGCAGCGACATCAGGGGGCGGCTTCCACGATCGCCGCGAAGTCGTCAGGGTCGAGGCTCGCGCCGCCCACGAGCGCGCCGTCGACGTCGGGCAGAGCCAGAAGCTCGGTCGCGTTGTCCGGCTTCACGGATCCTCCGTAGAGGATCCGGATTGCGGCCGCCCCCTCGCCCGACCGGCTCGCGATCAGACCGCGGATCACGGCGCTGGCCTCCTGGGCCTGCTCGGGAGTCGCGGTGCGACCCGTGCCGATCGCCCAGATCGGCTCGTAGGCGATCACGACGTCGCCGAGCCGGTCCTCGGGCACCTCGGAGAGGTCAGCCTCGATCTGCCGGGTGAGGATCCCCTCCGTCTCGTCCGCGTCGCGCTGGGACTCGTTCTCGCCCACGCAGAGGATCGGCTGGAGTCCCGCGCGGAGGGCAGCCGGGACCTTCCTGGCCAGAGCCTCGTCCGATTCACCGAAGTACTGGCGGCGCTCGGAGTGCCCGAGGATGACCCCATCGACGCCGATCTCCACCAGCATCGCCGCCGAGATCTCCCCGGTGAACGCCCCCTCGGCCTGGTCGTGCATGTTCTGGGCGGCGACGCGCGCGGAGCTCTGGGCGCAGAGATCGACAGCGGCCGCCAGCGAGAGAAACGACGGGCAGATGACGACCTCGGCGCCCGACTCGGGGACCCGTGCCAGGAAAACGTCCAGGAAACCCTCGGTCTCCTCGACCGTCTTGTGCATCTTCCAATTGGCGGCCAACAACATTTGACGGGTACCTCCTCGGCTTCGCCTGCGGAGGTCCCTTGGATCACGGTCAGGCATCCCGCAGCGCCTCCACCCCAGGCAGTTCGCGCCCCTCGAGCAGCTCGAGCGAGGCGCCACCTCCGGTCGAGATCCAGTCCACCGAACCCGCGAGATCGAATTTGTGGAGTGCGGCGACCGAGTCGCCCCCGCCGACCACGGTGCGCCCCGGCGCGGCGGCGACCGCCTCGGCCAGAGCCCGCGTGCCGGCGTCGAAGGGCGGGACCTCGAACGCGCCCATCGGCCCGTTCCAGAAGACGGTTCCGGCGCCGGCGATTCGCTTCGAGAAGTTGGCTGCCGTGTTGGCGCCGATGTCGAGACCCATCCACCCCTCGGGCACGTCCACCCCGTTCAGCTCCTGGGTCTCCGTGCCCGCCTCGAGCTCCCTGCCCAGGACGAGGTCCTCGGGCAGCTCGAGGATGGTGTCGCTCTTCTCAGCCTCGGCCAGCACCCGCTTGGCAGCCTCGACGCCCTCCTCCTCGACCAGCGAGTGGCCCGTATCGCGGCCCTCGGCCTTGAAAAAACTGAAGCACATCGCCCCACCGATCAGGATCTCCTCGGCGAAGCCGAGGAAGCGGTCGATGACCCCGAGCTTGTCGGTCACCTTGGCGCCGCCGAGTACGACGACCAGTGGGCGCTTCGGATCGTCACGAACCGCGGTCAGCTGCGTGACCTCCTGCTCCAGCAGGAGGCCCGCGTAGCCGGGGAGCAGATGAGCGACACCTTCGGTCGTGGCGTGTGCTCGATGCGCCGTGCCGAACGCATCGTTGACGTAGACGTCGGCGAGGGCCGCAAGCGCCTCGGCGAGCTCGGGATCGTTCTTCTTCTCCCCCTCCTCGAAGCGGCTGTTCTCGAGCAGCAGCACCTCGCCCGGCTCGAGCGCCGCGGCCATCGCCGTGACCTTGTCACCGACCACGGCCGGAGCCAGCTTCACCTCGGCGCCGATCAGCTCGCCGAGCCGCTCGGCGACGGGGGCCATCGACAGGCTCGGATCGACGCCCTTCGGGCGGCCCAGATGCGAGACGAGGACGATGCTCGCCCCCCGCTCCCGCAGCAGCTCGATGGTCGGCAGCGAGGCGCGAATCCGGGTGTCATCGACGACCGCGCCGCCGCTGAGCGGGACGTTCAGGTCAGCCCGCAGCAGGACGCGCCTGCCATCGACCTCGGCGTCCCTGACGCTCGCCTTGCCGAACGGGCGTGACTGATCTGCGTCAGGCACTTACCGCGGCCGGCTGCAGCACCTTCTCCGCCAGATCGACGCAGCGCTTGGCGTAGCCCCACTCGTTGTCGTACCAGGAGAGGAGCTTCACGAAGGTCCCATCGACGACCGTGGTCTGCTCGGCGTCGAAGATCGACGAGTGAGGATCGGTGACGACGTCGCTGGAGACGATCGGGTCCTCGGTGTACTTGAGGATTCCCGAGAGCGGGCCCGATGCAGCCTCCTTCATCGCCGCGTTGATCTCCTCATCGCTGGTTGCCTTCGAGACGTCGCAGGTCAGGTCGACGAGCGACCCGGTGATGATCGGCGCGCGGACTGAGATGCCGCTGAGCTTGCCCTCCAGCTCCGGCAGGACGATGCCGACGGCCTTGGCCGCCCCCGTGCTGGTCGGGATCAGGTTCTGCGCCGCGGCGCGGGCCCGGCGCAGGTCCTTGTGTGGCATGTCCTGAAGACGCTGGTCGGCCGTGTAGGCGTGAATCGTGGTCATCAGGCCGCGCTCGATGCCGACCATGTCGTTCAGCACCTTGGCCACCGGTGCGAGGCAGTTGGTCGTGCAGGAGGCGTTGGAGATGATGTTGTGCTTCTCCGGGTCATAGTCGGTGTCGAAATTGACCCCAAGCACAACGGTGACATCGGGCTCCGTGGCAGGGGCGGAGATGATCACCTTCTTGGCACCGGCCTCGAGGTGCTTGCCGGCACCCTCGCGGTCGCGGAATATCCCCGTCGACTCGATCACCACGTCGACCCCGAGATCGCCCCAGGGCAGTGCCGCCGGGTCCTTCTCGTTGAAGACCTTGAGCTCCTTGCCGTCGATGGTGATTCCTCCGCTGGAGGCGGCGACCTCACCGGGAAAGCGCCCCAAGACCGTGTCGTACTTGAGGAGGTGGGCCATGGTCTCGGCGTCGACCAGGTCATTGACGGCGACGAACTCGAGGTCCGCGTCTGCCTCTATGGCTGCGCGGAAGAGGTTCCGGCCGATCCGCCCAAAACCGTTGATGCCCACCTTGACTGCCATTTGAAGTCCTCCTAGACGGGGTTTGCTCTACTCAAATTATCGAGCCGCCTCCAGCGCCGTCCCCGTGCGGAGTACGGAGATTCGCTCAGCGGTCGTGGGATACGCAGACCTCGACCAGATAGCCGTCGGGGTCGGTCAGGCGACAGGAATAGGTGCCCGGGCCGAAGGAGGCCGCGCTGCCGGGTTCCGCCACAGGATCTCCTCCGTTCGCGGAGCCGGACTCGAACGAGGCCTTGACCGCGGGAATGCTCTTTGCAGGGAAGGAGATCAGCCCGTATCCCGGTCGCTGCGAATCCGCAAGCTCGATGAAGAACTCCGCCCTGACCAGCCCCCAGCTCACCGAGTCCGCGGGCGCCTCCTGACGGCGCCATCCGAGCGGAGCCAGGATGGAGTCGTAGAACGCACCGCTGCGTTCGATGTCGGAGACTTTTACGGCTGCGTAATTGAGCATCGGTGTGCGACGGACAGACGAGACCGTCCCTGCGGATCCAGATTACACGGGAGCACCGGAGCCACGTCAGTGCCGCGGCTCCCAGCGAAAGTAGCGGACGGCAACCAGAAGCCCGACCAGGCCCCAGGCCGCGACCACTGCCAGGTCGCCCCATTCGAATCCGGCGCCGGTCGTGTGCGGGTTCCAGACGGTGAACATGGCCTCGAAAAAGGGGCGGATCGGGAACAGGTCGGCGAAGTGCAGGACGCCGTTGGGCAGCTCGTCCTGTGGGATGAAGACTCCCGAGAGGAAGTAGAGCGGCAGAACCGTCGCGTTGGTGACGGCAGGGGCTGCCTGCGCGGTCGGAATCGCGGCCGCGAGAGCGAACCCCAGGCACGAGAAGGAGAACGCCCCGACCGCGAGAGTGACCAGCATCGCGGGCAGAGTGTGCGTCGGGATCGTGACGCCGTAGAGCAGCGCACCGATCACGCTGACGAGGACGACCATGATCACCGAGATCACCAGGGAGTTGCCGACCCGGCCGGCGACGAACGCGGCCGGGGGCAGCGGGGTGCCGCGCACGCGTTTGAGCTGGCCGGCCTCTCGCTCGGTCGGCAGGTTGGTGGCCAGCTTGACCGTGGTCGCGGAGATCACCGCCAGCGTGAGGATCGCCGGCACGTAGTAGGTGGCCCCCTTGACGTCCACGCCGGAGATGTGGGTGTCCTTGAAGATCGTCGCGAGCAGGAAGAGGAAGAGCAGCGGCAGCAGCGCGGTGAAGAAGACTGCCGCCGGATTGCGCCAGAAGATCTTCTGGTCGAAGCGGAACTGGTGGAGGACGACCGCGACGCCGCTCATTCCGCCGCCTCCCGGCCATCGGCGCCCTCTGTCAGCTCTAGGTAGACGTCCTCCAGGCTCGGGGAGCCGACGGTGAGCCCCGGCAGCCCCACACCGCGCTCCGCCGCCCAGTTGGTGAGCTCGCGCAGGATGGGAACGGGGTCCTCCGCGGTCAGCGAGACGGCGCCCGCGTCGATCCGGGCACCGGTTCTCACCGCGAATGGCAGATCGGGAGAGCGGACTCCTTCCGGCAGCCGAAAGCTGATCTCCGTGCGCCGCTCGCGGTCACCCCCGAGGTCGTCTGGCGCGCCGCTCGCGACGATTCTGCCCGCCGAGATGATCGCGACGCGATCCGCCAGCGTCTGCGCCTCCTCCATGTAGTGCGTGGTCAGGAAGACGGTCTTGCCGAGGTTGCGCAGCCCGCCGATCACGTCCCAGGCCTGGCGTCGGGCGGAGGGATCGAAGCCAGTCGTCGGCTCGTCGAGGAAGAGCAGCTCCGGGTCCCCGATCAAGGCGAGGGCCACATCGAGACGCCGCTGCTGGCCGCCAGAGAGCTTCGAGGTCCTGACGTCGGCCTTCTCCGAGAGTCCGACCAGTTCAACCGTCTCGTCGACGTCCCTCGGGTGCGAGTAGTAGCCGGCGTATTGCTCGATCGCCTCTCGCGGGGTGAGCTCGGGGACGAGGCTGGACTGCTGGAACACGAAGCCGACCCGGTTGCGCCAGCCGCGGTCGGCGTTCCTCGGGTCCACACCCAGCACGCTCACCTCGCCGCCGCTCCGCGTCCGGTATCCCTCGAGGATCTCGACGGTGGTGGTCTTCCCGGCGCCGTTCGGCCCGAGGAACGCGAAGACCTCGCCGGCGACCACCTCCAGGTCGATGCCCCGCACGGCCTCAAAGTCGTCGTAGGACTTGCGCAGCCCCTGGACGCTGATCACCGAGTCCGCCATGCGGCGGATGTTATGGACGGCTACTAGCGAGCGGCCGGGCGCGGCTCCAGATCGACGTCCCGGTGGACGAGCTGGAGCTTCACGTCGTCGCGCTTGCCGAGCTCCCGGGCGATCCGGTCAGCCACCGTCACCGAGCGATGCCGGCCGCCGGTGCAGCCGACGGCGATGGTCAGGTGCTGCTTGCCCTCCGCAACGTAGGCCGGCAGCAGGAAGTCGAGCAGGGGCATCAGCCGGCCGTAGAACTCGCCGGCCTGCGTGCCGGACTCGACGTATTCCCGCACCGGCTCGTCGAGCCCGGTGAGCGGGCGCAGCTCGTCGACGTAGTGCGGGTTAGGCAGAAAGCGGACATCGAGGGTGAGATCGGCATCGGAGGGCGGCCCGTTCTTGAAACCGAAGGTGAGGATCGTCAGCGCGAGCTGGTTCTCCTGCGCGTCGCGGCCGATCAGCTCGGTGGCGATCCGGCGGCGAAGCGCCCCGCCCGTCAGGGAGGTCGTGTCGATGACGACATCGGCGCGCTCGCGCAGCGGAGCGAGCAGCTCGCGCTCCTCGCGGATCCCGTCGACGATGCGGCCGCTGCGGGCCAGCGGATGGCGGCGGCGGGTTTCCTTGTAGCGATGGAGCAGGGCCTCCTCGTCCGCTTCCAGGAAGACGACCTTGAGGTCTAGGCCGCTCGAGCCGAGCTCATCGAGGACCGCCTGCAGGTCCTCGAAATAGTCGCCGCCCCGGACGTCGGTGACGACCGCGGCCTTCTCCACCCCGCTCCCCTCGTGCCGGAAGAGCTCTCCCAGACCACCGATCATCTTCGGCGGCAGATTGTCGACGCAGAAGTAGCCGCCATCCTCGAAGGCGGCGATCGCCTCCGACTTGCCCGCGCCGGAGTACCCGGTGATCACCACCAGCTCTACGCTGTGGTCGCGCGGCCCGGCGCCGTCGCCGTTAGTCGAGGTCGGGGAGTCCTTGGCCATCAGCCCGCTCTGTGGAGTTGGCGGTGGATCTCGCGAGCGAGCTTACCGGGCACCCCGGGCACCGCTTCGAGCTCTTCGCGGCTGGCGGTGAGCAGGCGATCCGGCGAGCCGAAATGGCGGAGCAGTGCCCGCTTCCGCGCTGGGCCGACACCGCGAACGCCGTCCAGCACCGAGGCCGTCATCGCCTTGTCCCGGCGGCCTCGGTGGTGGGTGATCGCAAACCGGTGGGCCTCATCCCGGACGCGCTGCAGGATGCGAAGGGCGTCCGAGCTCTTCTCCAGGAGGATTGGGGCCGATCGGCCGGGGACGAAGACCTCCTCGATTCGCTTCGCCAGGCTGACCACCGCCACGCCACGCTCGGTGAACGGCTCGAGCGCCTTCAGCCCGGCCGAGAGCTGGCCCTTGCCGCCATCGATCACGATCAGGTCCGGGAGCGCGGCGAAGCTCGCGTCGCGGCCGGAGTCGTGGGGCGAGATGTCGGCCTGCTGCATGTAGCGCCCCAGCCGACGACCCAGCACCTCGGACATGGATGCGAAGTCGTCTGGCCCCTTGCCGTTGGCTCCCTCCTCGCCGCGGATGTTGAACTTCCGGTAGTCGGACTTCTTCGGGGCCCCGCCCTCGAAGACGACCATCGAGGCGACGGTGTGGGTCTCGCCGAGGTTCGAGATGTCGAAGCCCTCGATCCGGACGGGAACGCGCTCCAGGCCGAGGGCCTCCTGCAGCGAGGAGAGCGTCTCGACCCGCTGCTGGCGGCGATGCTCGCGACGCAGCTTGTCCTGTGCCAGAGCGAGCTTCGCGTTCTTCTCGGCGAGCTCGCGGAGGCGGCGCAGGTCGCCGCGGGAACCGACGCGGACCTCGACCTGCGCGTCGCGCTGGCTGGAGAGCGCCTCGGCGAGCACGTCCGTACGGTTCCGGAGCTCGGGACCGACGATCACGCGGCCGGGTACCGATGGAGCCGCTCCGTAGTACTGGAGCAGGAAGGTCTCGGCGACCTCGGCAGGATCGCGGTCGGCCTCCACCGTCTCGTCCTCACCCGCCAGATAGAAGCCCTGCCGCTCGGCCAGCACGCCGTCGCGGACCTGGAAGACCTGCGCGTTCGCGTCGCTCCCCTCCACCGCGACGGCGATCAGGTCGGCGCTGCCGAGCGAGCCGCCCGCGACCTGTTGGCGCTCCATCATCGAGCGGACCGCGTTCAGCCGGTCGCGGAAGAGCGCCGCGCGCTCGAAGTCCTGGGCCTCGGAGGCCTCCTCCATCTTCGCCTCGAGGTCGCCGGCGATCTCCTTGTAACGGCCGGAGAGGAAACCGACGATGCGGTCGATGTTGCCCCGGTACTCCTCCTTGTCGATGTAGCCGACGCAGGGCGCCTGGCAGCGCTTGATGTAGTAGTCGAGACATGGAACGCCCGAGCGGCGCCCGGGCTCCGGCCCCTCGCAGGTCCGGTACTGAAAGAGCTTGCCGAGCAGGTCGAGCGTCTCGCGAACGCGCTTGGCGCTGGAGAACGGGCCGAAGTAGGCGCGGTTCGGTCGATGCCGCTCTCGGGTGAAGTAGACGCGCGGGAACTCCTCGTCGAGGCTGACGCCGACGTACGGATACGACTTGTCGTCCCGCAGCCGGATGTTGAACCGCGGGCGATAGCGCTTGATGAAAGCCTGCTCGGCGAGCAGGGCCTCGGGCTCGTTCTCCGTGACCAGGAATTCGATCGAGTCCGTACGGTCGATCAGCTCCGCCGTGCCTCCCATCCCCGCACCGCGGCCGCCGCCCTTTCTCGCGAAGTGCGACGCGACGCGCTTCCGGATCGAGTTCGCCTTGCCGACGTAGAGCGCCTCCCCAGCCCTGTTTCGGAACACGTAGACGCCGGGAGCATCGGGGAGCTCCTTGCGCTGATCGGCCAGCTTCTGGCTGCTCTTCGCCATAAACGGAAGGGTAGGCTCCGCGTCCCCCCGCCTTAGGAGGTTTGAGATGACAGAGACCGCAGAGACCGAGGTTCAGCTGCTTGGCAGCGACCCACCCAGGCTTGAGACGCTTGAGATCGAGGTGGACGGCCCGGTCGGAACGCTCACCCTGAACCGCCCCGACGCACTCAATGCGATGAGCCCCGAGCTGATCGGCGAGCTGGTGACCGCGGCCGCCTGGCTGGCTGACCGCGCCCCGATCCGGGTACTGATCATCACCGGCGCCGGGCGGGCCTTCTGCTCCGGAGGAGACGTCAACTGGTTCAAGCGCGGCGTGACCGAGGAGGGCGTGGACCTGCCATCCGAGGTCAGGCGCGGAGCCGAGGCCCTCCACAACGCCATCATCGACATCCGCCGCATTCCCTACCCCGTGATCGCCGCGATCAACGGGCCGGCCGCCGGAGCGGGCATGTCCCTGGCGCTCTCCGCCGACATCCGAATCGCCTCCGAGGACGCGTTCCTGGCGATCGCCTACGGGCGGATCGGAGCGGCGCCCGACGGCGGCATGACCTATTTCCTGCCACGCGTCGTCGGGCCTGCAAAGGCGCTGGAGCTGGCGCTCAACGACCCGAACCTCGGTGCCGAGGCGGCGCTCGAGGCGGGCCTCGTCACGGAGGTTGTACCCGCCGATCAGCTACTCGACCGCGCCAGGGAGAAGGCCGAGAAGCTCGCGGTCAAGGCTCCGTACTACGTGCGCATGACCAAGAGCCTTCTGCACGAGTCGATCGAGCATTCGATCAACGATCACCTGCAGCTCGAGCGCCACGGAATCGCGGACAGCATGGGGACGAACGACCTGCGACGGGGCGTCACGGCCTTCTTCGGCGGAGAGACGCCTGAGTTCAAGGGCGACTGAGGCAATCCGTTGCCCCGCCGGGGCCGTAATAAGGTTCATCCCCCTGGTGAATGAGAGAAAGGTGACCCGGATGAAGAAGGCTTCAGCAGTGCTGGCAGTTGCGGCGCTGTCTGTCCTCGGCCTGGCGGCCTGCGGCAGCAGCAGCAACGACAACTCCACAACGGCGGCCTCGACGCCAGCTTCGACGACGCCCGCTGCGGGCGGAGGCGGTGCAGGCGGAGCCTCGACGGTCGACATCTCGACCCCTGGTGGCAGCACCCTGGCCTACGACCAGAAGGACGTCAGCGCCAAGGCCGGCAGCGTGACGATCAACTTCGACAACAAGGAAGCTCTCCAGCACGACGTAGCCGTCGCGGATTCGTCCGGCAAGGTGCTGGGCCAGACGGACCTCGTGTCGTCGGGCACGGCCAACGCCACAGTGGATCTGCAGCCGGGCACGTACACGTTCTATTGCACGGTCCCGGGCCATAGGGAAGCGGGCATGGAGGGCACGCTCACGGTCAAGTAGCGCAGGACCTGCCGCATGGCGCGCGGGTCCTGTCGCGGAATCTCACCGGGGATCGAGGCATCTCACCCCGGCTGAGATTCCGCGCCACCCGCGCGAGATGCGTATCCCGCTGAGCTATTCAGGCAAAGCTCGACCGACCGAGTCGGCGACGCAGGCGGGCTTCTCGTTGCCCTCGACCTCGACCTTGAAGCGCGTCACGATCTGGAACCAGCCGCCGCCGACGTCCTCGATCTCGACGACCTCGGCGGTGGCCCGGATCCTCGAGCCTGAGGGCACCGGCGCCGGGAAGCGGACCTTGTTCCAGCCGTAGTTGACCCCGAGCTTGAAACCCGTCGACCGCAGCAGCTCGATGCGCAGGCCGTCGATCAGGGACAGGGTCAGGTTGCCGTGGGCGACCGTTGTGCCGAATGGGCTCTCCGTCTTGGCCCGCTCGACGTCGGTGTGGATCCACTGGTGGTCGCCGGTGAGATCGGCGAAGGTGTCGATGTCCTCCTGCGTGACCGTGCGCCATTCGCTCGGACCGATCTCCTGTCCCTGAAGAGCCTTGAGCCCCTCGATGCCCTGGACCTCAACCGTCGACGACATGCCTGGCACCCTACCGTTCGGTAAGTGGCTGTGAACGCGGAACAGGGAGCGGGAGCCAGGGTCGGTCGCGCGGCAATCGCGGTGGCCGGGCTCGCGCTCGCTCTCGGCCTCGCCGCCTGCGGCGGCGGTGGCGACAACGACTCGGGCTCCAAGCAGCTCAGCCTGGTGATCGGGAACTCCCTGCCGCTGACCGGCAACTCGGCGGCCCTCGGCGAATCGGGCCGGAAGGCATCGGATCTTGCCGTCGACCGGATCAACCAGGCGATCGACGATGTTGACGCTCAACACATGGTCCACACCGTCTCCGCAGACGAGGGGAGCGACCCCGCCACCGCGACGGAATCGGCCACGAAGCTCATCAAGAGCGACAACGCAAGCTGCCTGACGGGCCCGTGGGCCTCCGATGCGATAGCCCAGACGGCTCATGACGTCGTCATCCCCTCCAAGATCCTGGAGATCCTGCCCGTGCCCACGGGCGAGGAGGTCGCGGACCTGAGCGACCACGACCTGGTCAACAGCACCTCCCTCCCGGAGACGGTAGAAGGCTCGGCGCTCTCGAAGGCGATCGACGAGGATCTGGGCGGAGCGCAGGGTCACACCGTCAACGTCGCAGCGAACAACGACACCTCCGGGAGCACGGTGAGCCAGGATTTCATCGAGGACTGGCAGGGCAAGGAGGGGTCCCTCAACAGCCTGATCGGGCTTGCGCCCCTGAGCAGCTCCTCCGCCTACTCGGGGGAGGCCGCGCAGGTGACCACCGGCAGTCCCGACGCGATCCTGTTGATCGACAGCCTCACCGGCTTCGCGCAGCTGGCACCCGCTCTCTCCTCCAGCTACGCCTGGGATCCGAGCATCGCCTGGGGCAGCGACCAGCTCGTCTCCCCCGGGCTCCCCGACCAGGTCGGATCTGACGCAATCGACGGAATGCGCGCCCTGGCGCCGGGCGCCCCGCAGGGCGACCCGGCCTCGTCCGCCTTCATCGACGATTTCAAGTCGGCCGCTCCGCACGGCGTCAAGCAGGCTCCCTACGCGGCCCAGGAGTTCGACGCGACCATCCTCTGCTACCTGTCCGCGGTCGCCGCCGGTTCGACCGACGGGCAGCAGATGGCCGACCACCTGATCGACATCACGGCCCCCGGCGGAGATCAGTTCACCTGGCAGCAGCTCCCCGGAGCCATCAAGGAGCTGGAGGCCGGCAAGGACATCGACTACACGGGCGCCTCCGGCCCGATCGACATGGACGTGCACGGCAATCCGACGGCCGGCGTCTTCGGCGTCTACCGGTACTCCGGGAACGGCCTCGAGGTCGCCGGCGAGATCCCGGCGGAGAAGCCGAACCCGGCCATTCCATAGGTCGGGGCACACCCCGCGTGTAGGCTCACAACCCAGTGGAACGCAAGTGGTGGACGCTGCTCGCGAGCTGCATTGCGATCTTCATGCTGCTGCTCGACGTGACGATCGTGAACGTCGCGCTGCCATCGATCGAGCGCGACCTCGCCGCCAATTTCAGCGACCTCCAGTGGGTGATCGACGCCTACGCGCTCACCCTCGCGGGCCTGCTCCTGGCGGCTGGGTCGCTGGCCGACAAGGTCGGCCGCAGGCTCGTCTTCATGCTCGGGCTCGCGATCTTCACCGCTTCGTCGCTGGCCTGCGGCCTTGCCCCCGACCCGCTGTTCCTGCACGCCTCGCGGGCGGCGCAGGGAGTCGGCGGGGCGATGATGTTCGGCACCTCGCTGGCGCTGATCGCGCAGGAGTTTCAGGGTCGCGAGCGTGGGACGGCGCTCGGCATCTGGGGCGCGACCACGGCTGCGGCGGTCTCGACCGGGCCGCTGGTGGGCGGCGCGCTGGTGGACGCGCTGTCGTGGCGCTGGATTTTCTTCGTGAACGTGCCGATCGGCCTGGCGGCGCTCGTGGTCGCGCGGATGCGGCTGCGCGAGTCGCGCGACCCGGCCGCCTCCGGCGTCGACCTCCGCGGCGTGGCGCTGCTGTGCCCGGCGCTCTTCCTGCTCGTCTACGCGCTGATCCGCGGCAACGAGGAGGGCTGGGGGAGCGCGCTGATCGTCAGCTGCTTCGCGGCCTCTGCTCTGCTGCTCGTTCTGTTCGTGGCGGTGGAGCGCCGCGCCGCCGACCCGCTGCTTGACCTCTCGCTCTTCCGCAAGCCTGCCTTCACGGGCGCCACGATCGTCGGCTTCGCGCTGTCGGCCTCGATCTTCTCGATGTTTCTCTACATCACGCTCTTCTTCCAGAACGTGCTGGGGTTCTCCCCCTTCGAGGCGGGGCTCCGTTCGCTGCCGGTCACCGGGCTGCTGCTGTTCGTCTCGCCGGTGAGCGGCCGGCTGACGGCGGTCGTACCCGTGCGGTTGCTGCTCGGGACGGGGCTCGCGTTCGTGACGGGCGGGCTGTTTCTGATGGGAAACCTGTCCGACTCCTCCGGGTGGACCGCCCTGCTGCCCGGCCAGATCCTGGCCGGCATCGGGATCGGCCTGGCCACCCCCGCCCTGGCCTCGACCGCAGTCGGAGTGGTCAGCCCGCAGCTGAGCGGCATGGCGTCCGGCGCGAACAACACGGCTCGCCAGCTCGGGCTCGCCACTGGGATCGCCGGTCTCGGCTCGATCTTCCAGTCGAAGATCGAGTCGACGCTCACCCCGCTGGTCGCGGGCACGCCCGTGTCGCCGCACGTCCACGAGCTTTCGCGGGCTGTGGCCTCGGGCGGGACCGGGCGCGCCCTGCAGGCGGTGCCGCCCGCCGCCCAGGCCAGGGTGGTGGACGCCGCGCACCACGCGTTCGTGACGGGCTTCAACACGATCGCGATGGTGACCGTCGCCGTGGCGGCGGTGGGCTCCGTGGCGGGGTATGCGCTGGTGCGGTCGCGGGACTTCGTGGACCCGACCGTGGCTCAGCCGGCGCCGGAACCGCTGCGGGCGGAGGCGCCGGCCTGACGGCCAAGCTGCATCACTGAACCAACCGCACCTCCAGCGGCGGGGCGAGCAGCACCCCCGCCCCACCGGCCAGCGCCAGGATCCGCGCGACATACGCTCGAGTCTCGGGATACGGCGGCACGCAGTGACAGGCGGCCACAGCTCCCGAGCCGGCGTTGTAGGCGGCGAGCGCGAGCGGCACCGACTGGAACTGGCGCAGCAGGTCCGACATCAGATGGGCCTGGGCGTCGATCGAGGCGACCGGGTCGAAGGGGTCTCGCAGCCCGTATGAGCGGCCGGTCGACGGGATGAACTGGGCGATACCCAGGGCGCCCGCCGGCGACACCGCGCTCGGGTTGAAGCCCGACTCCGCCATCAGCTGTGCCGCCAGCAGCCCGGGCGAGACATTCCAGCGGGCGGCGGAGCGCAGCAGCGGAGCTCGAAAGCGGCCCGGCACGAAGCTCGGGATCCCGGAGCTGCGGGCCAGACCGTCCCGCTCGCCGGGGATACCGGCTGCGCTCACGGCGTCTCCAGCCTGGGAGCACGGCGCCGGGCCGGCCACGAACCCGTAGTGCCAGGGCTCCCACGGATAGCGGCGCAGAAAGCCGAACCTCGAGGCGTGCGCGAGCAGCCAGCCGTAGGCCGCCGAGGGGCCGAGGTCGAGCTCCGTGGCGCAGCGGTGCAGCGAGTGGCCCGGTGGGGCCACCCAGCGCGGATCCGGGTGCTGCGCGAAGAGCCGGGCCTGCTCCGCGTCGGAGCGAAAGCCAGAGACGACCAGCAGGTCCAGGCCGGCGTGCCGGGCCGCCGCAGCCATCCGGTCGAAGGCGGCCGCCGTATCGGGGCGCATCCCCTCGCCGTCCCGGTAGGTGAGCGGGCCCGAGTACCCGCCGCCGTCCGCCTGGGACGGCATGCCGGTCCACGACGAGACGGGCACCGATGCCTCCGCGACCGCTGAGGCGACCACGCGAATGGGCGCACGGTCACCGAGCCGCTCGCCCCCGGGAAGCCTTTGGGGATCGATGGCGCCGACCACCGTCGCGCGTGCCCGGAGCGGCGGGTCGGCCGCGGCGTCCGGGATGGCGACCCGAAGCCGGGACGGGTCGACCCTGTTTCTCCTGGCTGCGGTGACCGCCGCAAGACGGGCTCGCTCCAGGAACTCGGACCTCGACAGGTGGCTCGGGTTCGGGAGCCCGCCGGGCAGGCGAGCGGGCGCGAGCAGTCTCGGGGTGTCATCGCGCATGCTGCGCGCGGCCGAGAGCGCCGCGAGGTCCGCCGCCCGCTGCACGCGCCCCTTCCCGGTCGCAGCGCCGCCGATCGCGGCGAGCGCCAGAGCCGCCAGGATCAGGATCAGCCCGGCGCCGAGCAGTGCCGGCAGCGCCTGTCCGCCGCTCGCCCGGCGGCGGCCGGCCCGGCCCGCGAAGTCCGAGCAGCCGCCTCGCGATCCCCGCCGCCGCCTCGGACACCCAACCGCCCGGACGGGCCCCGGCGAGGGCGCGCCTCGCGGCCAGCTGTCCCGGTGGCCGGGTCGCGACCCGGCACCGCAGCCGCCTCCGCGCCAGCTCCTCGACGGCCAGCGCCGCCAGCGAGCGCTCGGCGGGCAGCGAGACGAGCAGGCAGCCTCCCGCCGCCGCGAGCCCCTCCGCCTCGAGCACCGGGATCCAGAGTCGTCCCGGCAGGTGAACGACCGCGAGCTCTGCCCCGGATTCGGCGACGGACTCGACCAGCTCCGTGATCCCCTCCTCTCTCCCCCTCAACGGCCAGTTGGCAGACGTGCCCGCGCGCCGAGGCGCTCCGGCCCGAGGCGCGCAGCGTGGCCTCCAGCTCCCGGGCGCCGGACGAGGCGAGCAGCGTCGGTCCCCGCCTCCGCACGCCCACCTCGGCCAGCAGCGTTCCCGCTCCGGTCAGCACCGCCGCCTCGACGGCGACCGCCGCCGCCAGGCTCCGGCTCGCGCCCAGGTCGGCGCCGCCGACGAGGATCGCGGCCGTCATCCGCCTCCCCGGGGCGGCCTCGACCACGCCTCCGACGTGACCGCGAGGGCGCTCGCAACCGCGCCGAGCGGCGCCGGCGGGCGGAGCTCGACGGTGACCTCGCCCCCAGCCGCGCTCACATGCGAGCGGCCCCGGGCCCAGCCGGGCAGCGCCTCCACCGCCGCCCGCTTGGCGTCGTCGCCCGCGGTCCCCGCGAGGGCGCCGGCCTCCGCAGCCCCGTCGGCGATCGTCAGCGAGTACCCGACGAGCAGTAACTGCAGGGCGAGCGCCGCCGCGAGCGCCAGCGCAGGCAGCGCCGCCAACAGCTCGATCGAAGCCTGGCCCGCGCGCCGGCTACGAGCGCACCATCCGCCCCGAGAGTCGACGCCGCCGACACCGGCGGGAGCGAGACGCCCGGAACCATCGCCGGGATCCGCACCCTCACCGTGACTCCATCGGCCGAGCGAATCGTGGCGCCCTCGCGAAGCGCCCCCGGCAGCGCGTGCCGGGCGGCGGCCTCCGCATCCGCCCCGACCGCGCCGGCGCGGGCCCCCGCTCGGGCGGCATTGCCGGCCGACCAGAGCGCCCAGCCGGCCAACACCGTCTGCGCCGCGATCGCCAGGCAGACGGCGAGAGCCGGAAGCAACGCGACCAGCTCGACGGATGCCTGCCCGCGGCGATCGCGCCGGTCTCGGTCCTCGGCCTCACGAGCCGAAGCTAGGCGGACGGTCGTCACGGGATCCGCGCTGAGCGCCGCGAATCGGTGAAGGATCGTCAGTACGTGGTGGTCGAGCGCCAGATCAGGAAGATCGCGCCGATGCAGGCGGCCATCAGGGCGATCCAGAGCAGGACGCCGCCCGCCCACGAGCTGAAGTCGTCGTAGGCGACGACGAGGAGCGCGATGGCGCCGACGGCGCCGAACAGCCCCGCCTTCCGCACGTCGGTGAGCCCGGCCAGGGTGAGCTGCTGCTCGTTGTAGACGCGGTAGAGCAGCCAGGCGATCGCCGCCAGGAAGATCATCGAAAGCGCCGTCAGCACCGCGGCTGCCGCGTTGCCGCCGCCGGGCAGGAAGTCGACCGCAGCCGCGAGCGCGAGGATGATCGCGATGTTCCGGATGGCCTGGGGCACGGCCGCGGATTCTAGGTCAGGGCCGCTGGATCAAAATTCGGCTTGCAATCCGGCCGTCGATGTGAAAGGAATGTCAATCGGTTTTCCCGCTATTTGCGAAAATCAGGACGCCCAGAATTGAGAAACCCTCACACCGCCGTTAGCGTTTCGTTTGATGGCTGAAGTGTCCATACGACCCGAGCCGAGGACGGACTCCGATCTGGCCGTCTCCGCGCTGCGTTTCGCCCGGCGCGTCCACCTCGGCCAGTACCGCAAGCAGACCGGAGAGCAGTTCGTCCAGCATCCGATCGCGGTCGCCAAGCTGCTCTCCGATGCCGGCTACGACGGCAACCTGATCGCCGCCGCCTACCTCCACGACGTGGTCGAGAAGACCGACGTCAGCCTGGATGAGATCCGCGAGCGCTTCGGCCCCAGCGTCGCCGCGCTGATCGACTGCCTCAGCGAGGATCCCGACATCGAGGGCTACGCGGACCGCAAGCGGGCGCTTCGCCGGGGCATTCTCGGGTCCGGCGGGGATCCCGTCGTCATCTATGCCGCGGATCGCGTCGCCAACATGCGCGACTGGCTCACCATCTCCCCCGAGGATCGCCCCGCCTGCGGCGAGCGCCTCGGCACCACCCTTCAGGAGCGGCTGGAGCTCTGGACCGAGGATGTCGAGGAGCTCCACGACCTGAACCCCGAAACGCCGTTCCTGGGCGAGATCCAGGCGGATCTGGCAGAGCTCAAGGCGCAAACGCCGGAGCGGTAACAACCCCTTCACATCAGGGTTTTATGCGGATCCATCGCTCCGGCTGACGGACTATCCTGCCGCTGCGAGTTCTGCGGTGCCTCAGCCGTCCGACGCCTCACTCGACTCCCTGAACCCCGCTGACCACAGCCAATTCGCGATCGGTTTCGATCGCCGCGACCTGCCCAGGCTGCATGAGCTCTGGGATGGGATCGTCCTGTCCGAGCGCTGGTCGGAGGGCGAGCTGACGGAGCGCTTCGAGTCCACCTGGTCCGGGCTGCACGGCCTCGGATCGGCCGCCACGGGCGGCTGGACCGGCGCGGCCCTGGCGGCCCTCGACTTCGCCGGCGTGCGGGGCGAGAAGGTCCTCTGCCCCTCCAACACCTTCATGGCGACGCCGCTCTCGATCATCCACTCGGGCGGCGAGCCCGTCTTCGTCGACTGCAATCGCGAGGACCTCTGCATGTCCTTCGAGGACTTCGAGCGCAAGGCCGAGGAGCATCGGCCCCGCGCCGCGGTGATCGTGCACATCGGCGGCCACATCGCCTTCGAGGTCGAGCGGATCGCCGAATACTGCCGCGCCAACGACATCTTCCTGCTCGAGGACTGCGCCCACGCCCACGGCGCCAGCTGGAACGGCCGCCGGGCCGGCTCCTGGGGCGACGCCGGTGCCTACTCCTTCTACGCCACGAAGACGATCTCCACCGGCGAGGGCGGCATGCTCGTGTCGAGCCGGGACGAGATCGTCGAGCACGCCAAGGCGTTCCGCAACTACGGCAAGCCCGACCACAAGGTGGAGGGGCTCAACCTGCGGATGAGCGAGTTCACCGCCGCCATCGGGATCGTTCAGACCGAGCGGCTGGAGGAGATCGTGGCCCGCAAGAACGAGGTCGCGCGAGAACTGCTCGACCCCGTGTACGGCTCGCGCCTCGAGCTTCCCGACGGCATGACCTCGGGCCTCTACAAGTACATCGTCTTCGAGCCGATCGAGCGCTCGACCGGCAAGGTCTACGACGACCCGTGCCACCGGATCATGGGGGCCGGCGGCGAGTTCCCCAACACCGATTGGGTCGCGCAGAACCATTGGTGCGTGCCCCTCTACTTTGATGGGAGGGTGCCCGAGGCGGAGCCGAGGGCAACCCGTGAGATGGCGAAGCCGGCCACCGGAGGCGTAAGAGCGTGAGCACAGTCCTGGTCACCGGCGGCAGCGGCTTCATCGGCTCGCACGTCGTCGACAAGCTGGCGGACGCCGGCTTCGAGCCACGGATCTTCGACCTTCAGCCCTCGCCGCATCACGAGCCCGGGCTCGGTCGACACGGTCATCGGCGACCTCTTCGACCACGATGCCCTCTGCGCCGCGATGGAGGACTGCGATGCGGTCGTCCACCTGGCGGCCTATGCGGACGTCGGCATCGTCGCGAAGGAGCCCGTCGAGGCCGAGGCCTGCAACTCGCGCGGGACTCTCGCCGTCCTCGAGGCGGCTCGAGCGACCGGAACCCGCGTCGTCTACGGCTCGACCATCTGGGTCTATGGCGCCTCCGGCGACGGCCTGATCGACGAGGACGCACCGCTCGGGCTGCCCGACCATCTCTACACCGCGAGCAAGCTCGCCGGCGAGATGTACTGCACGTCCTACGCCGAGCTCTACGACGTGCCCTGCACGATCCTGCGCTTCGGCATCCCCTACGGACCGCGCGCCAGGCCTGCTGCGGTCATCCCGATCTTCGTCTCGAAGGCGCTCAAGGGCGAGCCGCTCACAATCGCGGGTGACGGACTGCAGACGCGGCGCTTCGTCTACGTCGAGGACCTGGCCGACGGCATCGTCGCCGGCCTTCAGAAGGGCGCCGAGGACCGCGTCTACAACCTTGCGGGCGACGAGACCGTGACGATCCGCGAACTGGCGGACATCGTCTCCGACCTGATCGACGACACCGAGGTCGTCCACACGCCGGGCCGCAACGGCGACTTCGGCGGCGCTGTGATCTCGAACGAGCGCGCCGCCAGGGAGCTCGGCTGGCGCGCCTCGACCCCGCTCCGCGAGGGTGTTCGCCGCTACCTCGCCTGGCTCGCACCCGAGCGCGCTCCCGCGCTGGAGCCCGAGCCGGTCCTGGCCTCGGCGCCCGAGCCCGAGCCGGTGGCAGCCACGCCGGTGAGGAAGGTGACCGAGATGCCGGGATGGCCCGACACCGTGGGCTCGACCTGGCCGAGCGCCTGGATCGTCGCCCTCGCCTGCGCCGCCGGAACCGTGATCCCCGCGATGCTCGCCGTCCGCACCGATGACTTCGGAAGCGGACAGGTCGGCTACGTCGCGATCACCTCGTTGCTCGCGATCCTCGCCTGTCTCAGCCTGCTTCCGCTCGGCGCCGGGGGCGCCCGCCCCGCCCGGGGTGGCGTGATCGCCGGCTGGCTGATCGCCGGCTGGGTGGTCCTCGAGACCCTTCCCTGGACCCGGAACGTCTTCAACCTCGGCATGCCGCACCGCGGCACCGTCGTGCTCACCGCGATGGGCGTGGCGATCGCGATCGTGGTGGCGACCGCCGCAACGCGCCTGCGCGACGACGAGGAAACAGCCACGGACACCGTCAGCTAGGCCGGAACCGGCCGCAATCCCGCCGAGCGGATCCTCTCCACCACCAGCGGCAGCGCCGCGACCGTACCTCTCCAGCAACCGGGCTCGCTGTAGTGGTCGGCGTCGTGGAGCAGCAGGACGTCGCCACCGTCCAGCTCGCGCGTCGCCTCTGCGGCTATCTCCGTCCCGCTCCTCCCCGCGCGCCAGTCGTGTCCCCACCTTGACCAGAGCAGCGAGCGCAGGCCGCGCGCCTGCACCTCGACCATCCCGGGGTAGCTGAAGATGCCGTACGGCGGGCGGTAGAGCTCGGGGCGCAGCCCGACCGCGTCCTCGATCGCCGCGATACCGCGCTCGAGGTCCTCGACGAAGGTTCCGGGCGCGAGCCGGAGCATGTTGCGGTGCCGGTATCCGTGGACGGCGACGACGTGGCCCGCGGCTGCGATCTCGGCAGCCAGGCGCGGATCACGCTTCACCTGCTCTCCGCAGAGGAAGAAGGTGGCGGGCGCGTCGAGGGCGGCCAGCGCCTCCAGCACGGCGGGCGTCCCCTCCGGGTGCGGGCCGTCATCGAAGGTGAGGGCGACTCCCACGGGATCGTCGATCCGGCGCGGCAGGCCGAGGACGCCGGCGACGGCCGGCAGGACGGGGGCGAGCGCCGGTGTGCACCAGGCGGCCGCCGCGGCGGCCGAGCCGATGAGGAGTCCCTTGCGGATGGCAGGATGGTGCCACTGATGAGGCATCACCAGTGAGTGGGGAGCTCACGCTCGGCTTCGTTTTGGCGCTGGCGGCTGCCTGCTGTTACGAGACCGGCTACGCGCTGCAGGCGATCGAGGCGCGCAAGGCACCGTCAGAGAAGGCTCTCAGGCCTTCCCTGATAGGCCACCTGCTGACGCGCCCCCTCTGGGTCGGGGCGACGCTGCTCTCGCTGCTGGGCTGGCCTCTCCAGATCCTGGCGCTGGCCCACGCGCCGCTTACCCTGGTCCAGCCGGTCCTGGCTCTGGGACTGCTTCTCCTACTTGTTCTCGGCGTCCGCATCCTGGGCGAGCATGTCGGCCCGCGTGAGATCGCAGCGGTCGTTCTGATCATCGCCTCGGTCGGGGTGTTCGCCTGGGCGGCCCCCAGGGAGACGAGTGACGTCCAGCGCGGCGCCGGGCTCGTCATCGCGCTCTCCCTTCTGGCGGCGGTCACCCTGCTCCCGTACGCGATCGGACTCGTTGGCCGCCGCACCTATCCGATGCTGCTGCTCGTCGCGAGCGCCGGCGCCGCCGACGGCATGGCGGCGTTCGTCGCCAAGATCGTCGCGCAGGACGCGACGGAGGGCGCGCTGCTCGCGGTGGCCGCCTGGGCTGCGCTGGTCGCTGCGGTCGTGCTCATCGGGGTGGTCAGCGAGTCGACCGCACTCCAGAAATTCGCCGCCACCCGCGTTGCGCCCACCGTCCTGGTCATGCAGATCGTGATCCCGGTCGTGCTGGCACCGCTGGTGGGCGGAGAGAGCTGGAGCAACACACCGCTCGGCGGCGCGGTGCTGGTGATGGCGCTCGTGGCCGTCGCGCTAGGCGCCGGCCTGCTGGCGAGCTCCCCCGCGGTCGCCCAGCTCGCCGTCGGGGATCCCGACGGCCCCGAGGACGGCTGACGCCGCCGTCGGCAGCCGGGCGAAGGAGTCGTCCGGCTTGCCGCTCGCGGCGAGAGCGCGAACGAGCGCATCCCCGAGCTCCTCGCGCGATCCAGCCACCTCCGCGAGGCCGAAGCGCTTGAAAGCCGCGTTGTTCACCCGCACGTGCCCGCGGCCCCAGCCGTAGGACACGACCCCGCAGCCCTCCATGATCGCCTCGAGCACCGTCAGCCCCGCGGTCGAGTGGACGAGCACATCGGCCGCCGCGAACCAATCGGGCATCCGGTCGGTGAACCCCTCGACCCTGACCCGCGGCTCGGCGGAGAAGTCCTCGGCGAGCTTCGCCTGGAGCCCCTCGTTCCGCCCGCAGAGGCAGACGACGGTCGAGCCGGGAACCCCAAGAGCCTCCTGCGCTGCTCCCTCCAGGTCCCCGACCGCCCAGCCCCCGCCGGAGACGATCACCATCGGGCCATCGGCGGGCAGGCCCAATTGCCGCCGGGCGTCGGCCTGGGTGCGCGGCTCGTAGAAGCGCTCGTCGGTGAGCCCCCGGACGCAGCGCACGTCCGTCCCCGGAGCGATCTCCCTCACCTCCTCTGCGGACTCGGGGTGCGTGATCAGGTGCAGGTCGACGCCGGGGTGCGCCCAGTAGCGGAGCGCCGCCAGGTCGGTGATCGCCGAGACGACCGGGATGCCGATCTTCCCCTTGCTGCGCAGGGCACCGAGCACCTCGGTCGTGCCGGGATAGGTCGAGACGACGATGTCGGGGTCCCTCTCCAGAACCGCCCTGCGGATCGACCTGGCTGCCAGCCACTGGGTCAGGTGCCCTGCGAACCATCGCGTCGGGCGCACGTCGGTGATCAGCCTGTAGGAGAGATCGAACAACCGGCTCCCCCACTTGGAGTGAAAGCGCGAGCTGTCCATGACGAGCCGGCGGGTGAGCCAGCCGACCACTGCCAGGGAATCGACGATCTCGATCTCGGCGCCGGGTGCCTCTCGGTGGATCCCCTCGGCGAGCACGCGCGCGGGCAGGTCATGGCCCTCGCCGATCGACGCGCTGAAGATCAGGATGCTGGGCGATCCGGGCACGGCGGGCAGAATAGGGCCGTCTCAGTCCAGGAAGTCCCCTTCGGAGATCTGCACCCTGCGAACCACCGGCATCACGATCCAGAGAACGACGAGGACGAGGCCGATGCCCGCCGTGAACAGGGCCGGCGCCGGGCTCTTGAAGATCACATCCGCGACCAACAGTATGGCGCCGCACAGTGACACAGCGAGAACGAGGAGGCCGGCTATGGCCAGCCGGTTCGACACGCGAACCAGGTTGTCTTTGTCGCGCATGCGGAAGAGGAGGCGATGGTTCGCTGAGGGCGCGATGAGCAGCGCAGTCGCCACGGCGGTGGAGCAGAGCACGCCGAAGTAGAGGTCACGCTGGAAGCCGTCGAGCCTGGGGAACCCGTTCGAGAAGGGCACGGTGAGCAGGAATGCAAAGAGAATCTGCACGCCCGGAAGGGCCACCCGCAACTCCTGGAGGAGTTCGCTCAGGTTCCTGTCGGCCCGCTCTTCACGGGTCTCGTCCCTCCCCGACTTCCGTGGCGGCGCCACCTCTCAGGAGTGCTTGACGGCGATCGCCTCGATCTTGTGAGCCGCTGTCTCGGTCGAGTCGATCGCCCGCTCGAGCAGCCCGAAGATGTCCTTCCAGCGGATCACGACCATCGGGTCGATGCCGTTGGAGAAGAGCGAGGCGAGCGCTTCTCGCCAGACCCGGTCGCCCTCGTTCTCGAGCCGGTGGATCTCCACCCAGTAGCGCTCGAGGTCCTCGAAGCCGCGCAGATCGGTGAGCAGTCCGGAGACCTGCTCGCAGGACTGGGCGAGCACCGTGGAGAGGACGTGAGCCTGCTCCATCGGGGCCTCGATCGCGAAGAGGCCCATGAAGTCCGCGGCCTCCTCGATGTCGTCGACGATGTCATCGAGCTGGGTGGCGAGTGCATAGATCTCGGCGCTGTCGAGTCCCTTGGGCGGATCGGCATTCAGGCGCCGCACGATGTCCTGGGTGATCCTGTCGCCCTCCTGCTCGGCCTTGAGGATGTCGCGCGCCACTCCGCTGTCCTCGGGCCAGGTGTCGAACATGTGCTCCAAGAGCTGGGCAGCGCGCAGGATGTTGGTTCCGGCCTCGGCCAGCGCGTCGAAATAGACCGAATCCCTACTTGTCGCCGAGCGCCGGGGCACCGAGCGCCAAGCTACCAGAGGCTCGCGGGAGCTAGCCACTGACGGCCGAGGCCGCTGCCGCGGCGCGCCGCGTGTGGCGCTCGATCAGCTCCGACTGAAGGCTCCGCGGCGGCTCGCCGTCGGTCGTCCGGCGCGACCAGACGCCGTCACTCCCCAGCTCCCACGCGTTGGTGTTGTCGACGAACGCCAGATCGAGATCCTCGGTCAGCTGGGCCCGGTTCGACGGGTCCTCGACCGGCGTGACGAGCTCGACCCTGTTGTAGAGGTTCCGAGGCATCAGGTCGGCCGAACCGATCAGGATCTGCGTCTCCTCGGGCCGCTCGAACGAGTAGATCCGGGAGTGCTCCAGGAAGCGGCCGACGATCGAGACGACCCGGATGTTCTCGGAGACACCCGGCACCCCGGGCCGGAGCGCGCAGATTCCCCGGATGTTGAGGTTGACCTCCACCCCCGCCTGCGAGGCGCGGTAGAGCGCCCGGATGCAGGGCGGATCGAGCAGCGAGTTCATCTTCATCCGAATCCGTGCCGGATGCTCAGGCGAGTGCGCCTCGATCGTGCGCTCGATCTCGCCGACGATCCCCTCCTTGAGATTGAACGGCGCGACCAGGACCTTGCGGTACCCGCTCGGCCGCGCGTAGCCCGTCAGGTAGTTGAACATCTCCGCGATGTCGTCACCGATTTCCTGGTTCGAGGTGAACAGGCCGAAGTCGGTGTAGATCCGGGCGGTCTTCGGGTTGTAGTTACCCGTGCCGATGTGGACGTAGTTGCGGACGCCGTCGCCCTCGCGACGGGCGACCAGAACACATTTGACGTGCGTCTTCAGGCCGGGGATGCCGTAGACCACGTGGACGCCGGCCTCCTCCAGTGCCCTCGCCCAGCGAATGTTGGCGCTCTCGTCGAAGCGGGCCTTGAGCTCCACCAGGCAGACGGCTTGCTTGCCGCGCTCCGACGCCTCGATCAGCCCCGGCACCAGCGGCGAGTCCGCGCTCGTCCGGTAGACGGTCTGCTTGATCGCGAGGACGTTCGGGTCCTCGACGGCCTTCCGGACGAAGCGCTCGACCGAGCCGGTGAAGGAGTCGTAGGGGTGGTGGACGAGGATGTCGCTCTCGCGTATCGCGGCGAAGACGTCGACCTCGCGGTGGGTCCGGCTCCCCTGTTGGAACTGTGGCGGCGTGACGCCCTTCCAGGACGGATAGCGAAGCTCGGGGAACCCGCGGACGGAGTAGACGTCGCTGAGATCGTCCAGTCCAATCAGCCCGGGGGTCTCGTAGACCTGGCTGGCATCGATGTTCATCGCCTCGACGAGCTGATCGAGAAGCCGCGGCTCCATGTCCGGGGAGATCTCGAGCCGCACCACCTCCCCGAAGCGGCGGCGACGGACCTCCTCCTCGACCGCGAGGAGCAGGTCGTCGGCCTCGTCCGAGATGTCGTAGTCGGTGTCCCTGGTCACCCGGAAGAGCGAGTGATGGACGATCTCCATGCCCGGGAACAGGTCGTCGAGGTTGGCCGCGATCACCTCCTCGAGGGGAACGAAGGTCAGCCCGCCGTCACCGATGGAGAGGAAGCGGCGGAGCAGCTCCTTCGGCACCTTGACCCGTGCTGCGACCTCCTCGCCCTTCTCCGGATTCCGGAGCAGGACGCCGAGGCTGAGCGACATGTTGGAGATGTAGGGGAAGGGCCGGCCGCGGCCGATCACCAGCGGGGTGAGGGCCGGGAAGACCTGGCTCTGGAAGAGGTGCTCGACCTCCTCGCGCTCGCGGGCGTCGGCGTCGTCGAGAGAGATGATGCGAATCCCGTGCTCGGCGAGCGCGGGGCGGATCTCCTCGCTGAAGCAACGGTAGAGACGGACCCGCAGCTCGATCGCGCGCTGGCGGATCAGCTGGATCACGTCGGCGGCCGCCATCGAGTCGGCGCCGCGAGCGTCGACCTTCGACTCGACCTGGTCGTGGAGGCCCGCGACGCGGACCATGAAGAACTCGTCGAGGTTGTCCTCGTAGATCGCCGAGAAGTTGACGCGCTCGAGCAGCGGCACGCGCTGGTCCTCAGCGAGCTGCAGGACCCGGTCGTTGAAGTCGAGCCAGGAGAGCTCGCGGTTGAAGTAGAGAGAGGAGTCGGTGAGATCGGGCTCAGAGGCGCTCGTCCTCACGGTCTCCGGGACGACCGTGGCGCCACCGCCGTCCGCCCCCGGTCCGCTGGACTCCGTGCTGCGCTGGGCGAGCTCGTCGGTCACACCCACAAGTTAGAGGGTCTTCTACGCAGCCCTGACGAGCTTGATGCGGGGCCGATCCGGTTCGACCACTCGGTCATACCCCTCGGCGAGCTGCATCATCGCCGCCTCCCACGTGCGGCCTCGGGCCGCCTCCATCGCCTGGCGACCCAGCTTCGCCCGCCACGCCGGCGAATCGGCCAGCTGCAGGATCGCCGCGGCCAGCAGGCCCGGGTCCGGATCGCAGAGACGGCCCGTCTCGCCGTCGATCACGATCGAGGACGGTCCGCCCTCGTCGACTGCCACCGACGGCAGGCCGCTCGCCCCAGCCTCCACCAGGACCTGGCCGAAGGTGTCGGTCCGGCTGCAGAAGAGGAAGATGTCGGCGCTCGCGTAGGCGCGCGGCAGATCGTCGCCGGCGAGCCAGCCGAGGAAGGTCGCCCGGTCGCCGAGCCGCTCGCGGAGCATCTCCTCCTCGGGACCGCCCCCGCCGAGCAGCAGGTGCAGCCTCGGATCGGCGTCGTGCGCCCGTATGAAGGAGTCGGCGAGCAGCTCGACGCCCTTCTCCTTCGTCTGCCGCCCCACATAGAGGACCTTGATTTGGCCCGGATAGGAATCGACAGCGCGCAGCGCGGGGTCGAAGCGGGAGGTGTCGACCCCGCGGCCCCAGCGCCCGATCGCCTGGGGCTCGATGCCGAGGCGCGTCAGCGACTCGTCACTGGCGGGACTCGGCGAGAGGACGCGCGCGCACTGGCGGTAGAAGAGGGAGAGAGCCATGTCCGCTCCCTTCTCCAGGTCGGCCGACGCCGAGCGCAGGCCCGCATACGCCCCAAGCTCGGTGTGCCAGCTGCCCAGCACAGGCAGCTCCATGATCCGAGCGAGCAGCGTGGCCAGCACACCCGCAGGCCCCGGAGCGGTGACGTGCACGGCGTCGTAACGCCCTTCGGACAGTGCCTCGACCATCGCCGGCAGGCTCGGCATGCCGATCTCCAGGCCGGCGTAGAAGGGAATCTCGACCTCGGCGACCGCTGGGAGGCGCCGGTCGACGTTGCAATCGGTACCGATCACGTCGACCTCGTAGCTGGGGACGCCCAGGTCGCGGATCCGCTCGATCGTGTGCGTGACGCCGTGCACCCCGCCGATCGCATCGGCGATCAGAGCCACCCGCTTCGGGCCCTCTGAGGGATTGAGCTTGGCCTTCTCCTTGCCGAGAAAGGCGGCCGCCGGCGCATAGGGAATCGCCGGGATCGCGGCGCGGAAGAGCCCGCGGCCGGCATCCATCGCCGTGCCTGCGAGATCGCCCGAGGCGCCGCTGTTCACCTTCTCCACCGTCGACTCCACGACCTCGCGGAGCCTGCGCTCGTGGACACGGCGCGCCTTCCGCTCCAGCTCGGCGTGGCTGAAGTCATCGGCCTGCATGTGGGCAATGAGAGCGCGGCCGGGCTCGAGTCCCACGGCGTCGGTGAAGGCGCTGAGCAGCGCGCGGGCATCCTCCGGGCCGATCTCTCCCCCCTCCTCGCCGCGGCGCATGTTGCCTTCGCTCATGACGCGCTCGGCGATCTCAAGGATCGCGTCCGCACTGGGCTCGGCCGGATCGCCGCTCCCGTTCGAGGTCGCATCCTTGATCAGCAGCGCGCGGGTGGCCAGGCCCATCGCGGCGTGGGCCCACTTGGCGGCGCTGCCCTGCTCGCCGCGCGCATCGGCGCGCCCCTCGCGGATGTGTCGCAGAAACTCTTCCGGCGTGGCCGCGGGGGGCGTCTCGGTGAACGTCCGCCCGATGTCCACGCCGGCGTGATCGTCCGAGCCGCCGGTGCCGGTACCACCGTGCGTCTCGATGTAGATCGCGGCCGGCATGTTGAGCTCGCGCGCGCGGGAGCCGTTGCGGGTCTCCCAGACCGGGAAAAGCTGCGCGAGCTTGCGCCTGTGCGCCGGAGAGAGGGGCGCCTCAACCGCGTAGAAGGGATGTGCGAGGGAGCAGGAGATCTCGTTGGAGTGCAGGTACTGCGCGCAGGCCTCGACGTCGCGATTGTGCTCCTGCAGCCAGGCGTGATCGTCGGGGCTGATCCCGAAGCAGAGCAGATGGACGGCCTGCGGCTCGCCGCGGAACCAGACGGTGAGTTCCTCGGAGATGAAGACGTCATCACGATCAGAGATCTCGAGGCATCCGTCGATCGTGTCGTGATCGGTGATCGTCACGAAGTCCATGCCCCGCCGCTTGGCGAGCTCGTAGACCTCCTCCGGCGGCGTCGCGCACTCGGGAAGGCCGAGGCTCCTCTGGATCCCCAGCTTCGAGATCTCGGACGCGGTCGAGTGACAGTGCAGGTCCACCCGGCTGGTGGAAATCGGGCTCATCTGACCCCCGCTTTCATTGGCTCCCTTGACATACGAAGGGTGGCCGTTTGCAGGGAAAATCCCGTTACGAGGTGGTGTCCCCCACGTAAAGAGGTCGTGAATGCCACCGTTGCCACACTTCGCGCCAGTGGGCGTCACATCCGAGAGGGGAGTGCCCGGAGGGGCGCTGTGGAGCGGAGACGAGGTGGCTGCGAGGCTCCTCGCTGGGCTGCGACCGTGGGCCTGCCGCGGCGTCGCCCGCGACCAGCTGATCACCCTGACCGAGGGGGTGCTCGTCCACGAGGAGCGCGAGGACCCCGTGACGCTCCTCGAAGATCAGTTCGAGGTCTCGACCCCCAGCGCCGATCGCCTGCTGATCAGCATCGATCCCGCGGAGGTCGACTGGCTGCGGCTCGGCGTCAGCTGGCCCCTGCTGGACGGAGAGCGGGTGACGGGACTCGGCGCGCGCCACGGCCTTGACTTCGACCAGCGTGGGCGGCTCGTCCGGCTGGGTGCCGACCGTCGCTACACAGGCCCCGATTGCCCGGCCGAGTTCCTTGAGCAGGGCGGGATCCCCCAGGGCGACTACGCGCCGGTTCCGTGGCTGCTGTCCTCGGCGGGCTGGGCGGCCTGGATCGAGACCTCCGGCCCCGGCGTCGAGATCGACCTCTCCGGTGAGGCGGCCTCGCTGTCGGTGCGCTCCGCGTCCGGCCCGCTCCGCGTTCACGTCTTCACCGGCCCCACGCCTGCCGCCCGGCTGCGCGGCTTCATGCGCGAGACCGGCATGCCGGCACTGATGCCGGAATGGGCCTACGGCCACTGGAAGAGCCGAGATGTCTACGAGCACCAGGACGACGTCGAGGACGACTGGCGCGGTTACCGCAAGTCGGAGCTCCCGCTGGATGCGATCGTGATCGACTCTCCCTGGGAGACGCAGTACAACACCTGGCGCTTCAACCCCCACCAGTTCCCCGACGCCCCCGGGCTGGTCGAGGGAATGCGCGAGGACGGCGTGCGGACCGTGGTCTGGGTGACCCCGTGGGTCAACCTGGAATCGATCGACGGCCAGCGCCCGCCGGACGCCGAGTCCGAGCGACTGCACTCCGAGCCGGCCGAGAACTACTCCGAGGGGGCCGAGGCGGGCCACTACGTCAAGGCCGCGAACGGCGACCCGTACGTCGGCCGCTGGTGGATGGGGACCGGCTCGATCGTCGACTTCACCTCCGCGGGAGCGCGAGACTGGTGGCGCGAGCTCTCCCGCAACGTCTTCGAGCTGGGAGTCGAGGGCGTGAAGGCCGACGATGGCGAGGGCTACTACTTCCCCCCGGATGCGGAGCTCGCCGACGGTCGCCGAGGCGTCGAGGCCGCCTGGGAGTACGGGCGGCTCTATCGCGAAGCGACCCAGCAGGCACTCGACGACGTCCACGGCGAGGGCCGCGGTGTGGTCTTCGGCCGCTCCGGATGGACCGGTCAGCAGGCCACCGGGATGCTCTGGGGCGGCGACCAGGCCTCCGACTTCTGGTCGCTCCGGGCGCTGCTCACCTCGCTGCTCACCTGCGCCGCCACGGGGTTCTCGAACCTCTCCCACGACGTCGGGGGCTACCTCGGTCGCCGCCTTGCCGAGCGCTGCGAGCCGGAGCTGCTCGTGCGCTGGGCCCAGCTGGGTGCGCTCACGCCGCTGATGCAGGCACACGGTCGCTTCCAGCAGGAGGCCTGGACCTACGACGCCCAGGTGCTCGATCACTACCGGGAGGCCGTCCTGCTGCACGAGCGCCTCGTTCCCTACATCCGAGCGGCGGCGGCAACCGCCGCTCGGAGCGGTCTGCCGGTCATGCGCCCGCTGTGCCTGGTCGATCCGGAGGACCCCGAGGGATGGGCGATCCCGGACTCGTACATGTTCGGACCCTCCCTCTGGGTCGCTCCTGTGCTGGACGAGGGAGCGACGGAGCGGCGCACGTACCTCCCGCGAGGCGACTGGTTCGACTGGTGGACAGGCGAGCGCCTGGCCGGCGGGCGCTGGATCGAGACCGAGGCCCCGCTTGACCGCATCCCGCTCTGGGTTCGCGATGGCTCGCTGATCGTCACCTATCCGGCCGGCGACGTCGCGCGCGGGCTCGGCGAGGAGGACCCGTCACGCCCGCTGGAGGCGACCCTCTGGGGTGAGCCTGCGTTGGGGCACGTCGCCGCCCGCCTAGCGGACGGCACTCACATCGCCTGGCGAAGGGGGGCCTGTCGGTGGCCCCGGACCGCCCCGTCAGCTTCCTCGATGCGCCCGCCACATAGGGACCAAAGACTTCCGGATGTTTTGGGCTGCCATGACGCCCAAAACTTCCGCGCAGCGCCGCTCTAGGCGGGGCGGGGCGGCGGCGGTCTGGTGCGCCGCTGGATCTGTTCGTGGCGATCGGCCTGCTGCTCGGCCTCGAGACTGGCGCGCTCGCGGTCGAGGCGGGCCTGTTCGGCCTGCGCCTCCGCCTGCGCCGCCGCGCGCGCAGCTGCCTCGGCCTCCCGGCGGGCGCGCTCGGCCGCCTTCGCCGTGCGCCGGGCCTCGCGCGAGCGCCGCAGGTACCCGTCGACTGAACGCTCGAGCCGCTTCCAGGTCCCGGTCTCCTCCTGCCGCTGCCAGAAAGCTGTGAAGCGATCGCTGAGCAGCTCGCGCCGGGCCTCGAGATAGACGGCCAGCACATCGAGCCCGCGGTACGCGGTCCGGTGTTGCGCCTGGGCGGCGAGGCGGGGATCGAGGTCCGGAGCCGTTGCGGCCTTCTCTCGGACCGCCCTGGCGTCGCTCCGCTGCAGCTCCTTGAGGTGCGCACGCACCCTCGGCAGCATCACGTCGCAGTCGTGGATCTCGCCGAGGATGTCCTGCAGGTCCCGAGCGCGGCGGCGCGCGGTGTCGGCGGGCCGCCCGAAGCAGAAGCCGGTCACCTCGAGGACGTATCGCAGGCGCTTGGCGGCGATCCGCATGTCGTGCTGGGCCTTGGTCTTGCCGTCGAGAGCGCGCGGCGCGAGGTCTATCATCTCGTCGAGTCTCACCTGCACGATCCGGGCGGCGTTCTCACCGAGCGCCCTCGATGGATCGAGCTTCTTGACCGCCCGAGCCTTCACGCCGCCGCTCCCCTCGCCGCGCCGACCAGCTCGTCCATGTTGTCGCGGAGGGACTTGAGGCTCTCCTCCGAGACCAACGGCGCCAAGCCCTCGTTCGCCTCCTGCTGCTCGGAGCGGAATTGCTCGATCAGCGAGGTCACACCGCGGCGGTCGGGAGCAGCCATCTGATCGTTGAAGCCGTGGAGGGCGGCGATCGCCACGTCGCGGTCCCGCCGCTCGCCGAGGGCGTCAGCAAGCCGCTTCACCTCCGCGAGCGCCTGGGCGTAGGACCCGGCCGGGAAACAGGGCTCGAAGATCTCGAGAGCGGCCCGCAGCCGCCGCGTCGCCACGCGCATATCGTGGACCCGCTCTATGTCTCCCGTGTCCAGGACCCCCTGGGCCTGGTCGGCGAGCTCTGCGCCCCGCACGGAGACGACCCTGGCGGCCGCTTCCGCGTACGAGACATCGGCGCTCAGGTCCGGGATTGGCTTCGCCTTGGCCACTGAGTGGCCGAAGGCTACCGACGGCGCTGGCCCGGGCGTGGCTTCGGCGGTGCAGTGGGCCTCGCGGGCGGTGGGGGCCGCCGCGGCGGCGGCTTGCCGCCGAGCGCCGCATCGAGCGCTCCGAGGGACCTCGCCAGTGCATCGGCCTCGGGCTTGGGCAGGCCGGCGACGATCGGCTGGAGCCCGCCTCGCAACAGCCGCCGGGCGGAGCGCAGCACCCGGCGTCCCTGCTCGGTCAGGACCAATGCCTGCCGGCGGCGGTCGGACTCAGCCGCAGTTCGCTCCACCCAGCCGGCGGCGCCGAGCGAGCCGACCAGCTGTGAGACCGCGGACCGCGAGATCGAGGCGGCCTTGGCCAGGTCGGAGGCGCCGGCCGCGCCCCGGTCGAGCTGGTCGAGGGCGAGGTACTGAGCCACCGTCAATGGCGGATCGTGCTGCGCGAGGGATCGCTCGACCCAGCGGCCGATCTGCGGCGCGACCCGTGCCAGTGCGGAAGCCGGGTCAGTGGGTGGTCGGGGCGGCATGCAAACAGTTTAGTTTGCTTAACTAATGTCATGTTGCTCGGAGTGCTCCTGCTGATGATCCCCGAGAGCGCCTGCATCCCGGTGCCCAGCGAGGTGACCCTGATGGCCGCCGGGTTCGGCGTCCACCAGGGGACGATCGGCCTTCCGGCGGCCGTCGCGGCGGCGACGCTGGGGAACCTGATCGGCTCGCTGATCGCATATGTCGCCGGCCGCGTCCTCGCTCTCCCGGACTCGGTGGCTCGTCGCAGCGATGCGCTCTTCAACAAGCATGGCTCGTCGGCGGTCTTCATCGGCCGTCTGCTGCCCCTTGTTCGATCGTTCATCTCGGTCCCGGCGGGGCAGGCCCGCGTCCCCGTCCCGGTCTTCATCGTCCTGACCGTCGCCGGGTGTGCGATCTGGAGTCTTGCCTTTGTGCTCGCCGGCGCATGGACCGGCGCCGCGTGGCATGCGGTCGCGGGAGTGCTCGGCCATGTCATGCTCGCCCTGGGCGTGCTCACCCTGCTCTGGGTGGCAGCCGGACGGCCGCTACGCGGCTAGCTGCTCGTGGTCCCCGTTCACGTTGCCGTTCAGCAGCGTGAGGATGATGCCCTCGCGCAGGCCGCCCTTGCCGATCTGCAGCGGCTGGCCGAGCATGTCGGAGAACCGCTCGAGCAGCAGGACACCGGCGGGCAGGAGCTTGACGCGCCGGGAGTCGAGCTCGAAGCGCTTTGCGACCTCGTAGATCTCGTCGCTGGAGAGCACGCGGACGGCGCGCTCGAGGGTCTCGTACTCGAGCACGGCTCCGACCAGGGTCCGAAGCGAGGTGGCGCTGCCGCCGACCGCGACCGCCTGGTCCGGCTGCTCCAGCTTCACCTTCTCGAAGAAGTCCGCGATGTGATCTCGCAGGCTGCGGATCTCGGAGGCGGAGGGAGGATCCGACTCCAGGTGCTCCTCGGTGAGGGACCCGGAGCCGATCTTGAACGACTTCACCTCGGCCACCCCGTCGGACATCGTCCCGTAGATCACCTCGGATGAGCCGCCGCCGACGTCCACCACGGCCACCCTGCCCTCCACCGGATGGCTCAGCGACTTGGTGGCGCCGATGAAGGCGAAGCGGCCCTCCTCCTCCTCGTCCAGGACGTCAACCTCGACGCCGGCGATCTCCTCGATCTCCTCGACGACCTTGTCCCGGTTCTTGGCCTCCCGGATCGCGGCCGTGGCCACGGTCCTGACGGTCTCGGCCCCCATCTCCTCGGCGAGTCGCCGCTGAGTCGCCACGACGTCGGCGACCTCGGCGATCTTCTCCGCCGTGATCCTCCCATTCTTGGAGGCGTCCTTGCCGATCCGCGTGTAGGCCCGCTGCTCCATGACCTTGCGGAGCTGTCCCTCGGACGGCTCCGCGACCAACAGCCGCGTCGTGTTCGAGCCGATGTCGATCGCGCCGCAGAGCATCTCAACAGGGATTCTCTCAGGGGGACCGGATCTCCGGGCGGGACGATGCCGCAGCTTGCGGGCCTATCCGTCGAGCGGTGCGCCGATCAGCGCGAGGCGTCGATTGAGCGCTCCGAACCCGAACTCGGCCAGTGCGCTGTCATCGACACCCAGGGCAGCGAAGGCGCCCTCGCTCGGCGGTGAGACGGTCTCGGCAACCGCCGGCAGGAGCCGCTTGATCCGATCACGAACCACGCCGGCCATCGCCGGATCGGCCGACACCGCCTCGCGCAGGAACCAGGTGCCGTATGCGATGTGGCGCTGCTCGTCGGCTGCGATCCGGGAATAGCCATGGACGAAGCCCGGCAGCAGCTCACGCCGGCGGAGCAGATCGAGCAGGAAGTGCGAGGTCACGAGGCCCAGCGTTCCCTCGAGGATCATGTGGTAGATCGTCACGAAGTCCACCTTGGCTTCCCGGTCCCTTGGATCTCTGAGAAGGCGATCGTGGGCTTGGACCAGCGCCTCGTCGAAGATCTTCTTGAAGGGCTCGCCCAGGACTTCGCGCGACCGCTCCACATGCGCTGCGATCGTCCCAGGATCCGCGACCACCTCATCCTGGAAGCGAGCGTAGAACTGCATATGCCGAACCTCATCGACGAGCTGAGTCGACAGGTAGCTCCCCTCCTCCTCGTCGTCCTGCGCCAGCACGAGGCCGCAGAACTGGGTCGAGATCCTCTCTTCGGCGACCATCAGGGAGCTGAGCGCGAAGTAGAGAAGCTGCCGCTCGGTCACGTCGAGCCCGGTCCAGTCCGAGGGGTCACCGCTCAGGTCGATGTCCTGGGCCGCCCAGTGGGCGTGCTCCCAGTCGAGGTAGAGCTGCTCCGGACCCTTCAGGGCGAGCCTTTCGGCCGAACTCATGCCGGCATTCTGGCGCGGATGATCGCCGATCCCGCCTTGCCGCGAACCCTGTGGGTTTCGCGGAGCTCGACGTTCTCGAAGCCGGCGTCCTCTAGCGCGCCCCGAAACTCGCTCTGCGTGATCGCGCCCGCGATGCAGCCCGCCCACTTCGCCATGTCCGCCCGGCTCTCCGCGTCCATATCGTCATCGGCGACGATGTCAGTCACGGCGAAGCGCCCGCCCGGACGCAGCACACGCGCCGCCTCGCGGAGCACGGCGCCCTTGTCGGCGGACAGATTGATCACGCAGTTGGAGATGACGACGTCCACAGAATCCGGCGGCAGCGGCAGCTTCTCGATCGTCCCTTTGAGGAACTCGACGTTCTCGATCCCAGCCTCAGACTGGTTGCGCCGAGCGAGCTCAAGCATCTCATCGGTCATGTCGACGCCGTAGACGCGTCCCTCCGGCCCAACTCGTGCCGCCGCGATGAAGACGTCCTCCCCACCGCCGGAGCCAAGGTCGAGCACGACCTCGCCCCCATGCAGATCCGCCACCTCCGTCGGGTTCCCGCAGCCGAGCGGCGTCGAGCTCGGCCCGCAGCCGCACTCCGCCTGGCTCGTGGTGCAGCACCCGGCCTCCGAGTTCGATGCCGCGGCGAGTGCAGCCGCCGCGTAGCGTTCGCGCACGGCCTCTCGGATCTCGTCGTTGCCGGTCAGCTGCCCAGCCATGCGCTCAGCTCCTGGATTGAATCGGGGTTGACGTAGTAGTAGGCCCACAGGCCCTGGCGCTCAGAGCCGACGATGCCAGCTTCGCGGAGGACCTTGAGGTGGTGGGAAACCGTCGGCTGGGAGAGATCGAAAAGGGGGACGAGTTCGCAGACGCAGACCTTGCCGGCGTGCTTTCGCAAGACGTCGACCAGCTGCATTCGGATTGGATCGCCCAGGGCCTTTGACACCTTCGCCATGCGCTCGGCCTGCGCGCGCTGGATGTCCGGATAGACAACCGGCTCGCAACACGGTTCGCCTGCGGGCCGCTTTTGCTTTGGGGCGAGCTTCAGATCGACAGCCATCAATGTACGTATATCGATTGAAGTGACGTTTGTCAATGGATACGATTCCATTTCGGCCATCGTGAGATCGGAGGTGCGATATGGATGACGCGTTGGGGTACTACGCGGATCGACGGCGTCAGCGTGCGATCGACGAGTTGTCCGAGGAATTCGAGGGCGTCTGGTCACGGGAGACGATCGAACGGTTTCTTGAGGAGTCCGAAAGGTCACTGGCCCGGTCGGGGCCGGGCGGCCTCAACTTCATGGCCCTTCGGGCCCCGGCCTTCGCGCGGCAGCGGCTCGAAGCACTCGCGCAGGCTGAAGGAGAGTTCGAGAAGGAGAAGCCGGAGGTGCTCTTCGTCTGCGTCAGGAATGCCGGCCGCTCTCAGGTCGCGGCGGCCCTCACCGAGGAGCTCTCGCAGGGTGCGATCTCCGTTCGCTCCGCCGGCTCGGCGCCTGCCGAGGAGATCCAGCACACGGTGATCGACGCACTCGCGGAGATCGGGGTCGAAATCCGGCGCGAATTCCCGAAGCCGCTCACCGACGAGGTGGTCAGGGCGGCCGACGTGGTGGTGACCATGGGATGCGGCGATGCCTGTCCCGTCTACCCGGGCAAGCATTACGAGGACTGGGAGATCGCCGACCCGGCCGGGCAATCGATGTGGGCCGTGCGGGCGATCCGCGACGACATCCACAAGCGGGTCGAGGAACTGATCGCCGGCCTGGTGCCTTCAGGAGCCAAGCCCTAGCCGCAACTCGGAGCGACCCGTCCGCTGCGCTCTCAATCTGAGGGAGGATGATGACCAATCAAATTGGCCCCACGATCCGGGATCACATCCAGCGCTCGATCGATTTGCTCGCCGGCGAATTCACCGGCGTGTTCTCGCGCGAGACCATCGAGGCTTACATCGACGAGAGCACCGATCAGTTCGCGGACGCGCGCGTCCCGGATTTCGTGCCGCTCATGGTCGAGCGGTTCACACGGCAGCGCCTCCGCGCGCTGGGCCAGGCGGAGGGCAAGGTGACCAAGGAGGTCCCGGAGGTCCTGTTCGTCTGCGTTCACAACTCCGGCCGGAGCCAGATGGCCGCCGGACTGCTCGAAAGGCTGGCGGACGGACGGGTGCACGTCCGCTCGGCCGGGTCGGATCCCGCCGACCAGCTCAACCCCAACGCCGTCAAGGCCATGGATGAGGTGGGGGTTGACATCTCGAAGGAGTTCCCCAAGCCCCTCACCGACGAGGTCGTCCGGGCCGCAGACGCGGTCGTCACCATGGGCTGCGGCGACGCCTGCCCGATCTATCCGGGCAAGCGGTACGAGGACTGGGACCTCGAGGACCCTGCCGGAAAGGACCTGGAGACAGTGCGCCGGATCCGCGACGAGATCCGTGCGCGCGTGGAGGATCTGATCGGCTCTGTGACAGCGGAGTCCTCGGACTAGCCGTGGCCGGATCAAACGTCGCGATAGGAATCAACGGCTTCGGCCGCATGGGACGGCTCGGGCTGCGCGCGGCCTGGGGTTGGTCGGATCTTGACTTCGTCCACATCAACGAGCCGAACGGTGATGCCGAGACCGCGGCGCACCTCCTCAAGTTTGACTCAGTCCACGGGCGCTGGCGACCGGAGGTCCGCAGCGACACGGACTCGATCGCGATCGATGGCCGGTCGATCTCCTACTCGCGGCACCAGCGACTGGCCGAGGTGCCGTGGGACGAACTGGGCATCGAGGTCGTTCTCGAGTGCTCTGGCCAGTTCCGCACGCTGGAGAGCCTGGCGGGGTACTTCGAGAGGGGCGTTCGTAAGGTGATCGTCGCCGCGCCGGTCAAGGAGGAGGGAGCCCTGAATCTCGTGCTGGGCGTGAATGACGAGCTCTACGACCCTGCCGCGCACCACGTGGTCACCGCGGCCTCCTGTACGACCAACTGCCTCGCGCCAGTTGTCAAGGTGCTCCATGAAGGCATCGGGATCCGGCACGGCTCTGTCACAACTCTGCACGACATGACCAACACCCAGGTCGTGGTCGACGCGCCTCACAAGGACCTGCGCCGCGCACGAGCGGCCAGCCTGTCCCTGATTCCCACCACCACCGGCTCGGCGACGGCCATCGGCCTGATCTTCCCGGAACTCGAAGGGCGGCTGAACGGCCTGGCGGTCAGGGTGCCGATGCTGAACTCCTCGATCACCGATTGCGCCTTCGAAGTGGAGCGGCCGACCACGGTCGAGGAGGTCAACGGGCTTTTCCGCAACGCGGCCAAGGGCCCGCTCGCCGGGATCCTGGGTTACGAGGAAAGGCCTCTTGTCTCGGTCGACTATCGCGATGACCCTCGCTCCGGCATCGTGGACGCCCCGTCCACCATGGTCGTCAACGGGACTCAGGTGAAGGTGCTCGCCTGGTACGACAACGAGTGGGGCTACGCGAACCGGCTCGCTGAGCTGGCGCGGGAGGTCGCACGGCGGCTCCCTGCCAAAGGCGATTCCGACGCAGCCCGCGCGCCGGCGCTCGACTAGCTCATGGCGACTGGCGCGACCACCGCAGAGCCGCGCGGGGACATGCGCAACTACGTCCTGGTCACCGGGGCGTACTGGACCGACACGCTCGTCGACGGCGCCAGCCGCATGCTGGTCCTCTTCTACTTCGACCAACTGGGGTACAGCCCGTTCCAGCTGGCGACGCTGTTCCTGCTCTACGAGTTCTTCGGCATCGTCACCAATCTGGTCGGCGGCTGGATCGCAGCTCGCTCCGGACTGAAGAGGACTCTCTTCATGGGCCTGGCGGTGCAGATCTGCGCGCAGAGCATGCTGGGCTTCGCGCCAGAAGCCTGGCTGGTCGTCCCCTACGTGATGGCCTCCCAGGCGATGTCGGGGATCGCCAAGGACCTGACCAAGATGAGCTCCAAGAGCGCCGTGAAGCTGATCGTTCCGAAGGGCCAGGAGGGCGCCCTCTACAAGTGGGTTGCGATCCTGACCGGGTCGAAGAACGCGCTGAAGGGCGTCGGCTTCTTCCTCGGCGGCCTGCTCCTCACGGTGGTCGGCTTCCAGACTGGTGTGCTCGTTCTGGCTGGGATGGCCGCGACGGCGCTGATCAGCGTCTCGATCCTGATGCGCGGACAGCAGCTCGGTCGCCCGGACGCGACCGCGAAGTTCAAGCACATGTTCTCCAACAACCGCGCCGTCAACATCCTCGCCGGTGCCCGCATCTTCCTCTTCGCTTCGCGCGACGTCTGGTTCGTCGTTGGCCTTCCGGTCTTCCTCTACAACGTGGTGGGGTGGAACTTCTGGCAGGTCGGGATCTACCTGGCCGTCTGGGTGATCGGATACGGAATCGTGCAGGCGTCCGCGCCGCGGTTCGTTCGCCGCCGGGCAGAGGAGGGCGGAGAACCCGACGGCCGTACGGCCGCCTGGCTGGCCTTCGCCCTGGCGGCCCTGCCGGCGGGCATCGCGATCGCGCTGTCAGCTAACGCCGACCCCACGGCAGTGGTTGTAGTGGGCCTGATCTTCTTCGGGGTCGTGTTCGCGATGAACTCCGCCGTCCACTCCTATCTGATCCTCTCCTACGCGGACAACGACAAGGTCGCGATGAACGTCGGCTTCTACTACATGGCGAATGCCGTGGGACGGTTGGCCGGGACCGTGCTCTCGGGTCTTCTCTATCAGTGGAACGGGCTGGAGGCGTGCCTCTGGGTGTCGGCCGCGTTCGTCGTCGCGGCAGGACTCCTCTCCCTGATGCTCCCGACCCGGCGTCCCGAACGAACGCCCGGCATCGAGGTGCCGCGGGCGGAGCCGGCCTCATAGCCGAGATGTCCGTGCCCCTTCCGCGCCGCCTGTTCGCCGAGTTCCTCGGCTCCGCCTTTCTTGCGGCCGCGGTGATCGGCTCCGGGATCGCTGCCGCGAATCTCTCACCCGGCGACGTCGGCCTGCAACTCTTCGAAAACGCCGCGGCGACCGCGGCGGCCCTGTTCACGATCATCCTCATGTTCGCGCCGGTCTCGGGCGGTCACTTCAATCCTGTCGTCTCCCTGGTCGATGCGAGCTTCCGCGGGTTGCGCTGGCGCGACGCCCTCGCCTACATCCCGGCCCAGGTCTCGGGCTGCATCGCCGGCGCGGTCGTCGCGAACGGGATGTTCGCCCTCGCCGCCATCAGCATCTCGGACAAGCATCGGGCCTCGGAGGCACACCTGCTGGCCGAGGTGGTCGCGACGCTCGGCCTCCTCCTGGTGATCTTCTCGCTGGCCCGGACCCGGCGCGGCTCGATCGCGCCGGCGGCGGTGGGCGCATACATCGGTGCCGCCTACTTCTTCACCAGCTCGACCAGCTTCGCCAACCCGGCGATCACCGTCGGCCGGATGTTCTCGGACACATTCGCGGGGATCGCGCCGGCGTCCGTGCCGGCGTTCGTCGTCGCCCAGCTCGTCGGGGGAGCGGTCGCGATCGGCGTGCTTCGGGTCCTCTATCCGGACATCACCCCGGACGAGGCGGCCGAGGTCATGGTGCCGCACGAGCACTCTCATTCACAGGCTCTTCACGGGATTTCCGGAGGGCCGACGTAACTTCGAATCGATGCCTCAAAGCGACCCCGCGCAGCGGCTCGGACTGAGCATCCCCTACGACTGGTGGCCCGCCGCACCGATCCTCAAGGAGATCGAGGCCGCGGGCTTCCGCTACGTCCAGGTCCCCTCTCCTCCGCCGTCGGTTCTGACCGTCCCACGGGACGCCAACCGCCACGCCGCCGCGCTCTTCGAGGTTCTCGGCACCTCCGGCCTGCGCCTGGTGCTGCACGGTCCCGGGTCGGTTCAGGCCGGCACCCGGGACGGCGACAACGCCCTGGCGGGCCTGATCAACTACGCGGCCGAGGTTGGCGCCTCACACGTCGTCTACCACGCGGCGAACATGCCCGACGCCCCGGCCAGCGAGGACCGGCGCCTGGCCGAGACCCGCTCGCTCGCGGCGCTGGCCGCGAGCGCCGAGCGGCTCGGGGTGATCATCGCCCTCGAGAACCTCGCACCCGTCTATCCGGGGCCGGACGCACTCTCCTTCACCCCGATGATCCTGCGCACGATGGCGAAGCGGATCTCCTCGCCGGCCGTGGGCCTCTGCATCGACGTCGGCCACGCCAACATCGTCGCCCGGCTTCGCCTCACCGATCCGCTCGAGCTGATCGAGCCGGCGCTCGATCGCGCCGTCCTCTTCCACCTCCACGACAACCTCGGCGCCCGCCGCGGCGAGACCGGCATCGCCCGAGCTCGATCCGCTGCGGCTCGACCTACACCTTCCGCCGGGCCGCGGCGAGGTTCCGTGGGACCGCCTGGCGCCGCTCTTCGCGCGCAAGACGGGCGCGCCGCTGATGCTGGAGGTGCATCCGCCGCGGCCGCCGGCCGCCCGGATCTTCGAGGCAGCGGTCGAGGCGGTCGCCCCGCCGGCTGTCCCGGCCGCCGCCTAGGACCCCACCAGGGTTCCCTGACCCTGGCTGGCGTCGTCCGCCCCGCTGGTTCCCTGATCGCTGGCGATGCCCTTCAGGTTGAGGGTGCCGTCAGCGGCTATGCCCACAGCGACCTGAACGGCCTGACCGGGTGTCACCTTGGTGGGATCGATCCCGGCGGGGAGGGACAGGCGGCCGAGATCGCGGCCCGCCTCGCGGATGTCGTCGGATGAGAAGATCAGGCTTGGCGTCCCGGCCGGGCAATAGGTCTGGACGACCGCCTCGATGCTGCCCCCCTGCACCGTCCCATTCGAGGAGACCGACGTCTGCGTCAACGCCGGCGTCACCGGTGGCCCGGCGGGCAGCCCGTGCTCCTCGTCGTAGGGCGGCGTGCAGGCGGCGTCCGTGGCCCAGCTGGACGGTGCGATCGGCGTGAAGTTGGCCCCGATGTGCACCCCCACCTGAACCTGCGTGCCAACCTTGGGGAGGGCCGCGGTGGCTGGATGCGGAGCGCTCACCAGGACGGAGGCGCCCAGCGATGAGACGGAGTAGACGTAGTGATCCGTCGACGGGCTCCCGTCGCAGGCTGCGGCGGGCTGCTCGAGGTCCGCGCAGTACGTGACCGTCCCGACGAAGCTGGCATCGGTCGCGCCCCCGGTGCGGCTGCGGCTCCCCTGCTCGGCGTAGGTGCCGTTCTTCAGCTTTCGCACCGGGACGTGGAGCTGATCGCCGACGGCAGGCGGCGACGTGGTGTGGATCGCGACCAGGGCTCCGTTGGAGGTGATCGTGTAGCTCTGGGCGACCGAGTTGACCCGCACGACCGTCCCGTCGTACGTCACCGGCTGCTGCTTCTGCTTCTTCTGCTTCTTCTTGCCTCCCCCACCGCCGCCGCCACCGCCGCCGCCGCCGCCGGAGGACGTGGTGGGCGAGGAGAAGCTCGCTGCCGGAGCCGTCGATGCCACGGGCGTACCGCTCCCCCCCGCCGCCGCCGCCGGTTGCGGGAGTGGTCGAGGTGTCCGGTGAGGGCGGCGCCTGGGCGACGACGGTCGGGCTCGGCGCGGCGATGATCCCGCCGAGGTTCGGGCTGATCGCGGTGCCGACGACGAAGCCGAATCCCAGGGCCAGCGCCGCGAAGGTGCTCACGGTCTGCAGCGGCACCGGCAGCGCTGACATCCAGCCGCCGGCCGCTGCCGGCGCGGCCGCACCGGCGGTCGCCGGCAGCGCATAGGGCAGCGCCATCGGCGGACCGACCCGCTGGCCGCACTCGACGCAGTAGCGCTGGTCGGTGGCGAGCTGCGCACCGCAGCTCGAGCACGGCCCCCGAACGTTCGTGGCCTCCCCGGGCATCGGCCTCTACGGCTTGGCGGCGGGCTTGGGCTGGTCGGGCGACTGCGCCGCGGGCCTCAGCTCGTTGCCGCACTGCCAGCAGAAGACCGCGCCGCGGGCCTGCAGGGCGCCGCAGGACGGACAGGTCCCCGCCGCCCCCGCGGTGCCGAGCTTGAGCAGCCGCTCGATCTGGCCGAGCTCCGCGTCCACCTCCTGGAGCCTCGCCGCCTGCTTGTTGAGGACGTCGAGGCGGTAGTGGTCGCGAGCCGCCATCTCGTAGGTCATCCCACCGAGGTCCCACTGGAGCTCGGCGAACTTGCGGGAGAGCTCCTCACGCTGCTTCAGCAACTCGGGCTGACCCACTGGCGGTCCCGATGGCGGACGCCCCATTGGCTTTCGCGGCGGCCTTGGCGGGCACGGCCTTGCGGCGTCCGCCCTTGCCCTTCGGCCCGACACCCGACGGCTTGGCGATCGCACGCGGCGGGTCGGCCGGACTGCCTGAGCGTCTCCATGAAGCCGGGCTTCTTGCCCTGTGGTCTCTTCGACTGAGCCATCGTCAGCACCCGATGCAGGTCGCGCCGCTGCCGCCGCCGGCCTGTCCGCCGGGATCGAGAGGCGCCGGCTTGCCCTGGGTGGCCACGACGTCCGGGCCGCTCTTGGCGTTCTGAGTCACCGAGGCGTTCGGGTTCGCCGCCGCGACTCCGGCCGTCGAGCCGCTGCCGCCCTGCACCACGTTGCCCGCGCCGGGCGCGGTGCCGGAGCGCCGCCCTTGGCCGACTTCGAGGTCTTGCTGGCGGTGGTTGCGGTGGTGTCGGTGGGCGCGGCCGCCGCGCTCGTGGTCGTCGGAGCAGCCTGTGCGGCGACGGTCTGCGTGTTGTCGTTGCCCTTCTTCCCGATCAGGACCCCGAGCAGAAGCATCACACCGAGCAGCGCGATCGCGAGGATCGCGAATCCCGGCGTCCACTGCGAAGTGGCGGCGGCCGCGGGAGCGGCTAGCAGCCGTGGCGCCATTCGCCGCATAGGTGCCGCCGTTCAGACGCTGCTCGTAGTCCACCCGGCTCTCACCGCGGCGCCAGCCGCAGTTGAGGCAGTAGCGCTGATCGGTGGCCAGCACCGAGCCGCACTGCTCGCAGGTGTCTCCCTCCTGCCCCACCACGGGCAGGCCGAGGGTCTCGGTCTGATCTTGGCCCGTTGTGCTTGCCATGTCTTGATTGCCTCCTAGCTAGTGCAGAACCGTAGGGGGCGCCTGGATCGTCACGTCAGCGCCCTCTGGGTTTCCGATGAAGAAGATGGTGTAGTTCGCAGGCTTCGCATCCGCCTTGAGGGCCTTGATCTGCCCTCTCCCGGCCGCCACGATCCTGTCCGCCCTGCCTCGCGACGGCGAATAGGATCAGGTGGTCCTGGTCGACTTTGCTTTCGGACTTGACGGTACCCGACTACCTTCGCTCCGGAGATAGTCGTGCCCGAGCTTGGGCGGCGAGACGGTGAAGTAGGTGGGCAGCTTCCCGGACGGGGCCTTGCCCTCGGGCTGCCCGACGGTGACCTTGGACTTCGTTCCCTGGCCCGTCAATTGGTCGTTCACCCAGTAGAAGGTCTCGTGCGGCTGAATCAGCGCTACGTGGTTTAGCGCGAAATCGAGTCCAGCGGTGTTGTTCTCGTAAACGGAGCGTCCCTTGGGGTCCTTGACGTTGACCAGGATCGGGACGTTGACGAGCGTCTGATTCGACTCGTTCTTGAGCTGAACCACCATCGCGTCGCCGTTCTGGTCGTGGATCAGGGCCGTGTTCTCGACCTTCACGTTCTTGCTCGGCTTGGTGATGACCAGCGGCTTCGGCGCATTGGCCTTCGCCTGGGCCGCGATCTCCCTGGCCTTGTCCTGGCTCGATTGGCAGGCGGTGAGGGTGCACCCCGCCGCGACCGCCATTGCGAGAACGATGGTCCTCCATCGGCTCAACCGAACCCTCCGCTGACGTACTCGCGCGTGCGCTTGGCCTTGGGCGCGCTGAACACCTGATCCGCGTCGCCGTACTCGACGAGGTCGCCGAGGTACATGAAGCCGACGCGGTCGGCGACCCGGTACGCCTGCTGCAGGTTGTGGGTGACGATCACGATCGCGATGTCGGAGCGCAGCTGCATGATCAGCTCCTCGATCAGCGACGTCGACTGTGGGTCCAGCGCCGAGCAGGGCTCGTCGAGCAGCAGGACCTCCGGCCGCACCGCCAGCGACCGTGCGATGCAGAGCCGCTGCTGCTGCCCGCCCGAGAGCCGGAGCGCGGGATGGGTGAGGTTGTCCTTGACCTCCTCGAGCAGGCCGGCTCGCTCGAGGGCCTCCTCGACGGCCGGGCGCAGGGCGGCACGCGAGGGGCGCCTGGAGCCGCGCTCCCGCAGCCCATAGGCGACGTTGTCGAAGACGCTCATCGGGAACGGGTTCGGCTGCTGGAAGACCATCCCCACCTGGCGCCGCAGCTCGGTGACGTCATGGATGTCGACGTCCTCGTCGTCCAGGAAGATCGTGCCGCTGCGTATCGCGGTCGGCGTCTGGTCGACGAGCCGGTTGAGGGAGCGCAGCAGAGTCGTCTTGCCGCAGCCCGACGGCCCGATCAGCGCGAGGACCTCTCCCTGTCTGACCGGAAGGTCGACGCCCTTGACCGCGGGCTTCCCGGAGTAGGCGACTCCCAGCTGCTCGGTGCGCATCCGCTCCTTGACGTCGCCGCGCTTCGCCTCGCGCTTGCGCGGCGCGCTGAGCAGGCCGGAGGCGGCGTCCTTGACCGTCTGGGCTGCGCCGTTGCTGCGCTTCGGCGGCTCGACGATCGTCGGGTCATCATCAACGACGATCCGCCGGACTGGCGGCGGCTTCTTCAGCGGGCCCATGGATCACTCCTTTGACGAGACATGAGGTCGACGACGAAGTTCATGAGGATGACGATGATGAGGAGTACGAATGCGGCGGCGTAGGCCTTGGTCGGGGAGTTGCCCTCACCGGCCGGGGAGTTCGCGTAGACGAAGCTCGTCAGCGTGCTCCCCGTGCCCTTCAGCGTGCCGATCAGAGGGGTGCCTCCGTATGGCTGAAGGGTAAGCGAAGCGCCCAGCAGGATGACGACGATCGCGGTGTCGCCCGCGATCCGGCCCATGCCGAGCGTGGCTCCGGTCGCGATTCCCTTGCGGGAGGCCGGCAACAGGACGCGCCGGATCGTCGAGATCTTGTCCTTGCCGAGCGCATACGAGGCCTCACGCACGTGTGCGGGGATCGATTGCAGCGCCTCCCTGGTCGATCCGACCACGAGCGGGAGCGCGATCAGGGACATCATGATCCCGGCGATGAAGAAGGAGCGGCCGAAGACGGCTCCCCCCTGGGCCGTGAACGAGAGGAATCCGAAGATGCCCTTGGAGAAGACCAGGAGCCCGAAGATCGCCAGCACGATCGTCGGCGTCCCCGCCACGATCTCCACACCGGATTCGACCATTCGGGCGAGCCAGGAAGGCCTTCCGTACTCGCTCAGCCAGACCGCGGTCGCCACTCCGATCGGCAGGGCGATCAGGATCCCGAGCGTCGTCAGGATCAGCGTGCCCTCGATCGGATCGAGGTAGCCGCCGGCGGTCGATGAACCACCGACGGTGGTGGAACCCACGACCGGGTGCTCGCCGATCGCGCTCAGGTTCACGTACTGCAGACCGCGCACGAGCATGTAGATCACGATCGCGCCGGCGATCGCGCAGAGCATGATTCCGCAGAACCAGGCCGCCGCGAGGCCGAGCTTGTCCCAGATCGGCCAGGGCACCACCTCGTCCTCCTTCAGCAGCCGCGGTTGCGGCGGGGAAGCTTCGGGCGCGGCAGGTTCGGCGTCCTCGATCGCTTCGGCCGCTGCAGGGTCGCCGTCTTTCCTTCCTCGTGGCCGGCGTGCTCATATCGGCGAGAGGGTGTAGCGACGGAGCCGCCGGCGGATATACCAGCCGCCGAAGGACAGGAATGCCGCGGACACGAGCAGGACCGCCGCGAATGCGTACAGGGTCTGCTCAAACGGGACGACGGAGAGGCCCTCGGCGTTGTCGACGATCGTCGCCGCCAGAGGCCGTGAGGGCTCGATGAAGAAGATGGGGCCGTCGAGCGGGTTCGGCGAGAAGGCGACCGAGCCCGTGACCATGGAGAGCATGATCGCCTCGCCGAGCGCGCGGGCGGTCGCGAGCACCGCCGCAGCGACGATGGCGGGGCGCGCAGCCCTGACGCTGACCGTCCAGAGCGCGCGCCAGCGATTCACGCCGAGGGAGACGGACCCCTCGCGCCAGCCGAGCGGCACGGCCCTGAGGGCGTCGACCACGATCGCGATCATGATCGGCGTGATCATCACGGTCAGGATGAGCACGCCCACCCCCCAGCTCGCGCCGGAGAGGCCGATCACCCCGGCCACGGAGTCCTTCGCTCCCTGGGTGATCAGGTGGTTGCCCACGAACGGGACGATCACCAGGATCCCGATCAGGCCGTAGATCACCGACGGGACCGCCGCGAGCAGGCGGACCACGGGCTCGAGCAGGCGCTGGAGGCTCGGCGGCGCGAACTCGACGATGAACATCGCGGAGAGCAGCGCGAAGGCCGTCCCGAGGATCACCGCCCCGAGCGTGATCAGGGCCGTCGAGTAGATCAGCGGCCAGGCGTGCATCGTGTAGACGAAGTGCGCCGGCTGCGCCGGCGACTCGAAGATGTTGGTGAGCTCGGAGTCGACGTTGCCCCCGGCAAACGGGCTGAACCAACTGAAGCCGTTGTGCGAGAAGGACGGCCAGGCCTTCGCGAAGACGAAGACGATCATCCCTGCGATCAGCACGAGGACGGTGCAAGCCAGCGCGCCGAGCATAAGCTCGGCGCGCTGGTCGCTGCGGTTCCTCGGTCCCGCCTTTTGGAGACCGAAACGGCGCTTCATCAGTGCAGAGGCACCCAATCCGTGCCGACGATCTTGTTCGCCTTGTTGCTGGACAGGGTCCAACCGATGAACTTCTTCACACCGCCGACCGGTGAGCCTCGCGTGACGAAGTAGAAGCTGCGCACTCCGCCGTACTGGAACGAAGCGGCGTTGCGCAGGGTGCACGCGACGCCGTTGTAGTTCACGACGTTCACACCACTCGTGAACGCGAGCGAGACGTAGCCGATCGCCTTCGGGTCACTCTGTACTCCCTGCTGGACCAGGCCGTTGGAGGCCTTCGCCGCAACAGGAGGCGAGCTCTGGTTCGTACCGCCCAGGAAGATGTTCCTGAACGCATCGTGCGTACCAGAGGTCGGTGCACGCCCGATGGGATCGATCGTGCCGCCGATGGGAGCTCCGGGCACCGAACCCCAATCGCTGATGGTCGGTCCGACGAAGATCCCCTTGATGGTCGCCGCGCTGATGTTGCCGAGCGGATTCGAGTTGTTGGTGATCATGCAGATCGCGTCGCGCGCGATCTTTGTGAACACCAGGCCACCCGGATCGCCGTTGGCAGGGTCGCGGGAGGACGCGCCGATCGAGACGCGGCCCTTCGAAACGTCCGAGATGCCGACGTTCGAACCACCCTGCAGGATCCGGAAGCCGTACTTCTTGCCCTTCTTGGTCTTGATCCAAGCCCTGGCGAGCTGGGTCTCCAGCGGGAAGACGGAAGTCGAGCCGCTGATTGTGATGATCTTCTTCGCCTGTGCTGCGGCGGGAACCGCCGCGAGCAGCGACAGGGCGGCGATGACCGCCATGAGGCGAATTCCTCTTCGTGACACAAGTGCTCCTTTCGGTCTCTCAAACGAGGACCGCGGGAGTGTCGACGCGCCCACCTGGGGCGGTGTGACTAGACCGTGACCATCCTGTAACAGGAATGTAAATACGTTTGGGTGCAGGGAAAAAGCCTATGCGCATACCAACTCTTGATTCTCACCAAACCGGGTGGATTTCGGCACTCCGGAAAGGGCCGAGAAGCCCGAAACGAGCGGCGGCCGCGCTCTCGCGCGGCCGCCGACTCGGGAGAGTGGTAGTGCGTTCGCTGCTTACTTCTTCTTCTTGCCGCCCTTGCACTTGCCGAAGCCGGACAGGCCGATCGGCTGCGGGGCGGACGTGTACTCGCCGGCGGAACTGCCGACCACCGGCTCACCCATCGCGACCAGCCATGCCTTGGTCTTCGGCTGGCCCGAACGCTGACACGGGTTCTGATCGAACCCGAGCGTCTGCTCGGCCGTGTTCCCGGCCGAGAGCACCTGTCCGCTCGGGAGCGTCGCCGATTGGGTCTGGCGATCGACGATGCCACAGCCGAACCCGGCTCCGGGGAAGGCGCCCGAGCACTGCTCCAGCGCACCCTCCTGGGCTCCGCCACCCGCGGTGCCGGACACGAGGGGCTCATCGCCCGGCAGCACGATGGACTTGTTGCTGTACACGGCCCAGGCCCGGATCGTCTGGTTGCAGCTGAACGAGAGCTTCTGATCGCCCGCCACCTCGGCCGGGGTGATCGTGCCGGAGCAGGAGATCGGGAAGTTGTTGACTCCCGCCGACTTCGTGGCACTGCTCTTCTTCGCTCCGCCACCCTTCGAGCAGGTCCTCTTGATGTCCTTGAGGCTGACCGGGATCGGCTCGGAGATGAACTCTCCGACCGTGCTCGAATCGCCACCGGTGGTGAACGAGGTGACCAGCGGCTCGCCGCCGACCAGCAGGTAGAGCTGGAGCGGATCCTTGCTGGACTTGCACGGGTCAGTGCCCAGATTGACCTTCTGGGTCACCGCCGTACCGGGCGCGATGACCTGGGTGCAGGGCGGTCCGACAACGCCGTTTCGCGTCGGAGGGCCGTTGTCGACTCGCTTGAACCCACCACAGGTGAGCGGATTCGCGGTCGCTCCCGGGTAGGGCGGAACGGGAGACGTCCAGCCCGTCGTTCCGGGCGGTTGCGTGCCCGGAGCCGCGCGGTCGGCGACGCCACAACCGAACCCGACGCCCGAGCCGCTGCAGGATAGGAACGAACTGGCAGCACCCGCGCTCGGCGTCCCGTAGCTCTTGATCTTCTTGTTGCTGGCAACGCTGTAGGCGCGAACCGTCGCGTCACAAGTCCACTTCAGCACCGACTTGTTCGTCAACTTCGCCTTGCAGTTGCCGACGTTCGACGCAGATGCTGTCGAGGCCGAGCCCAGGGCGGCAATGCCCAGAACGCCGGCCACTGAGACGAGAACAGCGATCCGCCGCCTGCCCTGCCAGCCGCGCTCGGATCGAGATGTGTTGATCACTTGAGTGGCTCCTTCAATCGCGTGTTAGTCCGCTGAGGCGGACGGACGGGCGGCAGTCTCATGGGGCGCGAGTCCGGGGATGTTGCCATCCGGTGTACGGGATGTAAACGCGTTGACAACAGGCACGCCTGCGCGACCGTGGAGGCGGATTCGATTTGCCCGATTCCCGTACACGAGTTCTTCGCAAACTCGTCACGTTCAGGTAACGCCACCGCCTCTCCGCCGCTCCAGAATCCGGGAGCGGAATGCACGCCTCCCCACGGAGACGCGCAGGAAAGGCCCTCTCGGCGATCGCGCCCGGGGCGGTGGTTGCTCTCCTCGCCGGCTGGATCTGCGCCACCCAGGGCGGTCAGGTGGTGGCGGCGGTCGCGGCCTGCCCCGCCTGGGTGATCGCCTCCGCGAGCTGCGCACACCTGCTCACCCTGGCGCTCCGCACCGAGGCCTGGCGGATGGTGCTGCGGGGCGCCGGAGGTGACGAGCTCGACAGCCGTACCCTCCACACGGCGAACGCGGGTGCGTTCCTCGCCGGGACGGTTCAGGGGAGCGCAGCCCTCGCGACCCGCATCGCGCTGATCAGGAGGCTGGGCGGGGAACGCGCCCCGAGCGTGTCGCAGATCGCCCTGGCGGACGCCCCCATCCTGGCCTTCGAGGTGTGCACCTCGGCCCTGCTCGCGGCGCTCGCGTGTACCGCCGTCAGCACGATCCCGGCCTGGACCCCCTGGGTGATGCTGCTGGGCGCGGGGGTGGCGCTGGTCGCGCTCCGGCTCGCCCACCACCGCTTCAGGAAGCACCGGCTCGCGGCCGGCCTCGGAGTCCTTGCTTCGCCGCGGCTCCGCAACAGGCTCGCCCTCGCCGTAGGCGCATTCACCTGCATGGCCCTGCTCCGAACCTGGATCGTCCTCGCCGGCTTCGGCCTGCCCTCGTCACCGGCGGACGTCGCGCTCGTGCTCTTCTCGATGGGAGCCATCGGCCTCCTCCCGATCGGAGTCGGCACCGGGCCGACCGCGACGGTCGCGGCCCTCGGGACCACCGACCTCGCCTCCGCGACGGCCGCCGGCATGGTGGTGAGCGCGGCGACCGTGCTGGCCGTCGCGACGTACGCGGCCTTCTGCTGGATCTGGAGCACCACCGCACCGGCCGGGGAGCCGGAGTTCGAGACGGAGGCCCAGGTGATCCCCCTGCCGGTCCGGCCTGCGACCGGGGTGCCTTCCGAGCTGGACCTGGCCGCGTAGCCTTTTACACTGAGTTCACGACCATGAGACCCTGAACCCTCATGCTGTCCCGGCATGCCGACGGACCTTGACCACCGCTCGCCGGAAGGAACCGCGCGACGCCTTCATGGAGTCGTGGGCGATCTGCGACGGGAGGTCGCTCGCGAGGGCGAGGAGATCTTCCAGGGGTGGGCGCCAAGGATTCACCGCGAGGAGTTCGTTCCGAGCGCGCGCAACCTCGCCTACTACCTCGCGCTGCGCCATCACGACCTGCGCAAGCTCCAGGTCGAGTTGATGCCCCTCGGGCTTTCGTCGCTCGGACGCTGTGAGGCCAGGGTGATGCCGACGCTCGATGCGGTGCTCGCCGCGCTCACGCAGATCGGTGCATCGGACGCGGCACCGTCTCATCCAGATGCGGAGGAGTTCTTCGAGGGCCACGAGCTGCTGCGCGCTCAGACCGAGGCGGTCCTCGGCCCCACCCCGCACCCTCGTGCGGTCCGGGTGATGGTGACGATGCCCGCCGAGGCGGCGTCCTCATACGACCTCGTTCTCGGCCTCGTCATCTCCGGTATGGACGTCGCCCGGATCAACTGCGCCCATGACGATGCGGCAACCTGGACGGCGATCGCGTCCCACGTCCGCCGAGCTGCGGCCGAAACCGAACGGTCCTGCCGCGTCTGCTTCGACCTCTGCGGGCCACGTTCCCGCACCGCCTCGACGACCGTCGCGCACGAGGATCGCATCCATCGCAGCGATCGCGTGCTGATGACGAGCCAGCCGGTCCCAGTTCGATCGGAATGGGAGCTCCAATTCGAGTGCTCGTCGCCCGAGGCCGTCACCCAGCTCGGTGAGGGAGACGAGGTCTGGGTCAACGAGGGAAGGCTCGGCGCGATCGTCGAGAGGAGGCTCGGCGACCACCTCCTCCTCCGGGTGACGGACGCCCGCGAGAAGGGAGAGCACCTGCGGGTCGACAAGGGCCTCAATTTCCCGAAGACCGAGCTCGCCCTCGATCCTCTGACTCCCTCGGACCTCGCCGCCCTGGACACGGTCGCTCCGCTCGCGGACCTGATCGGCTACTCGTTCGTCCAGCGACCGGACCAGATCGCACGCCTCCAGGACGAGCTGGCCCAGCGCGGCGCGGCCGACGTCGGCCTGATCGCCAAGATCGAGACGCGGCTCGCCGTCAGGAACCTGCCGGAGTTGATCATCCAGGGAGCCGGCGCGCAGCCCTTCGGTGTGATGATCGCCCGCGGCGACCTCGCGGTCGAGGTCGGCTATCGCCGGATGGCCGAGATCCAGGAGGAACTGCTCTGGCTCTGCGAAGCGGCCCACGTGCCGGTGATCTGGGCGACGCAGGTCCTCGACAGCTTCGTCAAGAAGGGGGTCAGCCACCGGGGTGAGCTGACCGATGCGGCGATGGCGGAGCGAGCGGAATGCGTGATGCTCAACAAGGGTCCCTACGCCGGCGAGGCCGTCCGATTGCTCGACGACCTGCTCGGCCGGATGGAGGGCCACCAGTTCAAGAAGACGTCGCGGATGCGCGCCCTTCGCTCCTGGTGACGGGCTAGCTCGAGGGGAGCGGGGCCCGGCCGGGGTGCGAGGCGTCCTCGAACTCGCGGAAGAGCCCGGTGACCACGAAGGCGACCTGCTCGCCGATGTCGACCGCGTTGTCGCCTATCCGCTCCAACGCTCGCGCGACGAGCATCATCGTCATCGCCCACTCGCGGATGTCCTTGTCGTCTCCGACCTGGACGGCGATCTTGAAGCACTCCTTGTTCAGGTTGTCGATCAGGTCGTCCTGGCGGACGAGATCCCGCGCGAGCTCGATGTCGCGCCCCTCGAACGCCTTCTTGGCCTGGGAGAGCATCGAGCGGCCCTGCTTTCCCATCAGCACAACGCGGTCGACCATGTCCTCGTGGACCGGTGCGTCATAACCGGTGAGCGGGATCACCTTCGAGATGTTCACGCACTGGTCCCCCATCCGCTCGATCGAGTGCATGACGTGCAGAAGCGCGGAAATCAGCCTCAGGTCGGTGGCGACCGGTGCCTGGGTGGCGAGCATGGTGAGGATCTCCTGGTGGACCTCGAGGTAGCGGCCGTCGATCCGGTCGTCATCGGCGATGACGAGCTCCGCGAGCTCCATGTCCTGGTGCTGCACGGCCTCCAGCGTTCGATCGAGGGACGAGATGACCAGGTCCAGTCCGCCGAGGCAGTTCTTCTCCAGCGCGTCGAGCTGGTCCTGGTAGTGCATGCGTGCGTCGGGCATCAGCCGAATCTCCCGCTGACGTAGTCCTCGGTCTCCTTCTTGGACGGCGTCGTGAACATCTTGTCGGTGGCGTCCATCTCGACCAGGCGCCCGGGCTTGCCGCTCTCCTCGAGATTGAAGAACGCCGTGGAGTCGCTCGCCCGCGCGGCCTGCTGCATGTTGTGGGTGACGATCACGATCGTGTAGCGGTTCTTCAGGTCATCGATCAGATCCTCGACCGCCAGGGTGGCCACCGGATCGAGCGCCGAACACGGCTCGTCCATCAACAGAACCTCCGGCTCGACCGCGATCGCCCGGGCGATGCACAGCCGCTGCTGCTGGCCTCCCGAGAGAGCCGAGCCCTTCTTGTCCAGGCGGTCCTTCACCTCGTCCCAGAGGTGGGCGCTGCGGAGCGACTTCTCGACGACCTCGTCCTTGTCTTTCTTGGAGAGCCCGCGCTGGTTGAGGGTGAGGCCCGCCGCGACGTTCTCATAGACGGACATCGTGGGAAACGGGTTGGGAGCCTGGAAGACCATGCCGACGAGCCGCCGGACCTCCACGGGGTCGACGTCGGACGCGTAGATGTTCTGGTCGTCGAGGGCGACCTCGCCCTCGACCCGAGCTCCCGGCGTCAGCTCGTGCATCCGGTTCAGCGACCGGAGCACGGTCGTCTTCCCGCAACCCGAGGAGCCGATCAGGGCCGTCACCTGGTTCGGCTCAATCGTCATCGAGACGTCCTCGACGGCATGAAAGTCGCCGTAGTAGAGGTTCACGTTCTTGACGGAAAAGCGCTTGGCCACGCGCTCGACCTTATCGGCGTGGCCCTTCTTGGCTGTCGCCGTTTTCGCGAGATCGGTGGCGAGGGCCGCGTTCCGATCTGTGGTGGTCTTGTCAGCTGTGTCGGGCATCTTCCTCCTGTCCCTGGGCATTCGAAGCCTCAAATTGGCTAGCGCGTGTCGCGAAGGTCGGTCCCGTAGCGCCGGTAGATGAACCGAGCCAGCAGGCTCAGGATCATCACCAGGACGATGAGAGTCAGGGCGGCCGCCCAGGCCTTGTCGTAGGAGGCCTGCACGTCCACCCCCGGGTCCTTGTACTCACTGTAGGCGTAGACGGCGAGGTTCTGCATCCGCCCGCTGAGCGGGTTCGTGTTGACGGAATCGATCACGCCGGTGGTGACGAGCAGCGGGGCCGTTTCCCCGATCACGCGCGCGATCGCCAGCATGACTCCGGTGACGAGGCCGGCGAGGGCCGTCGGCAGAACTATGCGGGTCACCACCTTCCACTTCGGCGTTCCGAGCGCGTAGGCGGCCTCGCGCAGATGGTCGGGGACGATCTTCAGGATCTCCTCCGCCGAGCGAATCACGATCGGGATCATCAACACGGTCAGCGCGACGGACCCGATGATTCCGAGGCGGATGCCCGGCCCGAGGAATGCGGCGAAGAGCGCGTAGGCGAACAGCCCGGCGACGATCGACGGGATGCCGGTCATCACGTCGACGAAGAAGGTGAGTGCCTGTCGGAGCCGCCCCTTGCCGTACTCATTGAGGTACACGGCGGCCATGATCCCGATCGGCACGGAGATCAGGGTGGCCACGCCCGTGATCACCAGCGTCCCGATGATCGCGTGCTGGGCGCCGCCGCCGGCTCCGATCACGCCGCGAGCCGACTCCGTGAAGAACGATCCGTCGAAGCGCGCGGTTCCCTTCTTGAGCACCTCGAAGAGCACCGAGAACAGCGGCGCCACCGCGACGAAGAAGGCCAAGACGATTCCGAGCGTGACCAGCCGGTCCATTGCCTGGCGCCGGTTCTCCGCGACCCGCGACCAGATGTAGGCCGTGGGCAGTGCGAGCACCGCCGTGATCACGAAGAAGAGGACGATCGTGAAGCCGCCCGTCGCGAGCAGCACGGCGAGAGCGACGAGGGCGGATCCCGCGACGACGGCCCGGAGGAACCAGGGCGGCAATGTCCCACCGCTGACGGTCCCGCCGCCGATCGGGTTCACGCTGTCCGCCGGCTCGAATGCGGCGGAGGGATTCTCGTCAGGACGAGGCTCGCTCACCGGCTTCTCACTGGACCTCGGACCGGGAGATGATCAGGCGGGCGAGCATGTTCACCACGAGCGTGATCCCGAAGAGGACCAGGCCCGAGGCGATCAGGGCGTTGACGTCGACGCCGGAGGACTCGGGGAACTTGAGGGCGATGTTCGCCGCGATCGGCGTCGGGTTCTCCTGGCTGACCAGGTTGAAGGTGACTATTCCGGAGACCGAGAGAATGATCGTGACGGCCATCGTCTCCCCCAGCGCGCGGCCGAGCCCCAGCATCGAGCCGCTGATCACGGCGGACTTGCCGAAGGGAAGGACCGACATCCGGATCATCTCCCAGCGTGTGGCGCCCAGCGCGAGCGCGCCCTCCTCGAGCCGGCGTGGCGTCTGCGAGAAGACCTCTCGCGAGACGGCGGAGACGACGGGCAGGATCATCACCGCCAGCACGACGCCTGCGGTCAGCATGGTCCGGCCGGTCACGGATGCCGGGCCCGCGAAGAACGGGATGAAGCTGAGGTGGGCGACCAGCCAGTCGAGCACCGGGACTATCGCCGGCCCGAGCACGAAGATCCCCCACAGCCCGTAGACGATGCTGGGGATCGCCGCCAGCAGGTCAACGAGGTAGGCGAGCGGGTTGGCGATGCGCCGCGGCGCGATGTGGCTGATGAAGAGCGCGACGGCGACCGCCAGAGGGACGGCCAGGACCACGGCGACGGTCGCGGCGATGATCGTGCCGAACGCGAGCGGCGCGATGTAGTCGATCAGGGTCTTGCCGTCGGGAAGGTCGGCGGCGTTCGCGGTCACGGCGGGGATCGAGTCGGCGATCAGGAAGATCGCCACACCCGCGAGCAGCGCGAGAACGGTGACCGCGGCGATCACCGCGGCGTTGGAGAAGATCCGGTCGCCCGGGCGGCGCTTGCCGCCTGTGGCGGAGGCGAGGATCTGGCCGGCCTGAGTGGTGGTGTCGGTGTGGGCTTCCATCTAAGTCCGCGTCGTCGGAAACGGGACGGGGGATCCCGCGCCTCGGCGCGGGATCCCCCGGTCCACCGTCTGGATCAGCCGCCGATCGCGTTGATCGCGGGCTCATCCTCCTTCTTGATGCCTGGCGGGATTGGCGCCGAGCCGGCGTTCTGCGCCGCCACCTGCTGACCCTCGTCGCTGACGATGTAGTTGAAGTACGCCTTGACGAGATCGGTGGTGCTCGTGTCGGAGTACTTCGTGCAACCCATCAGGTACGAGACCAGCAGAACCGGGTAGCTGCTGGCGTCCGTCGGAGTCCGCTGAACCTTGTATGCGAACACGTACGGCGCCTTGGTGAGCTCCGGGTCCTTCTGTGACTGGTCGAAATCGTTGGACGCACCCGTCGCGCTCGGCGCGACGTAGGTGTTGCCAACCTTGACCTTGGCGACGCCCAGACCCTGGGACTGGCTCGCATCGGCGTAGCCGATCGCGCCGTCGCCGGCCTTGACGGCCTGGACCACGCCCGACGTCTGCGCGCCGGACTCGCCCGTCTTCAGCGGCCAGTTGCCGTCCGGATCGAACGTCCAGACACTCGGGGCCGCTCCATGGAGATAGTCCGTGAAGTTGGCCGTGGTCCCGGACTCGTCGGAGCGGTGCACCGGTGTGATCTTCGTGCTGGGCAGGCTCACGCCGGGGTTGTCCGCCTTGATGGCCGGGTCGTCCCAGGTAGTGATATCGCCCTTGAAGATCTTCGCGGTCGTGTCAGGGCTGAGCTGCAGGTTGTCGACGCCCTGGAGGTTGTAGATGATCGCGATCGGCGAGATGTAGTTCGGGATCTGGATCAGCTGACCGCCACCGTCCTTCGTGCACCGGTCGGCTGCCTTGGGCAACTCGGTGGTGTCGAACGGCGAGTCGCTGCCGGCAAACGCAGTCTTGCCGCCTGCGATGAACTGATCGCGACCGCCGCCCGACCCGATCGGGTCGTACGAGACCGTCGCGCCCGAGTTCTGATCCTCGAACTTCGCGACCCAGGCCTCCTGGGCCGCCTGCTGTGCGCTTGAACCGGCGCCGGCGAGGTCGCCGGAGACGCCGGACGAGCTGCCGCTGTTGCTCGAGCCGCATGCGGCCGCGGTGAGCGCCAGCACGGCGGAGGCGGCGAGTACGAGCCACCACTTCCTATTCATTGAGTCGCTCCTTTTTCGCTTGTCGAAAAGGGACGGCGGCTCATGGCTCGCCTCCCTCAGATCTCTTAGAGGTGTCGGACCCTGTCAACGAGCCGAGGACAGCTTGTTACGTTCGTGTGGCCCACTTGTAAAAAGGATGTAAATCCGCCGCACACGGCCCCGGGCCTCAGGCCTGAGGCGAGAACCGGTAGCCGATGCCCGTGTGCGTGTGAATGAACCGGCGACCGGGCAGCGCCCGGCTCAGCTTCGCTCGGAGGCGGCCGACGTACACGTCAACCGAGCGGTCGCTCTTCTTGTAGGAGCGGCCCCAGACCGTCTCGTAGAGTTCCTCCCGGGTCATCACCCGCTCGGCGTTGTGTGCCAGCTCGGTGAGGAGCTGCAGCTCTCTCACGGTGAGCACCAGCGGGCGGCCGTCGACGAGAGCGGCATGATCGGCCGGCCTGATCTCAAGCCGGCCCGCGTACACCGGAGTCTGGTCGCCGCCGGCCAGCGGGATCGTTGATGCTTGAGTCGCCGCCCCGTTCTCGCCATCCATGGCGCCGGAGCTTGACCGCTCGCCTCGCGCAAATAGTTACGGACGAGTGAACTTCCGGTAAACGGAATGTGAACTCTCGCCGGAATCGCCCGGTGGGCGGGGCTCAGCTGGTCTCGCGGGCGAACTCGGCGAGCTCGGCGTCCACGGCGGTCTCTTCCGGCATGGGCACGTCGACCGGAGTGGCCTCGCCGCTGCTGCCGATCGCCTCCGGGTCGAACCGGTAGCCGATCCCGAAGTGCGTGTGGATGTAGCGCCAGTTGGCCGAGTGCCGTTGCAGCTTCTGGCGAAGCTTGCGGACGAAGACGTCCACCGAGCGGTCGCCGTGGGCCATCGCGTAGCCCCAGACCTTCTGGTAGATCTCCTCGCGCTCGATCACCTGGCCGTGCGCCTCGGCGAGCAGTTGGAGCAGCTCGAACTCGCGACGTGTCAGGCCGATGCTCTGGCCGCTGACGAAAGCCTGGTACTGGTCGGCGCGGATCTCGAGTTCGCCGGTGACCAGCGGACCGACGTCCTCCCGGGCGGCGGCGCGCTTGCGCCGGCGGACCACGGCCTCGATGCGCGCCATGACCTCCTCCGGGTGTGACGGCTTGCCGATCCAGTCGTCGGCGCCGAGCCGCAGCCCCCGCACCCGCTGGGCGACGGTCGACTGCGACGTGCAGACCAGGACGCCGAGGCCGGGGATCGCGCCGCAGACCTTCTCCAGGAATTCCCAGCCCTGCGGACTCAGCACGGTGAGGTCGACGAGCAGGGCATTCAGCTTCATGGCGACGAGCTCCTCCACGGGAACGCTGCCGGCGAGCACGCGATGCTCCCAGCCGGCGCCCTCCAGGCGTTTGCCTAGCACTGTGAGGAATGCGCTGTCGTTGTCTATGACAGCCAGCCGTATGCCTGCTCGGTTTTGCATCGAGCCCCTCTCTCGGACTCGCCCTTGCCCCCGGGCGAATTGCTGAGACGACTGCATGATAGGTGCGGGACCGGCGCAGCGACCGGTGCTCGGCTGCTGGTTCACCGGTTTTTCACAAGCAAATGCCGCATAAATGCCGTCGAGAACCATATCCGGATCTTCACACCGGACCCCCGGCGGACGATGAGACTCCTGCTCACTTTCGAGATTCCTCTCTCGTCAGCGCGCGCGACCCCTCCCTGCCCCGGGTCGCGCGCTTTTTTTTGCCCCTCACAACCCGGTGAGGGGGCGATCGCCCTGGCAACCCTGGTCCGCGCCGCTCGTGGCCGGGACCTTGTGGCGAAGCCGTCAACCGCCCCCATAATCCGGCCTGTGGGCCACGACCACCACGACCACTCGCACGCCGTCACGGCCGACGCCGACCGGCGCAAGCTCGCGATCGCATTGGCGCTGATCGTCGGGCTGATGGTGGTCGAGGTCGTGGTGGGGATCGTCGCCCACTCGCTGGCCCTGCTCTCCGACGCCGGTCACATGCTCACCGACGCGGGCGCGATCGGCTTCTCCCTAGTTGCGATCCGGCTCGCCCAGCGGCCGGCCGCGGGTGCGATGACCTTCGGGCTCAGGCGGGCCGAGATCCTCTCCGCGCAGGCGAACGGGATCACCCTGCTGATCCTCGCGCTGTTCATCGTCTTCGAGGCGATCACCCGGCTCGTCTCGCCACCTGACGTTCGCGCCGGACTGGTGCTCGCGGTCGCCCTCTTCGGGATCGCGGTGAACCTGGCGGCGAGCTGGACGCTCTCCCGGGCCAACCGCTCGAGCCTCAACATCGAGGGCTCCTACCAGCACATCCTCACGGATCTCTTCGCCTTCATCGGCACCGCGATCGCCGCGGTGGTGATCCTGCTCACCGGTTTCAACCGCGCGGACGCGATCGCCTCCCTGGTGGTCGCCGGGCTGATGCTGCGCTCCTCGTACGGGCTGCTCAGGGCGTCCGGTCGGATCTTCCTGGAAGCGGCGCCGGAGGGGATCGACCCGGATCAGATCGGCAACGCGCTGCTCGAGGAGCCTGGAGTAATCGAGGTCCATGACCTCCATGTCTGGGAGGTGACCTCTGGGTTCCCCGCACTCTCGGCGCACGTACTCGTCAAGGCCGAGGCGGACTGCCACCAAGCCCGCTTCCACCTGGCACACCTGCTGGCCGAACGCTTCGACATCGAGCACTCGACGCTCCAGGTCGAGCACGAGCCGAGCGACGAGCCGCTTCAGATCAGCTGAACGAAAGGGTGTGCCTACGGCGCAGCGTCGCGTGACGGCTTGGGCCGGTCCTTCCCGGTCTGGAACCAGGCGAACACGAAGCAGCCGAGCGAGACCACGCCGGCGGCGAGGCCGTGCTTGAAGTGGATATGGGTGGACCCCGACTCGTGCCCCGGGAAGAACGACGGCAGAGAGCCCGCATCGGTCGTCCAGTAGACGATGGCAATCACCAGGAAGATGACGCCGAGGATCACGGCGGGAACGATCAGTTGGGGTCGCTTGGTCATCTGGTTCTCCTCAGCTCAGCGCGAAGGCGACCGACAGAACGGCGCCGACGACGCAGCAATAGATAGCGAATGGCGTCAAGCGGTTGGTCTCGAAGAAGCGCAAGAGGAACTTGACCGAGAAGTACGCCGTGATCCCGGCTGCAATCGCGCCCACGAGGGCCTGGCCTCGGACGTGGTCGCCCTGATGGCCGAGCAGCTCAGGAAGCTTCAGCACACCGGCGGCGCCGATGATCGGGGTCGCAAGCAAGAAGGCGAAGCGGGCCGCCTCCTCGTTGGAGAGCCCCGAGAGCAGGCCCCCGCCCATGCTGGCACCGGAACGCGAGAGGCCCGGGATCAGGGCCACCGCCTGGGCGGCGCCGATTCCGATGGCGGAGCGGAATGTGAGCGTCCGGGAAATCACCTCGTCGGAGCGCATGCCCTCCTCGGATCGCACGGGGGCCCGACGCCGCAGCGCCTCCGCGCCGAACAGCATCAGGCCGTTGACGAAAAGGAAGATGGCGGCGGTCTGGGTCGAGGCGAACAGCGTGCGCAGGGGATGCTCCAGCAACAGGCCGAGGAGCCCTGCCGGGATGGTGCCGACGACGAGCAGCCAGCCGAGCTTCGCGTACGTGTCGTCCTCGCCGATGTAGCGGTCCCGCAGCGAGCGGCCGAGGCCCTTGATGATCTGGACCCAGTCCTTGAGGAAGAAGAAGAACAGCACGATGGCCGTGGCGCAGTGCGTCGCGACCAGGAAGCTCAAGAAGTAGTCGTCGTTCTGGTGGATGTCCCAGCCGAAGATGCGCGGGAGCACGACGCTGTGCCCGAGGCTCGAGATCGGGAAGAGCTCGGAGACGCCCTGGAGCAGGCCGAGGACGATTGCCTGGAAGTAGGAGATTGGGTCCATGCGGGAGATCCCGCCGCGGCGGCGAGAGGCGCGCATCGTAGGTGAATGCGGCCGAATTTCGCCTAAGCCCGTCTCTTAGACGCTTGAGAGTGCGTTAGATTGCCCGCGATGCGCAAGTTCGCTCGTCTGCTCCCCCCATTCCTCGCCCTGGTCGCGCTGCTGGTGCTCTCGCCCGCCGCCATGGCTGCCGACGGCGTCGGCGTTTATGGCCGGACGGACGACAAGGTCGTCACCTTCTTCGCCTTCGGGCTGATCGCGTTCTTCGCGATCTTCGTGGCCGTTCTCTCCCTGATCCAGATTCGACTGGACAACCGCAAGGAGCGGCGCACGAAGGACCTCGAACGCCTCGGAAGTCGTTAGCCCCGGCTCTGTATGGGGCCGGCAGGGGACGATGGCGTCGTCGATCCGCAACAGCACCCGCAGGCTGGCGGTGGCGGTGAGAGCAGCTTCGACCCGGGCATCGAAACCGGCTACCTGAGACGCGCGCCGCGCGACCATGAGCTTCATCCGGAGCTCGGGGCCGCACCCTTCGATCCGGGTCCCGGGCACTACGACGCCCGTCGGGCCCGCCGGCAGGAGAAGCGCAGGCAGCGAGCGGATCGCCCGCGGGCGCTCTCGGCCGACCCCGTGCCGCAGCGCATCGCCGAGCCCGAGCCGTCGCAGCTGAGCGACACGCAGCCGGTCGAGCGCGCCAAGGCCGTTCCCGTCCCGGCGCCGCAGACTCCCGCCGAGGCCGAGGTGATCCCCCTCCCCCGCCACGAGCCTCTCGCCGAGCGGCTGGAGCGCGAGCGTGTCGAGCGAAACCGGCTGGAGCGCGACCGGCGCGCGCGGATCGACCGTGAGCGAGCCGAGCGTGAGCGGGCCTCGCGGGAGAGCCGCGAGCGCCGCCGTCGCGAGCGGACGGAGAAGCTGCGACGCGAGCGTGAGGCGCTGCGTCCCCCGGCGAAGCCGGCGACAGCGCGGCCCAGGGGCCGGACGACCAGGATCGATCCTGGAGTTCAGGGGCCTGTCCGGAGACGTGCCCGCGCGGCGGAGAACCGGGCGCGAGTCGCGACTCGTCGCCGCGGGCTCTTCTGGCCGACCGCCAAGGCGGGCCTGGCGATCACGGTCGCAATTGCTCTTGGCGCCGGGCTGGGGTCGGCGTTCGGGCTGCCCGTCCCCGGCCTCGACCAGACCACCGGCAACAGCACTTCTCTCCTCAACAGCGCGTCGATCTTCGGGATCGATCCCGGAACCCCGACCGGCCTGATCCGAGGCCACGTCTTCCCGATCCTCGGCCCGCACGACTTCGGGGACAAGCTCGCCAGGTTCGGGGCCCCGCGCTCCGGGCACATTCACGAAGGACAGGACATCTTCGCCAAGTCCGGACTGCCGGAGGTCGCTGTCCACGACGGTGTCGTGGTGGATCGAGGGAAGGTCACCGATCCGGACTCAGGGGGTCGCGGCAACTTCGTCGCGATCTACAGCGCCGACGACCATCACAGCTTCGTCTACATGCACATGCTGAAGCCGTCACCGATGCAACTCGGTCAGCGGGTCCGTGCGGGACAGGTGATCGGTCAGGTCGGCTGCACCGGGGAGTGCGAAGGGCCTCACCTTCACTTCGAGGTCCGGATCGGGAAGGCCTCGCTCGGCGCCGACACCAAGCCGGTCGATCCGCTGCCGTTCCTCAAGCAGTGGCCGCAGTCGACACCGGGCTAGGATCGCCGCCATGCCCGAGGTCACCTATGAGCGGCGCGGCGCCGCCGGGGTGCTCACCATCGACCGGCCCGAGCGGCGCAACGCGGTCGATCCCGTAACCGCTGACCTGCTGCTCGATGCGTATCGGGAGTTCGAGGGCGACGAAGAGGCGCGGGTGATGATCCTGACCGGCGCCGGCGATCAGGCCTTCTGCGCCGGGGCCGATCTCAAGTCGGTCGCCGCCGCGATGGACGACCAGGGGATCGCGGAGCAGTGGCTGAAACCGCGGCCGCACGGACCGCTCGGGTTCACTCGGATCACCTCTCCGAAGCCGACGATCGCCGCAATCTCCGGGTACGCCCTGGCGGGCGGCCTCGAGCTCGCCCTCTGGTGCGACCTGCGAATCGGCACCGAGACCGCCAAGCTCGGCTTCCCCGAGCGCCGCTGGGGAGTCCCGCTGATCGACGGCGGAACCCAGCGCCTGCCGCGCGTCGTCGGGATGGGCCGCGCGCTGGACATGATCATCACCGGCCGGATCGTCGAGGCCGACGAAGCGCTGGCGATGGGACTGCTCACCGAGGTCGTCGGTCCGGGCGAGCATCTCGACCGCGCGCTGGCGATGGCCGAGGGCCTCGCCCAATTCCCGCAGGAAACGATGCTGGCCGACCGCCGCTCGGCGCTCGAGGGCTTCTCGATGTCCCTCGAGGAGGGTTTGGCGCGCGAAGCGGAGATCGGCGGCGCGGTCAGCGGAGTCGGCGTGAGGGGCGCGGCGCGTTTCGCGGCAGGCGAGGGCCGGGGTGGCGAGGGCGCGGGGGTCTAGGGACGAACTTCGGCGATGAAGGGGGCGGCCCGATGCCCAGCGGAAGATTTGGGTGGCTACGGCCACTCAAAGCCTCCGAAACTCCTTCTATCGGACGCCCAGGAGCGCCAGGCGCTGCCGCTCCGCGACTCTCCGAAGGGTGTCAATGACCTGGCTCGTCTCGAACGTGACCTGGAAGTGCGTGAAGCGCAGCGCAACCAGGCCGGCGGCCACATGGCGCTGATCCCGGACCCAATCTCTCGATTGCTGGGTTGCCGTTCGGTGGTACCGAAGGCCGTCGGTCTCGACGACAAGGCGCAGCTCGGGCCAGAAGAAGTCCACTCGGAATCCATTGACGTTCTGCTGAGTCATTGGCCTGGGCAGCCCAGCGCCGACCACGAGCCGCATGAAACACCGTTCCAACGTTGAGTCAGTGAGTGTGAAAGTTCGACGGTCGAGGATCCGGCCGAGAACGGACACGCCCCGCAGACCTGGTCGCTGGTCGACGATGAGACGAAGCTCCTCTGGGTCGACCAGTCCGAGTCTGTCCGCCTTGTTCACGGCTGCCTCGAGTGATCCGCCATCGATCTGGGCGGCGAGATCGATCAGCGTCCGGGCCGGCGTGGTGACGGGAATTCGGCCGCGGCGCGTTCGATCCAGGCTCTCAAGCCGGGTGCACCGATGAGTGCGAATCCCGCGTCGATTCCGTCTGGACGTCTCGGGAAAAGAGACATCGATCAACGAAGGGGGCTGCGACAGAGCACCACCCGTTGCATGGCTTTCAACCTTCCGAAGCCCCCAAAGCTCCGCGGCACTTGCATGGCTGAGTACAGCGTCGTCGCCGCACGCCAGAACAGCGGCCATCCACCAACCGCACTGAGTGAGCTCTGGGCGACCAACGGCGTAAACCCCGCGATGGATGGCATGCAAGCGGCCGCGGGCGAGACGATGGCGGATCCCGCTGGCGCTCAGACCTCGCCCAATCAACTGGGCTCGGCTGATCACGCCGTGCTGATTGCCGGCGAGCACCCAGATCTCTTTCTGAGGCCGTCGGAACCTTCGCGTCGCCATAGCGCACAAAGCTTCCGAAAGCCCTGACTCGCCCCCTCTGCTGCGATTCGGGCCCGCCCTCTTCCCCAGCCGCAGTTGATTTCCGTCCCTACAGCCGGAAGCTCGGCAGCAGCCGCTTCTCCGTCTCGCCCGCCACCTCGGCGACCACCTCGACGTGGCCCTCCAGCGGCGTTCCGCGCAGCTTGGTCGCCAGCAGGTCGTCGACCTGGAAGATGCCGGCTGAGTTGTTCATCTCGATCTCGATCTTGACCGGGCGCTCGTCGCCGGCCTCGATGCGGACCTTGTCGATCGCCGCCGCGGAGAGAGCATGGATCCCGTACTGGCCGCCCTCGACCGGGATCCGCGAGCGGCCCTCGGCCATGTCGAGCGCGTCCGCGACGCGGACCACGCCGGCCTCCACCGTGTACGGCTCGCCGCGGCGGCGGTGGCCGATGATCGCGTGCAGGATCTCGGCGCTCACCACGGTGCGCTCGGGCTCGTCGTAGACGCCTTCCAGCAGCGATTGGAGGCGCTCCTGGACCATGAACAGGCTGTAGGCCTCGTGGTCGGTGCGGTGTATCGACATGCCGACGTCGTGCAGCAGCGCACCGCCGGCGACCACCACCTCCGCGTCGCGATCGCGCATGCCGTGGTCGGTCACCATCGCCGGCTCGATCCCGCCCTTCACCAGCAACCGCAGCAGGCGCAGGGAGATGTTGAGGACGACCTGCACGTGCACCCAGGAGTGATCCGACATGCCGAGACGTTCCGAGGTGATCTGCGCCATGTACCACCAGGCGCGCACCCGCTCGTCGGCGTTCACTGCCTCCAGGAACTTCTCCAGCTTGCGGTTGCCCCGGGTGGGCGCGTGCACCTGCGCCTTCGCCACCGCCTCGGCGATCGAACCGGCGCGCACATCGGGGCCCTGTGCTTCCATTTCGCGGATCTTGTCAGGGGACGACGCAAGGGATTTCATGACCGGACGGCAGGTACGCGGTTTTGGGCTATTTGCGGAGATTCCGACCGCCGATGGAGTTACCGTGATCTCGCTTCGGCTTAAGGAACTGGGATGACGGTCTGTAGCAACACAGGCATATCCGTTCCTGAGTGCTCGTGCCGGTCGTGCCTCACGGCCCAAATCGAGCGCCACATGCCGTCGTTGCTCAACGCCGATGTGGCAACGACGCCGCCGACGATGGAGATGCCGGCGATTTCGAGCCTCGCGCGCCTGCGCTTCGGCCGCCGGCTCCGCCGCCTTCGCAGGGCTGCCTAGCGCCTAATTCCAACCTCCCCGGGGTTCAGACGCTGCATCGCGGGTAAGGAGAGCGGAGCGAACCGGAGGTTCGCAACAGGGGCGTCATCGACCTCGGAAGGGAGGGAGCCCGGTGTCAATCGTCTACATCCTGATCGTGATCATCCTGATCCTGATCGCGCTGTATCTGTTCAGGCGAGTTTTCTAGCCAGGGCTGCAAGCCCGCTCGTCCGAGAGCCTGCCGGCGCCGCTCGAAGGGGATCCCCTCGCGGCGTCCGGCAGGGCTCCGGACGCCTCACGCCTCGGTTGCCGGCGCCCCCATGCCCGATCCCAGCACTCCCGCGCTGGCGACCACGACGAGTGCGATACCGATCACATCGACGGTGGCGAGGTCCTGCCCCAGCGCGACCAGGCCGATCAGCGCGGCGACCGCAGGCTCCATGCTCATCAGGACGCCGAACGTGCCGACGGCGATGCGGCGCAGCGCCTCCAACTCGAGCGAGTAGGGGATCACCGAGCTGAACACGCCGGTCGCGGCCCCGACCGCGGCGGCTCCGGGATCGAGCAGGTCGCCGCCGGCCGCCGCCGTTCCGGGAACGATCATCAGCAGCGCCGCGATCCCCATCGCGAGCGCCAACCCCCGGCCGCCGGGAAATGTCCGGCCCACCCGGGCGCTGATCAGGATGTACGCGCCCCAGAAAGCTCCGGCCAGCAGCGCGAGTCCGATCCCGGCGGCGCTCGCCGAACCGGAGGGGCGGGTCAGGAGCAGCACGCCCGCAGCGGCGCATCCCACCCAGGCCAGGTCCAAAGGCCGCCGCGAGCCGAGCAGCCCGACCACCAACGGCCCCACGAACTCGAAAGTGACGGCGATACCGAGGGGGATCCTGTCGAGCGCCTCGTAGAAGCAGAGATTCATCCCGGCGAGCGTCACGCCGAAGGCGATCGCGAGGATCAATCCGTCGCGGCCCGCTTCCATCGGCGCCGGCCGCCAGATCGCGAGGAGAACGATCGCGGCGAAGAAGAGCCGGTAGAGCACGGCGCCGGCCGGTCCCACCTGATCGAAGATGGTCGTGGCGGCAGCCGACCCGAGCTGCACCGAGACCACCGCGCCGACGACCATCGCGGGGGCCACGGCACCGCTCCGGCCCGCCGTTGCCGGCGATGACCTAATCGCCCATCACCTTGATCACCAGCCGCTTCGACCGGCGGCCGTCGAACTCGCAGTAGAAGACCGCCTGCCACGGCCCGAGGTCGAGCCTGCCTTCCGTGATCGGCAACACGACCTGGTGGTGGACCAGCAGGTTCTTGAGGTGCGCGTCGCCGTTGTCCTCGCCGCCGCGGTGATGGCGATAGTCCCCGGGATCGGGCAGCAGCTCCCGCGCCACGTCATTGGCGGGCTCCTTCCAACTGGGCGGCGCGATCTTGTCCAGCCACTCCAGCGTGTCCTCCTGGAGGCCCCGCTCGTCATCGTTCACCCAGACGGCGGCGGTGATGTGCATCGCCGAGACGAGCACCATCCCATCCGAGACTCCGGACGCGTCGACGGCCGCCTGCACGTTCTCGGTGATGCGGACGAACTCGCGCCGGCCCTCGGTGTTGAACGTCATGTAGTCGGTGTGCGACTTCAAGGCTCCTCCTTCGGCCGTTGTGTTGGTGAGATCATGCCCGTGATGGCAGGCCTGCTCTCCCTCGAACGTCGTGACGACGTTGCCGTCGTGACCCTGCAGCGCCCGGAGAAGCGGAACGCTCTCTCGATCGAGCTGCGGGTGGAGCTCATGGAGTGCTTCGGCTCGCTCGGCGAGGATCCGGAGGTCGGCGCCGTCGTCCTCACCGGAGCGCCCCCCGCCTTCTGCTCCGGGATGGACACGAGCCAGTTCGGCGGCGATCGCGAGCATCGCGAGCGACTCGTCGACACCAGCATCGGCTGCTTCCGCGCGGTGGCCGAGTGCGCCCGCCCGGTGGTCGCCGCCGTCAACGGCGCCGCCCTCGCCGGCGGATTCGCCCTTGCCCTGCTCTGCGACCTCCGCCTCGCGTCCGAGACGGCCAGCCTCGGATTCCCGGAGCTTCCTCGCGGCATCCCTCCCAGCTACGCCGCGGCCCGGGCTGCCCTACCCGCTCCGCTCGCCGCCGAGCTCACGCTGACCGGCCGGCTACTCGATGCGGACGGCGCCCGACGAATGGGAATCGTCGGGGCCGTGTACCCCGACGACGAGCTCATGCCCCGCGCGCTCGAGCTCGCCGGCCGGATCGCCTCGGGACCGCGCCAGGCGATCGCCGAGACGAAGCGCCGGATCCTGCTCGATCGCGAGCGCACCATCGGCCAGCTCTTCGACGAGGAGGAGCGCCTCCTCCGCGCGGCACTGCTGGACGACCCGGAGGACGGCGCGGCCTAGAGAGTGGGCACTGATGCAAGGATCGCCTGGTGGAACCTCTTCGCCTGATCCGCCACTCCTTCCCCGACCAGCCCGAGCTCAGCACCGCGATCTCGCGAACGATTCTCCGGCGGGTCGCCGCCGGGGAGCTGCCGCCGACGATCCGGATCCACAGGCCCGGCAACGAGGTCGCATTCGGCCGCCAGGACCTGGCCAACCCGAACTTCGAGGCCGCGGCGGCGGCCGCCCGCCGCGCCGGTTTCGCCGCCGTCGAGCGCCTGGCGGGTGGCCGCGCCGCCGTCTTCCACAGCGGCACGATCGCAATGGCGAGGGCCTACGCCGACCCGCAGCCGCCGAAGCGCACCTACGCGCGATTCGAGGAAACCGCCGGAATGATCGCCGCCGCCCTGCGGGAACTCGGCGTCGACGCCCGCGTCGGCGAGGTACCCGGCGAGTACTGCCCCGGCGCCTACAGCGTCAACGCCCGCGGCGCGGTGAAGCTCTCCGGGATCGGTCAGCGGATGATTCGCGGCGGCGCCCACATGGGCGGGGTCGTCGTCGCCTCCGGCGGCAGGGAGGTCGCGCGTGCCCTCGTGCCGGTCTACGAGGCGCTCGAGCTGGAGTGGGATCCGGCCACCTCCGGTGACGTCTCGGAGGAGCTCGGCCGCGAGGTCGACCCCGGCGAGATCGAGGAGGCGCTGATCGCCGAGCTCGCGAAGTCGTACGAGCTTGTGCCTGCGGAGCTCGACGAGAAGACGGTGGAATCAGCGCGCCGGAGTTTGGAGGAGGCGATGTCCGGGGGATAACAGTGCCATGGCTGAAGGAGCAGCCTCGGCGACAGCGCCAGGGAGAGAGGACACGATTCGAACCAAGGTTCCGGCCCGCTTGGACCGGCTTCCCTGGTCCCGCTGGCATTGGCTCGTTCTCATCGGGCTCGGGACCGTCTGGATCCTCGATGGCCTCGAGGTCACGATCGTTGGAGCGATCGGGGCTCGGCTGCAGGAGCCCGGCGCGCTCGGCATCACGGCATCGCAGCTGGGCCAGGCGGGAACGGCATACGTCCTGGGTGCCTGTTGCGGGGCGATCTTCTTCGGCTACCTCACCGACCGCCTCGGACGTCGACGCCTTTTCGTTGTCACGCTTCTCCTCTATCTGCTGGCCACGGTCGGTACGGCCTTCGCGGGCAGCTTCGCCTGGTTCGTGGCCTTCAGATTCCTCACCGGCCTCGGGATCGGCGGCGAGTACGCGGCGATCAACTCCGCGATCGACGAGCTCATTCCCGCCCGCGTGCGCGGCTGGGTCGACCTGGCGGTGAACGGGAGCTTCTGGCTGGGCGCGGCCTTCGGCGCCGCGCTTACGGGAGTCCTCCTCGACACCTCGATCTTCGGCACCGATGTCGGCTGGCGCCTCGGCTTCGGCCTCGGCGCGATCCTCGCGATCGGGATCATGCTCGTCCGCCGATACCTGCCGGAGAGCCCACGCTGGCTGATGGTCCACGACAGGCCCGAAGAGGCCGAGCAACTCGTCTCCGAAGATCGAGGAGACGGTCAAACGAGACACGGGCCGGAGCGAGCTCCCCGAACCGGACCTCGAGATCGAGATCCACCCCCGGGAGAGCACGGGGTTCATCGACATCGGCCGCACCCTCTTCAAGAAGTATCCGCGGCGCTTCCTGCTCGGGTTCGCGCTCATGGGAACTCAGGCCTTTCTCTACAACGCCGTTCTCTTCAACTTCTCTGGCCTGCTCACCGGATTCTTCGGCGTCGGCGACAGCGTCGCGGGCCTCTATCTGATCCCATTCGGCATCGCCAACTTCCTCGGCGCCCTGCTGCTCGGCCGGCTCTTCGACACCTTCGGCCGGCGGGAGATGATCACGGCCACCTACTTCATCGGGGGGATCGGAATGCTCGTCAACGGCTATCTCGTCGCGAACACGAGTGCCTCGGTCTGGGTCTTCGTCGGCGTGATCTGCGTGACCTTCTTCTTCGCCTCCGCCGCGGCCTCGTCGGCGTATCTGACGGTGAGCGAGATCTTCCCGCTGGAGACGCGAGCGATGGCGATCGCGCTCTTCTACGCGATCGCCACGGGAATCGGCGGCGCGATCGGCCCGCTGTACTACGGCAAGGTCGTCGACGGAGGCAACCCGGATGCGGTCTTCATCGCCTTCGCGATCACGGCGGCGCTGATGATCATCGCAGTCTGCCGTCGAATGGGTCTTCGGCCTGAAGACCGAGCAGAAGCACCTGGAGGAGATCGCCGAGCCGCTGTCGGCCGAGGCAGTGGAGAGCACATGACGCCGCGCCGCCCCCGCCGCGCGCCCGACCCCAACGCGCATCCGCGCGCGCAGCGCTACGGCTGGGCGCCGGCCATGGTCACCTCCGAGCTCGGGGAGGATCGCGACATCGAGAGGGAGGTCGGCGAGATCGTCACCGCCCTCCGCGATCACGGGCCGATGAGTCGGAGAGATCTCCGTCGCGCTGTCGAGTCCCGCTTCTGGGGCCCCGGACGATTCTCCAACGCACTCTGGCTCGCGCGGCGGCGCGGAATGGTCGGCCACTCCGGTGGCCGCTTCACCGTCGCAGACAGCGACTAGTCGCGCGCGGTCTGCTTCAAGCTCTTCCGGAGCTCCTCGACCGACGTGTAGACCTCGCGCGCGCCGGCGTCCCGCAGCTCCTGCTCGGAGAAACCGCCGGTGAGCACCGCCAGCGTCTCGACCCCCGCGCGGGCGGCCGCCTCGACGTCCCATACGGTGTCCCCGATCATCAGCGCGTCGTCGCTCCGGCCGCCGACCTTCTCGAGCGCCGCATTCACGAGGTCCGGCTTCGGCTTCGTCTGCTCGACGTCGGCGGACGTGGTCCAGGCGTCCACGATCTCTCGGACGTCGAGCAAATCGACGTAGTGCTCGATCTCCTCCTCCTTGGCCGAGCTCGCCAGCACCACTGTGTTGCCGCGCTCGCCCAGGTCGATGATCAGGTCCCTGGAGCCCTCCATCGCCTGAACCTCGCCGATCAGGTCGCCATAGAGCTGGGACTCCGCCTCGCGGATGTCATCACCGCAGCGCTCCTCCACCTCGTCGCCGGCCACGGCGGCGACCAGCTGGTCGCCGCCCATGCCGATGTGTCGGTGGATGCGCCAGATCTGCTCGGTGACGTCGAAGCGGCGGAAGGCCCGGAACCAGGCGATCGCATGGTGGTAGTTGGTGTCGACGAGCGTGCCATCGACATCGAGGATCGCGGTGGTCGGCATTCCGGTGGGTTACCCGGACCGTTCGGGTGCGAACCCGTTTACGACTGCCGGAGTTGGGAATGAGTGGGTCATGCAGCTATCTCTTCTACTGATCGTGATCGGGATCATCCTCGCCGTGCTGGTCAACTACGCGCTCGGCATTGTGTGCATCCTGATCGGCCTGGTCCTGTTGATCTGGCCGCGGCTGAGCACGTCGCGCTCGCTGTAAGGCGATCCCGCGATATGTTCGCGAGCAGTGAAGCTGCTCGCCTTCAGCGACCTCCATCGCGACCTCGACCAGGCGGGGCGATTGGTCGAGCGCTCGTCAGACGCCGATGTCGTGATCGCCGCCGGAGACTTCGCGTCGGTGCACGAGGGCCTCGAGGAGATGATCGACGCTCTGAAGCCGATCGCCGTTCCGACCGTGCTGGTGCCCGGCAACAACGAGACGGCCGACGCGCTGCGTGCCGCCTGCGATGGCTGGGACACGGCGACGGTTCTGCACGGAGAGGGCACCGAGGTCGAGGGGACCCAGTTCTTCGGCCTCGGCGCCGGCATCCCGGTCACCCCGTGGGACTGGAGCTTCGACCTCGACGAGGACGAGGCCGCTGAGATGCTAGGCGGCTGCCCCGAGGGCGCGATCCTGGTCGTTCACTCTCCGCCCAAGGGTCATTGCGACGAATCGAGCGCCGGAGACCACCTCGGGAGCCAGGCGATTCTGGAGGCGATCGAGGCGAAGCGCCCGCCGCTCGCCGTCTGTGGCCACATCCACGAGTCGTGGGGCGCCGAGAGCGAGATCGGGCCCACCCGCGTGATCAACCTCGGCCCGAGCGGGACCTCAATAGAGTTGGACTCGTGAACGACACCGAACAGCCAGTGCGCGGCCGCGACGAGTGGCGCGTCGAGGTGGCTCTCGACGAGGAGCACAACGGCGCGTCGCTGAGCGACGCTCTCAACCACCTGCAGCTCGACAACGAGGCGCGGAAGCTGCTCGGCGGCAGCGTGGTCGTGACGCGCGACGGCCGGTTCGTCTTTCTCTACGCCTGGCACGAGCAGTCGGCCCAGGAGGCCGAGCACGTCGTCAAGAACCTGATGCAGGACGAGCAGCTGATCGGCCAGGTCAGGCTGATGCGCTGGCACCCCATCGCCGAGGAGTGGAAGGACGCCTCCGAGCCGCTGCCAGACGACGAGGCCGCGCGGGCAGAGGAGATGCGGGAGGCCGAGCTGGAGGGTTCCACGGAGGCCGAGCGCTACGGCGAGTTTCCATGGGAAGTGGTCATCGACCTTCCTCACATCCGTGACGGCCAGGCGCTCGCGAAGAAGCTGCGCGACGAGGGCCTGCCGGTGAAGCGGCATTTCCGCTCGCTGCTGGTCGGTGCTCCCTCGGAGGACAAGGCCGTCGAGCTCGGCGAGCGCCTCGAGGGTGAGGCGCCGGAGGGGGCCCGCATCGGCGTCCGCGGTAACCCAGACGACATGCCCCTCCCCGCCTTCGTGAACCTGAGCGCGCTCAAGCCCGGCTTCCTGCGAGATCTCGGGCTCTAGATCCTTGTCGCGGACGTTCGACCGCGACTCGGCCGAGTTCGGGCGCGTCCTCGCCTTCAGCGATGGGCTCTTCGCGATCGCCATGACCTTGCTCATCGTCGCGGTCGGGGTGCCGCACCTCAGCGACGAGGGCAGCGTCCACGAGCTGGCCGACTCCCTCAACGACCTGCTTCCCGCCTTCACCAGCTTCTTCATCAGCTTCGCGGTGATCGGGCGCTACTGGCTCGCCCATCACCAGTTCATCTCGCTTCTGCGGGCGATGAACCGGTCGTTCGTCACCCTCAACCTCGTCTATCTCGCCTTCATCGCCTTCCTGCCCTTCCCCACCGCCCTGCTCGGCGAGCTCTTCTCAAACCCGCTCTCGGTTGTGATCTACGCGATCAACGTCGGGATCGTCAGCGGCATGGAGGTGGTGCTCTTCCGGAACGCTTACCGGAACGACCTCCTGGAGCGCATGCCGACGCCCGAGGTCTATCGCTTCGGCGTGATCGCCTCGCTGTCCCCCGTGTTCTTCTTCGTGATCTCGATCCCGATCGCGTTCGTCTCGACCACCCTGGCCGTCGCCGTCTGGTTCCTCACCGTGCCACTGGGCACTGTGCTCGAGCGGCGCGCGCCCGAAGGGGCCGAGTCACTGATGGGTTAGGACGGGATGATCCGGTCGCGGCCGGCATCCTTGGCTGCGTAGAGGGCCGTGTCCGCCCGCGCCGTCAGGGACTCGGTGCTCTCCGCCCCGTCCCAGCGGCAGACTCCGGCGGAGCAGGTCTGCCCCTCGGGCAGGCACCCACGCAGGCGCTCCAGCATCTGCTGGGCATGGTCGAGGTCCGTGCCGGGCAGGGCGACAGCGAATTCCTCGCCGCCGTAGCGGGCGAGGATGTCGCCCGCCCGAAGCGTCTGGGACCAGGCGCCGGCGATCTGCTTCAGGAAGCGATCGCCGGCCTGGTGGCCGTGAGTGTCGTTGTAGACCTTGAACTTGTCGAGATCGAGGATCGCGACGCAGAGCGCCGCGCCGTCTCGATCCGCGCGGGAGAACTCGCGGGTGAGCTCCTCGTCCCAGGCCCTGCGGTTGAGCAGGCCGGTGAGGTCGTCGGTCCTGGCGGCGACTTCGAGACGCCCGAGGAGCTCGCCGCGCTCGATCGCGATCGCCGCCTCGAGGGCGAGCAGCCTCACGGCCCGGCGCGTCTCTCCCGCCAGCGCCTCCAGCGGCTCGCGCCAGTAGACCGCGAGGACGCCGACAGCGGTGCTCTGCTCGCGGAGGACCGGCTGCCAGAGCGCCGCTCCGGCCTCGAAGCCGGGCGAAAGCTCCTGGGCGGGCCTTCCCCCGCGCAACATCGCGAACCGGTCGGTGGCCGAGGTGAATGCCTGGATCGCCCCGGAGCTCGGGGTGACGAACGGGATCGAGGCGCCATCGGCGTCAGCACCGGCGACGGCTGTCGCCTGTAGAGCGTCCCCGGCGTGGTTCGGGCGCCAGAGGACGGCGGCCGATGCATGTGCGGTCCGGACCGCCGCCGAGCAGATCGCCCAGCCGACTGCCCGCGGGTCGCTCTGCGTGGCGAGCTGCCTCGCAACCTCGCCGACGGCCTCGAGGTTGGCGGCCCGGCGAGCCGACGCCTCGGTCTCGCTCCGAAGCCGCCCGGCGAGCAGGTCGACGAGCAGGCCCGCAACCAGGATGCTGCCGATCGTCACCACCCAGCGGGCGACCGGCGTCGGCCCCTCGAGCTCGGTGAGCACCCAGCCGTACGCGGCACCGACGGCAGCCATCTGGATGAGTCCCCAGCGCAGGCCGAAGAAGAAGAATGCGTAGACCCCGATCCAGAGGTACCAGATCGTGTAGTACCCGCTGGGATCGTGGCCGTAGTAGACGGCGCGGGTGACGACGGCGACTCCGGCCAGCAGCAGGACCGGCAGCGCCCACCGCGGCACCCGGGCGCGCAGCAGAAGCAGCACGATGCCCGCGACGAAGGCGATGCCCACGTTGCTCCACAGGGCCGGCGAGTCGTACTCGCTCGGGTGCGGGAGGAGGAGCGAGAGGGCGCCGATGGTCGCCCCGGCGAGGAACAACGCGCCGAGTACGGTGGCCATCGTGCGCAACTGATGAAACTCATGGCCGGCGACCCCTGTGTTGACCGCCCCTCCGCCGGTATTCACCATCCGACTATCGACCATCCCACCGACCTCGAACATCCGTAATTTCTCCCGAATCGGCACGTCTACCCTGAACTCATGAACGAGAACGTGTCGATCGATCCCGGCACGTCGCTCGGCCCCGTGCGCCTCACGGTCGCCGACCCCGAGGGCATGCGCGATTTCTACCGGGACGCGATCGGCCTCTCGGTGCTTCAGCCCGAGGACGGGCTCGTCCGACTCGGGACGGACGGCGACTCGGACGAGCCGATCGTCGAGCTGGCCGGCGATCCGGACGCACCGCCCCGGCCTCGCGGCACCAGCGGCCTCTTTCACCTCGCCATCCTCGTGCCTGACCGTGCCGATCTGGCTCGCGCGCTCCAGCGGGTGGCCGAGGCGGGCTGGCGCCTCTCCGGGGCCTCCGACCACCTGGTCAGCGAGGCGCTCTATCTGAGCGATCCGGAGGGCAACGGCATCGAGCTCTATCGGGACCGTCCCCGCGAGGAGTGGCCCATCCGCGATGGCGTCCTGCAGATGGACACGCTCCCGCTGGATCTCGACGGCGTGCTCGGCGAGCTGCGCCGCGAGGACGCGGAGGCCGGCATGCCCGACGGGACGCGCATCGGGCACGTCCACCTGAACGTCGGCGATCTGGCTGCGGCCGAGGCCTTCTATTCCGGAGCCCTCGGCTTCGACGTCATGGTCCGCGGCTACCCCGGCGCCCTCTTCGTCTCGGCCGGCGGCTATCACCACCACCTCGGTCTGAACACATGGGCTGGCGAGGGAGCGCCCGCGGCGCCGGAGGGGACCCGCGGCCTTCGTCAGTTCGAGATCGTCCTCCCGAGGGGCGAAGCGCTCGCCGCTGAGGTGGACCGTCTGCGGGAGGCCGGATTCGAAGCGGCAGAGGATGAGGGCGGGGTGCAGGTCACGGACCCTTCGGGGAACCGGGTCGTGCTGCGCGCCTCAGGCTGAGGACGTCGCGGTGCTCTGCCCGACTTCGATCAGATGGCCATCGGGGTCTCGCATGTAGCAGCGGATCTCGGTCTGGCGCTGCTGCGGCGGGGTGAGGAACTCGGCCCCCTTGGAGCTCCAGTCCTCGTAGGTGGCCTGAATGTCGGCGACCCGGATGTTGAGAAAGGCACTGACGCGGTTGGGGTCGCCGGGCACGTCGAGGACCACCTCCGGCTTGTCCTCGGTCGGCCCACCGCCGACGTTGATGATCACCCAGGAGTTGGCGAGCTGGACGATCGTCGGCTCGCCCTCCATCACCACCTCGCCGCCCAGCACGCCCGCGTAGAAGGCCGCCGAACGGGACACGTCGACGCTGACGATGAAGTGCGTCAGCGCTATTCCCTCGGCTGGATCGGGCATCTCGGCCATGCAGGCCACCCTAGCGCGGCCATACCTCCTGTCGAACCGCGTATTGCGATTTTTATACGCGCGGACAATGCCGCGACCGGGCGCGCGCCTCTAATCTCCGACTCGTTCCGTGTGACCAAACTTCGGCGCGCCCGCAGGCGCGCCATGCCTGCGAGGAGGCTGCCCCGAAGATGCTGAAGACCCGCTCTCAGAACGTCACTTCCGCCACCTGGAGCCCCAACGGAGGCACTCTCGGCACCGTCGACCTGACCAAGGCCGACAACAACCCGTTCGGCGTCAACGTCTTCTCGCCGGCCGTGCAGAAGGAGGTCCTGCCGAAGGACGTCTACGAGAAGCTCGAGAAGACCCTGGAGGGTGGCGAGGCTCTCGACACCTCCCTGGCGGATGCGGTCGCCGAGGCGATGAAGGAGTGGGCGCTCGAGCGGGGCGCGACGCACTTCACGCATGTCTTCCAGCCGCTCACCGGGCTGACCGCGGAGAAGCACGACTCCTTCTTCGAGCCCAACCGAGAGGGCAAGTGGATCGCGAAGTTCTCCGGCAAGGAGCTGATCCAGGGCGAGCCCGATGCCTCGTCCTTCCCGACCGGCGGCATCCGCGACACCTTCGAGGCCCGCGGCTATACCGCGTGGGACCCGACCAGCCCGGCGTTCATCATCGAGAACCCGAACGGCGCGCTGCTCTGCATCCCGACCGCGTTCGTCTCCTGGACGGGCGAGGCCCTCGACGCCAAGACGCCGCTGCTTCGCTCGATGGACGCACTCTCGAAGTCCGCGATCCGGGCGCTCAAGCTGCTCGGCGACGGCGACACGCAGCGGGTCTTCACCACGGTCGGGCCCGAGCAGGAGTACTTCCTGATCGACGAGAACTACTTCTACGCCCGCCAGGACCTGGTGATCACCGGCCGGACCATGTTCGGGGCCAAGCCGGCCAAGGGTCACGAGCTCGACGATCACTACTTCGGCGTGATCCCCGAGCGCGTTCTCGCCTGCATCATGGACTTCGAGAACGAGCTGGCCAAGCTCGGCGTGCCGATCAAGACCCGGCACAACGAGGTCGCCCCTGCGCAGCACGAGATCGCGCCGATCTTCGAGAACTCGAACGTCGGCTCCGATCACCAGCAGCTGACGATGCAGATCATGCAGCAGGTCGCGCGCAAGTACGGCCTGGTCTGCCTGCTGCACGAGAAGCCCTTCGCCGGCGTCAACGGCTCGGGCAAGCACAACAACTGGTCGATGGGCACGGACTCGGGCAGCAACCTGCTCGAGCCCGGCGCGACCCCCGCGGACAACATGAACTTCCTGTTCTTCTGTGCCGCGGTCATCCAGGCGGTCAACAAGCACCAGGGCCTGCTGCGGGCCTCCGTGGCCGGCATCGGCCAGGACCACCGCCTCGGCGCCAACGAGGCGCCACCGGCGATCATCTCGATCTTCCTCGGCGCCGAGCTGACGAAGGTCTTCGAGGCGATCTCCTCGGGTTCGGGCGACCCACACACTCCCGGCTCGTTCCTCGAGCTGGGCGCCGAGGTCCTGCCCCCGCTGCCGATGCACGGCGGCGACCGCAACCGGACCTCGCCGTTCGCCTTCACCGGCAACAAGTTCGAGTTCCGCGCCCTCGGATCGAGCCAGTCCCTGGCCTTCCCGAACACGGTGCTCAACACGATCGTCGCGGAGGCGATCGACGACCTCTCGGACAAGCTCGAGGCCAAGGGCGGCGACGATCTCCCCGCCGCGGTCACCGAGGTGGTCAAGGAGGCCTATGACGGCAACAAGCAGATCGTCTTCGATGGCGACAACTACGACGAGGCGTGGCACAAGGAGGCCGTGGAGGAGCGCGGCCTGAAGGACCTGCGGACCACCCCGGACGCCCTGCCCGAGGTGATCGCGGACGCGAGCAAGTCGATGATGAACAAGTACAACGTGCTCAACGACCGCGAGCTCGAGTCCCGCTACGAGGTCTGGCTGGAGCAGTACATCATCCGCGCCAACATCGAGGCCGAGACCGCCGACACGATGGCCCGCACGATGATCCTGCCGGCCGCCCTCCGCTTCCTGGCCCTCGGCGACGAGGCCGGGATCGGCGCGGTCACCGAGGAGACGACCCCGCTGGTCGACGAGCTGGTGGCGGCGATCAAGGAGCTCGACGAGGCGAACGAGTACCCGGAGGGCCTGGAGGGCATGGATCTGGCGATCCACGCCCGCGACAAGCAGATCGCCGGGATCGAGCGCGTCCGCGATGCGGCGGACAAGCTGGAGAAGATCGTGCCGGACGATCTCTGGCCGCTGCCGAAGTACGCCGAGATGCTCTTCATCCGGTAGCGGCCACCAGGCCGCAGCACTTCGAAGCGCCTAGATCAAATGTCCAGTCGGCTTGTTTGACTAAGTAATCAGTAGCCGCCTGGCCGATTAATCAGTGCATGGATGCACAGGCGGATCGCCTCCGGGCGATCATCAAGACACAGAGCGAGATCGCGGCGGCGGACCTGGATTCCGGCGAGGTCATGCAGCTGGTGGCCCGGCGAGCCCAGGAGCTCACGGGCGCGAGCGCCGGCGTGATCGAGGTTCCGGACCGGGACGAGATGGTCTACACGGTCACCACCGGCGACGCCACGCCGTATCTCGGCATCAGGCTCGATCGCGACAGCAGCCTCTCCGGCCTGGCCCTGGATCTGGACCAGGTCCTCCACTGCAACGACACCGAGGTCGACCCGCGGATGGACCGCGCGGCCTCCCGCAGGGTGAACGCCCGCTCGATGATCGCCGTGCCCCTGCGGCACGGTGGCGAAGCCGTCGGCGTGCTCAAGGTCTACTCCTCCACCCCGGGCGCCTTCGGACCCGAGGAGGTCGAGACGCTGCAGCTGCTCACCGAGTCGATCTCGGCGCAGATGGCGCATGCCTCCCTCTTCGAGCTCAAGGAGAAGGAGAGCAGGACGGACGCGCTCACCGGCCTGCTCAACCGCCGAGCCTATGAAGAGCGGCTGGCGATCGAGGCGGCGAGGAGCGCCCGCTACGGCCACCCGCTGGGGCTCGGGCTCTTCGACCTTGACGGCTTCAAGAGCGTCAACGACCGCCTCGGCCATCCCGCCGGCGACCTGGTCCTCAAGGGAGTCGCCGAAGCGATCGACGGGTCCCGGCTGACGGACGATGCGTTCCGGATCGGCGGCGATGAGTTCGCGCTGCTCATGCCGGAGACCAAGCTCGAGGGCGCCAAGATCGCTGCGAAGAGGGTGCTCGACGCGATCCAGGCGGCGGAGCTCAGCGACGGAACGGTCACCGCCTGTTTCGGGGTCGCATCCCTGATCAGCGGCGACGCGCTCACCCTTCACGATGCGGCCGATCGCGCGCTGCTCGCCGCGAAGCGCCGCTCGCCGTTCCGAACCCGGACCCGTGCCCAGGTTCGCTCGCTGAACTAGGCTCGGCTCGATGCGATCGGGCCTGGCCGTCATCGCCGCGGCAACGGTGTTCCTCACGCAAGCCGCGTCGGGAGCTCCGGCCTCGCCAGATGCGGTCAGCTCCTGGACGCCCGACGTAGGCGCCGCCCGCGGCTACGCCAACCACCGGCGCGGGCGGATCGCGTTCGACGTCATCGACGCCCAGGGCACCGAGCGCGGCCTCCATCCCACCCGGACCTTCCCGATGGCGAGCACCTTCAAGGTCATGCTGCTGGCCGCATATCTGCGCCGCCCATCGGTCGCTCATCGCCGGCTGCACCATGCCGATCGCCGGTTGCTCGTGCCGATGATCCGGCGCTCGGACAGCAACGCCGCAACGCGCGTTCGCGAATGGAATCGATGCAGCCGGCGCGCCGAGCGCAGGCTGCGCCCGGCGCGCCGGCATGCATCGCTTCCACTACGACCCCGTCTGGGGCCTCAGCCGCACGAGTCCCCGCGACCAGGCGCGGTTCATGGATCACCTCGATCGCTTCGTGCCCGCGCGGCACCGCGCCTTCGCCCGCCACCAGCTCGCCCACATCGTTCCGAGCCAGCGATGGGGAATCGGGCGCCTGCATCTGCCCGGATGGCATCTTTACTTCAAGGGTGGCTGGGGCAGCGGGTCCGGTGCGGTCGATCACCAGATCGCATTCCTGGAGTCGGGTCAGTCGCGGATCTCCCTGGCGATCTTCACCCAGTCGGACGGCAGTCACCGCTACGGGAAGCGGACCCTGCGCGGCATCGCCGCTCGGCTCCTGCGCGATCTGCCGCCCGGTCAATAGGCTGCCGTCATCGACTTCCAGGTCAAAAAGGACGACCTGCAGGAAACACGCTTCGCCGAGGCGGAGACACCTGAGCTCGACGATGGCCAGGCGCTGCTCGGCGTGGACAGCTTCGGCCTCACCACCAACAACATCACCTATGCGGTGATGGGCGAGACGATGAGCTACTGGAACTTCTTCCCGGCCGAGGACGGCTGGGCGCACATGCCGGTCTGGGGATACGCGGACGTCGTCGATTCCAAGGCCGAGGGCGTGCCCGAGGGGACGCGCGTCTACGGGTACCTGCCGCCCGCCAGCCACCTCGTCGTCCGGCCTGACCGGGCCAGCAGCACCGACTTCGTCGACGTCTCGCCGCACCGCGTGGACCTGCCGGCGGCCTACAACCGCTACCTGCGCACCGACGGCAACGACATGTACGAGAAGGAGAACGAGGACTACGAGATCCTGCTCTGGCCCCTCTATTTCACCTCGTTCCTGATCGACGACTTCCTCGACGACGAGGACATGTTCGGCGCCAAGATTGCGGTGCTCTCCTCGGCCTCGAGCCGCACCACCTCCGCCCTCGCCCATCTGCTGGACAAGCGCGACGGGATCGAGGTCGTCGGCCTGACCTCGCCGGGCAACGTCGAGTTCACCGAGTCACTCGGCGTCTATGACCGAGTCGTCCCCTACGAGGAGCTCGATTCGATCGAGGCCGAGCCCGCCGTCTACGTGGACGTCGCCGGCGACGCGAAGGTCCGCGGCGCGGTCCACGGCCACTGGGGCGATCAGCTGAAGCACAGCGCCGCCGTCGGGATCACCCACAAGGAGGATCTCGGCGGCTCCGGCGAGCTCGCCGGCCCCGAGCCGACCTTCTTCTTCGCCCCGACCCGCCTCAAGAAGCGCTCCGAGGACTGGGGCCCGGAGGGGATGAACAAGCGCCTCGCGGATGCCTGGCGCCCCTACGTCGAGTGGGCACGCGGCTGGCTGCGAGTCGAGCACGGCTCCGGGCCGGAGGACGTCGAGCGGATCTACCGAGAGCTGCTCGACGGCAAGTCCGACCCGGCGGTCGGGCACGTGCTCGCGCCCTGATCCTCCCTGTTCGTCCAGCCCACGGCCCGGGGATCTACTCTCGAGATCGTGCGGGTTCTCATCTTCGTCGCGCTCGCCGCCGCGGTCGTCGGCTGCGGCTCTTCGTCGGGTGGGGGAACGACCGCGGCGTCCACTCCGCCTCCGCCGGTCCCGCCGGCGACACCAGCGGCGGCCACCGCACATCACCACCTGCAACCACCCTGCTCGCGGCGAGCTCGGGCGGTGCTGGCGAGGGCAGCTTCGGTCGACCCGAGCGGCGTGGCCGGTTCCCCGTTCAAGGCCTCGAACGAGGCGGCGGGGTGCCGCCTGCACGCCGGAGACCTGGCGGCGGTGGTCATGCTGGACAGCGCCCCCCAGCCCTACTTCAGGATGGAACGCGAGCAGGTCGAGTTCTGGCAGAACACCGAGTGGTCCCATAAGGCCGCCCACGCCGCGCCGGCGCCGGTGACGAGCCTGGGGCTCGGCGGCTACTGGTTCCCGCTGCAGAGCCGCATGTTGACCACCGACGGCGTGCGGCTGGACACGATCAAGGTGGTCTGGCCCGCCGGGGGGGCTGCACGCAAGCCCCTCGCCGTCAGGCTCGCGCACGTCTACCTCGGGCCGCCGGTCAAGCCAGCCGGGTACTAGCCAGCGGCAAGCAGCGTCGCTGAGAGCGAGGTCGCCCTAGTCCAGGTCGTCGATCTCCCCCTGGAATTGAGCCATCCCGCGGGCGAGGCCTTCGCCGATCGCAGCGGTGACGACACCCTGGGACTCGACGATTTGGTCGGCCCGAATGATGCGGCGTTGGAACTCCTCGTCGGTCTGTAGCGCGGCAATCTGCTCCTCGCTGCCGCGCAGCAGGGCGAAGCCTTGGAGGTCGCCGCCGTGGGGCGTCATGATCGCGACCTCGAAGTCCTCGATCGTGCCGTCGCCCTGGAGCCCTCCCCAGTACTCGACGCTCTCGTTGAATACCTGGAGGGCGCGCTTCTCGCGTCCGCGCACCACCTGACCCCACCCGATGAACAGTGCGGCATCAGCCATTTGGGCACTCCTTTAATCGGCCTGCCTTTGGGTCTAGTTCCGACCCTACTCCGCGCCGCCCCACGCGGCAAGTCCAACAGGACTGGGAGTGTCAGTAGTCCAAAGGAGGCGCTACTCCGACAGCCCGGCGGCTTCGAGGGCCTGTTCGAGGGTGTCGTACTGATCAAGCCGGGTGATCAGACTGTCCTGAAGCTCGAAGGAGAGGACGAGTTCCATCTCGACCCGCAGCCCGCTCGCGCTTCCAACGCCCGACGCCTTCATGGGGACCAGGACGCGCTCGCCAGCCTCGACGTAATCGAGCCACTTTATGCGGTATTCGCTGAACGGCTCGAACCATTCCCTGAAGTATCGGATCAGACCGTCCCAGCCCTTGTAAAAGCTGCTTGGACCGGACCCAATACCCGACTCCAGCGTCCTCAGCTCGATGTCGGGCGAGTAGTCCCGCTCCAAGATCTCGCGGATCGCTTCGCCTTCCCAATCGATACCGGTGATTTCCGCATCATCAAACGGTTCGAGCAGCGCCTTGATCTTCTCGACGTTCTCCTGCGACATCGCCTACTCCGAAAGGCCGGCAGATTCGAGGGCCGCGTCGACCTCGTCCCTGCCAAAGCCGAGAATTTCGGTTCGCACGATCTTCCCGCTGCGGATCTTGTACGAGACAAGGGAACGGTCCTCAAGGCGAGCATCGCTCCCGGGCATTCGACGAGAGACACGTCCCAAGGCGATCACCTCTTCGCCGCGATCGTAGATCCGGTCGATTTCCCAACGGCCGTCCGTCAACAGGTCCCATTGCGTTCGAATCACCGCGGTAACTTCGTCCCTGCCACGCCTCGTGCCCGGCTCGATAGCAGTCGGGTTATTGACGTATTCGCCTTCGGGATCGCTGAAGGCGATCAGGTCATCGATATCCCGGCGGTTCCAGGCATCGATCGCTCGACGCACGATCTCGATGTTCTCCTCCGACATCGCCTACTCCGACAGTCCGGCGGCTTCGAGGGCCTCGGCGTGGCTGAGGAAATCCTCGGTCCGGAGGATCTTCCCGTCTCGGAAGGTGACGAGCTGCGCGAATTCCTGGCTGAGCTCGATACCAGACGTGCGGCCGCTTGCGTCGAGATGGCCGAGGAGCAGAACCGACTCGCCGAGGTCGCGAATCTCCTGAATCTGAGACATGAAACCTCCCCACGCCTGGCTGCGATATTCGCTCCAGGCCTGTCGCACGCCGTCGTGACCCCGATAGGTGCTTGCTCTGCCCTCCAAGGCTTGCTCAAGGGCGGTATGCCACTCGACCTCGGGATCAGCCTCGGCCAGGAAGGCGTCCAGATTGTCGGCGTTCCAGGCCTGATGGGCTCGCTGGAGCGTGTCCACGTTCTCCTGCGACATCGCCTACTCCCTCAGCCCGGCGGCTTCGAGGGCACGCCGATGGTCTGCGTAGATGCGCCATCGAACACAACGGTCGTCGGCAAAGCGCATGACCCATGTGAACCGCTGCGCGATTGGGACCCCGCTCGCAGAACCCTGTCCAGATTGCTGGACGACGAGCATGATCACCTCGCCCAGGTCTCGTGTCTCCTCGATCTCAAGGTGAAGACCGCCGATCGCTTGGGCGAATCCTTGGAGAAAGTCACGCAGCTCGTCCCGGGTGTTATAGGCGCCGATCTCATCCTCGAACTCGACCTCCGGGTGGAAGACGGAATCGAAGTCAGGACCCAGTTCGCCGGTCCTGTTCGCATGCTCGATGATGCGACTTACCCGCTCGACGTTCTCCCGCGACATCGCCTACTCCGAGAGCCCGGCGGCTTCGAGGGCCTCGGCTTTGGTCTTGAGCACCTCGCATCGCGTGACCTTTCCATCGCGAAAGGTGAAGACATGCACGAACGAGAACTCCACTGGGATACCGGTGTGTCGGGCCTGCCCGCCAAAGCGATAAGGCACCACCAGACATTCGCCGATCTCGATGAACTCCAGCGGTTCCATCCGCAGCTCGGTGAAAGCCTCCATCTGGTTAGCCGCGAATCGCAGAATTGCGTCCCATCCGCGGTGGGGGCGAGCCTTGCTGTCTGGGAGCACCCCGGCTGGCAGGAAGACGGCCTCCGGATCCCAGAATTCCTCAAGGATCGGAAGGAGGTCGCTGGCGTCGCCGCTGCGATAGGCGGCGTTGAATGCTGCGTAGCCTCGCTTGGCGTTCTCGATGTCCTGCTCCGACATCGCCCACGCAGTATCTCGCGGAAGGGTGCTGCTTTTCGTCCAAAGCGGCGGTTTGACTGACGCTGCCGCAGCCAGTGAGAGCTTCGCTTCCACACGGGGGCAGGCATCCCCGCTGCTCACGGACCCACTGTTCTCCCATGAAAAGGAGCGCGCCTTTAACCGATCACAGCGAGGTAGTAGGCGGCAGTCACCGACGCTCCCGTGTGGTCCCTGAACTCGACGACGATGTGGTTTGTGTCGTCGAGGGCTGGGGTGGCTGGGCAATCCACTCCCCCCGGATTTGAGAGCCCTCCGCAAAGCTGCGCATCGGGCATCCGGTCCCCCGTGCTCGGAGTCACGATGATCGCCTTTGCCACCTGACTGGAGCCGAAGTTGAGGAAGTCGCAGGGGCAGCCTGCGGTCGGGGCCGCTTTGTGAAAATCGTTGACGATGCCGCCCGACTGGGCGGTGATGTTGCCCGAACTGTCAACAATTGCCCACCGGACCCTCCGCTGGTACGAGCCCGGCCCTTGACCACCGAGCTTGGCTGAATCCCCAACCGAAAGCCCTGGGGCCCGGTTGGAGATGATGTGGTTGACCTTCTTCTTGTTGAGGACGCCGCCCGCCAGAGCGGTCCCGGCGAGAGCAGCGATCACCGCGATGACGCTGACGATCAGAGACGGCGAAGGGGGACGGAACTTGAAGCCTCTCATGCTTCTCCTTTTCTGGCTTGGAGCGCGCCGCTCGAAAGCCTCTCCCTGAACTGCCGGGGCGCTCGTGTAATTCAGCCGGACGGTAGTTCAACACCACCATCACCGCTTTGCTTCGTCGAGGTCCATCGCTCCCGCATCGCGCGAGAAGCGAGCCCAAGTCGAAAGCGCTCCTTTCCATGCAAAGCGGCACTTCTGTGGCCCCGCGGAGCCGCGCCTCCAATGCGCGAAGAGGAGGAGCGAGACCGTCGCTTCCCATGCATGGCGGCTGTCCGTCCCTAGGCATCACATGGCCTGACCTCAGGCGCCGCGCGTTGTCGCTGGAAATCTCAGGGGTGGGCGCAGATCTGCGGCCGGGGCCCCTGGCCGGATTCGTCCCTGCAAATCCGGGTAACGGGGGATAACAACGGTTCGCATGGATGCGGAAGGAGGGTCCGAATGGCCCAGAGTGGTACAGGCACTAAACCAAGATCGAGTACGTCCAAGTCCCGCTCCACTAACGGAAGGCGATCGAGCAGTAGGCCACGTTCCTCGAACGGCCGGGCGCGCTCCAGCGGAACACGCTCGCGTTCGAGCTCCAGCGGAACACGCTCGCGTTCGACACAGGCCCGCTCGAACTCAGCGGGCAGTGCCCCGGCGAAGGTGAAACACGTTGCCTCGAAGGGAATCGAGGCAGTCGAGAGCGGCGCCCAGAGCGGCGGCCGCACCGTCGCGAAGACCGCCGGGAAAGTGAAATGGCCGGCAATGGCTGGCGGCGCGGCCTTGGCGGGACTCGTGGGCGGAGTGGTTCTCGGGACCAAGCGTTCATCAGGCAAGCTGAGCGGAGTGCGGCCCCAAGTCGGCGGCGGCACCGGCAAGAACCTGGCGACGGCCGGGGAGAACCTCGGACGGTTCAGCGAGAACGTCGGCCAGTTCGCTTCCGAGATGCGAAAGACGCGGGAAGCGATCGAGAGCGGATCCAAGCACAGCTCGCCCATCGAGGTGGCGCTGCGCGCCCTGACCGCCCGGCGCTGATGCACCCGCACGCTCCGGCCTAAGTGTTGGCGGGAGAGCGCCTGCGGGTAGATGCAGGGACACGAGCGAGGAAAGGAAGCCGTCGAATGGCGAAGACGAAGGCCGATAAGAAGCTCTACGCAAGGCTCAGGGATAGCGGGATTCGAAAGAAGGTTGCCAAGCGGGTCACCGAGGCAATCCCGGCCAAGGGCCAGAAGAAGCCCGCGAAGGCGCATAGCGTCGCGGACGAGCTGACGGCAGCCGCAAACTCGATTAGAGATCGGGCAGGCGGTGGTTCTCGCAAGCGATCAAAGGCCGCCAAGAAGGCCGCCCGGACTCGCAAGGCAAACGTCTCGAAGCGGCGCAACTCAGCGAAGAAGGGGGCTAGGAACCGCGCGAAGGCCTAGCAGGCGCCACGCGCCCATCCTTCGTAGACGCGGCGCACGATCTCCAAGTTCTCCTCCGACATCGCCCACGCAGTATCTCGCGCAAAACCCCTGCTTTCCATGCAAAGCAGTACCGCTGCTCCTCGTCCAAAGCAGCTACTCCGACAGCCCGGTGGCTTCGAGGGCCTCCTCCCAAGTCATGAATATCCGCCCACGCTGAAGCCTGCCGGCCGCGACCTCGAATACCTGCGTGGCTTCGACGGGAACGTCAACGCCGCTTTCGGCCCCATGGGCGGTCGCCTGGATCCGCACCACCACTGTCTCATCCCGCGCTCTCACATCGACGATCGTCACCTTCAGGTGGCCGATAACGCTGGTCTGATCCTTCAAATAGGCAGCGACGGCATCCCTGCCCCGCACCACTCGAGGGTCGGGAAAGTTTGGGGGATCGTGGAACTCGTAGTCCTCAGCCCAGAACCGCTTGGCGGACTCCGCGCCGCCCTGATTCCAGGCTTCGAACGCCCGCCGCACGACCTCCACGTTCTCCTCCGACATCGCCCACGCAGTATCTCGCGGAAGGGTGCTGCTTTTCGTCCAAAGCGGCTACTCCGACAGGCCGGCGGCTTCGAGGGCTTCTGTCTCGGTCAGGAACGCCGTCACCGGTGCGATCTTGCCGTCGATGACTTCGCAGTCGAATCCGTCGATGCCCATATCGATCGGTCCTTGCGCACCGCCCGCCGTTACTTGACTGTCCCTAGCTCCTGACCGCGGGCGGCGGGGACGCCCGATGGCCCTCGTCGTCGCACGGCGGCACGACGTTCTTGTGCTCGCGCTCGACGGTCACGAGCTGACGCTCCATCTCGTCCGGCGTGATGCTGCCGCTGTTGTTCTCGTAAGGATGGTCGAGGAACCAGACCAGCAGGAGACCCGAGATGACCAGGGCGGCGATCGCCGCGATCAGGCTCCCCTGCACGAGGAAACCCTCGCGCCGGTCGGCGAAGAAGAGGGCGAAGCCGATCGTCACGAGGGCGCCGAGGCCGAGGAAGAACCAGACCGGCGCCGGGATCGAGCGGTTCGCCTCGCTGAGCCGCTCCCGCCGTCCGTCGGTCCGGTTGTCCTGCTGCGTGAGGAGCTGCAGGAACGCGGCCTTCTGCGCCTCGGTCCGGGGATTCAGCTGCTTGAGATCGCCCTGGAAGTTGTTCACCCACGCCCCCACCAGCGGGCTCCGGTCCCCGCTCTTCATCGCGGGCCACTCCTCGTGGATCACGGCCCGCCCGTAACAGATCAGGACGCCCTCGATCGGATCCTTCTCGGGCGCGGGGAAGAACTCGGCCGTCCGCGAGAGTTCCACCACCGACGTGGCCTCCTTCTCTGCACCGGCCTTGGCGTCGTTGAAACTCTGGAAGGCCGCGAGGACGACGAAAGCGAGGATGACTGCAAAGGCCGTGCCGAGGAACGCGAAGATCCCGGCGCCGCGCTCGATTTCGATGAAGAAGTGGTCGGCCTTCGACCGGCGGCGGACCAGATACATGAGGCCGACCGCCGCCGCGGCGCCAACCGCGACGATCAGGGCCACCAGCCAGAGGTTCACGCTGGCATCATGCCGCAGTCGGCTAGCTTGCCGGGCGGGGTATGGACGGAGACCTGCTCAAGGATCTGACGATCCCGTTGTTCACCGCCGCAATCGACTCCCACGCTGTCGTGTCCCACTCGATGTCAGGCGGGTAGAAAGCGAACACCGCCTCGTGCTCACGCTTCGCGAACATCTCCAGCAGTCGTCGGACCAGATCGACGTTCTCCTCCGACATCGCCTACTCCGACAGCCCCGCGGCTTCGAGGGCTTGAGCCCACTCGCCGTAGTCCTTGAGATGAGTGCACAGCCCGTCCCGGTAGGTCACCAGGAACGCTACGGAAATCTCCTGCTCGATCCCGCTCCCTCTTCCGATCATGCGGAGCGTCCCCAGCCCCAACACTCGATCTCCGAGATCCCGCACATCGGAGAAGTGAAACTGGAACACCTCCCAGGAGCCCGCGATGTCAGCGAACAACCGCCTCAGGTCATCGAGCCCCGAGTAGTCGCCCTCCAGCGCAGCGATCTGAGGCTCGACGACCGCATCCGGGTGATAGTCCTCCAACCAGCGCTCGATGTCGCCGCGGTTGTAGGCCTCAACGCCCTCCAGAAACGTATCGACGTTCTCCTGCGACATCGCCCACGCAGTATCCCCCGGCGTAGGGGAGGGTGCCAGTCCAAGACTCGCCGCTCAGAAGACCGCCGGTTGGCTCGCCGCGAAAAAACTCGCGCCCGTGAAATCTGAGAGCTGTCTCCATTGCGGGAAGGCGTTTCACCCGAGGCGGAGAGGTCACGTCTTCTGTTCCAGCTTCTGCCGGCACCGCGGCGAGCGCACCGTTAAGGAGCGGCTGGCCATCGACGTTGATCAGGTGGAGCGGCTATTCGACCCGACCCGCGACCCAGACGAACGGGTCCGAGATGACGACTGGCATCCGTCGCCAGGTCCGTGGCAGGAACTGGACTGGTGCCAAACGGTCGGGCAGCGCCGAACTTGGTACCTGAACCTCAGAAAAGAGGGAATGCTGAGGGGCCGTCGAGTCCGATCCAGATCACTAATTTGCTGGCTTCACCGCTCTGGGAGCTTCCAATATCCGTGCCGTGGGTTCTCGAGTAGGCCTTTCTTTTTCAGGGCGGACAGCGAGTGCCCGAGGTCGTATTCCAGTTGCGACATCCCTAGTTCCTCGGAATGCCTCTTCGAGATGCAAGGGACGCGCTTCTGCTCATCCGAAAACTCGCCGTGCTCAATCGCCTTGGCGATAACTGCCTTTCGAGGGTGTTCGCCCTCGGGCATCTTGCGCATTGCTGGGAGGACCAGCGTCTCTAGCGTCCCGCGGGGCGGAATGTACGGGCGATGGGTTTCAGGCATCTCGACGCAGTATGCGGCACAACCTGGCAGCCAGGGACACCCCGGCTGGGGTCGACAGGGGACAGCCGCCTTCCATGCAAAGCGGTTAGGCGCTTCTCGTCCAAAGCGGTAGTCCGAGAGCCCGAGGCGCGAGCCTAACCGGCGCGATCGACTGGAGTTGCGGAAGCTCTTGGCTACACCCGCTCGCTCGACAGCGACTTCTGCACCTCGGCGACCTCGCGGAATGCGTCGCGCAGATACCGCCGCGTGAGCTCCGAAAGCTCCTTCGGATCGACATAGTCATTTGGCTCGTTTCCCCTATCCAGCTGTTGAATCTGGTGCTCGAGCCGGAGCGTGCTGAAGAGGTCGTAGGCCTCCTCGAGCGTTCGGGCATGTGCGGGCTCGATCGTCCCGAGCTCGGACGCCGCCCGCAGGCGCGCGATCGTCCCCGTGACCTTGGCGCCGGCCTTCAGTGCCCCGTAGCGGGCGATATCGGTGACGGGAAGTAGTCCGCCGTGCTTGATGTCGAAGGTCCCGCTGTGCTCGCCGGAGCTCTCGACCACGATGTTGCCCCTGAATCCGGTCGGTGGCTTCGACGCCAGTGCGAGACGGAGCATCGATGGCACCAGCTTGTCGCGATTTGGGGGCTCCAGCAGGATCGCCCACGGGTCCAGATCCGCCGGCCCGTAAACGGTTCGGCCGTCGAGCAGGATCGAGCTCGCGATAAGGACCTTTTCGTCCCCCGGATTCTGCAGCCAATTTCCGATCGACCGGCGCCATGCGTCCATCGAGCTGGCGGAGAACTCACTGGACGCCGTCACGCCGTGTGGATCGAGACTCCAGCCGACGACCCGGATGCAGTCCTCCACGTCGCCGGCGATCGCCCGCATGTAGCCCATTACGTCGTCGGGAGCGATCGCCGATCCGCCGGACCCCTGTTCGGGCTCGTCCACCCAGGCCATCCCCGAGTCTACGTCGGAGGAGGGCACCGTCTCCCGTCGGCCGTGGCTGCCCAGCGCAAGGAATGCAAACTCCGCCGGCGTCGCGCCCTTGGACTCGATCGCCAGCTCGATCATGCGCCGAATCAGCGCATCGGCCACGACCGAGATGACGCGGCCGATCTGCTCGGGAGGCAGCTTGGTGGTGTGCAGCGCGACGACCGTGGACCGCAGCCTCTGCGCCGCCTCACTCAGTTCCTGCTTGTCCCGCGCCCGCCCGATCTCGCGCCGAAGCGCAAAGGGCGTGCGTGCCTCGGCGGCCACCAGGTCGATGCCGCCGAGCACTCCGAGTAACTCGCCCCTTGGGGAGAGGACGCCGACGTGTCGTGCGTCGTTGTCGAGCATCGCCAGCATCACGTCGGCGCCGGCGGCGTCCGCGCCGACGGTGGTCAGCTGCTCCGACACCACCTCGCGCACTGGCGCGTTCACCGACATTCCCTCGGCCACCACCCGGTCGCGCAGATCGCCGTCCGTGACGATTCCCAGCCCCCCGTTCTCCGCCCGAACGATCATCGAGTTGACGTTCTCCTCCGCCATCAGCCGAGCCACCTCGCGAAGTGGGCGATCCGCCGCGCAGGTCACCGGCTCGCGACGTATCAGGGCCCTTGCCGGCTGCTGTGTCATCTCGGCGCTGGCCACGTCGGCCTCGGCCGCGCGCGCCGGTTCGCGACGCTGCAGCAGCGTCTGCGTCAGATTGTCGTGCATGCGGCCTACCTCAGGGTCGGAACCGTCATGCAGAACCTAAAGGCCATCGACTCCACAAACAAGCCCGCGCGCTCGCGGCGGCGCTTCGCATCCAGAGCGGCGGTCGCCTACTCCGACAGCCCGGCGGCTTTGAGGGCCTCGTCTTTGTCCTGGTACAAGCAAACGCGCTCAACCATGCCTTCGCGAACCGTCCAGGTCCAGGCGGTCCGAGCCTCAACCTTGATGCCATCGCGCCCTACGAGATGGGCGGTCCACGGAACGACCACGTGATCCCCCACCTCGATGAACTCATGAGGCTCAATGCGGATGGATTCCCAGTCCGAGTTGAAAGTGTTGAGGGAGCGTTCGGCTTGCTCGAATCCGGTAAAGACGCCGATCTGCGGCCCCAGAGAGCGAGACAGGTCCAACTCGAAGTGGGTCCCCGCATCCCGGAAATCCCACTGCCCGTTGCGGTTGAACCTGTCGATAGCGTCGCGCACGATCTCCACGTTCTCCTGCGACATCGCCCACGCAGTATCTCGCCAATTAGAACACCTGCCGCAGGGAGTCATTAATGCGAAAGCGGGTACACCGAGATAGGCGTCACCCAGGCGGCGCGGACTGTGGGCAGGGCTCCAGGCGCCGGGTAGCGCCTCCGCCCCGAAAGGCAAGGATCGCCATTCGTGGGCGGAAAACTCCGGTCGGACAAGAGCAATGGGAAGGAGCCCGTTCAAGATGACGCTCGACAGCCGCTCCATGGAACTGATTCGTCGTCAGACTCTTGAGAAGGCGGCTACCGACCTCCGTCGCGCCGCTGAGGCAATGGATGACTTGTCCGGGATCAAGTGGCCAGTGCTGCCCCCTGACGTCGAGGAAGCGCGGGCAAATGTTGCCCTCGTCAGAGCGTGGCTGGTAGTGGTCGATCAGGTCGGTTGGCCGACTGGCAACGATTGAATCTCTTTCCGGCGCCTAGCAAAATGTCAGTCCCGCGACCGCGGGGGGTACTCCACGGAGGCGGGGCCGTCGGGCTCTAACGGCTGTCCATTGCGTCATTTCCGACAGCCTGTGACGAGTCGGAGACCGCTGCTTTCCATGCAAAGCAGTACCGCTGCTTTTCGTCCGAAGCGGCTGTCTAATGTGCGCAGCTCGCAGCGTTCCTGGTTCCTATCCAGCGATCATCGGGCTAGTTGCCGACCGTTACGTAGAAGCCAAACGAGGCGTCGCCGCTCGCGCCGTTCTGGACACGGACAAGAAGGTGATGGGCATCGTTCACTCCGGTGGTGTTGTTGCAGTCAAACCCACCGGGCACGGCGCTGCCGCCACAGGGAGTCGCGCTTGTCTGCCCGGTCAGACCGCCCGTCCCGTCTCCGTAGTGGAGGACAACCGAGACCGGGCGATTCGCGACGCTGGTCGGAAAGGCCACGAAATAGAGGCCCCCGCTGGCAAACGTTGTATTCACCGATATCCCACCGGACTGCGCCAGGATCGTGCCGGCGCTATTCACCAGCGCCCATTCCGGGCGTGTCTCGTAGGCATTCGGGGGGGCGCCGCCCAAGCTATTGGCGTTCGTCGCGTTATCGGCCGACTTCGCGTGTAGCACCGACAACCCCGGCGCCCGTTTGGTGATCTGTTTGTTCACGACTTTCTTGGTGGACGATGCGATGGCAAACGTGCCGCCACCGACCGCGGCAATCAAGGCAACCACCGAGATCATGAGCGCCGGCGAAGGCAGCCGTCGAGTCCCTGAGAGCATTTGGGTCCTCCTGTTTCGTTGGGATCCCGGTGGGGTCCCTGGTTCGCTCGACCCTATTCGCAGTTCTTGGACTGTCAAGGGCCCTTCAGCCATCGCACGAGCGAGATCGCGAGGTCGCAATGCGGGGTGGGCGGTGGACCGCTGCTTTCCATGCAAAGCAGCGGTCTTGAGCCAGGCACAAGCGATAGGGGGCGAGCCGCTAGACCTCCAGCCGCTGCTCCTCGAGGTCCAGCTCCCGCTCCACGCGCCGCATCACATCGACGCTGATCCGGCGTCCGTTCCGCAACTCGACCAGGGCCTCGCGCTGCGACGCGTAGATCTCGTGCATCAGCCGCTGGTAGGCGAGCGAGCGCTCCTCGATGCCGTCGGTGCCGTCGATCGCGCCGGCCTGTGCGGCGAAGCGTCGCTTTCGGAACCGGTAGAGCGCGCGGACGCGCTCGAGCGTCTCGTCGCGTGTCCACTCCTCGCCCTCGAGCTCGTCGACGCGATCGAGCGCGGCGCGGGCGATCACCAGCCTCGCCTTGGTCTCCTCATGCTGCTGGTCCTCCCCGTCGTCGACCACCCCGAGCCTGCGGATCAGCCAGGGAAGCGTCAGGCCCTGGCCCACCACAGTCACGAGGATGAGCGAGAAGGTGATGAACTGGATCAGGTCGCGGCCGGGCAGTGGAGCGCCGGCATCGGTGTGAATCGGCAGTGCGAGGGCCGCCGCGAGCGATACCGCTCCCCTCATCCCTGCCCATCCTCCGATGACCCGGTCTCGCCAGGTGGAGCGCCTGGCGACCTGCGACGGACGCCGATCGAGAGTCCTGATGACCACTGTCAGGGTGAACTGCCAGATGTAGCGCAGTGCGATCACCGCGGCGCAGACGAGCGCCGCGTAGCCGACGACCTGCCCCGCTGACTCACCCGCGAGTCCGTTCACGATCGTGGGGAGCTGCAACCCGATCAGGATGAACAGGGTCGCGTTCAGCAGAAAGGTGAGGATCGACCACATCGCATAGCCCTGCATGCGGCTCTCCGGCGAGGCGATTTCAGGCGCTCGCCAGCCGAGATACAAGCCGCATGCGACGACCGCCAGAACCCCGGAGACGCCGAGCTGGTCTGCCGGGATGAAGGCTCCGTAGGCACTGAACAGCGAGATCGTCAGCTCGGTGTTGACATCGGTGACCCGCTTGCGGACCTCGGCGATCACGTACCCGACCGCGAGTCCGATCGCGACCCCGCCGGCGACGTCGCCGAAGAAGGTGAGCACGGTGTGCCCGGCCGAGACGCTCTCCCCGATCGCCGCGGCGACGGCGACCTTGTACATGACCAGAGCCGCGGCGTCGTTGATCAGGCTCTCGCCCTCGAGAATGTTGATCAGGCGACGCGGAGCTCCGACCCGCCGCATGATCGCGGTGGCTGCCGCGGGGTCCGTCGGGGAGACGATCGCGCCGAGGGCGAAGGACACGGCCCAGGGCAGGCCGATCACCTCGTGAGCGATCACCCCCACAGCCGCCGCGGTGAAGATCGTCAGCCCGATCGAGTTGAGGACGATCACCCGCGTGTCGTCGCGGAGACTCCGCAGGTCGGCGAAGAACGAACCCGCGTAGAGCAGCGGCGGCAGGAACACCAGCAGGACCAGGTCCGGGTTCAGGGTGATATTCGGGATGCCGGGGATCAGGCCGAGCACCAGCCCGCCGAGCACCAGCGGGATCGGGTAGGGCAGCGACAGCCGGTTGGCGAGCGCGTTCAGCCCGGCGGCCGAGACGAAGAGCGCGGCGAGGAGTATCTGGACGTCCCCCATTTACCCGTCCATTTTCGCGGTTGGCGGCGACGAAGCGCCGCTAGGGGAGGAAGTTGAACTTGAGCTCCAGTTGCTGCTGGCTGTACTCCCCGGCCATAGCGACTCCTGTCCGTTGAGCCGAAGCGGTCTACTTCGCGGAGACCTTCTCAGCGCCCTCGCGGTCGCGAAGAACGCGCCGCAGGATCTTGCCGGACGCCGACTTCGGGATCTCGTCCACGAACTCGACCTCGCGGACCTTCTTGTAGGGCGCGACGTGCTTCGCGACGTAGGCCATGAGCTCCTGGGCTTCGACGCCTTCGGCGACCACCAACGCCTTGGGCGCCTCCCCCCCATCGTCCATCGGCACGCCGATCACGGCTGCGTCCCTGACCTTCGGATGTGAGACGAGCACGGCCTCGAGCTCGGCCGGCGGCACCTGGTAGCCCTTGTACTTGATCAGCTCCTTCAGCCGATCGACGATGAAGAAGAAGCCGTTCTCGTCGATCCGGGCGATGTCTCCGGTGCGCAGCCAGCCGTCCGCGACCAGCGCATCGGCGGTCGCGCCGGGGTTGTTGAGATAGCCCTTCATCACCTGCGGACCGCGGACCCAGATCTCGCCCGGCTCGCCCTCGGCGACGTCCTCCTCGGTCGCGGGATCGACCAGGCGGGCCTCGGTGTTCGGGATCAGCGCCCCGACGCTGCCCGGCGGCGTCTCAGCGACGCGCGCCAGGCGGCTCTTGTGGCTCACCGGGCTGAGCTCGGTCATGCCGTAGCCCTGGCGGACGGGCGCGCCGACCTTGGCCTCGGCCCGTCCCGCGAGCTCGGCGTCGAGCGGCGCGGCGCCCGAGATGATCAGTTTGAGCCCGGAGAAGTCGCGGTCCTGAACCTCCGAGTGGTTGGCCAGCTGGAGGATCACCGGCGGCGCCACGTGCAGCCAGGTGACACCGTGCTCCTCGATCAGATCGATCAGCTTGTCGCAGTCGTGGCGCTGCATCGTGACGATCGTCGAGCCCTTGGCCAGGCCCATGTTGAGGACGACCGTCTGGCCGTAGATGTGGAAGAAGGGCAGCAGGCCGACGAGCGTGTCCTTCTCGGACAAGGGCATCGAGTTGTGGGCCTGCTCGATGTTCGCGACCAGGTTGCGGTGGGTGAGCATCACGCCCTTCATCAGGCCGGTGGTGCCGCTCGAATAAGGCAGGACGGCGAGCTCCTCGGGATCGATTTCGACCGGCTCGGGCGTGGCGCCGGGCTGCACTCCCGCGACGAAGCCCACCGGGTCGTCGATCAGCATCTTCGAACCCGAGTTCTCCTCCTGGCGACCCATCTCCTCCTGCGTGAGCAGCGGGTTCATCGGCGTGACCACTCCCCCCCGCGCATGATCCCGTGGTAGACGGCGGCCCACTCCGTGCTGTTCGGGCCGACCAGGGCGACCACGTCGCCCTTCCGGATCCCGTGCGCCTGGAGAGTCGCGGCGACCGCGTCGACCGTCGACGCGAACTCGGCGTAGGTGATGGTCTCGCCGGTGGCGCCATCGATGAACGCCGGGTGGTCCCCGCGGGCGCGCGCCCCGCCGAGCACGTGCTCGGGCGTGGCGAGATCCGGGATCTCGATGTCCGGCTCGGGGCTTCGGTAGATCAATCCCTCACTCCTGGTGCGGAGCTTAAGGCCCGCCGACCGGAAATCCGCGCTCACCACCTAGGGGGACGGCTGCTGCTCTGGAAAGATCGCCCCATGAGGATCGTCGTCGCGCACGAGTCGATGTACGGCAACACCCGCGAGGTCGCCGAGGCGATCGCGAAGGGACTCGGCAAGGCCGAGGTCCTCGCGGTCAACGACGGCGACCCGGCCGCGGCCGACGACGCAGACCTACTGGTCGTGGGCGGTCCCACTCACATGCACGGCATGGCCACGACGATGAGCCGCAAGGGAACGGCCCAGGCGGCCGAGGAGGAGGGCACGAAGCTGGAGCCCGGCGCGGTCGAAGGCCCGGGCCTTCGCAAGTGGCTGACCGGCCGCAACGGCGACGGCAGGAAGGCCGCCGCCTTCGACACCCGCATCGACAAGTCGCCGATGATCACCGGCGCGGCATCGCGCGGTATCGCGAAGCGCCTCCGGAAGGACGGGTATGAGCTGATCGCCGACCCCGAGAGCTTCTTCGTCGAGGACTCAGAGGGCCCCCTGGCCGACGGGGAGCTCGACCGGGCGAAGGCCTGGGGCGCCGAGCTCGCGAAGAAGCTCGGCTAGCTGCTCTCGCGCGGCCGGGCCGCCCCCTTGGTATCGAACTGCTCGATCACCCGTCCCCCTCGGCCGCGGGTGAAGAAGCTCACCGCCCAGCGGATCAGCACCAACAGGCGGTTCTGGAACCCGATCAGGAACCAGAGGTGGACCACGAGCCAGGTGACCCAGGCCGGGAACCCGCTCAGCCGCGCGACGTGAAGATCGGCCACGGCCCGCGCTCTGCCGATGGTCGCAAGGTTCCCCTTGTCGCGGTAATGGAAGGGCTTGGAGTCCCTGTCCCGCAGCCGAGCCTTGACGAGCTTCGCCGCGTAGCGCCCCTGCTGCATCGCCACCGGGGCGACGCCGGGCAGATCCTGGAGCGTGCCGTCCTCATTGTGCACCCGCACCATGTCCCCGAGTGCGATCACCTCGGGATGGCCGGGCAGGGTCAGCTCGGGCCCGACGGACACCCTTCCCGCCCGATCGACCTCCGCGCCCGTCGCTTTTCCGAGCCGCCTGGCGAGCGAGGCGGCCGTGACCCCTGCGGCCCAGATCACCGTCTTCGCCGGGATGCGCTCGGTGGCGCCGCCGTGGGCCTCGATCGTGACGCTGTCGTCGTCGATGTCGATGACGGTGTGCCCCAGCAGCGGCGTCACCCCGAGGTTCTCGAGCGAGCGCTGCGCCTTGGCTGACAGCGACGGCGGGAAGGTGGTGAGGACGCGATCGGCGATCTCGACGAGGAGCACGCGTCCCGCGCGCGGGTCCATCACCCGGAAGTCGCGCTTGAGCGTGTCACGCGCGAGCTCTCCGATCTGGCCGGCCATCTCCACCCCGGTCGGGCCGGCGCCGACGACCACGAAGGTCAGCCAGGCGCGGCGGCGTTCCTCGTCTGTCTCGAGCTCGGCGGCCTCGAAGGCGCTCAGGATCTGGGCGCGGACGGCGAGCGCGCTCTCCAGCGACTTCACCTCGTGCGCGTACTCCTCCCACTCGTCGTGCCCGAAGTACGAGTAGCGCGAGCCGCCGGCGGCGATCAGCGTGTCGAAAGGCACCGTGAGCGGGCCCTCGTCGCCGACGCCGGGCTGGACCTGGACGGTGTGGCCGTCGAGGTCGATCTCGCGGACCTCGCCGAGCAGCACCCGCACGTTCCGACGCCGCTTGAAGATGGCGCGCAGCGGATAGGCCACCTCCTCGGCCGACAGTGCGCCGGTCGCCACCTGGTAGGTCAAGGGCTGGAAGAGGTGGAAGTTGCGACGGTCGATCAGGGTCACCTCGACCGGCATGCGAGCCAGCTTCTGGACGGTCTGCAGCCCGCCGAAGCCGCCACCGATCACGACCACCCGATGTCGACCCTCTGCCACTTCCGGGAAGCTACCCGTCCTTCGAAACCGGTACTCCCGCGTGCTCAGGCGGGTCGCGTCGGGTACGCGCCCAGGCGCTCACGCACCTGCCGGACCACCATGACGTTGGTGCCGCACGCGCGGGCGATTCTGGTGTCGCAGCGGTCCGGAGCTCGGTTGAGCTCGAGCTCCACCAGCCCCACTGCGTCCTCCTGCTGGCACCATGCCGGGAAGTCCTCGTTGTCGAAGGACAAAGCCTTCGTCGTGTCCGCAAGCCAGCTGGATGCAGTCATTGATCGCCCCAAACTTCCCTCCGGTCCTTGCAGCGTCCCTACCCACATCCCGGAGCTCTAAACCTGCTCGGGATGGCTCCCAGATCACGTGGCGACCCAGGACTTCGCCTGTTCGAGCTCGTCCATCTCGAAGACCCTGAGCTCCCCGGGCATCGCCCACGTGAACATGCGCGTCGACTTCGAGACCCACTCGACGCCGCTGACGAAGGCGAGCTTCTTCCAGGCCGAGCGGTTCGTGATCTCCGTCCTGACCCCGGTCTTCACGTCCTCGATCCAGGCTCCGGGCTCCAGCCCGTCGAAGTCCGGGAGAACGAAGAGGACCCTGGCCTTCCCGGAGTCGGTGGCCTCCTTGAGGGCCGGCTCCAGGACGTCCCGGTAGTCGTCCTTTGTGAGCTTCCCCGAGGCACGGAGCCCGACGATGCCCGCGGGCACGTCCTCGATCCTCTCGATCATTTCCCCTCCTGGCGGTGGTTGGCAGTCGCTATCAATAGGCAGGATGCCCCACGCACTTGAGCTGCGCGGACTGACCAAGCGCTACGACGACGGCACGCTCGCCCTGGACAACCTCAACCTCGAGGTCCCGTCCGGCAGCTTCTTCGGCCTGCTCGGGCCGAACGGCGCCGGCAAGACCACGCTGATCTCAGCCGTCTGCAACCTGATCCGGCTGACCGAGGGCGAGATCTCCGTCTTCGGGGAGCCGGGCGGCTCGATGGAGGCGCGGCGGCTGATCGGCATCGCCGAGCAGGAGCCCAACCTCGACCGCTTCCTGACCGTCCACGAGACCCTCGTCTACCACGGCGGCTACTACGGGATGAGCGGCGATGCCGCCGCCGAGCGGGCCGACGAGATGATCGACGTCTTCGACCTCCGCGCCAAGCGCGACACCCGTGCGCCCAAGCTCTCCGGCGGGATGCGCCGCCGCCTGCTTCTTGCCCGCGCCCTCCTCCATGAGCCGCGCCTGGTGATCCTCGACGAGCCGACCGCCGGGGTCGACCTCGAGCTCCGCCACGAGCTCTGGCGCTACATCCGCCGCCTGCACGAACGCGGCACGACCATCCTGCTCACCACCCACTACCTCGAGGAGGCGGAGGCGCTCTGCGAGGAGATCGCGCTGATCGGCAAGGGCCGGATCATGGCCCGCGACACCGCCGACGGCCTGAAGCAGCGCTTCGATGCGGCCACGCTCGAGGACGTCTACATGAAGACCGTGGCGGCCGGGCGGCGCGAGGTGGAGGAGTCGGCGCCCGGGCCTGCCGAGGAAGCGACCGCCTGAGCCCGGACGGGCGCCATGGATCTCTCTCTTTCCCGGATCGAGCAGGCCCTGGGTGAGATCGACTCCGTCTTCCTCGACACGCCGCAATTCGTCAACGAGCGACTCTCCATGGAGCTCGGGCGGGAAGTCCTGGTCAAGGTCGAGACGCTCAACCCGATCGGCAGCTTCAAGGGGCGTGGCACCTCCTTCCTGGCGGGGACCCTCGACCCCGCCCTGACCTGGGTTTGTGCAACCGCCGGCAACTTCGGGCAGGGACTCGCCTACGCGGCTCGCGAGCGAGGCGCATCCGTCCACATCTTCGTCGCGCCAGGCGCGCCGGAGGCGAAGGTCGAGCGGATGCGGGCCCTCGGCGCGACGGTCGAGGTGCACGAACGCACGGAGGAGGCTGCCCGGGAGCACGCGGCGGGTGCTGGTCGGCTCCTCGTCGTCGACGGGCATGATCCGGCGATCGCGGAAGGGGCAGGGACGATCGGGGTCGAACTGGCCGCGGCGGCGAGATCGACACCGCGCTCATCCAGCTCGGCGACGGCGCGCTGATCACCGGGGTCGCCCGCTGGCTAAAGTCGCGTTCGCCCGAGATCCGCGTGGTCGGCGTCTGCGCCAGCGGGGCGCCCGCGATGGCGCGAAGCTTCGCCGCGGGCCACTCGATCTCGGACGCCGGGACCGGCACGATCGCGGGAGCTCTGGCGATCACTGAACCGGTGCCCGAGTCGCTGGCCCGGATCTTCGAGCTGGTGGACGACGTGGTCCTGGTTGACGACGATGACCTCCGCGCCGCGATGAGGCTGATCGGCGATTCGCTGGGAGTGGTGGTGGAGCCGGCCGGAGCAGCCGGCGTCGCAGCCCTGGCTCGGCACCCCGAAAAGGTGATCGGCGAGCGCGTTGCGATCCTGCTGACCGGCGCTGCGTCCTAGTCCGTGGTACTCGTCCTTGCGCCTACTGGCTCTTCCGCTGCACGAACCACTCGGTGAACTCGCGGCAGCGGCCGGCGGAGTCGAAGCGCATCACGAAACAGTTGTCGTAGACGCGCTCAACCGGCCCGCCCGGCCGGTCCCGATAGGTGCTCGTGCCGGTGGCCACGGCGGAGTCGCCGTCGATGGCGAAGGCGGTGTAGCTGGCGTCGTAGGTGCCCGGCTCGTCGCGGTCCGAGGCATCGGGATGATCGCCCTCCCCGAGCCAGGACTCCACCACCGCGTCGCGGCCCTCGATCGGGTTGTCGCCGGGGTGGTAGCGATATGAGACCTGCTCGGCGAAGAGCGCCTCGATCTGACCGCGGTCGTAGCTCTTCCAGGCCTCGACGTAGGCGTCCAGCCAGCGATCCAGTTCCTCGCGGGTCACAATCTGATCCTATGAACGAAACGGCCGTCGCGCGCCCCTGGCAGGGCTTCCTCTGGCTCTCGCGCCGCGAGTGCCACCGCGTCCTGCGTCTCTGGACCCAGACGACGCTCGCGCCGGTCGTCTCCTCGCTCCTCTTCATCGTCGTCTTCGGCCTCAGCCTCGGCGGGCGGATCAAGCAGGTCGACGGCTTCGACTACGACCAGTTCATCGTCCCCGGCCTGGTCGCGATGGCGATGGCCCAGGCCGCCTACTCCAACAACGCGTCGACGATCTTCCAGGGGCGCTCCGACCGCTACATCGACGACGTCCTCGCCGCCCCGATGCACAACTGGCAGGTCAACCTCGGCTATCTGGTCGGCGGCGCCTTCCGCGCCCTGATCATCGGCATCGGACTCGCCGCCTGCGCGATTCCGATCACCGGCGCGCCAATCATCCACCCCGCGCTCCTGCTCGTCGCCGTGCTGCTGCTGGTCGTCGGCTTCGGTGCCCTCGGCACGATCGTCGGCATCTACGCCGAGACCTTCGACCACACGAGCTTCATCAACAACATCGTCATCCTCCCCCTCACCTTCCTCGGCGGCGTCTTCTACTCGGTCAGCCGCCTCGGCTCACCGTGGGAGCAGCTCTCCCACGTGAACCCGCTCTTCTACGTCGTGGAGACGGTCCGCTACGGCTTCCTGGGCGTCTCCGACGTGAGCCCATGGATCTCGTTCGCAGTGGTCGCGGGCATGTGCCTGGCGCTGTTGGCGTGGAGCCAGTGGCTGTTTACGAGTGGACGGAAGCTGAAGCCGTAGGCTGGATTCCCAGCACCGAGAGGAGAAGCCATGGCCACCACCACGCTGTCGAAGCAGATGCTGGAGGCGCATCCCGCGCCAGCCCAGGTCGATCGTGACCTGCTCGCCCGCTGCATCGACGAGTGCCTCGCCTGCTTGCAGAGCTGCACAGCCTGCGCCGACGCGGACCTGGCGGAGGACGACGTCGCTGAGATGCGCAGGTGCATCCGGCTCTGCCTGGACTGTGCCGACGTCTGCGATGCGACCGCCCGCCTACTCAGCCGTCAGACGGACTACGCCGCCGAGACCGCTCGAGCGCAGGTGGCGTCGTGCCGGGAGCTCTGCGCGCTCTGCGCCCACGAGTGCGAGGGCCACGCGGATCACCACGAGCACTGCCGGCTCTGCGGCGGGCAGTGCAGGCGCTGCGAGCACGCCTGCTCGGCGGTGCTGGACGCAATCGCATAGCCGCCAGCTTCCTGGACGATTAGAGTCGAGGCCGATGGAGTCGGCGACACTCGACCGCGTACCCCGTCTGCCGAGCGCGCTGCAGCTCGGCCTCATCTTCGGCCTGCTGCTTCTCGCCGCCATCGCCTGGGCGATGACAGGCGACCGGATGGCCGGAATGGATGCCGGACCGGGCACGGATCTCGGCGGTCTCGGCTTCTGGGTCACGGCGTGGGTCGTGATGATGGCCGCGATGATGTTCCCGTCGATCGCGCCGATGGTGCTCATGTACGCGCGCATCGAAGAGGGAAAGCGGCAAAAACGCCAGCCGACCCAGGCCGGCGCAACCGCGGTGTTCGTCGGCGGCTACCTACTCACCTGGGCGGCGGCGGGCCTCTTCGCTTACGCCATCTTCGAGGCCGGGCGGTCCCTCGACCTCGGCTTCCTGGCCTGGGACAGCGGCGGCCCGTACGTAGCGGGCGGGGTCATCGTCGCGGCCGCGATCTACCAGCTCACCCCGCTGAAGGATGTCTGCCTCCGGCACTGCCGGAACCCAATCACGTTCGTGCTCATGCATTGGCGCTCGGGCCGGATCGGCGCGCTGCGGATGGGCGTCGAACACGGGGGCTGGTGCGTCGGCTGCTGCTGGGGACTGATGGCGGCGCTCTTCGCCCTCGGTGTGATGAGCATCGGGTGGATGGTCATGATCGCCGCCCTGATCGCGCTCGAGAAGCTCCTGCCCTGGAAGGCGGTAGCGAATCGCTCCGTTGCCGTCCTGTTGCTCGTCCTCGGGCTCGCGGTGGCCTTCGTCCCCGACAAGGTGCCCGGCCTCACCCTGCCGGACTCACCCGCGGCGGCCCGGGCGATGGATTCGATGGGCATGCACGATTCCTCAAGCGACGGATCGATGAGCGATCAGAAGATGCCACCGCAGGGCGGGATGGATCGGGGCGAGAAGGGGATGCCCACGCCCTAGCGTTCAGGCGGCCCAGGCGAACTCGGACGCCGAGATCCCCGTCTTCCCCTCGTACTCGATGCCGAAGGCGCTGATCTTCGAGCGCTGCGCCTCAGCGGCGTTGAACTCCGACGAGGCCGGATGGAACACGCCGACGAGCCGCACCGGCTCCCCCGTCTCGACGCCGAAGGGAACGATGTCCTCGATCTCGAAGTCGATCGCGTCACCGATCTTGACGCTGTGGCGCAGCCCTTCCTCGACCACCTCGAAGGACGCCCGCTCGGCACCGAGGATCTCGCCAACTAGCGGAGTGATCGCCTCCATCGGACCCCCCATCTGGCCCCCGAAGACCGCGGTGAGCTTCTCCATCTGCTCGTCGCTTGCCTGGTCGTCGATGAACATGCCAAGGCGCCAGTTGCCCTCGGTCATGACCTTCGGAGTGTCAGCGATTGCCGCGACGCTGAGGCCGCTTACGTCCGTTCCCTCGATCTCACCTTCTTTGATGTTGAAGACGAGGGTCACCCGGCAGTAGTCGTAGGTCGCGCCGTGGTCGAAGGACATGTTGCACGGGCACATGAGGTCACACGAGCACGTTTCGAAGTAGCTCCCCTTCAGGCTCCAGGACACACCGGTCTCCTTCCGGCTGTTGGCTGCCCGATTCTCCCTTGCTGACGCGATCGCGTCAAGCGCTCCACTTCAGAAACCACGGCGGGCCGCAGGTGGGCCTACGGAGCCGATGTGGCCTTCGCTCTCTCGGCCGCGTCGACCTCCGGCAGCGAGACGCCGGCGACCTCATACGCCTCCGGCTGGTCGAGCGTCTCGCGCTCAAGCAGCGCGTTCGCCAGGGACTCGAGCCGATCACGCTCCCGCGTGAGCAACTCGACCACCTCGTCCTCCGACTCATCCACGATCCGGCGGACCTCCTGGTCGACCAGCTCCTGGGTCGGCTCCGAGGCGGGTGACACGCCGGGCAGGAGCGGTCCGCCGGCGCGACCGTCGGTGACGGCGATTGGGCCGATGGCGTCGCTCATGCCCCAGCGGCCGACCATGCCGCGGGCCACCTGGGTGAGGTTCTGGATGTCGGATTCGGCGCCGGTCGAGAGGTCGTCGAAGATGACCTTCTCCGCGGCGCGGCCGCCTAGGGCGACCTTGATCTGGGCCAGGAGCTCCTCGCGGCGGTAGTTGTAGCGGTCGCTCTCCGGGGTGCTGAGCGTGACGCCGAGAGCCTGGCCGCGCGGGATGATCGAGATCTTCCGCACCGGGTCCGCGCCCGGGGTGAGCATGCCGACGAGCGCGTGGCCGGACTCGTGGTAGGCGGTGCGCTTGCGGTCCTCGTCGGTCATCACGATCTGGCGCTCGGCGCCGAGCAGGATCTTCTCGATCGACTCCGTGATGTCGCTCTGCTCCACCTTGGTGTGGTCGTTGCGCGCGGCGGTGAGGGCGGCCTCGTTGACCAGCAGGGCAATGTCGGCGCCGGTCGAGCCGGGGATCGAGGCGGCGATTCGCTCCAGGTCGACGTCGTCGGCCAGCGGCACGTCCTTGGTGTGGATCTTGAGGATCGCGACACGGCCGGGCTGGTCGGGCGGGTTGACGGCGATGCGGCGGTCGAAGCGGCCCGGGCGGAGCAGGGCCGGGTCGAGGATCTCGGGGCGGTTGGTCGCGCCGAGGACGATCACGTTCGTGCCGGGCTCGAAGCCGTCCATCTCGGTGAGGATCTGGTTGAGCGTCTGCTCGCGCTCGTCATTGCCGCCGCTGATCCCGCCGTAGTTGCCCGAGCGCGAGCGGCCGATCGCGTCGAGCTCGTCGATGAAGATGATCGCCGGCGCGGCCTCCTTCGCCTGCTTGAAGAGGTCGCGGACGCGGGAGGCCCCCACCCCCACGATCGCCTCGACGAACTCCGAGGCCGAGAGGTGGAAGAAGGCGGCGTGCGCCTCGCCGGCGACGGCGCGGGCGAGCAGGGTCTTGCCGGTCCCGGGCGCCCCGTAGAGCAGGACGCCGTGCGGGACCCGCGCTCCCAGCTTCGTGTAGCGCCCCGGGTTGCGGAGGAAGTCGACGATCTCTTCGAGCTCGTCCTCGGCCTCGTCGATGCCGGCGACGTCCTTGAAGGTGACGCGCTGCTGCTCGTCGGGATTGACGCGCCGGGCGTTGGTGCGGCCGAAGCCGCCGAGGATGCCGCCGCCTCCCGCGCCCGCCTGGCGCCGGGCGATCCAGATGAAGAAGCCGATGATGAGCAGCCACGGGAGAAAGCCGAGGACCAGCGTCCAGAAGACCGAGCGTCCCGAGTCCGGCGGGCTCGGCGTTGATCGTCACGCCCGCCTGGGTGAGGACGTTGGTGAGCTGGCCGTGATCGACGAACGAGGGGACCTCCGTCTTGAACTTCGTCACCTTGAACGGCTTGTCGTCGCCGGGCGGGTCGTAGTTGGTCTCGTTCTTGAGCTGCCCCTCGATCGAGTCGCCCTTCGAGCTGATCTCGCTGACGTTCTGCGCCTGGACCTGGTTGAGGAAGAACGGCTGATAGGGGACGCGCGGGCGGTCGGCTGCGCCGCTGGTCAGGAAGGAGATCAGGAGGTTCACCGCGAGCAGGCCGAGCAGGAACGCGATCCACATCCGGCTGCGCGGGATCATCGGCGGCTTCGGAGGCGGCGGGGCGCCGCGGCCGTCGGGCGCCGGGTCGACGCGCCAGCCGGCGGGATGGGTCTCCGGAGGCGAAGGCTTCGCCGGCGGGGCGTCCTTCGGGGCCGCGGTCTCTGTTGCCGAGTCGGAGGCCAAGTGCCCAGATGTACTCCGGCGACCGCCCGGGGACTAGGCGCGACGCGTGATACGAACGCCGCGGCAGTGATGGAACCGGCCCGGCGATCGTCGCCGATCACAACCTCCTACCTCCCGGCCGAGCTGACCGGAGCGCCACGGCGTGCGGGCTCGGTGAGCCTCTACGTGGGAATAGCGGGAGGCAGGAGCGCGAGTCGGAGATCACCGACTGCGACGACTTCTCGAGCGGCTGCGCGCGAGCGGCGAGGCCGTCACCGACCTCGCAGCCCTCGGTCGGCGACTTCATCGCGGTCTATGAGCCGCTGCTCGCCGACGGCCGCGAGATCGTCTCGGTGCACATCTCGGCTGGGATCTCGGGCACCCCGAGTCCGCCGAAGCAGGCGATCGAGCGGCTGACCGAGGAGGGGAAGGGCGGCGAGCGGATCCACACCGTCGACAGCCGCAGCGCCGCCGGCGGCACCGGGATGGTGCTGCTCGCGGCGATGATCGCGCCAGCGGCGGCGCCAGCCCCGAGGAGTCGTCGCCCAGGCCGAGCTGGCGCGCGACGCCGGGGGCATCTGGTTCTCGCTCGACACGCTCGAGTACCTGCGGCGGGGGGGCGGATCGGCGCTGCACGGGCAGCGATCGGATCCACCCTGAAGATCAAGCCGATCCTCACCTTCGGCGAGGGGATCGAGCCCGTGCGCAGGTCCGGACCCGGTCGCGTGCGGTATCGCGGCTGATCGATTACGCGCGGCAGCGCCACGACGAGGGAGCCGATGCCTGGGTCGTGCGGCACATCCGCGACCCGGAGTCCGCCGAGCAGCTCGTCGAGGCGTGCCGGCCGATCTTCGGCCGTGACCCGCTCTTCGTCTCCGAGGTCGGCCCGGTGCTCGGGGCCCACGCGGGGCCGGGGATGATCGGCATCGGCGCTTCGGTGGTGAGCGCCTCGAGAACCGGCACTGGCCCGGCACTCGCCTAACCTGAGGTGCATGAGGGAGATCCTCGTTCCTCCGTTGCGGGCCGCGGCCTTCGCCGCCTTCATCGCCGGGTGCCTGCTGCTCTTCCTCAACCCGCCGTCGTTCGCCCACCTCGGTGGGCTGCTGACGATCTTCGGTCGGAGCGGTCGCGATCATCCTGGTCACAGCCTGGGTGACGACGATGGCGATCGGCAGGGAGATGCCCGAGCCCGAGTTCCGAAAGCTCGTCGATCGGAGCGAGGCGCTCGCCGCACTGCCGGCTCCCGACTATCCGCCGAGCGAGTTCGATCTGCTGGTGATCGAGGCGATCGACAACCTGCCGCCGGAGTTCCAGGCGCTGCTCGCGGACACGCCGGTGGTGATCTCGAACCTCGGGCACGAGCACCGGGCCTACGGGATGTACATGGGCGGCACGGTGGCGCGCGACATCTATCCCGACCGAATCGTCATCTACCAGGACACCCTGGAGCGCGACTTCGGCCACAACCCCGACCTGCTTCGGGCGCAGGTGGAGCGCACCGTGAAGCACGAGCTGGCCCATCATCTTGGCTGGGACGAGTCCGGCGTCCGCGGACTCGGCCTCTGAGCCAGTCCCGTGGCTAGGGCGCCGAGGCCGTCCAGCTCAGACACGCCGGTGTCGCAGGTGCGGTAGTCGCCGTGGTTGGATCCGTCGTTGTAGTGGTTCTCCATCCGGAGAGTGCCGCTGGCCGTGCGGCCGCGTGAACCTGCCCTGGAGATTGAAACTGCCTCGAGTCGATGTCGCCGGAACTGGTGTCGGTGACGTTGAAGGTCTTGTTCTTCTTGACGAAGATCGTTTCCTCGATCCTCGCGTGGCTCGTCGTCGACCGCATCGCCGCCGCCACCGCGGTCGGGTAGTAGGCCTGGCCGTCGGCGCACTGGAAGTAGACATTGGTCGCCTTCGCAAGGAGGTTCTTGGGAACGAGCTTCTTGGAGTGGTGGAACTTGTGGCCGAAGTGGACCTTGAGCTCGATCGACGGCCTGCCCGAGCGAGAGCGGCGGTTGATTGATCGGGCCGGTCCACCTGGGGTCCTTGGCGACGGTCGGCGCGAGGCGCAGAGCGCGAGGACGGCTGCGGCCGTCGCCAGAGCGAGACGCGGTTAAGGGGCGTCGAGGGACTCTCGATGACGCGACCGACCTTACGGCCGGCCGCTCGTCAAAACCTCATCACTATTCGAGCGCTAGTCCGCGGGCGGGAATGTTCTGGTTCCGGTGCAGGACGTTGTCGGGGTCGTAGCGCGATTTCAGCGCCTGGAGGCGAGTGAAGTTCTCCGAGCCGAACGCCGCGCGCACCCGCTCGATCGGCTCGTCCGCCTGCATGTAGTTGGCATAGCCGCCGCTCGTCGACCAGGGCTCGAGGGCGGCGGCGGTCTCGCGGGCCCAGGCGATCTACTCGTCGTCGAGGGCCGGGTCCAGCCAGTCCGCCATCACGCTGACGTTGAAGGCGGCATCGCGATAGCCGAGGGCGGCGCTGTCCGGGTCGACGTCCTTCGAGGCGCCGTGCAGCGACTCGATCAGGATCGCGCCCGGTGAGCGTCCGAGGGCGGTCATGCGCTCGATCAGCTCGTCGATCAGCTCGTCGGGGAGCTCGCGGACGAAGTGGCCCTTCCAGTAGTTGCGATCGACGCCGTAGCCGGGGTTGAAGACGAGCTGCTGGTCGAGGAAGCCCTGGGGGCGAACCTTGTCGTCGACGAGCCCGTCGGCCGCGCGCAGCCCGGTGAGCTCGGCGGTCTCCTCCCCGTCGCCCGTGTAGCAGGGGACCACGACCAGCTCGAGGGTGAGGTCGTCCGATCGACGGAGAGCTGCGCCTGGATGCTGAGGTCGGTGCCGGCGGCAGCGATCGCGTCGCGGAAGGCGCGGAGCGCGCCGGCGACCCCCTCCCCCTCGTACTCGAGCCTGCCGCCGACGACCCGCTCGAGCGGATGGAGCCACATCCGCAGCTCGGTCACCACGCCGAAGTTGCCGCCGCCGCCGCGCAGGCCCCAGAGGAGCTCCTCGTGGCCGGGGTCGTCGGTGTCGACGATCCCCTCCGCCGGGGTCACGAGCGTCGCGCCGAGCAGGTTGTCGCAGGTGAGCCCGTACTGGGCCGTGAGGTGGCCGATGCCGCCGCCGAGGGTGAGACCGGTGACGCCGGTCGAGCCGACCACGCCGCCGGGCGTGACCATGCCGTGGGCCTGGGTCGCCTGGTCGAAGTCGAGCCAGGTGGCGCCGCCGCCGGAGCGGGCGATCCGCTCGTCGGGATCGACCTCGACCTTGCGCATCTTGGTCAGGTCGATGACCAGGCCGTCGTCGACGGCGCAGTGGCCGGCGGGGTTGTGGCCTCCTCCCCGCACCGCGATCTCCAGGTCGTTCTCTGCGCCGAAGGCGAGCGCGGCGGCGACGTCGTCGGCGTCGACGCAGCGGGCGATCACGGCCGGGCGGCGGTCGATCAGCAGGTTGAAGCAGAGCCGGGCCCGCTCGTACTCGGGATCGCCCTCGACGAGGACGTCACCGTTGAGCGACTCCTGAAGCTCATCCAACCGTTTGCTCATAGACTCCTCAGACGGCTTCGCTATCCTGCGAACTGAATCGCTGGAGTCCTCGAGCCTTGGCCGCCTCGAGCGCATCCTCTCTCTGGCGAAGGCGGCGAACCGCACCGCCTGTCCGTCGCGGAAGGTCCAGAAGGTGAGAAGAACTCGTCCGAGGACGTCGCGCACCGAACGGCTTCGATCCGACCTCCGTCGCGGACCGCGACCAGGACCTGATCCTTTCCCGCGTCGATGAACTCGACCGGCTCAACAGTCCAGTTCTCGAAGGTTCCGGCCCAGTGCGCCAGCGGCCCCCGCGAACTCGCTCGGCCCCGCTACCGCGGAGCCCGTCCGGCGTGGCGCCGCTGTAGTCGAACTCGATGTGGCGAGGCGCCAGGGCAAGCACGATCTCACCCTCGCCCACGGCCCGAGTATTCCCCATCTCGCCGCGCTACGCGCTCGCGACGATTCGCGATCATGCAGGAGATGCGCGAAACGACCAGCGGCCGACCGACAGGTTCCGGATCCTCTGCGTCGACGGCGGCGGCATCCGCGGCCTGATCCCGGCGCTGGTGATCGCGGACATCGAGCGCCGGATCCAGAAGCGCGCCGGCCCGGAGGCCCGGATCTCCGACTACTTCCAGATGTTCGCCGGAACCTCGACCGGCGGGCTGGTCGCGCTCAGCCTGACGGCGCCGGATCCGCAGGACCCGAGCCGCCCCGCCGTCACCGCGGACGAGCTGGCGAGCTTCTACGTCGAGGATGGCCCCGGGATCTTCCACCGCAGCCTCTGGCAGAAGATCCGCACCCTGTGGGGCTGGCTCGGCCCCAAGTACACGCTCGGCCCGCTGCAGGACGCGATCGAGCGCCGCCTCGGGACGACCGAGATCCAGAACGCGCTCCGCGAGCTGATCGTCTGCTCCTACGACATGACCGACCGCCAGCCCTACTTCTTCAAGCGCTGGCGCGCCCGCGAGCTGCCCGAGTCGGACCGCAACCGCCCGCTCGCCGACGCGGGTATGGCCACCTCCGCCGCCCCGACCTACTTCCCCTCGCACGAGATCGACGGACACGCGCTGGTCGACGGCGGCGTCTTCGCCGCCAACCCGGTGATCGTCGCGATCGTCGAGGCCCTGAAGCGCTTCGGCGACGACCCCAACCACCTCGATCAGGACGACCTGCTGGTGGTCTCGATCGGCACCGGCCTGCACGAGGACGGCTACTCGCAGGACCAGGTGGAGGGCTGGGGGAAGCTCGGCTGGATCCTGCCGCAGAAGGGAGAGCCGCCCATCCTCGGCGCGACGCTCGGCGGGGCCGCCGACGGCGCCGACCACTGGGCCCACACCCTGCTCAACCACCCCGACGACCCGCATATCCAGCCCGCCGACCTCGGCCACGGGCCGCGCTACTTCCGCCTCCAGGTGCCGCTCACGGAGTCGATCCCGCTGGACGACGCCAGCGAGCAGACGCTCGAACGAGACACTGCCGGCCTTCGCCGAGGAGCTGATCGCCGAGAACGAGGCCGAGATCTCGGAGATCGTCGAGCGGCTGCTTCGCTTCGATCCGTTGCCGTTCGACCCCGCCCCCAACTAGACTGCCGCGCATGCCGGGGAGAAGGTGGGCCAGGGTGGCCGCCGCTGACGGGATGTCTGCTCTTGCCGGGAGCTCGCGGCGATGGCCGTGCAGCGCTACGCATCCCCGTCCGGTTCGGGCAGCGCCTGCACGCAGATGAGTCCCTGCGCGATCCAGATCGCCGCCAGCGGCGCCAACATGGGCGACGAGGTGATCGTCGCTCCGGGCGACTACTCGCCGCCGGGCAGCGTCATCACGGCCGTCCCCAACGTCTACATCCACGGGGTCCTGGGACAGCCGATGCCCCGGATCCACTTCACCGCCGGATTCCTCGGGATCGTCACTTCCGGCGACCGGGGCAGCTGGCTGTGCGGTGGACGCCACCACCAGCGCTGCGTTGGAGACGAGAACGGCGGTTCGGCCGACATGATCGTCTCCCATGTCACGGGCGCCGATGCACAGGCCTGCTACGACTACTCGACCCTCACCGACAGCGTCTGCTGGAGTCCGGCGCCAACGGCACGGGCGCGGAGGCGCAGACCGGTACCACGGACACCATCACGATGCGCAATGTCACCCTCGAGGCGACGGGATCCGGCGGAATCGGCGCTCGGATCCAGGCCGACACGGGCGGCAATGTCACCGCGAACCTCACCAACGTCATCGCGCGCGGAACGAGCGGCGATCTGACCCTCGTACAGCAGGGGGGCGCCACCCTCGTCGCGAACATCGACCATGCGAATCGCGGCGTGGCAGACCCAGGGGGAGCGACCGTCAACGAGACCAACCCGCAGACCGCGGCCCCGCTCCTGGTCAACCCGGCCGCCGGAGACTTTCGCGAACTGGCGGGCTCACCCACGATCGACACCGGCATCACCAACGCCGCCAACGGGCCCTTCGACTTCCTCGGCAAGCCGCGCGTGATCAACGGCCTCACGGACATCGGCGCCGACGAATTCGACCCGTTCACCGGCGTCGCGATGAGAAACGCGAAGTCGAGGGTGAAGAAGCGCAAGGCGGGGATCTCGATCGGCTGCCCGGCCGGGACCCCGACCTCCTGCACCGGCACCCTCGCCCTTGACCTTCGGCAAGAAGACCGCGGGCTCCTCCGCTTCTCGATCCCGTCCGGGGCACCGCGGAGGGTGAAGGTAAGATCTCGAAGCCGGCCTTCAAGAAGCTGAACGGGGAGGGCAAGCTCGCCACGCAGGCGACCGCGGCCGCCATCGACGGCGCCGGGATCTCGGCGTCCACCGCGGCCACGCTAAGCTGAAGCTCTAGGGCGTCAGTACCGTTTCTAAGAGGTGTCTCATCCGCCTCTTAGACGCCGCTGACAGTGCTGGGGCACGATCGATCCGGCGATGGAGTCCTACGCCGGCACCTCGAGCCGGGCCACCGTCGAGCGACGCCGGCGCGCCCGCCTCGGCGGCACCGCGGGCAACGAGGCGCTGACGGTCGCGGCGGCCATCGTTCTCACCCTTCTGCTGATGGCAGAGGGGATCACGCTGCTCTCGATGGGCTCGCTGCTCAGCGTCCACATGATCCTCGGGCTCGTGCTGATCCCACCTGTGCTGCTCAAATCGGCAGCACCGGCTATCGCTTCGCCCGCTACTACACGCACTCCCGCCCCTATGTGGACAAGGGGCCGCCCCCCATGGCCCTGCGCCTGCTCGCCCCGGTCCTGGTGCTGACCACCGTCGGGATCTTCGTCACCGGCGTCCTGCTCCTCTCCCTCGGGCACAAGTCCGACCAGCTCGGTTTTCCTCCACAAGGCTCGTTCTTCGTCTGGGCAGGGGCGTTCGGCATCCACTTCCTCTGGCACCTCCCTCACATGCTCCGCTCGCTGCCCGACTATCGGCGCGGCGCCCACACCCGGCGCGTCCCCGGCTCGGGGCTGCGCGGCATGCTCGTCGCCGCCTCGCTGGGCGCGGGCGTCGCGCTCGCCATCTCCCTGGCGAGCGCGATCTCAGGCTGGCACGGCGGCCCGTCGGGCTGAGCCCCGCCTGGTCTAGGCAGGCGGGATGTTGTGGTTCAGCCGGAAGAGGTTCTCCGGGTCGTACCGGCCCTTCAGCTCGCGGAGGCGGTCCCAGGTCGCGCCCGGGTATGCCGCGCGCAGCGTGGCCTCGTCCTCCTCGCCCATGAATCCGACGTAGCCGCCGGCTCCGTTGCGGCCGAGTGAGCTCGCCAGACCGTCAACGAACCCGTCGTGGGTTTCCTTCTCGGCCCCGTCGGCGTACATCGCGGCGACGTTGATGAAGAGCCCGCTGTCGCGATGACCGAAGGCGGTCGCATCGGCAGGCATCCGGCCCAGCGCGCCGCCCAGGACCCGCAGCTGCACTGCCTTCATCATCGCCGTGGACTTCGGGAGCTGCTCGAGGATCGTCTCCGCGTCCGCCGGCTCCAGCGACTCCGTGAAGAAGTTGGAGCCCGAGGCGAAGCGCGCCTCCTGCTCCGGCCCGTCGTAGAGCTCCGGATAGCGCATCGATCGCAGCATGTCCGCGTACGGCTCGGCGAGCGCGCGGAGGGGCGCGAGCACGCCATCCGCCTGATCGACCGGCCCGACGTATGCCATCTGGGCCATCAGAATCGGCTGGCCATGAGCTTCCTCCGGGATGAACGGCATCGGCGGAGCGAGCAGCACGTTCGCGATCGTCGAGAGCTCCTCCGGCGCCGCGTCGGCGGCATCGACGAACCCCGTGATCACCTCGGGGGTCGCGGGCAGGATCAGCATCCCGCCGACGATCTCCGAGATCTCATGCAGCCTCAGCTTGAGGCGGGTGACGACGCCGAAATTGCCCTCGCCGCCGCGGATGCCCCAGAAGAGGTCCGGCTCCGAGTCCTCGCTCGCACGGACCAGCTCGCCGTCGGCCGTCACCACGTCGGCCGCGAGCAGATCGTCGATCGTCAGCCCGTTCTTCCTCGCCAGGAAGCCGATGCCCCCTGCCAGGGTGATGCCGCCGATCCCGACCGACCCAGCGTCGCCGAGCCCCGTGACGAGGCCGTGCTCACCGGTGGCGTTCGTGTACTCGCCGGCCGTGATCCCGGTCTCGACCCAGGCGGTCTTCTCGTCGACATCGATGTCCAGGGCCTTCATCTGCGACAGATCGATCACCATGCCGCCATCGGTCGTCCCGTAACCGGCGCGACTATGTCCACCGCTGCGGACGGCGAGCTGGAGCCCGTCATCACGAACCGCAGTCACGACCTTTGCGACGTCCTGGGCGTTCGCGACGCGCGCGATCGCCGCCGGCCGCCTGTCGATGCCCTTAAGGAAGACCTGGCGCGCCTCGTCGTAGCGCGAGTCGTCCGGACCGATCAGATCCCCCTTAAGGTCGGGGACTGAGACATTTGGCGACTGCTGTGTTGACGACACTTCGACTCCTTTCCCGTTTGAAAACGTCTTTAGTCAATAAGACGCTGGTCGGCATGAAGATGTGACTCCCTCCGGCCCGGAAATTGATCGGCCAATGGCCCAGTACGGGTGTAAGGTCGCTGGGCATCTGGTCGATTGAAGGGCATCGGGTTTGAGGGGAACTGAGTGGAAGCTCAGCATCGCCGCCGGGTTGCTGACCGGCATCTCGCTCGTCACCTCCGGACCGGCGCTCGGCGCGGCCACGGGCACCTTCAGCCCAACTGGGGCCATGTACGCAGCACGCACGGACGCTGCGGCCGCGCCGCTCCCCGACGGGCAAGCGCTCGTAGCCGGCGGCTACACCGCGACGTTTACGAACAGCGCGTTGACCTTCGACCCCGCTGGGACCTTCAGCCTCGCCTATCTGATGGGAACCGTCCGCGAGGCGCCCGCTGCGGCGTCGCTGCCCGATGGGCGGGTGCTGGTCGCAGGCGGAACCTCCAACGGGTCAACCGGCATGCAGAGCGCGGAATTCTTCGATCCCTCCACGAATTCCTTCAGCCCGGTACCAGCCAACATGGGGACACCCCGATTTGGGGCGGTCGCTGCCCCCATTCCCGACGGGCGGGTGCTGATCGCTGGAGGCTATGACGGATCCCACTATCTACAAAGCGCCGAGGTCTACAACCCCACGAGCGGCCTGTTCAGCGCGACCGGAATCGACGTGATGAGCCAGGCCCGGAGCGGTGCTGCGGCGGCCCCGCTGCCCGACGGCCGGGTCCTCATCGTCGGTGGCAGCGACGGCAGCACCAATCTCCCCACTGCCGAGATCTTCGATCCGAAAACAAACAGCTTCATTCTCGTGCCGAACCCGATGACCGACCGTCGCGCCGGTGCCGGAGCTGCACCGCTCCCCGACGGCCGGGTACTGATCGTCGGAGGCGTCGACAACAGCGGCCAGCTGGCTAGCGCCGAGACCTTCGACCCGGCGACAGGGACGTTCAGCTCGGCCGGGATCGGGAATCTGAGCATCAGGCGCGCCTCCCCGGCCGTTGCCGCGCTGGCGGATGGACGTGTGCTGGTCTCCGGCGGGTTCAACTACGACCAAGTCCCCTTCGAGGTGGCCAGCGCCGAGCTCTTCTCCCTGGCGAAGCCGTCGAACGCCCTCTCCTTCAGCGTCAAGGGCAAGAGCCTCCTGTTCGACGCCCAGGTCCCCGGCACGGTGAGTGTGGCGGCCGCGACGGGCAAAGCCGGCGGCGCGTCGCAAACGGCCCAGAAGAAGGTGAGGGGGCTCCCTCTGAGGCCCTCGAGCGCCGCCGGCGGACCGGGCCAGATCACCGACCCGCTGAGACTGGGCGCCTCCTCAAGGAAGAAGCTCAAAGCGAAGGGCAAGGTCAGCCTGCGCGCGACGATCACCTTCACACCCAAGGGCGGGGAATGCGCCGCGCTCTTCAAACAGTGCTACTCGGCCCAGTACGCCGCCAGTCAGACCGCGACGCTCAGGGTCAAGGGGCAGCGGAGCAAATAACCCGGGAGCCTCCTGCCGAACGGCTGGCGACCGATTAATTCCGGCCTCGGCAACGGGTCAAACAAGCAACTGCGAAACGAACAGGAGGAAGAAATGAGCGGGAGGATCATCGTCACCGAGTTCATCTCCGTCGACGGGGTCATCGAGGACCCGGGCGGATCCGAGGACTTCGAGCATGGCGGCTGGAGCTTCGAGTACAACCGCGGCGACGAGGGCGACAAGTTCAAGATGGAAGAGCTGATGGACGCCGAGGTCCAGCTGCTCGGCCGCGTGACCTACGAGGGCTTCGCCGAGGCCTGGCCGTCGCGCGAGGGTGAGTTCGCCGACAGGATCAACAAGGGCCGCAAGGTCCTCGTCTCCACCACCGTCACCGACCCTTCATGGGAGAACACAGTCGTGATCTCCGAGAACGTCCCCGACGAGCTCCGCAAGCTTCGCGAGAAGACCGACGGCAACATCCTGGTCGCCGGCAGCGGCACTCTCGTCAACACCCTGCTCGAGAACGACCTGGTCGACGAGCTCCGGCTGATGGTCTTCCCGACGATCCTCGGCTCCGGCAAGAGGCTCTTCCCCGACGGCATCGGCCGGATCAAGCTGAACCTGGTCGAGGACGAGGGCGTCGGCCCGGACGGCGTGAGGACTCAGGTCTACCGGCGGGCCGAGTAGGCCCTCAGGGAATCACGAGGTGGCGAGGCCCCGTGCAAGAATCGTGCGCGGGAACGAAGGCCTGGAGAATGGAGTCCTGATGACGGACAACCCGAAATCTTTGGGCGGGATCATCACCAAGCACAGCAGTCAGTCCGTCACACAGACCGTCGACCGACTGAAGCGTGTGATCGCGGATCGAGGCTTCACGCTGTTCAGGGTCATTGATCACAGCGGCCAAGCCGAAGAAGTTGGTGTGCAGATGCCCGATTCGAAGCTCGTCATGTTTGGGAAGCCGACTGTCGGCGCGGCGGCAATGCTCGCGGCGCCGCTCGCGGGTTTGGATCTCCCGCTCAAGGTGCTGGTTTGGGAGGACGGGAAGGGAGCGGTCGCCGTGAGTTACAACGCACCGGAGTTCCTGGCCGAGCGGCACCAGATCGAGGGTGCCCTGCGTGCGCCCTTCGACGCAGTTGAGTCGATCGTTAAAGAGGTTGTCGGTCCATAACCCAGAAATCCCGTCGGCACCCCGGTACCGGCGTGGGTATGGCTCTCTGTTTTCCTCAGGGAACCAGCACGATCTTGCCCCTCGTCCGACCGGCCTCGAGGCGCCGATGCGCCTCCGCAGCCTGGGCGAGTGGGAATGTCTCGTCGATGACGACCCGCAGGCCACCGTCGTCCGCGAGAGCGGCGAGCGACTCGAGCCCGGCGTAGTCGGGCTCCACCAGAAACGAGATTGCACGCTTCGACTGCTCCCGGGCGGCGGCGGCGACCGAGTCGGGCACGTCGGCCGGGATGCAGATCCAGAGGCCGTCGGTTCGCAGCGTCTGAAGCGAACGCAGCCCGTATTCCTCGCCCGCCACGAGGTCGAGCACGACGTCGACGTCCGAGACGACCTCCTCGAACGGCTGCGTCGTGTAATCGATCCGCTCGTCCACTCCGAGATCGCGCAGGAGGTCGTGCTTCTCCTCCCGGGCGGTCCCGATGACGTAGGCCCCCCGAGCGCTCGCGATCTGGACGGCGAGGTGCCCGACTCCCCCGGCAGCGGCGTGAACCAGAACGCGGGTCCCCTCCCCCACCTCAGCCACGTCGACAAGGGCCTGCCATGCCGTCAACCCGGCGAGCGGCAGGCCTCCGGCCTGCAGGTCACTAAGAGCCTCAGGGGTTCGCGCGAGCTGGCGGGCGGGCGAGGTGACGAACTCCGCATATGCCCGAGCGAGCCGGGGGAACCAGGGCATGCCGAAGACCCGGTCGCCCGGGGCAAAACGGGTGACGTCCGGGTCGACCTCCTCCACCACCCCGGCTATGTCCCAGCCGAGAATCAATGGCGGGTCCCCGATCGCGTCGCGGAATCCCCCTCCCCGGCGCGTCTTCCAGTCGACGGGATTGATGCCGGCCGCGGTGACGCGGACGAGCACCTCGGTCGGAAGGGGCGTCGGACGCTCGACGTCCTGGACCTCGAGCACCTCCGGCCCGCCGTCCGCTCGCATCACGACGGCCTTCATGCCTTCAGAGCCGAACCTCCACGCGATGGTCATGCTCGTCGAGGACGTAGATCGCCTCCGCGGTCGCCTGGAAGAGCCGGTGGCGAGCTGGTGGGCGGACGTCCTCGTCCGTCCATTCGTTGCCACCGTGGGCGGTCGATCGCCGCGAGAAGAGCTCGAGGCCCTCCGCGGTCTCGTGGGCCGGCAGCTCCTGCGCGACCCCTGAGATGTAGACGCCTTTACCCGAGCCGATCGGCACGGTCGAGTCGAAGATCACGATCCCGACCTCGCGGCGATCGCGGAGGTTGATCGAATGCGTCGCCTCGGGCTCGGAGACCCAGAAGAAGTCGCGGTAGTCGCGGTGGGCGAAGTAGACCGGTGAGGCCCAGGGCTGACCACTCCGGTCGGCGGTTGCCAGGACCAGATAGAGGCTGCTGTCGACGATCTCCTTGGCCGCGGATGTCTCCCGGTCCTCGGCCATCATCGAAGTGAGGTCTCCACAGGCGCGTCGGGCTGGTGACCCCAGTGGCTCCACGAGCCGTAGTACATGGCCACGTCAGGATAGGCGAGGTCATGCTTGAGGACGAAGGCGACCTGGCTGGCGCGGTTTCCGATCGTGCAGTAGGTGATCACCTTCTTGTCGGGCGTCACGCCGGCCTTCTCGAAGATGGCGCGAACGTCCTCCCGGTCGGCAGGATTGCCGTCCGCATCGGTGAGGACCGAGACCGGGACGTGCACCGCCCTGGGGATGTGCCCTGCTCGACCGACGTCCTCCGGAGCGCCCGAGGGCCAGAACTGCTCGCCCGAGAACTCCTCCGGCGATCGAACGTCAACGATCACCGTGCCGGGGTCGTCGATCGCCTCCTCGACCTCAGCCGTCGAAGCGAGCAGGCCGACGTGTCCGCCATCGCTCACGTACGAGCTCGAGTCTGGACTCGGGACCTCCGCCGACCAGCTGCGGCCCTCCCCGTCCCACTGCTCGCGTGGGCCGTCCATCACCCGCATCCGCTCGTGGCCGTGGCGGTCAAGGAGCCAGTACCCGAGCAGAGGGGCGTACCCATAGAAGACGACCGTCGTCTCCGGGGTCAGGCCCGAAGAGGCGAGCACCACCTCGAACTCGGCCTTGTCGATCGGGCTGAAGTCGGGATGGCGAAGGTCCTTGTACGCGTCCCAGAGGACCGCGCCGGGGATGTGCCCTTCGTCGTAGGCCGCGCTGCTGACGTCCACCTCGATCACCCGCACATCCGGATCGTCCAGATGCGCCGCAACCCATTCGGCATCGACCAAGACCGATTCCACGCGTCGAGTATCCCACTAGGCTCCCCGACCATCGAGGTCGAGCACCTCAACTGCGGAACGATGTGCCCGAGAGGTGCGCGTCTGATGGCGGGCCACGGTGGCCTGCTGGACAGGACGAAGATCGTCGCCCACTGCCTCTTGATCGAGGTCGGCGGCGAGCTGGTCCTGGTGGACACCGGCTTCGGGCTGGGCGACCACGCGAACCCCAAGCGGCTCGGTCAGCCGTTCCGCGCCCTGGTCGCCCCGGTCTGCGAGGAGCGCGAAACCGCGATCCGCCAGGTCGAGGCCCTCGGCCACGATCCGGGGGACGTCCGCCATGTCGTCACCACCCATCTGGATCTCGACCACGCCGGGGGGATTGCGGACTTCCCGGACGCTCAGATCCACGTCTTCGCCTCGGAACTGGCGGCGGCGCGCTCACCCTCGCTGACCGAGCGTACGCGCTACATCTCGGATCAGTGGGGATCGAGCCCGATCTGGGTTGAGCACGGCGCCGGCGGCGACAGCTGGTTCGGGTTCGAGAGCATCCGCCTGCTGCCCCATCTCGACGCGGAGATCGCGATGATCCCGCTGCCCGGCCACACCGCGGGCCACAGCGGCGTCGCCATCAACACCGACGACGGCTGGCTGCTGCACTGCGGCGACGCGTTCTTCTTCACCGGCGAGATCGAGACGCCGCCGCGGTGCCCGCCCGGCCTGCGCCTCTTCCAGACGATCAACCAGCACGACGGCACGGCGCGCCACCGAAACCAGGAGCGCCTGCGCGAGCTCCAGCGTGACCACGGCGACGAGGTGAAGCTGTTCTGCTCACATGACCCGCAAATGCTCGCGGAGGCGCAACGCCAACCGACCGCGGCCTGAACAGGAGGAAGCGATGACCGACCAGCCAACCGCGGAGCAGGCACTGAAGGAGCTCGAGGTCCTCGTCGGGACCTGGGATGTGGAGGCGACCCCGCCGGGCGGCGAGCCCTGGCCGGGCGGCGCGAGCATCACCTACGAGTGGCTCGACGATGAGCGACGGCTCCTCGTCGAACGGTCGACCGTCTCGATGCCGGAGGCTCCGAACGCCGTCTGCGCGATGGGCTGCGACGCGGCCTCGGGCCGGTATTTCCAGCTCTACACCGATGACCGGAACGTCTGCCGCGTCTACGAGATGAGCATCGGCGGCGGCGAAGATGAAGCTCTGGCGCGACGGTGAGCCGTTCTCGCAGCGATTCACCGGAAGGTTCAGCGAGGACGGCAACAGGATCGATGCGCGCTGGGAGGCTGCGAAGGACGGCGCCGACTGGGCGACCGACTTCGACCTGGTCTTCACCCGGGTCCGCTAGCCACTCCGGGCCTCCCAGACCCGGCGATCGGGGGATGTACTAAATTTTCGGGAGAGCGAAACGCAGGGGACGTGCGGATCGCGGACACGGGAACTGCGATCGGCGACAGGGTCGCCGGAAGAGAGGTATGCAGAGATGCGTTTTCGCCACCTGACCATCGCCGGGGCGGTCGTCGCCTCCTCGCTTGCACTCACCCTGGCCTTCACCGGCGAGGCGACGGGCGCCTCACTGCCCAACACGGAGATCATCCCGGGCGCCTGCGCCCTCGATCTCAGCCCCAACCACTCGCACTGCGACCTCAGCCTGCTCGCCACGCTGAAAGGCACGCCCAAGGCCGCGGCGGCACCGACCGCCGGCTACGGCCCGGCTGACCTGCGCAGCGCCTACGCCCTGCCCTCGAGCGGTGGCTCGGGCCAGACCATCGCGATCGTCGATGCCTTCGGCGACAACACAGCCGAGGCGGACATGAACGCCTACCGCTCCAACTACGGGCTCCCGGCCTGCACGACCGCAAACGGCTGCTTCAAGAAGGTGAACCAGAGCGGCACCCAGGGCAGCTATCCGCTCAACAATCAGGGTTGGGCTCTCGAGACCCAGCTCGACCTAGAGATGGTCTCGGCGACGTGCCCGGGCTGCAAGATCCTCCTGGTGGAGGCGACCTCGAACACCAATGCGAACCTCTACGCCGCCGAGGACACCGCAGCGAGACTGGGTGCCAACGCGATCTCCAACAGCTACGGCGGCAGCGAGGCGAGCACCGAGACCAGCGACGACGCCCACTTCAATCACCCGGGCGTCGCCATCACGGTGTCATCGGGCGACAGCGGGTTCGGCGTCGAGTACCCGGCCGCCTCTAAGTACGTGACGGCGGTCGGCGGCACCACGCTCAACCGGGACTCGAGCTCGCGCGGCTGGACGGAGACCGCCTGGAGCGGGTCCGGCAGCGGCTGTTCCGCCTATGAGGCCAAGCCGGCGTGGCAGACCGATTCGGGCTGTACGAAGCGCACGGTCGCGGACGTCTCCGCGGTCGCCGACCCGAACACGGGAGTCGCGGTCTACGACTCGAACTGCAACGTGGTCGGCCAGCTCCTCGGCCAGTGCTTCAAGGGCTGGGGCGTGGTGGGCGGCACGAGCGCCTCGTCGCCGATCGTCGCAGGTGTGTACGGGCTGGCCGGAAATGCGGGGAGCGTCAACTACGGCTCCTTCCCGTACAGCCACACGTCGTCGCTCTTCGACGTCACATCCGGGAGCAACGGCAGTTGCACCCCCGCGTACCTGTGCGTATCCGGCGCCGGGTATGACGGGCCAACCGGTCTCGGGACCCCCAACGGAACGGGCGCGTTCTAGCCCCTCCGCTCCGAGATTCCGGTTCGAGAAGAGGCCCCCGCAAGGGGGCCTCTTCGCTTCTCAAGCAGCAGCGCCTGAGCTGACCACGGACTCCGCCGGCGTCTCCATCGGCTCGCGCTCGATCTCGCGCTCGCGGACCAGCCACAGGGCCAGCACCGCGCCGGCGAGGCAGAGCAGCCCGCCGAGCGTGAGCACGTCGTTGAATCCCGCGAGGAAGCCCTCACGCGCGGCGTCGGTTGCCGTCTGGCGGCTCCCGGGCGGGACCGATGCCACCGCCTGGTGCAGGCTCCCCGATGACGCCGCCTCGACGAGCTGGCGTGGATGGCCGCCCGAGGACAAAGGTGTGCCCGCCGTCAGGTCGCGGACCTTGTCCGCACCGCGGCCGATGAAGATCGCTCCCCAGACGGCCACGCCGACGGCGACACCGACCTGGCGGAACGTGTCGTTGATGCCGGCCGCCATGCCGCTGCGCTCCTTCGGAACCACGCTGAGCGCCACGTCCGCGATCACGGGATTGAGGAAGCCAACGCCCGCACCGAGGAGGAGGAAACCGCCCAGCAGGGTGGTCCAGCCGTCACCGGACTGAACGCCGGACATCAGCATCAGGCCGGCTCCGGCCAGCGCGAGGCTCCCGCTCATCAGGAACCGCGCGGGCACGCGAGACAGCAGCATCCCGGAGATCGGCGCGGCTAAGAAGCTGACCACCGTGACCGGCAGGTAGCGCAGCCCGGCCTGCAGAGGCGAGTAGCCGAGGTAGTTCTGCAGGTAGAGGGTCAGGTAGAGGAAGAGCGCGAACGCCGAGGCGGACACCGCGAAGGCCGCCAGCTGGACTCCCGTGAACGAGGGACGCCTGAACAGTCCCAGCGGGAGCATCGGCTCGCTCACCCGCGACTCGACGGCGATGAACGCGCCCATCAGGACGGCTCCCCCGGCGAACAGGGAGACGATCAGGGTGCTCCCCCAGCCCTCATCGTTCCCGCGCACGAGCGCCAGGACGAGCACGAACAGGGAGGCGCTGAAGGTCGCAACCCCCAGCCAGTCGATCCGGGTCGCGTTCGGGTCACGGGTCTCACGCAGCTTCAGATACGTGATCGCGATCGCCGCCAGCCCGATCGGCACATTGAGATAGAAGATCGACTGCCAGCCGAGACCGTCGGTGAGCGCTCCCCCGACGAGCGGCCCGACCGCGACGGCGACACCGATAGACGCGCCGTAGATACCCATCGCGGTGCCGCGCTCGCGGCCGGCTGGAAACTCCTGCGCGACGAGCGCCAGGGAGACCGCGAACATGATCGCCCCTCCCACCCCCTGCAGGGCCCGGGAGAGGTTGAGGAAGGTCGGATCAGGCGATAGGCCGCAGAGCAGAGACGCGAGAGAGAAGATCCCGAGCCCCACGGCGAACACGCGGCGGCGCCCGAGGCGGTCGGCGAGTGAGCCGGCCGTCAGGACCAGGGCGGCGAGGGTGAGCGCGTAGGCATCCACGACCCACTGGAGATCCGTGAAGCTGGCACCGAGGTCTTCGCGAATCGACGGCAGCGCGACGTTGACCACGGTGATATCGAGCAGCAACATGAAGGTCGCCACCGTGACAGCGAGCAGGGTCCACCATTTCCGAGCCATTTCAGCCTCCTTCGGCCGTCACATCGACCGCGTTTCGTTCGTCAATTGCTACGACGGACCAATTCGAAGGGATGTGACATGAACGACCAGGAACTGCTTGCCGAGCGCTTCGAAGACCAACGCACCTACCTGCACTCGGTCGCCTACCGGATGCTCGGCTCCACGGGCGAGGCCGACGACGCCGTCCAGGAAGCATGGCTCCGGCTGGGCCGATCGGATTGGGACGAGATCGACAACCTGCGCGCCTGGCTCACCACGGTCGTCAGCCGAGTCTGCCTGGACATGTTGCGCTCCAGGAGGGCCCGCCGCGAGACGGCCGAGGTGCCGGACCACGTCGAGCCAGTCGTCACCGAGCTGAGCGAGGAGAACCCCGCCGAGGAGGCCGAGCTCTCGGACACGGTGGGTATGGCGATGCTGGTCGTGCTCGAGAACCTCTCGCCCGCCGAGCGAATCGCCTTCGTCCTGCACGACATGTTCGGGGTGCCCTTCGGCGAGATCGCGCAGATCGCCGGCCGCAGCCCGGACGCCGTCCGGCAACTCGCGAGCCGAGCGCGCAGGCAGGTCCGTGGGTCGGTGCCGCCGCGGGATCCCGACATGGAGGTCCAGCGGCAGGTGGTGGAAGCGTTCCTCGCCGCCGCCCGGGCGGGGGACTTCGAGGCGCTGATCGAGATGCTCGATCCCGACGTCATCCAGCGGATCCACACCGCTGAGGGCGATCCACGCTGGGCCCCGACCCTGGTCGGCCGCGAGAAGGTGGCGAGGCGGGCGATGGCCCGGGGTGCTCCCTTCGCCCCGTATGCGCGCCCGGCGATCGTCAACGGGAACATGGGCGCCGTGGTGGAGATCGATGGCAGGCGCATTGTGACGCAGGCGCTGACCATCACGAACGGCAAGATCACCACGATGGACGTCTTCCTGGAGCCGATGAGCCCGGACCGGCCGTAGTCCCCCGGGGCCAATCCGAGCGGGCCGGGCGCCCGTATTCGAATCACGGCCGTCAGCCCCGCCCTCCGATCCCTCACCCTGGCGGGGCTGGCGGCCCGCTTGAGTGGAACCGTCCGGCGCTAGGAGCGCCGGGCGGTTCCAACCAGGGTCACCCCCGGGATGTCCAGGCCATTTCGGGTCTCGTACGGGCTGAGCGCATTACGCGCGTGCGACCGAATCGCATCGATGGCCTCGGACGGTTGCGCTTCGAGCACCTTCGAGAGCGGCCCCGCGAGCGCGGTGGTGACGAGCCACCACTGGTCGAAGGACGCACCGATCCAGGGCGTGGCCACCTCGTCAAGCTCCACGTCCTCGAACCCGGCGCCCCAGAGCACGGCCAGGAGCTTGTCGCGGCCGTCGAGGGCGAACGGCCCCGGGAGGCCTGGCGGAGGAAAGGTCGCCCCGAGCTGCGCCCCGACGGCATCGAGCATCGCGCCCAGCCAGGGATTGCGGTCCCGCGGGCCCCAGACCGAGACCACCGCCCGGCCGCCCGGGCGCAGGACCCGACAGATCTCGGCCGCCGCCCCATCGGGATCGGGGACGAGCATGATCCCCTCGCGGCAGAGAACAGCGTCATAGAACGCGTCGGGCTGGTCGATTCGCTCGAGGTCGAGATCGAGCGTCGTCACGTTGCCCAATCCCCGCGCCTCGGACCTCGCCGCGGCAATGGCGGTCATCTGGGGCACGACGTCCGAGAGGACCACCTCCCCGTCGGCTCCGACGTGCTCGGCCGCGGCGATGCCCAGCCCGCCCGGACCGCAGGCGAGCTCCAGCACCTGATCGCCGGGCTCGATGGCCGCGCCCTCGAGCATCGACCGGCTGAGGTCCGCGGTCCGCCTGTCGACGAAATCCGCGTTCTGCTCCCACCCAGGGGCGACCGTCCCCCACATCGTGTGGAGCCCGACGCGGAGCTCGTCCAGCCCCTCTGCCTCTGCCTTGGTTGTCTGCTGTCCGTTGTGCACGATCAAATCTCCTTGCTTTGGCATCGCAATTAGCTACTCGATGTGAGTAATGAATTCGCGGCTAGAATAGCGAAAGATGACGGAGGGTGCAGAGAAGGGTCGGAAGACCCGCCGGTATCACTCCCCGCGGCGCCAGGAGCAGGCGGAGGCGACCCGGCACGTGATCCTCGACGCGGCCGAGCGGCTCTTCGTCGAGGACGGTTACGTGGCCACCTCGATGGCGGCGATCGCCAAGGAGGCCGGCGTCGCGCTGAAGACCGTGTACCTCGCGTTCGAGACGAAGAGCGGCCTGCTGCGCGCGCTCTGGCACCGCCGACTGCGGGGGGGTCGGGAATTCGTGCCGGTCGGCGAGCAGAACTGGTTCACCGAGGTGCTCGAGGAGCCGGATCCGGCGAAGGCGCTTCGCCTCAACGCCCGCAACTCCAGGCAGGTGAAGACCCGGATCGCGCCCCTCGGCGCGGTGCTGCTGGGCGCGGCGCCCGCCGATCCAGACGTCGAGGAGCTCTCCGAGCGGATCTGGTCCGAGTTCTACGAGAACCAGCTCGAGGTCGTGAAGGCGCTCCACCGGCGCAAGGCGCTGAAGAAGGGGCTTGGCACGAAGCGCGCCGCCGACATCCTCTGGACACTCAACCACCCCCGCACCTACCTGCTGTTCCGGGAGAGAGGTTGGACCCCCGAGCAATACGAGCGCTGGCTCGGGGACATCACGATCGCCGAGCTACTTCGATGAGCCGGGACGACTTCCGCAAGGCGCGCTGGTACGCGATCCGCCCGGCCGCCAATCGCAAGCCGGCCACCTACCGCTGCCCTCTCTGCGGCGGGCACCTCCCCGCGCTCAGCGAGCACATGCTGGTCACGCCGGAGGGCGAGAGCTCGAGGCGCCGCCACGCGCATGCGGCCTGCGTGATGGCCGCCCGCAAGCAGGGACGTCTGCCCCTTCGCGAGGAGGTGGAGCCGCCTCGGCCGGGAATCTTCGCGAAGCTACTCCACCGTAGGTAAGGTAGAGCGGCCGCATGGCGTTGAAGAAGATCGGACTGATCACCGCATCCGCCCTCTGCTCCATCAATCTCTGGACGGGGGCGCCGCTATTCGCGATCTGGGTCGGATCCAAGGTTCAGGGGAACCTGAACAACCTCAGCATGACCGCGCTGTTCTCGGTGATCGTCGTCCTCGCGGGGAGCGTCTTCGGCCTGGCCTACCTGCTCACCCTGCTGAACAACAAGTACGACGACCTCACCGGGCGACCGGCTGGCGCCCGCCAGACCTCGCCGTGGTTGCGGAGCATGCGCGACGAGCGCGAGGAGGATGCCCAGCGCAAGCATGGGATCGGGGGGGTCGAGCGCGTCGTCGTGATCTGCGCGGTTGCGGGTTGCCTCGCCTTCGAGGCCTGGTTCTTCTTCTTCGCGGGCTCGTCCCTGCCGAATGGCTGAGTCCGTCACGGTCGCCCCGCGGCGGGCGGAAGCGCACGAACTGCCCGAGCTCGCCCGGATGCTCGCGCGCGCCTTCCATGAGGACCCCGTCGCGGCCTGGGCGTGCCGGCCGGAGGATCGGCGGCCGCACGTGCTGGAGCGACTCTTCGGGATGCGCCTCCGCGACCTCAATCCGCGCGGCGAGATCTGGACCGACGACGAGCTGCGGAGCGTCGCCGTCTGGGCCGCGCCGGGCCAATGGCACACCACCGCGCGCCAGGACGTCGCCTACTCCACCTGCCTGCTCCACCCCAGGCTCGCGCTGCGGATGCCGTTGGTGATCACTGGGATGCTCGGCGCGCAAAAGGTCCACCCCGCCGAGCCGCCCCACTGGTACCTGGCGATCCTCGGAACCGACCCCTCCGCGCAGGGACACGGCCTCGGTTCGGCGATGATGGCCCCGATCCTGGAAGGCTGCGACCGTGACGGCGTCGGCGCCTACCTCGAGTCCTCCAAGGAGCAGAACCTGGATTTCTACGCGCGGCACGGGTTTCGGGTCACGGGGGAACGAGACCTGCCGCGCGGCCCCCGCCTCTGGCCGATGTGGCGGGAGCCGCGCGAGTGAGGCCCGCTACTTCGAGTAACTGACCAGATCTTCGCGCTCGGCCTCGCCCGAGACCGACACCGCGACCACAGGGCCGACGCCCTTCGCGTAGAGCTTGTACTCGGAGACCCGGGGCTCGATCGGGCTCGTGTCGTCGATCAAGAGGGCCCCCGTGAAATGACCGGCCGGAGCCTCGACCTGCTGGTCTAGAGCGAGCACCTTGGCACGGTCTTCCGCCTGGCCCGCGTAGTACTCCTCGCGATAGGTCAGCCCCGGTGTGGGATGCGCGGGCAGCGCGACTCCCGCCTGGGCCCCGTTTCGGCCGGCTTCGAAGGAGCCGCTTGTGTCCCTCCTGCCGTTCTTCTGGATCTCGGCGGTGCTCTCGCCGAAGTACCAGATGTTCCCGTCCCGATCCTGGGCGTACCAGTCGTCTGTGACCTCGCTCGGCCTGCCCTGGTCGTACACGACGTCGTGGACCACCCGAGCGGTGACGCCGTCCGCGATCTTCTTGGTCCGATTCTCGACCGTGATGGTCTCCTGGAGGGACTCCCCCTGCGGATTGCTGACATGGACGTGCCACTGCCTCCCCACGGGCATCGGCCAGTAGGGATTGTCGATCTGGGTCGTGAAGTCCGCCGGATTCAGATTCGACGGCTCACTCGCCTGCGGGAGCGTGCTCGTGCCGGTTTGCGCCGTCGCGGAGGTGCTTTCCCCCGACGAACCGCACCCGGCGAGCGCGAGGAGCAGGATGGCGATTCCCGCCACCGCAGCTCCCACGCGCTTGATCGCCCGGGCGTTCATCTAGTTCCCTCCCTGGTCTCCGCTGTCGGCCTCGGCGACCACCAACTTGTAGCTCTGGTCGAGGCGGACGTCGACGGTGCTGCCGTCGGGCTTGGCGACCTCGACCTCCCAGGTCGCACCGTTCTCCGAATCGCGCTCCACGGAGTTCGCGTGGCTGCCCGGGTAGATCGCGAGCGCGGCCGCCTTCGCCTGATCCGCGCCGGGGCCGGTGGCCCCACCCTCGTCGCCCCCGTTGGTCGCGATCGCGGTTCCGGCGCCGGCCGCCGCCAGGGCGACCACGGAGGCGCCGACGATCACGTACTTACGTGTCCAGTGCATCTGTGTCTCCTTTCGTGAGTCGGTCATTGCGCCACCGGTTCTACGGAGACGGGATGAATCGACCATGAAAGGCTCAGTGGGGCAACTCGATCCACACGTCGGCGCCCGCCCCGTTGCGGTTGGCCGCGTGGGCGCTGCCTCGATGTGCGCGTGCGATCGCCTCCACGATCGCGAGCCCGAGCCCCGTGCCGTCGCCCCCGCGAGCCGGATCGGCGCGGCTGAACCGCTCGAAGGCGTGGTCCAGGAATTCCGGAGGGAACCCCGCGCCTTGATCGGAGACATGTATCTCGAGCTCGCCACCCGAGTCGCTCGTGCTGACCGTGATCTCTCCCGCCCCGTGCTCGATCGCGTTCTCGATCAGATTGGTGAGGGCCTGCTCCAGGCGAACCGGATCCGCGTCGACCGTCAGGCCGTCGGCCGGCTCCACGGTCAGCGAGCGCCCCGACTCGCCGAGGCGCATCGCAAACCGCTCCCGGACGTCGCCGAGCAGGTCGGCGACCCGAACACGGCGCAGATGCAGGGCCAGCTTTCCCTCCTGCGAGCGGGCCAAGACCAGCAGATCCTCGGCCAGCGCACTGAGGCGGTCCACCTCGACGATCGCCGAAGCGATCGCCGCGCGCATCTCCTCCGGGGTCTTCGCGTAGCGAAGAGCAAGTTCGAGCTCGGTCTTGTGCAGCGCCAGCGGGGTGCGCAGTTCGTGGCTCGCGTCGTCCACGAAGGTGCGCTCTCGCTCGAGGGCCGCCTCGAGGCGCCCGAGCATCCCGTTGAGGGTCTCGCCGAGGCGGCGCAACTCGTCCCTTGCCTCGGGAAGCGGCAGGCGCTCTCCGGGCTCGGCGGCCGAGATCTCCGCCGCGCGCCGGCGCATCGCCTCAACGGGACGAAGAGCGCCGAAGGCGACGAGGTAGCCCGCCAGCGAGGCAAGCAGCAGCGCCACCGGCCCGCCGATCAACAGAACCGTCCGCAGGTTGCTCAACGCGTCATGGCGATCGTCCAGCGAGGCTCCGGTCAGCACGACGAGCGTCCCCTGCGAGGTCGCGATGGGCTTCGCGAAGAGCCGGGCCGGGCCCTCGACGGCCTCGACGTCCGGGCGGTCGACCCGAATCGGCCCGTGCGTCGCTCGCGCCAACTCGGGTCCGCTCAGGAGCGAGCCGTGTGAGAGCCCCGAAGCGGTGGCGCCGTACACCTTGCCCTCCGGTGTGAGCACCTGCGCGAAGGTGTCCTCGCCCGCCAGGTTGCCGCCCCCCTTCAGGGAGCCTCCGGAACGACCGACGAGCGTCCCCACGTCCTGCGCGCGTGAGATCAGGCCGTTGTTGATCGTCTCGTCGAGCTGGGCCTGGAAACGGAGGTAGACGAACATCCCGAGCGCGGTCAGCAGCACCGCCATGACGATCGCGAAGGCGAGGGTGATCCGAAGCCGGATCGAGAGCCGCCTCACGGGGCAGGGGCCTCCCTCAGTCGATATCCGGCTCCGCGCACTGTCTGGATCGACTCGACCCCGAAGGGCTTGTCGATCTTGCGCCTGAGGAGCCGCACGTAGGAATCAACGATGTTGGAGCGGTTCTCGTACTCGTAGTCCCAGGCATGCTCGAGCAGCTGGAAGCGGGTGAGGACCTCGCCGGGGCGCCGCATGAAGACCTCGAGCACCGCGAACTCCTTCGCGGAAAGCTCGACCTCCGTCGTTCCCCTCCAGACCTGCCGTTTCGCCGGGTCCATCCGCAGATCTCCGACGCGCAGCTCGGGCGATCGCCGCCCATTCCCCCGCCTGGCGAGGGCGCGGAGCCTCGCCAGCAGCTCGGCGTAGGAGAACGGCTTCACCAGGTAGTCGTCCGCGCCCGCGTCGAGACCCGCGACGCGGTCCCGCACACCGTCGCGGGCGGTCAGCATCAGGATCGGGGAGAAGACTCCGTCGTCGCGCAGGCGACGGCAGACCTCGAACCCGTCGATGCCGGGCAGCATCAGGTCGAGAACGATCGCGTCGTAGTCCGTCGAGCCCGCCATCCAGAGGGCGTCCTCCCCCCTGCCGGCCAGGTCCGCGGCCATTCCCTCCTGCCGCAGTCCCCTGCGGATCAGGCCGGCCATCTTGGCCTCGTCTTCCACGATCAGCACGCGCATCTGAGCTCATCGAGATTGTCCCGCGAAGATGAACGCGAGATGAAAAAGGGACCGAGCTAGCTCTCGGCCACGTCGCGGCGGAGGAAGACGAGCGCGGCGGCCGCCAATGCCGGGAGCCCGTACAGGGCGCAGACCCAGAGAGAGCGGACGATCGGCGCCCAGTCCGCCGGCGTTCGGAGGAGACCCTGCCAGGCGTTGAACTGGGTGCTGAGCAGATAGGGATGAAGCCCGCTCAGCCCCGGCAGGATCCCGACGAGCTGGACCAGGAGGGAGAACATCAGGGTCCCGACGATCGCGGCTCCGCTGTTTCGGAACACCGTCGAGAGCAGGAGGCCGATGCAGGCGATCGCCAGGATCGGCAGCAGATAGACGAGCAGGCTGGCGCCCACCAGTTCGAGACCCTTGGGAGCCGAGACGACCGTTCCCGACAGGGTGGTCACGGGGTTGAAGCCGGACGCCAGAATTCCCGCCCCCAGCGCGACCACACCGGCGATCGCGATTGCGAGGATCGCATAGGTGATGGCCGCCAGGGCCTTGCCGGCGAACACCTGATGGCGCTCGACGGAGCGGGTCAGGATCATCTTGAGGGTCGCGTTGCGGTCCTCTGAGGCAACGATGTCCCCGGCGACCAGAGCGGTGATCAGCGGGAAGAGCCAGATCGAGCCGAAGAGCAGGAGTACGAGCGGCACCGCAAGCCCCGTGTCGTGGACGTACTTCCCGAAGGCGACGTCGTTCGGGCGCCCACCGCCGGTGACCAGGGCGATCACGAAGATGATCGGGACCGCGGCCGCAGCCCCCAGGCCGAGGTAGGTCCGCTTCTGGGCACGGAGCTTGCGCAGCTCCCAGCGATAGACCGTCAGCACTCCCGCCCTCACGCCAGCTCCTCGATCAGCTGCTTCGTGTGTGTTTCTCGCGTGCGCTCGTCGCCCTCGGTGAGCTGGAAGAAGAGATCCTCGAGCGTCGCCTGCTGAGGCGTGAGCTCCAGCACCGGCGCGCCTGACTCGGCCAGCGCGATCGAGAGCGCCGCGACGGCGTCCTCGTCCTCGGACTTGAAGGCCAGGGCCGCCTCGGAGGTCACGAGCAGCTCGATGCCGGGCTGAGCCGCACAGACGTCCGTGGCCCGCGCGTCATCTGTGGTCCGGAGCCGGTAGCTCACCCCCGCTCGGCTTCGAAGCTCGGCGAGAGAGCCCTCATAGGCCACCCGCCCGTTGCGGATGATCGCCACGCGGTTGCAGAGCTCCTCCACCTCGTTCATCTGGTGGCTGGAGAGCAGCACGGTGATCCCCCGCTCGCCCAGATCCCGGATCAACATCCTCATGTCGCGCATCCCGGCCGGGTCGAGCCCGGTGGCCGGTTCGTCCAGCAGCAGCAGGCGCGGCCTGCGGAGCAGCGCCGAGGCGATCCCGAGCCGCTGCCGCATGCCGTGGGAATACCCCTTGACCTTGTCCTTGGCGCGATCCCGGAGCTCCACGATCTCGAGGACCTCGTCGATGGTTGCCCTGCCGCGGTCGCCGTCGCCGCCGTCCAGCGCCTGGCAGAGCCTCAGGTTGTCCATGCCGCTGAGATACGGATAGAACGACGGAGCCTCGACAAAGCCCGCCACCCCTTCCAAGGCCGCGACGCTGATCTGGGGATCCCGCCCGAAGATCCGCACGGACCCCTCGCTCGGCCGGATCAGCCCCAGCATCATCCGCAGCGAAGTGGTCTTGCCGGCGCCGTTCGGCCCGAGGTAGCCGAAGACGTCTCCGGAGTTGACCGTCAGGTCGACGTCGTCGACCGCGGTGATCTCCCCGTAGCGCTTGATCAGCCCGCGGACCTCAATCGGCGGAGACTCCGCCATCGACTACAGGGCTCGTGCGGCCGTCAGCACCGTTGCGGAAGGAGCAGAGGCGAGCACCGTGTAGGAGACGCCGTTGCGCTGGAACGTGACGACGGTCCCGAGCGCGGTCTCGAGCTGCTGGCCCTGGGCTCCGTTCACCGAGACCTGCGGGAGGCTGAGCTGGCCGTGATCGCCGCCGGCCTGGGATGAGCCGTGCGACCCATCCGCGGGCTGCTCGATCACGGCGATCCCGCCGAGGCCCTGTCCGTAGGTGACGAGCGCTCCCGCGTTCCCCTCGCTCTGGATCAGGCGGACCTCGTTCCGGGTGAGGCCCGCGAGCGTGTCGGGGGCGGAGAGCGGGATCGAGGCCTGCTGCTGCACGGCCTGCAGGCCGGTGACCGGCTTCGCCTCGCCGCCACCGCCGTCCTGGTGCGCGGGCGGGCTGATCTCGGTGACTTTGGCGTCAGGCGGAGGCTTCACGTCGAAGACCGAGGCTGAAACCGGGCCGTAGGAGATGTCTGTGACCTTGAGCTCGAGAACCGGCGAGCTGTCGCCCTTCGGATAGACAGCGGCGCGGAGCGGCGTCCCGTGCACCGCGTCCCAGGCGAGCTCGGCGCCGCCGAGAAGGCCGCCGTTCTGCTTCGGCTCCACTCGCATGTTGTAGGCCGGCTGGCCCGCGATGTCGGTGGGCTGCGCTCCGCTCACGATGGCGTGCTCGGCGAACTTCGCGATTTCCTTCTTGATCTGGTCGAGCGACGGCGGCTGCTCATTCGCCGAGCTCGTCCCGTCCGCGGCGCGATGTTCGGCCGGAAGCGTTCCCTCGTAGGCCGTGTTCGATCCGGAGTCGAAGACAGACCAGCTATGGCCGTCGGAGACCACCTGGCTGTCGCTGGTGGCGCCCTCCGCGCTCGAGTCCGCCTGGAGCTCGATGCGGAGGTGCCCATCCGCGGTGGCCCAGAACCGCCCGGAGGCGCCGGTTAGCAGCGGGTCTGCGCCCTGCACGTTGGAACCCGTGATCAGGTCGTTGGTGAAGTGGATGCGTGCGCTGACCCCCTCGACCTTGGGAGCGCTGAGGGCGTCATGCACGGCAACCGGCAGGGGCTCCGCTGGGGGCGTCGGTCCGCCGCCGGTCGCGGCCATGGCCAGAGCGGTGGCCGCGACGCCGACCGTCACGGTCAGCGCACAGAGAGCGATCAGGCGACGCGTGGAGATGCTTCGCAGGTACTTCATCCCCTCAAAGGCTACGCCTCGACGTTAAGGAATTTCTGACAGCCGCAGGACCGAATCCACGCTGGTCTCCTGTGCGCCGATCCCACCGGCGAGGTAGCCGACGCTCCCCACCGTGCCGGCGGCCGCGTCTAATACGGGTGTCGGCAAATGCCCAGCCGGCGCCAGCCTGCGGCCCGAAGGATCGAAGCGAAGGACCTGGTCGCTTGCCGCACCGTTGCGGCGACCACCGACCAGGTAGATGGCACCGTCAAGCACCACCGCGGACGCATGGGAGACGGACTCCGGGAGATGCGCCGCGACCGACGCCCGGCGCGTGGCGGTGTCGAATTCCTGGATTGTGTTCGTGTCGGCCCCGCTGCCAAGCTCCCCGCCGAAGGCGTAGATACGGTCGCCCATTGCCGTGACCGCTGCATAGCGCACGGCGGTCGGCAGCCTCCCGGCGATGGTGAAACTGCGTCCGTCGCCAGTTCGGTAGATGGTGGCAGACGGCTGCTGGCCGTCAAATCCACCGAGGACATAGGCCGATGCGCCGATGCTGACCGCGGATAGATCAGACAGCGCGGCAGGCAGATGCCCGATCTGGCGTGCCGAGCCACCCGGTGAGAGCTCCTGAACCGCGTCGAGGGTCGTGCTCGCCCCGCCGCCGAAGACCAGCGTCCGCCCTCCCAGGGCCGTCGCGGCGGCATCGTGCAACGGCTGCGACAGCGTGCCGGCGCTTGACACCTTTCCAGTGCGCGGGTCGATGGACAGCACGGAGTCCGTGGAGACGTCAGCCCTGTCGGCACCGCCGATCACGAGGAGCCGCCCACCACTCACCGCAGCCGTAGCCCCATGGATCGGCTGGGGAAGCCGTACCGGCGAGATGGTCGCCCTGGGAGGAGCGGTTCGGGCCGCCCGCGCTGACGCATCCGACCCCGTGGTCGCGGTGGACTTTGAGCCCCCGTTCGAGAAGAGACCCCTGGCTCCAAGGACGACAAGCCAGCCCACCACCACGACGAGGAGGAGGAGTCGCACCAGACCGCGCTGGCGAGAACCGCTTATCCGCTGGCGTGGGCGGGTGGGAGGTCGGGGTTGAGGATCCGATCGAGCATTCGCCATGCGCTGACTATCCCGGGATTTCGGGCTGCCCAGCGGCCGTACCTCGAAGTGTTCAGGTTCCCGTCAGGTGGTCGGTGGGACCTTGAGGAAGGACAGAGCCTCTCGCACGACCCATTTCAAACGCTTGCCACACGCCCCCTCCGCCAGCCCGGATCCGAATGAGCGCTTGCGACGCGAGCGGCGCCGCAGGGCCGAGGTCGCCCGCGCTCGGCGCCGGGGTTTGATCCGGCTTGGCGTCCTGATCGCCGGCCTCGGGATCGCCGCTGTGGTGATCGTCTCCCTTCTCGGTGGATCCAACAGGCCCCATGGCTCGCCTCTGGCAGCCGAACGCGGCAGCGCGTCGAGCCGGGCGCGGAGCTTCGCCGTGCCCCCGTTGCTCAACCCGCATGACGTCTACGCCGCCGACCGGCCCGGCAGGCTCGCGCCGGCCGTCAGGAACTTCCCCAGCCGGGTGTATGTCCCGAACAGCGAGAGCGACACGGTCAGCGTGATCAATCCCAATACATACCGGGTGATCGACCAGTTTCCGGTCGGGGCCAACCCGCAACACGTCGTACCGTCCTACGACCTGAAGACGCTCTGGGTCAACAACGACCAGGGCAACAGCCTCACTCCGATCGATCCCCGAACGGGAAAGCCGGGCCACACCATCCCGGTGAGCGATCCGTACAACCTCTACTTCACGCCGGATGGTCGCTACGCGATCGTCGTCTCGGAGCGCTTGCAACGGCTCGACTTCCGGGACGCGCGAACGATGCGCCTCCACCACTCGCTCTCGATCCCGTGCACCGGCCCGAACCACATGGACTTCACCGCCGACGGCCGTTACCTGTTCCTGAGCTGCGAGTTCGACGGCAAGCTGATCAAAGTCGACGTGCCCCATGAGAGGGTCGTGGGCTCAATCCCTCTCGATCCGGGGGGAGCGCCCCAGGACGTGAAGCTCTCGCCCGACGGCAAGGTCTTCTACGTCGCCGACATGTCGAGGAACGGCGTCTGGGTGGTCAACCCCAAGTCGATGCGCCGGGTGGGCTTCATACCCACCGGCGTCGGCGCCCATGGCCTCTACGTGAGCCGAGACTCGCGCTATCTGTACGTGTCGAATCGCATGGAGGGCTCGGTGTCGGTGATCTCATTCGCCACCCGCAAGGTGGTGCACAAGTGGCGGCTCCCCGGCGGCGGCAGCCCCGACATGGGCGGAGTCTCGGCCGACGGCAAGGTGCTCTGGCTCACCGGCCGCTACAACGCCGAGGTCTACGCGATCAGCACCGTCACCGGCAAGTTGCTCGCCCGGATACCCGTCGGCAACGGCCCTCACGGCCTCTGCGTATACCCGCAGCCGGGCCGCTATTCGCTTGGCCACACGGGCGTTTTCCGGTAGTGCGTCGCTAGCGGGATCTGGCGAGGGGAATACGAGCCCGGAAAGTTGCGCCCGCGCCGTTCTGAACCGCCTCGACGTCTCCTCCGACCGCACGGGCCAGTCTGCGCGCTAGGGCGAGGCCGAGGCCCGCCCCGCGATGATCGTCCGTGGAGCCCGCCTCCCCACGAAATCCCGGCTCGAAGATGCGATCGCGTTCGGTCATATCGATGCCCGGGCCATCATCATGAACCAGGAACTCGACCGCCTCGCCGTTGGGTCTAACCGTCACGTCCACCTGGCTGCTGCCGTAGCGGCAGGCGTTCTCGATCAGCGGCACCAGTATGCGCTCGGCGGTGTCGGCATCGATGTCGACCCTGCTGGAATCGCCGGACACGCTCAGGCGAAGCTCCATTCCCGCTTCGCGCGCGACCCTGTCGCATGCGGCGATCGCGCCCTCGCCGACCGCGTCGGCAGGGGCCGTTCCGAGGTTCTCGAGCGACTCGGCCCTTGCGGCGGCCATCAGGGTCTCGAGTGTGCCCTGCATCTGCGAGGCGCTCGACCTGACCTCGCGAAGAGCGTCCCTGTATTCCTCGCTCCCACGATTGCGACGCAGCGCCAGCTCGGCCTCCGTCACGATCGCCGCCAACGGCGTCCTGAGCTCATGCGAGAGCTCGGCGGAAAGTAGCTGCTCGTGACGCAGGCTCGACGCCAAACGAGCGAGCATGTCGTTGAACGTGGCAGCGAGCTGGGTGAGCTCATCGTGGGGCTCCCTCACGTTGAATCGGTGATCGAGGTCGTGCTCGCTCCAATCGGCGGCCTCAGTCGTCATCAAGGCCACCGGCCGGAGCGCCCGCGTCACAACCAGCCGGGTGGCGATCACCACCATCAAGAGAGCCGCGGCGGCGTAGATCAGGGATGCCCCAAGGGCCTTTGACGCCGAGTGCTCGTACGGCTCGAGGGAGATCGCGGCGACCACGGTGCCGGCTCTGGCGCCACCCTGCATGACAGGAAGTCCGAGAAGGCGAGTGTCGACGGTGGAGTCCTCGGCGTGAGCCCGGGGACCGCGGGCGAGCGAGTCCGCCAGCCGCTGCGCGGAATCCGGTCCGGGCGGACGCTCGATCGCGTGTGTTCCGGAATAGATCCACACCTGGGAGTCAGGCAACGCCCGGTCGGCACTCTCCTTCACCCGAACAGATCCATTGTTGACCGAGACCTCCTCGAGCGCAGCGGACGCGCGCGCCTGCAGGACGCGGTTGGCGTCGGCATCGAGATTGGAGCGCAGCAGAAGGTTGAAACCGGCGGTGAGCACGGCGAGGGTGATCGCGGCCGCCACCGTGACGAGGATGGTCAGTCGAGTCCTGAGGCTGAAGCGGCTCATTCCAGGCGGTAGCCGACGCCATGCACGGTGCCGATCCTGGCTTCGGTGGGCAACCCGGAGAGCTTCTTCCGCAGGCGCGCCAGGTAAACGTCGAGCGTGTTGTCGTGAACAATCGCGCCGCTGGGCCAACCGCTCGCGATCAGCTCCCGCCGGCGGAGAGTCTCACCCTGCCTGCCGGCCAGGGCGCCCAGCAGCCTGAACTCGGTCGGTGTGAGAGACACGCTCGCCTCCCCGGACGAGACCGCATGAGCAGACGGGTCAAGGCGGAGATCGCCGGCGACCGCCACCGGCAGCGCCCCCGGCGCTCGGCGGAGCAGCGCGCGCAGACGAGCAAGCAGCTCGGCGAACTCAAACGGCTTCGTCAGATAGTCGTCGCCACCAGCGCTGAAGCCGGCGAGGCGATCGACCATCGCGTCGCGCGCCGTCAGGAACAGGACCGGCGCATCGACCTCTCGCGCGCGGACCGCCTGGACCACGTCGCGGCCGTCGGCATCCGGGAGCCCGATGTCGACCACCAGGAGGTTGGGGGGATCGGCCTCGGCAAGGGCGACTGCATCCTCTCCGCGGATCGCCTGGACGACCTCGAAGCCTTCCTCCTCCAGTCCCCGACGAAGCAGACGACGGAGGTCGGCGTCATCTTCGATCACCAATACGCGCGGAAGCACCCGCACAGGGTGCTCCCGCTACCTGAATAACTCCTGAACGCCCTCAATGGACCATCGGGGCTAGCGCTCGCCCTGGTCGTTTCCCGGCTGGTCGTTGGTCTCCTCATCCTGGGCGCCGCTCTGGACGTGGTCGGTGTCGCTCGGCGAGCTGTCCGGCGCGTTGGCCTGCTCATCCTGTGCCTCGGAATGCAGCTTCGACTGCCATGCCGGCGCCGAGCTGTTTGAGCCCTGCGCCAGCGCGATACCTCCGACGCCGAGGGCAGCGACGACCGCCGCAACCAAGCCAACAGCCGTCTTGGTTTTCATTCGTTCGAGCATTGTTTCCTTTCGGTCTGGAGCGCGACTGCCCCGCTTCAACACCGCTCAGAATGCGGGCCAGCGCATGAAATCCTCCTGATCGGCGCTCAGTGGCCGGCGAGCCAGAGGGCCCAGGCGAACAGGAAGAGGGCTCCGGCGGTCAGCACGGCGCTGGCTCCGAGCGAGCCATGCATGGCCGAGCTGAGGGCGAAGAGGGTGCAGATGAACCCGCCCCATACGCTCAGTCCCCAGATCGGTCGGCCGCGCATGTCCGTGACATTCCTCAGTGCGTCGCCGTCACGACCTTGAGGGGAACCCCGAGATGCCGGATCCGCTCCGGGAGGTCCACGTGCAGCCAGTGGGATACGTGGCGCGGAGGTGTCTCGAGGATGATCTCGTCGAAGTCCGAGCCCTGCAGCTCCTCGACGATGTCGTCGTAAGCATTCGGGCTGTTGGCGACCCGGCCGTTCACCTCTCCGCCCGCTGGTCCCTCCAGGACGGGTAGCGCCCGCGCCAAGACCTCGTCACCCTTCGGATGGTCTGCCGTGCTGCGGTCGAAGGCCAGATGGTCCGGGTTGGGGACGAGCATGAAGAAGCTCGCGGGGCCGGCCGCCACCCGCGTCTTGATCGCGTCGAGCAGCGCCGGGGTGGCGTTCGTCTTGTTGGCGACGACCAGGATGCGGGGCTGGCCGGTATCCGCCACGGCCTTCGCCCGCCTGCCGATCGTGGGGATCACGTCGACCTTGGTGACGGCCAGGTACACGACCAGGGCGAGGATCGTGCCCAGGAAGATGAAGCTGGTCACGGTGGTGCCCAACCCGAGGCCGCCGTCCGCCTTGGACTGCGACATCCAGTCGCCGATCGAGGCGCCCAGGGGCCGGGTCAGGATGTAGGCGATCCAGAACGAGAGGATCGCGTTCATCTTGAAGACGAAGTGCGCGACCGCCACGACCGCGATCGCAGCGGCGAACAGCAGAACGGCGTTCAGGTAGCCGAGGGCGAGCTGCTCGGAGATGTAGTCCCCGGCCGACGTGCCCAGGGCGAACGTGAAGAGAACGGCGGCCCAGTAGAAGGCCTCGCGCCGGGTGGTGACGATGGTGTGGATGGACAGGGTTCGCTCGCTCGCGTACCAGGCAGCGAAGGTGAGCGCGAGCGCGATGCCGAAGATGATCGTGGTCGTCTGGAGCGGCACGCCATAGCCGTCGACGAGGTTGTCGCTGATCAGGGTGCCGACCACGCTGATGAGCACGACTGCGAGCCAGTAGATGCCTGGCCTGTACCGCCTCGTCGCGAACTGGAAGACGAGGGCGACGATCAGGACGGCGCTCATCACGTAGCTGGTCCCGCTCAGGCCGAGACCCAGATTCGTGTTCAGATTGTCGGCCGCCGTCTCCCCCACCGTGGTGCAGAGGACCTTGATGATCCAGAAGTAGAGGGTGATCTCCGGGACCTTGTTCAGCATCTTGCGGCCGAGGCCCGGCGTGGAGGAAATCTTGTCACCCGGCAGCGAGCCGAGTGGTCTATCGGCGGTGATCGTCGAGCTCATTGCGCCTTCCCGTTTGCGTTCGTGGTCATCTGGAGCGCGGCAGGGTGGCATGCGCGACCTGAACGCCGCCTGACTGACGTCATTAGCCTGGATTTATGGGCGACATCACGACCATCGCCGGCGCCGCTCGGCCCACCGTGTCAATCGGTGCTGGTACCGCTCCCAGTTGATGCGGGCGGCCCGGCAAGTGCACAGGAATACCCCGTCGACGCCTCCACCGGGGGCTGGCCCCGTCGCTTCGGCTCCGCCTTCAGCGCGTCGTCGCTGATCGTGAACCAGGCGATGATGCCACCGACCACCGAGAGGCCCGCGGCGACCGTCATCGCGATGTGGAAACCGTCTGTCATCGCCGTCGGCTGGTAGAAGCGCTCGCCCCCGAGATTCGCGACGAGCGGAAGTGCGGCGACGGCGAGCAGGTTCGCCACCCGCGCCACCGCGTTGTTGATCCCCGACGCGATCCCGGCATGACTCTGGTCGGCCGCTGCGAGCACCGTCGCCGTGACGGGCGTGGCGACGAGCGTGAGCCCCAGGCCGAAGATGACGACGCCCGGGAGGACCTTGGTTACGTAGCTGTCACCCGGGTTGATCTGAGTCAGCAGCAGCAGGCCGATGGCGATGATCAGCGGACCGACGGCCAGCGGGATCCTCGGCCCGATGCGCTGAGCCAGTGCGCCGGAGCGAGCCGAGAGGCCAAGCATCAGGAGAGTGACCGGCAAGGTGGCGGCCCCCGCGGCGATCGGCGAATAGCCGAGCGATATCTGCAGAAACGAGATGAGCAGGAAGAAGAAACTCCCGATGGCCGCGTAGACGACGAAGGTGACGATGTTTGCGCCCGTGAACTGGCGCGAGGAGAACATCCCCAGAGGCATCATGGGGTTCCGGCTGCGCATCTCAGTTACGACGAAGGCGACGAGACCAACCACGCCGATGACGCCGGTCGCGATGATCGACGCTGAGAGCCCCTTACCCGTCCCCTCAATGAGCGCGTAGGTGACTCCCGCGAGCCCCACGGCCCCGCAGACGGCACCGGGAATGTCGAGCCGGCCATGCGCGCTCGGGTCTCGGCTCTCGGGGACGTGGTGCGCCAGTCCGATGACGAGCGCCCCGATCGGGAGGTTGAGCAGGAAGACCGCGCGCCACGAGAATGCCTGGACCAGGTATCCGCCGAGCAGCGGACCCACGGCCGAGGCAACTCCCGTGAGACCCGACCAGGCGCCGATGGCGCGCGGCCTGTCGGACGGCCGGAAGGCCGCCTCGATCATCGCCAGGCTCCCCGGGGTGAGCAGAGCTCCGCCGATTCCCTGCACGACCCGGGCGCCAATCAGGATCTCGACGGTCGGGGAGACCGCGCAAAGCAGGGAGGCCACGGTGAAGATGCCGACCCCGATGACGAAGATCCGGCGGCGCCCGTGACGGTCGCCCAGAGAACCGCCGAGGAGGATCAGCGAGGCCAGCGCGAGCGTGTAGCCGTTGAGGATCCACTGAAGCGCCCCCGTCGACGCGTTCAGGTCCTCCCCGATGGTCGGCAGCGCGACGTTCACGACGGTCCCGTCGAGAAAGGCCATCCCGGAGCCGAGCACAGCCACCGCCAGCACCCATCTGCCGGCGGTACTGCCGTAGCGAACCTCACTCGGTTCCGGCGAGACGGCGAACCTCCTTCGGGCCGCGGACTACGTGAAACGCTTGACGAAATCGAGGGCCGTCTGCGCGACCTCTTCCCAGCCGTGGTCGATCGTCAGAGCGTGGCCACGATTCGGGATCTGCTTGATCTCGGTGACGCTCGGGTTCTTGCTCTGGCGCTTGTAGGCGGCGTTCGCGATCGCCCACGGGACGGTGTGGTCCTTCTCGCCGTCGATGATCAGCAGGGGCCCCCGCTCCGGGTTCTTCGGGTCCAGCTTGGCCTCGGTGAACGGATTGAGGTTGGCGTTGGCCATCTGCATCAGAGCCACTCCCGGCGCGGCCACGTGGTAGGTCTCGTAGAGGCGCTTCGCCTCGTCGTCGTCGAGGGCGTTCGCCCAGCCGTACTTGAACTGGTCGAGCGTGAGCGTGATGGCCTTGCTGCGGTTGAGCGGGTTCTTCAGCACCGGGCTGGCGGAACGCAGCGCCGCGATCGGCAACGGGAGCACACCCCGGAACGGACCCGGATCGATGCCCACCGTGGCGGCCGACAGGCCCCGGTCGGCGATCAGCTGGGCGAGCAGGCCCCCGGTGGAATGCCCCATCACCGCCGGCTTCTTGGTCAGGCCACCGATCACCTCGGCGGTGTGGTCGCCTACCTGCTTCAGCGTCTTCTTCGCCAGGACGTCCGGGTTGGCCCTCGCCTGCTCGACGGTCTCCGGGTCGTCCGGCCAATCGGGTGTGAGCGGCGCGTACCCCGCCTTCTTGAAGAACTCAGCCCAGTTGTTCCAGCTGCTCGGCAGCAGCCAGAGCCCGTGGATGAAGACGACCGGCGTCGTGCCCGACTTGTTGGCCGCCTCGATTTCCTTGCGCTCACGCTCCGAAATCGCCATAGCTTCGCTCCCTCGATCGTCGATTGCTGGTGGCCGAGCAACCCTACTGATCCGCTTGGTAATGGAGCCGGCGGGATTTGAACCCGCGTCCTCGGGATTCGGCGATCGGCTTCTACAGGCTTAGCCGGCGCTTCGTTCTCGCCCCTTGACCTCTGCAGCCGGCGAGAGATGCCGAGGGGCCAAGTCCCTTTGATTTCCCCGGCCGGTCGGGACGATCCGGCCGGGTGAGCCCGATTCTGATGCCGGTGACCCCACCCCTCGGGCTCGGGTGGGCCGACACACGCTGCCTAGGTTCTAGCTAAGCGGCGAGAGCGAACTCATGGTCCGCACGTATTGGTTGGTCCAGGTGTTTAACGAGGCCTCCTGGAACCTCGGCCTGCAACCTGATCGCACAAAGGCCCAAGTCGAATCCGATTCGGCCCCGTGCTATGTGAAAGGCATGGTAGCCGGGAGGGCTTCAGCGCGGGACCGCGCAGTACGGAGGAGCCACCTCCCCCGACGGGCGAGCCCCGTCTACAGGGTCAGCTTCCCCTTGACCTGGCTGAGGAAATCACCCGGCATGCCGGGGACGTCGCCTAGGTCATCGAGCGACTTGAAGCCCTTCTGGCGGCCGCGATAGGTGATCACGCGTGTCGCCTGGGTGACCGAGAAGCCGACGTCGCGGAGCTGCTCGAAGTTGGCGTCGTTCAGGTTTATGGGGTCGCCGGCATCGGCGTGGGGGTCGGGAAGGGCCTCATCCGGCCCCTCGTCATCCTCGGTCTCGGACTCGCCGGATACCACCGGCTCCTCCATCTTCTCCGGCCCCCCTTCATCCCCCTCGGCCTCCTCCTCGCGTCCGGCGCCGACCCCGAGGATCGCGCCGACCGTGCGGCCGAGGATGCCGCCCTTCTCGTCTTCGTCGCCCTCCCCGGTCTCCTCCCTCGGGGCGACGGCCGGCTCGGGAGGCGCTGTGGCCTCTGGGGTCGGCGGAGGAGGCGGCGGTGGCGCTGCCGCCGGGGGGGCGGGTGGCGGCGGCTCTGGGCTCGGCTCTCCGGTCGTCCCGATGCTTCTCGCGGCGGCGGCCTCAGCCTCCTGCGCCTTGCGCTCCGCCTCCTTGGCGCGCGCCTCGGCAGCGTTCACACGTTCCAGGACCTCGCGCAGCCTGCGCTCCCGCTCGGCCTCCTCCAGCTTGAGCTGAGCCACCCGCTCGGCGTCGGCGGCGCGCTGCTCGGCCTCCTTGGCCCTGTTCTCGATCTCCTCAAGTCTCTTCTGGGCGGCCTCCAGGGCACGCTCCCGCTCCGCGCGCTCGGCCTCTAGGCGCCGCTCCGCCTCCTGGATGGCACTCGAGAGCCGCTCGGTCTCCCCGCCCATCTTCTGCTGGACCTGGGCGTCGATTCGTTCTTCGGCCTCGGCTCTGGCCCGCTCCTCGGCCTCGCGCCGCGCCTGCTCCGCCGCCTCGGCCACCCGCGAATCCGCTTCCTTGCGCGCCTGTTCGATCGCGAGCTTGGTCCGGTCCTCGACCTCTTGGCGCACCCGCTCGGACTCCTCCTGGGCACGCTGCTCGGTCTCGAGCCGCAGCCGCTCGGCCTCCTCGCGAACCCTGACCTCGCTGGTCTCGCGCGCCTCCTCCTGGGCCTGGCGACGGGCCTGGTCGGCGGCCATCCTGATCAGCTGCTCGGTCTCCTCCTCGGCGCGCTTTACGCGGGCCTCGGCGTCGCGCTCGAGCTCCTCGGCGCGGCGCAGGCGCTCGTCCGCCTGGGTGCGAACCCGATGCTCTTCCGCGCCGAGGCGCTCCTCGTGCTCGGCGGCGAGTTCCTCGACCTCCGGGCTCGTCGGGGGGAGTGCCGAGGGGGCGGAAGACCCCAGGAGCGGTTCGGCGACCTCGTGCTCGGGGGGCGCGTCGTAAGGACGGGCGGGTGTGACGTCCGGCGGCAGCATGGATTCGCCCTCGGCCGGCTCGGGTTCAGGCGGGGTCGGCTCGGAGGGCAGCGTCGGCTCGGGCGTCGGCTCCGCGGGCGGAGATGTGGCCGCTCCCTCAGCGTCCTCACGAGCCAGCCGGTCGATCTCCTCCTGCAATGAGCTGGTGCCGCCGGGTGAAGAGGTGATCTCGATCGGGTCATCCGGCGACGCCGGGGAGGACGCCGCAAGCTCGGCGCCCGACGCATCGGGCTCCGGAACGATCGTCTCCTTCTCCTCTTCGGTGTCCTCTGCCGTCCCCTCCTGCTGCACCTCCCCCTCCTCATCGGACTTCAGGTCGGTGGGCTCCTCGTCCTCGTCCTCGCTAGCTGTCCGCGCGAAGCCGCCGGGGGCCTTCTCCGGCTCCGGCGCCATCGGCGTGAACACAGGCTCGTCATCCGGCTCGGCCGCGGCCTCGGAGATGGACTCCTCCTCGGGCTCGGGCGTTGACTCCTGAGCAGCCTCGGGGGTCGACTCATCCTCGGTCGTGGGGCTGGACTCCTGATCGGGCTTATCCGGCATCTCCCGGAGATGCGGAGGGCCGCTGCCCGGTGGAACCCACTGTGCCTCCTCGGGCTCGTCCTTGGGCTCGGACGTGAGCGGTTCCGAGGACGGGATGGCGCCGACTGCCTGCGGCGCGCTCGCCTCCTCCTCTTCCTTCTCGCCGCCGATCGGCACCTCCTCGAGCTTCGGCTTCTCCTCGTCGTCGTCGCCGTCGAGCTTCTCGGCGGCACCCGCCCCCAGGCCAAGCGCGGCCGCGAGCATCGTGGACTTCTCCGCCTCGGCCGCGGGGCCGGTCTTCACCTCGGCGTCTTCCGCGTCTTCCTTGGCCTCCTCCGGCACCTCCGCCTCCGGCTCCTCCGCCTCCGGCTCGGGCGGAGCCTTCCCCTTGCGCTCGGCCTTCCGGCGCGCCCGCTCCTCCTTGCGCTGCTGGCGCTCCTCGCGGCGGCGCTTGCGCTCCTCCTCCCAGGCCAGGCGATCCTGGTCCTCGGCACTGCGCTTCTCGTCCGCGATCTGCTCGCGCTTCGCCTTGCGCGCCGCCCGACGTTCCTTGCGGGAGAGCTTCCCGGTGGCCGCCCCGGCCGCCGCGCCCTCGGTGACGGGCAGCGCCTCGGGGTCGGCGGATGCCTCCGCCTCGGTCTTCTCCCTCTCGGCCTCCTCACCCTCGGACTCATCCTGAGCGACCACGTGCTCGGCGGCCTCGTCGTCGGTCGCGTCGTGCTTCGCCACCTCGTCGTCAGCGACCCCCTCAACAGTCGCATCGTCGTCAGTGCCTTCGTGGTCTGTGAACTCGTCGTCAGTGGACTCGTCAGCCGCTGCCTCCTCCGGCTCTTCCGAGTCGGCGGCCTCGTCCTCGTCGGTGTCCTTCTCCGCCGCGTCCGCTTCCGCGGGGGCCGTCTCGCCGGCGTCTTCCTTATCCGTGGCGCGACGACGGCGCATCAGCAAGACGAGGATGAGCAGGAGGATGACCGCGGCCGCGATCCCGTACGCCTCGCCGGGGTTGTCCTTGACGAAGTCGGAGAGAGTGGCTGTATCGATTGCGGCAAGCATCGGTGTGCTCAATCGTTGCACGGGTTTCTCGTTCTCGTGCAGCGACCTTTGCCCTTCCCATCGGGTGTTTGATCGCCTAACTCAAACGCTGCTTGAAGTCACGCTCCACCTCGCGGCGAAGATCGCGGTCCGCGATCTCCCGGCGGCGATCCCGGCCCTCCTTGCCCTTGGCCAGGGCCAGCTCCACCTTCGCTCGCGGCCCCTTGAAGTAGATCCTGGTCGGGACGAGTGTGAGCCCGCGCTCCGCGGTCTTGCCGATCAGCCGCTCGATCTCGCGCCGGTGCAGGAGCAGCTTGCGCGGCCGGTCGGGATCGTGGTTCCGGTCCGAGGCCGGGAGATAGGGCGGGATGTAGGCGCCACGCAGCCAGACCTCGCCGTCGTTGACGACCGCGTAGGCCTCGTTGAGCTGCGCCTTGCCATCGCGGAGCGACTTGACCTCGCTCCCGCGCAGCTCGATCCCGGCCTCCATCGTCTCCAGGAACTGGAACTTGTGCCGCGCCCGCCGGTTGGTGGCGACGTCGCCGCTGACCGGCGCGCGGGGGCCCTTGCTCTTCTTGTTGGCCATCAGCCCCCGGAGGGAAGCAGGTCCACCCGGCCACGGGGAGCGTCGACGCGATCGACGGTGACCGTCGCCGGGTCGCCAATCCGAACCGCGGCGCCCCCGCGCATGCCGACCAGCCGCGTCTCGGTCTCATCCAGCTCGTAGCGCTCACGCCCGCCGATCCGGCGAGCCGGCAGGAAGCCCTCGTAGACGTCGGCGAGAGCCCCGCCGAAGCGCACGAACGCCCCGGCGCCGACGACGCCGGAGACCTCGCCCTCGAACCTCGTGTCCGTCCCGCGCTCGAAGAGCTCGCGCTGCAGCAGGAACGACGCGCAGACGGAGTCGGCATCGCGCTCGATCCGGGTCGCGTCCCGCTCGCGCTCGGAGCAGTGCGCGCCCACCTCCGCCAGGCCCTCGCCGCGCGGCGGCTCCTCGCCCGCTCCGATCGCCGAGAGGAGCGCGCGGTGAGTGACCAGATCCGGGTAGCGGCGAATCGGAGAAGTGAAGTGCGCATAGGCGGAGCTGCCCAGGCCGGCGTGGCCCAGGTTCCGGTCGGTGTAGTGGGCGGGCTTCAGCGAGCGGAGCACAAGCGATGTATACGCCTCGCGGCCGTGGCCCCGCCGCTCGGCCTCTCGGGCGACCAGCCGGCTCGCCTCACCCGCGAGCTCGCTGGCCTGCTGCGGGGAGATGTGGTCGGGGAGCGCCGGGGTCGGGATGTCGAGAGCCGCGAGCTGCTCGATCAGCCGCTTGATGCGCTCCGGGTCAGGTTGTTCGTGAACGCGGTAGAGCGTCGGCACCCGACGGCGCTCGAGCAGCTCTGCAACGCGCTCGTTTGTGAGGATCATCAGGTGCTCGATCAGGCTGTGGGCCTCGGTCTGGGGGACCGAGTGGGCTCCCACCACCTGGCCGTCCTCGAACCGGAACTCGGGCTCGAAGCTCTCCACCTCCAGTGAGGAGCGCGGGCGGCGGCCCGCGAGCGTCGCCGCCGCATCCCGGGCCAGGGCGAGCGGCGCCGCGATCGACTCGGGTGGGCGCGCCCGGCCGGCGAAGATCTCGTCGAGCCCCTCGTAGTCGAGTCGGGCGTCCGAGCGGATCAGGCTGCGGTAGAAGCTCGCCGAGAGGGGCTCCCCCGCCTCGGAGAGCTCGATCTCCGAGGTGACTGCGAGCCGCTCGCGATCCGGAGCGAGGCTGCACGCGTCGCTGGAGAGGACGTGAGGCAGCATCGGCGCGACGGTGTCCGGGACATAGGTGGAGTTCGCCCGGCGATACGCCTCCTTCTCGAGCGCGTCGCCCGGCCGAACGTGCGCCGCGACGTCGGCGATGTGGATCCAGAGCCGCACGCCACGGTCGGTTCGCTCGGCCGAGACCGCGTCGTCAAAATCATGGGCGCTGGCCGGGTCGACCGTGAAGGTGGCCAGATCTCTGAGGTCGCGTCGATCGAAGTCGAGGGACTTCGCCCGCTCGGTTGCCTGCGCCGCGTCCTCCTCGATCCGGCGGGAGAAGCCGGTGCGGACCTGGCGGTCCTCCAGCAGCGCCGCGATCACATCTGCCGCGACTCCCGGATCGCCGAGCTCGCGGACCACCCTCGCTCGTCCCCGGCCCTGGCCGAGATCGATCAGCGCCATGCGCCCCGGGGTTGCCGCGCGGCGCCCACCGCCGAGCTCGATTCGTTCGCCGCGCTCGAAGAGAAGCTCGCCGGTGAGGAAGCGGCCGCGCTTCTCGACGAGGACGACGCGTTTCAGAGCGACGGGGCCAGCACCTGGAGCGCCCTGTTCAGGCCCTCGTCCGGCTTGGTCTTGGGGTTGTCCTTCGCCTTCACCTGCGGCGGGATTCCGACGTCATTGATCGATGTCCCATTCCGGGTCAGATACTGCCCGACGGTCAGATCGAGCGCGCCGCCGTTGTTGAGCGGGATCACCTCCTGAAAGGTTCCCTTGCCGAACGAGGTGGTACCGACGACCTTCGCGGCACCAGACTGCTCCAGCGCCGCGGTCACGATCTCCGAGGCAGAGGCGGTGTCGCCGTTGATCAGGACCACCATCGGGTGCTTGGAAATCGCATCGCCGGTCGCATCGAAGGTCCTGGTGTCCTGGGTGCGCCCGTGCGTCGAGACGATCACGCCGTTCGGAACGAAGATGCTCGAGACCAGCACCGCCTCGGTGAGCAGGCCGCCGCCGTTGCCGCGCAGGTCCAGGATCAGTCCCTGGGCGCCCTGCGCGTAAAGGCGCTCGACCTCCTTGCGGAGCTCGGCGTGGGCACCCGGGAAGAACCCGGCCAGGCGGACGTAGCCGACCTTCTTGCCCGCGACGGTCTCGATGCGGCCGGTGACCTGTGGGATCTCAACCTCCCGGCGAGTCACGGTGACCTCACGTTGGTGCCCGTCGCGACTCTCGACCGTGAGCGCCACCTTGGTCCCGGCCGGCCCCCGGATTTGGCTGGTGACCGCATTCGCGTCCTTGCCCGCGATCGAATGGCCGCCGACGCCGGTGATCACCTCTCCTGGCTCGATTCCCGCCTCCCGGGCGGGGGTGTTCTTGTACACGGTAGTGACGCGGAGGCCCTGCGGCACCTCGTTGACGGCGATGCCGACGCCGGAGAGACTCGATCCCTGCTTGAAGCGGTCGTACTCGGTCTTCGTGAAGTAGTGCGAGAAGCGGTCGTGGTATCGCCGCTTGATGTGGGCGATGATCGAGGCGATCGAGGCGTTCTCGAGGTCCTTGTTGTCGACTGTGTGGAAGTAGTCGTCGTGGATGACGTCGACCGCCTGCGAGGTCGCGTCCTGGCTCTTGTTGCCGAAGACGTCGTCCACGCGGTTGCGGATGGCATCGACCTGGCCGCCGGCCACGATGCCGACGATGAAGGCGATCGCGACAGCCGCCGCGACGATGAGTTTGCGGTTCAAATCCGGAGGAAGCGACGCAGCGTCAGACCGCTGCCCATCGCTGAAACGCCCATGGCCACGCACAGCAGGACGAGCGCGAGGTTGGCGAAGCCGATCGTATGCCCCGAGTTGATCAGGTTGAAGTTGTTGGCCAGCGGATCCACGATCACCTGCTTACCGACGAACAGGAAGCCTATTGCGATCGCTGCTCCGACCAGCCCGCAGAACAGCCCCTCCACCATGAAGGGCCAGCGGATGAACCAGTTGGTCGCCCCTACCAGGCGCATGACCTCGACCTCGCGGCGGCGGGCGTAGATGGAGAGCCGGATCGTGTTGGCGACCAGCAGGAGCGAGGCGATCAACAGGAGACCCGAGACGACGGCGAGCACCCAGCGGATCGCGGTCGTCGCACCGCTGATCTTGCTGGCGTCGTCGCGCGAGTCGCCGATGTCCGAGATCAGCGGGCTGATCGGAGTTGGCTGACCGCTCGCCCCGGGCGGGGTGATCGCGCTGCGAACGCTCGCCAGGTTGGAGAGATCGTCCGGGGTCACGTTGAAGGATGCGGGCAACGGGTTGTGCGAACCAGGCAGCTGGGCGGTGATGTCCGCGCGGTTCTCGGCCTTGAGCCGGTCGCTGAGGATGCTCAGGGCCTGGTTCTTGTCGACGAACTGAACCTGCTTGACGTGCGGGATGGCCTCGAGCTTCGTCTGCAGCGCCTGGATCTGATTGCCCGGCGCCTGCTGTCCGTTGACGTCGTTGAGGAAGACCCGCAGGCCGACCTGGTCGCGGACCTGATTCGTCTTGCCGTTCGTGGTCTGGAGAACCGGGATCAGGACGCCGAGGAGCAGCACTGTGATGCAGACCGTGACGATCGACGCCAGGCCTGGAGCAGCGCTGCGCCGCAGGGCGCGAATACCTTCACCGATGAAGAAGAAGACTCGACCCATGGAAACGCCTAGTAACTCGGCCTCTCATCGTCGATGCCCATCTCATCGCGGAGCCGGGCCGCGAACTCGCGGGTCGACTCGTCGTCGGACGTGTAGGTGCCGGCGGCCTGGTCGCGGACGACACGGCCGGCGTCCAGGGCGATCACCCGGCGCCGCATCTTGTCCACCATCTCGCGGTCGTGGGTGACGACGACGACCGTGGTGCCGGTGCGGTTGATCCGGTAGAGCACCTGCATGATCCCGATCGAGGTGTTGGGGTCCAGGTTTCCGGTCGGCTCGTCGGCCAGCAGCAACGGCGGATGGTTGACGAACGCGCGAGCGACCGAGAGGCGCTGCTGCTCGCCGCCGGAGAGCTGGTCCGGGAAGTTCTTGACCTTGTCGGCCAGGCCGACGAGGCGGAGGGCGTCGGGCACCTTGCGCCGGATTTCCGACCGCGATGCGCCGATCACCTGGAGTGCGTAGGCGACGTTGTCGTAGACGTTTCGGCTCGGCAGCAGCTTGTAGTCCTGGAAGACGGTGCCGATCCGGCGACGCAGCTGGGGGACCTTCTTGTCAGACAGCGAGCCGATGTCGCGGCCGGCGATCAGCACCTCGCCCTCCGTGGGCTGGAGCTCGCGGATCAGGGTCTTGATCAACGTGGTCTTGCCGCAGCCGGTGGGCCCAACGAGGAAGACGAACTCACCGCGATCGACTCGAAGGCTGACGCGCTCCAGGGCAACGTGCCCGCCCGGATAGGCCTTGGTGACCTTGCGCATCTCGACGATCGGCGGGCGGGCCCGCTGCTCGGTGAGGTGCTCGGGACGGCGCGCCGGCTTGGTCGGGCGCGCGCGAAGCAGTTCTGAGGTCTGTCGTCTTGCCATCGGAGAGTGGATGCAACGAGTCGGTCCTGCGAGCCGACGGATCAACAGGGTAGGGATCGAGCTAAAGCGGATCGCAAGTTCTCGTTCGCCTCAGAACACGCGTGCACCCCGTTAGTCGCGCCGGGCACGCGGCAGCGATTTTCAGTGGGTGATGTACCGGCGGCGGGGCCGAGTGGCGTCATCTCGGCCCCGCTCGCCGTTCACTCGTACTCCGGTGGCGTCCGATGACACCGGATGTACGTCCTCACCCCGTGGTTCCCCCGGGGATCTTGCATCGTGGTCGCCGCGATGCGCGATAGGTGTCGGCTGAAGATCAGAGTGGGCTGGTCGCATGAGCTGTTCTCTGCCACCGGCCCAGATCGCCCCTGTGCGACCTGTTCCTGCGCAATGTGCGGGAAAACACGATGCTCGAGTAAGTCTCGTATCTACCCGGTACTACTAACTGGCTGCTACCCGGATTAGAATACACCCCGGTTATTGGAGGAGTGAATCGACGCCGCCGGCGTCGGCCGCGACTCAACCAGGAATGCTTGGAGGCACACCCTGCAAGGGGCAGGGGGGGCCTTCTCGGCAAGCACAGGACGAGCAAGACCGAGGAGGACTTTGTGAGGTTCCCTATCCGCGGGCGACTTGACTTCAGAGTCAGGGGGCTTGACGACTCCCTGCCCCATGGGAGCTGCGCACCACAAGGGGGTGGCGCGTTGAGGCGAGCGGGTGGAGCGGTCTAGCGGGGCCGCTCCACCCCTCTCATCGGGGTGGAGTGGTGACCCGGAAGACGGCCAGACTCTCTCGTTCGTGGTGGAGCCCGTGGGAACGAGCGCGTCGGTGATCTCGCTGAGAGGCGAACTCGACCTGAGCACGATCCCTCGGGTGGAGAAACAGCTCTTCGAGCAGCTTCGCGTCAACGCGGGAGTGATCGTTGACCTGACGGATCTCAGCTTCATCGACTCGTCCGGGATCGGCCTGTTGATCCGAGCCCTCCGATCAACCGGCCAGGCCGGCACCCTGCATACCGTGATCGCCCAGGGCTCTCAGGTCGATCGCGTCTTCAGCCTCGCCGGGATCGAGCGAGTCTTGCCGATCTTCAGGGCACGCGGGCCGGCGCTCGAGGCCCTGAACGGGGCAGCCAGCTCCTAGGGGTGGTCGCCGTCGGGCTCGATCTGCGGGGCGGTCTCGTGGTGTCCGTCCGTGCTGGGGGAGTCTTCAACGCTCTCCTCGACCGGCTCCAGCACGAACAGCTCGACGGCCAGATCCGGGTCGACATGGATGGAGCTCATGTACGCGATCACCTTGCGTCCGGTCGCCTCCTCGACGACGCGGCGGAACTCGTCCTCCATCGCCTGCTGGAAGCTGCGGCGCATCTGGTAGACGGACTCGACCTGACCGGTGTCGAGCAGGGTCCGCTCCACGCGGGTGAATCCTCCGCGGAGGATGGCGACGACCATGTCGTTGACCAGGTGGGTCTTCGCCTTGGTCGGACCCTTTCCGTAATAGCGGGAGTGAAGCTGGACGAGACCCGTGGAAATCTGCGCGAGGGTTTCACCTCTGGCAGGCCGAAGCACTGAGTCTTGCGGGGAAACGGCAAACCTCCAAGCGGATCGGTTGCCGCCCCTCTTCGGTCAGACGATTTCGCGCGAAGGGAAGAGTTGCGGGAAGACCCAACGAGCGCGAGGCATCCTATGGGTCCGATGTGAGCAACGCCACGCCGCCTTGTTCGAGGCTACTCCTATTGCTGGCCTACATGCGGATCTGGAGGTAGAGTGTTGATGTCGCACGATCGGTAGCTTGCCGACTGGTGTGACACACTCGGCGCGATCGAACGACCACCTTCCGATTTCGGTCAGGTTGGTGGGCGGAGGGTCGCCACTATTTCTCCGCGAGGAGGACTTGTGGTTCCAGATCCTGATCGACACGAGGACGCAGAGGGCCCAGAGGACCCGGGCCGCCCGGAGGACGCCCGCCGGCCTCCGACCGATCGACAGGTGCGGGACGAGGTCGGCCGAGAGATCCTGCGCATCTACGAGGAGTCCTACGGAGCCGGCGCGACCTACGCCGAGACACTCGTGGGGGATCACTGGGTGATCGTCGTGCTGGACGGCCTCCAACTGCTTCCCAACGAGCAGTTCCTGGTCGACAGCGGAGAGCAGGAAACGGTCATGGAAGTCCGGACTCGCTACCAGCACGCAATTCGGTCGAGCTTCAGCGCCGCCATCGAGCGGGCCACCGGGCGGACAGTCATCGGCTTCGCGAGCACGACGAGCGTCGAGGAGCCGCGGTTCATGGCGGAGGTCTTCAGGCTCGAGTAGGCAGGGCATAGGCTGCGCACATCAAGTCTCGACTCAGCTATGCGAATGTGATGGCCACCGTCGCGGTGTTCCTGGCCCTCTGCGGCGGGACCTATGCGGCGACCCAGCTTCGCAAGAACAGCGTCGGGACGAAGCAGCTCAAGAACTCGGCGGTCTCGGAGGCGAAGATCGCCGACGGGGCCGTGAGCCAGTCGAAGATCAGCGGCGGCGCACAGTCGGCGCTTCGCTCAGGCCCAGCCGGCGGCGCGCTCGCCGGCAGCTATCCGAACCCGCGACTCGCTCCCGCGGAGCAGATGCACGAGGTCGCCTCCTCCGACTTCGGCAGCTGTAGTGGCGGCGTCTCCTGGAAGAACATGAACGACACCAACCCCAACTTCCCGAAGGTGGGGTTCTACCGCGATCCATTCGGTGTCGTGCACCTGCGCGGCGCGGTCCGTTGTCCTGGGTCGGGTCCCAACACAGGGGCGAACCTCTTCTCGCTTCCCGCCGGCTACGCACCACCGCTCGCGGAGATCTTCCCTGCCTCCGGGGAAGGCGGTCCGACGGAGGTTCAGGTGACCAGCGGCGGCGTGGTGCTCTTTCAGGGCTCCGGCACGACTCTCTTGGCCGACCAGTTCCTGACTCTCGACGGCATCAACTTTCGCTGCGAGCCCTCAGGGGTCGCAGGCTGTCCATAGGGTCGGGCGAACCTAGGACCAGGGTCCGCCCTGGATGGGCGGGTGCTGCACGATCGGCTTCTTGAGCAGGGCCTCGCGGGCCAGGTCGGCGATGCCGCTGGCGGTCAGGCCGAAGTGCTCCATGCACGCCTCGGCGGTGCCGGAGACACCGAACTCGTCCTGCATGCCAAGCGCGAAGACCGGGACCGGGTGCTGCTCACAGGCCACCTGGCGGATCGCATCGCCGAGGCCGCCGACCACACGATGCTCCTCGGCGGTGACCGCCACGCCGGTCTTGGCGAGTGAGCGGAGCACGCCCTGGGAGTCGATCGGCTTGATGATCGAGACGTTGACCACCTCGGCCTCCACCCCATCCTCACGCTCCAGGGTCTCGGCCGCCTCGAGGCCGCGCCAGACCATGTGGCCGCAGACGAAGATCGAGATATCCTTGCCCTCCCGAAGGACGTCGACCCCGGTCCCCAGCGTGTCGGGGATCGCCTCGTAGACGACCGGCGTCTTCGGCCGGCCGAAGCGCATGTACATGGGGCCGTCGAAGCGCTCGTAGGACTCGATCACCGCTGTGTAGGCCTGGTTGTAATCGGCGGGAACGACGACCTGCATCTTCGGCATCGCCCTCATCAGGGCGATGTCCTCGATCATCTGGTGGGACGCGCCGTCCTCGCCGAGGGAGACCCCGCCGTGGGAGGCGCCGATTCGCACCTTGAGCTCGTTGTGGGCGATGCCGAGGCGCACCTGGTCGTAGGACCGCGAGGTGGCGAAGATCGCGAAGGTCGAGGCGTAGGGGACCTTGCCGCTGGCGGCGAGGCCCGTCGAGATCGACATCATGTTCGCCTCGGCGGCGCCGATGTTGAAGAAGCGCTCGGGGAACTGCTTGCCGAACTTCATCGACTGGGTCGAGACGGCGAGGTCGGCGTCGAGGGCCACGACCTCTTCGTGAGCCTCGCCAAGCGCGACCAGCGCATCGCCATAGGCCTGGCGAGTGGCGAGCGCTTCGGTCTGCGGCTCGGCAGCCTCGATCAGCTCGCTCGCCATCAGCTCTTCCCCTCCAGCGCCTTCGTCTGCTCCTGGTAGCGCGCTTCGAGCTCCTCCATGGCCTGCTCGGCCTGCTCCTGGCTCGGCGGCTTGCCGTGGAAGCCGAACCGGTCCTCCATGAAGGAGACGCCCCGGCCCTTCTTGGTCTGGCAGACGATCGCCGACGGGCGGTCGATCGTGCGGCTGCGTTCCAGCGACTCGACGATCGCGTTCATGTCGTGGCCGTCGATCTCGATCGCATCCCAGCCGAAGGCCTCGAACTTGGCGCGGACGTCGCCGGTGTCCATGACCTCCTCAGTGGTGCCGTCGGTCTGCAGATGGTTGTAGTCGACGATCGCCGTGATGTTGGGAATCTCATAGTGGGCCGCGGCCATCGCGCCCTCCCAGCTCTCGCCCTCCTGGCAGTCGCCGTCGGACATCAGCGTGAAGACCTGCGCGGTCTCGGCGAGATCGTCAAGGCGAAGAGCGAGACAGATGCCGATGCTCATCGAGAGACCCTGGCCGAGTGAGCCGGTCGAGACCTCGATGCCCGGGGTCCGGGTCATGTCCGGATGCCCCTGAAGATGTGAGCCGATCGAGCGGAGGCCCATCAGGTCGTCCGCCGGGAAGTAGCCGTGCTCCGCGAGGGCGGCGTACTGGATCGGCGCGGCGTGCCCCTTGGAGAGGACGAAGCGGTCGCGCTCCGGCCACTTCGGGTTGGTGGGGTCGTGGCGAAGCACGCGGTAGTAGAGGGCGGCGACGATGTCGGCCGCCGACAGGGAGCTGTCGAGGTGCCCCGACTTGGCGACGGCCAGCATGCGGACGCACTGGATCCGGAGCACGGTCGCGCAGCGCTCGAGCTCCTCGATCGAGGGCTTTCCGCCGGCCTTGGCGGAGGTCTCAGGCTTGAGATCTGGAACGGGCTTCAGGTGCGCCATCGGGGGCCGGTCTTGGGCCTGGTCGTACGGGATGGCCTTGGGCTGCGGCTTGCTCAAGACCGGGCGGCGAGGGTAGCAGCGGGCAGCACCGGTCGCGAATCTACGAGGCTCGCAGGACGGAACGGCCGCCGGCTCGGTGACCCGGCGGCCGCTGGTCGTCAGAGACCTACTCGCCCCCTACTTCTTCTTCTTGCACTTCTTGGCAACGGTGGCCGACTTCTTGCCCTTCTTCTTCTTGCACTTCTTGGCCTTGGGCGAGGCAGGTGGAGGCGTCGTGGCGCCGCCGCCACCGCTCCCTCCCGGAGTCACATTGAACTCGGTCGTCGAGGGGCTCTGATCGGCGTCGCCCGAGGCGTTCACAGCCGCGACGCTCAACGTGTGAACCCCCTCATCGAGCTTCGGGGTCACCGCGTTGAAACCGGACTCCGGTTGGTTGAAGTCGACCACGAGGGGACTCGTGCAGACCTCGAACGGCTCGGCCTTGTCCGGGTCGGACGCCGGCCCGTCATGGATCTGGCAGACGAAGTGCCCGCCGGCGGGCGGCGATCCGAAGGTGAACGTCGCCGAGTTGTTCCCGACGGTCCCGTTGACCGCTGCGGTGTCAGGCGGCGTCCCGGCCGCCGCCACCCCGCCGTCGCACAGATTCCATCGTTGACGGCCCTGAGGTTGTCGATGAACGCCGCCGAGTCGTAGATGTGGTCGCCCTGATCGAAGATCGACAGATAGACATGGTGCATGCCCGTCGAGACGACATTGGCCGCCGTGAGGCGCTGGGTAGCGGCGTCATAGGTGGTCCCCGCCGCGTTGACGGCGCTGACGGACCCGGGCCAGTGGCGTTGATCGTGATCGGGTTGTCGAACTGATCCTTGCGAAATCTGCGTTCCGGTGATGTCGGATCCATTTGTGGACCAGTCGCTTGTGTCGAGCTCCGCGATGAACGCATCGTTGAACTCGGTCCCGACGTACTCGGGGTACTCCTCCGAGAAGAAGCGGAAATCAAACTTCAGGCAGTTGGTCGTCGGCCGGGACGTCAGCGTCAGATCGAGAACGCTGACATCAAAGTCCGTATCACCCCGCAATGCCGAGCCGCCGAGGCTGATTCCACTGTCGCTCAGCGGTATTCGCCTGGTCGATCAGCAGAGGGTCGCCCGTGGTCAGCACGCCGTAGTTCGTGCTGCCCGTCTCGGGGAACCCGGTGAGCGCCGTCGTCGACACGGCATTCGGCGTCGTGGTCGCAGGGGCGGCCAGGCTCCCGGAACCGACGGGCCCGCCCGATGCGTTCATGGCTCCGCCCAGGGTGCTCCCGTCCGGGGTGGGCGTGATCGTCGCCGAGGCCTGCGAAGCGAATGCGAGCATGCCGGCTGCCGCAACCGCAAGCACGGCCGCGCGCGCAGCTCCACGAGGACCTGGGAAGTTGTCGGTCATGAGACCCTCCTCCGGAAGTGGAAAACAGTCAACCCGATCCCCTTGGTGCTGATTTCGAGGCTCGTCGGACGCCACCCTCTCACAGCCGTGCGCCGATGAGCATCCCCAATAATGAGGAGGGTTCCGCGGGGAGACCGGGGCGTCCGCTGCCCCACGCTTGGGGCCTCGCCGCGCTCGTCGCCTGCGCGGTGGCTCTCTCCGGCTGTGGCGGCTCCGGTGGCGGCGACCATGTGACGACCAACGTGGCGACCTCCGCCGCCGGCGGGATCACCGGGACCGGAGACCGGAACGTCACCGGCAAGCTGCCGCCCGGAGCGGTCGGCCCGGTCGACACGGTGGAGGAAGCGGCCGAGGGGCCTGCGGCGACGGAGGCCAGCCCGGAATCCGAGGCGAGTGGGCCACAGGCGACCGGCGACCTGGAGGGGACGGACCGTGCCGCGGCCACCGCCACGGTCCGGAGCTATGTCGCCGCGCTAGACGATCGCGACGCTGGGCGCGTCTGCGCGCTGTTTGTCCCGGGAACGGTCCCACTGGGCGAACTGCCAAGGCAACGGCGCGGCTGTCGCGCGTCTCTGCGGGCGTCGATCGGCTCACGTCCCGCCGACGGCGGCCCGGCCTGGCGGCGCACCGAGATCTTCGAGGTGAAGCCGGAGGCGATCGGTGCGGATCGCGCCCGGCTCACGACCACCGTCACACATCACTTCTCCGATCGGAAGTACGTCTCCGTCGAGGACGACGTGATCTACCTCGAGCGAATCGGCGGACGCTGGCTGCTGGCCAAGCCGAGCGCGACGTTCTACCGGGCGGTCGGCTATCCGCAACCGCCGCTACGCGCCTTCTCACCCCCAGCCGGCTGGTAGCTCAGAAGCGGTGGTTGCCGCCGCCCCGCGGCCCTCGCTCGTTCAGGCGCCTGGGGTGCCGCCGGCTGACGCCGACGATTTCCGCGTCTGCGTCCGCCGCATTGGGACGCAGAATCGTCACGTAGGCGACCGAACCGGTCAGAGCGTCCGAGTACAGCTCGCCGTCGGCGCGCTTCAGGGTGAAGAGGATCCGCCCCGCGCCGCGGTGGGATCGGCGCCGCACCATCAATCGGCTGCGCCGGGCGTCCGAGCGCACGTACGAGAACGAGTGACCGGCCACCGCCGGATTGAAGAGGAGCAGGCGCGGTGAGCGAACGAGCGCCCGATGCTTGTGAGTGCCCATCACCCACTGGACCACGCGACTGCCGCGGGGCGTGGCGATCGCGTAGAGCAGAATGCCGCCGTCCACGGCCGGAGGGCTGAGCTGGGAGGCGCCCCCCTCGCTCGCCAGCAGGAGCGGGGGCGCGGGCGAGGCGGGGTTCGCGATGTAGCGGATGTAGATGCCGTCGCCTCCGCCGGCGGGGGCGCGGTAGGCAAGCCAGGAATCCGACACCGCCACCGCGTCGGCTCCGGGTGCGGGGATCTGCGCGACCGGCGCGAGGCTGCTGCGGTCGAGGAGCTGGATTGCGTCGTTGGCGACGGTCGCGATGAATCGGCCGCCGATGGCCGGGTGCTGTCCAGGGAGCGGAATCTCCGGTCCTCCGCGGCTGATCACGGCCGGGCCTCCGAGCCGCTGGAAGAGCAGAGCATCGGCGGTGGCAGATGGATCGGTCGCGTGCGCGACCTGCGTCCCGGCCGCTCCGGCGGCCCCGGGCGCAACCACCAGGGCGACGGCGACCAGCAGGAGCGCGGCCGCGTCCCCCCGTCGCAGCCCTGAATAGACGCCCTCTCGCTCGCACATCAGCTCCGTCGCGCGAATCCCGGTGTCGGTTCCGGCCAGCGGCGCCAGCACCACGATCGGGATTGCCCGGCCGATCCCGAAGGCGGCTCCGAGGACCAGGCCCAGGGATGGATCGCCCACCGCGAGGCTCACCCCGGCGAGCGCCCAGACCCCGAAGGTGAGGACGAAGGTCGTGAAGCCGAGCCCGAGGAGCAGGCCGTAGAAGGCGGCGGCGATGGGCATCGGCATCACCCGGCGCCAGTGCTCGGGCAGTTGCCGGCGGATCTGCGGCACGATCCGGGTCCCGCGCACCTCGAGGACCGCTGCCAGGAGGGCGATCCCAGCCGCCGCGATGTAGGCCGCCCGGCCCCCAGCTCCGTGGAGCAGATCTCCCAGCAACGCGAGCGATCCGAAGGTGACGAGCCCGCCGGCGATCGCTCCGGGCAAGAAGGTGGCGCAGGCCGCAATCGTGATCGGCCGGCCCCCGGTGTGACCGGTCGGCCCGATCGTGTCGATCACCGAGAGGCCGCACGGAGAGAAGGTTCCGGTCGCTCCGATAAGAATTGCGGCGGCGGCGAGGGCGAGCTCGAGCGCGCTCATCGTCAGCAGGGCACCTTCGTGTCGTAGTACTGGACGCAGAACACCTTGCGGCCGCTGTAGCAGTACCCGGTGAGCGCGGCGTCCCCGTTGATCCGGCTGTTGTGGTGCGCACAGCAGTCGCGCAGCTGGCGCACCTTGCCACCGCAGCAGCGGAACCAGGAGCCGTCGTTCTGGCTGTGGAACCCGTAGATGTCGCCCGTGCGCTTGCACAGCTGCGTCCGTGGCGCCGGGGGCACCGGGCGTCCCTCGGCGTCCCGCAGGAGGTTGCCGTCGTCGTCCACCGGCTGGCCGGCGCCATTCACCGGCCGGCCGATGTCGTCGACCGGCTGTCCGTCGCTGGCGCGCAGCGGGAAGCCACGCGAGTCGATCCGCGGCAAGCCCGTCGGGTGGGGGCACGAGCCGGTCGTGAAGGTGTGCCCGCAGAAATGGAAGGCCTCGGAGTCACCCGGCTCGATCAGCGTCCCGACGGTTCGAGCGGCAGTCAGTGCGAGCAGCGCCCCGCCGACCCTGGCGAGGAAGCCGCGCCGGGAGGTGTCCCGGGCGAGGGCGTCCGTGACCCGATCCAGATGCTCAGGCACGACGCCGCACCGCGGTGGCCAGGACGCTCTCCAGCTGAGCGAGATTGTTGAAGGTCCCCTTGGCCAGCACGGTCCCGGAATCGTCGGTCGCGATCGCGAACGGGCTGCCCGGGATCTCGAGGTCGCGCCAGAGCGCGGCGTCAGCGACCTCGTCGAAGACACCGACCGTGACATGCGGATCGTTCGCGACGTTCTCGATCGCCGGCGACAGGGTCTGGCAGAGATGGCACCCCTCTGAGCTGAAGACGGCGAGTCCGAGGCGCTCGAAGCCGTTGGAGGGCGGGACCGCGAGACGGCTCGCCAGGCTTTCTGCGCGAGATCCAACATCGGGCCCCTCCCCCGTGATCTCCAGGGCGCCCTGGGTCCCGAGCTGAAGTCTGAGCATCCCGACCTCGCGCGCCAGGCCGAGGACCGCGATGACGAGGCCCGCGCAGGCGAGGAGCGCGACGCCCACACCGATGCCGAGCCAGACATCGGTTCCGAGGGCGATCGAATCGACGTTCGGGATCAGCGCGAAGCCCGCCGCCAGGACGAGGTTTCGGAGCACCCCGAGCCAGGAGACCTTGGAGCGCGGACCGAAGCAGGCGCAGGGCGCACCCGCTCGCCCGCGGATGAGCGCGCCGGCGGTGAGGGCAGCGAACAGCAACATCAGCCCGGAGGCGAGGTAGGCGGCTGTGTCGGAGCCGAGCACCACCGCGACCGCGAGCCCGAGTTCGACCGCGATCAGCGCCGCCCAGGCGATGGGGCGAAGCGCCCCGTCCTCGAAACCGAAGCTGGACATCGCCGCAATGCTCGCGCGCGGCGAGGCAAGCTTCGCGAGCGCTGCGCCCGCGAGCACGATCCCTAACACGACGCGCAAAGAAGTCTCCACGATCCCTCCGGCGGCAACCTAGCAGCACGTCGCGTGCGCCCCTCGGCTCACTTTGAGGCCCCTGCGTGTGCCTTGACCCGCTTGACGCAGCGCCTTCGCTTCTTGCGAGTGCGGGCTCGCCTGCACTTCTTGAGCGCCCTGGCCTTCGTTGCCGTCGTGGACGGGGCGGCGCCGCGGGGCTGTCCGCCGCTGCCGAAGATCGGCTCGGCCGGCAGACCGTTGGCAGATTCGATGCTTGGGACATCCGATGCGATCAGCGAGCTCATCGTCGGACCGGCGATGCGCGTGTAGACGCCGGGGAAGCTCGCGTCGCCGCAGCCCTCGCCCCAGCCGGTCAGCCCGACCAGCCGGTAGCCGCCGCCCTGCAACGCCGCTTCGAGAGGCCCGCCGCTGTCGCCGGAGCAGGTGTCGGTGGCACCGGTGCCCGCGCAGACCATCGTCGACGGGTCGAAGTCCCTTCCATAGTCCCCGGTGCAGGTGGGATCGGCCAGGACCGGCACCGTCGCCGCGCGGAGCGTGTCGACCGTGCTCCCCCCGGCGAACAGGCTCCCCCAGCCGCTGACGTCCTCGGGGCTGCCGGCGTCCCAGAGGGCATTCTCGTCGGCGCCGGCGATCTTGATCGGGGTCTGGCCGGACGCCGAAGAGAGCACCAGGTAAGCGACGTCGAACCGCGGCACGCCGTCGCCCTGGAAGTCGCCGTCGAAGTTGTCCCGAAGCTTGACCGCCTGCACGCTGATCTCGGCTCCCTGACCGGTGTCGGAAAGCGTTGATCTCCCGAGCACCACGTCGACGTCGTTGGCGTCGAGCTTGCAGGTGCCATCCTCGGTCGCGCTCGGTGGGTCCGGGCAGACGGGCGTCGCGGAAGAACAGAACAGGGTGCAGTCGGGATCGGTGTCCGCGACGCAGTGCCCGGCGGTGATCACGATCCGCGAGGTGAGCAGCGACCCGCCGCAGAATTGGCGGTTGTGGGCGTTGCCCGAAGCCTTGGCCGGCGAGACGACCACCGCGGCCTGCCAGGGATAGGTGGCCACCGAGGTGGCCGCGCCGCCGACGATCTTCGGCTGCGCCGACCCACCGCTCTGAGCGGGCGCATTAGCCGGCGCCAGCAGTGCGCCAAGCCCAAGTGCGCCGACCACCAGGAGCCGAGGCGGCTTCCGCATACCCGGATTACATCGGCAATGGCTGAAAGATGCGTAAGACGCGCTTAGCCGATCGCGACCATGCGCTCGATCGGCAGCGTCGCCCGCTCGGCGATCTCGGGCGGGACCTTGACCTCGTAGCGGAAGTCGCGCAGCGAGTCACGGACCTTCGGCAGTGTGATCATCTTCATGTACTGGCAGAAGGCCATCCGGTTGGCCTCGATCAGCTTCGCCTGAGGCGCGGCCTGCTGAAGCGGATAGAGCATCCCGTTCTCGGTGGCGACGATGTACTCGCCGTCGGGGTGCTTCTCCATGTAGTTGAGCATCCCGCCCGTGGAGAGCATCTGGACGCCCTCCGGATCGATGTCGCCCGAGGCCACGTACTCCATCGCCTGGGTGGCGCAGCCGCACTCGGGGTGGATCAGGAACTCGGCGTTCGGGTGCTCGTCGCGGACGGTCTTGATGTCGGCAGGCCTGATCCCGGCGTGGACATGGCACTCGCCGTCCCAGATGTGGAAACGGGCGCGCCGATCCGGATCCTCCTTGATCCCCGTTTCGCGCTCGACGAACGCGCCGAGCCACATGTCGGGGCCGAAGAGGATCTCCGTGTCCTCGCCGTGCTCGCGGAGGATGTGCTCGACCACCGCGACCGCGTTGCCGGAGGTGCAGCAGTAGTCGGTCTCGGCCTTGACCTCGGCCGAGGTGTTCACGTACATCACCACGACGGCGCCGGGATGCTCGGCCTTCCAGGCCCGAAGCTGATCGGCGTTGATCGACTCCGCGAGCGAGCAGCCGGCGCCGAGATCTGCGATCAACACCGTCTTGTCGGGACAGAGCACCGAGGCCGTCTCTGCCATGAAGTGGACGCCGCAGAACTCGATCACCTCGGCGTCGGCCTTACCGGCCTGCCGGGAGAGGCCGAGGGAGTCGCCGACGAAGTCGGCCACGTCCTGCAGTTCGGGCAGCTGGTAGTTGTGCGCGAGGATGACGGCGTTCCGCTCGGCGGCGAGTGTGCGGACCTCCTCGCTGAGCGTCGCGATCTCCTCCTCGCTCAGCTTGGCGGGAAGTTCGTTGACGGTAGGAAGCTCCAGCACGGAGTGCTCCTGACGTTTGAATGTTCGCCGCCCCGGTCTGTTGACGAGACCTCGAGGCGGGCGAATGAACTGACCAAAGGTTAGCGCCACCCTACCCTCTGCTTCATGCCCGAGTTGCCCGAGGTTGAGATCACCGCGCGTCGTCTGAGCACCGCGCTCGAGGGAGCGGAGGTGGAATCCGCCCTGGCACCCGGGGTGGCGACGCTCAAGACCTTCGAGCCCAGCCTCGATGCGCTGGCGGGCGGGCAGGTCGAGGGCGTGCGCCGGATCGGCAAGATGCTCGCCGTCGATTTCTCAACCGCCGACGGAGCCGGGCCCCTGACGCTGCTGATCCACCTGATGTCGGCGGGCCGTTTGAGACTGTTCGACGAGCGCGCCTCGCTCAAGGACCGGCGCTCCCGGGTGCTGGTCAGGATCGCCGACGGGCGCGAGCTTCGCCTGCGCGAGTTCGGCACCAAACAATCGGCCTGGGCGAAGCTCCTGCGGCGCGACGAGGTGAACGATGACGAGATGGTGGTGACGCTCGGTCCCGACGCCTGGCCTGCCCCGCCCCTGGACGAGTTCCGGGACGCCATCGACAAGCCGCGCCACCTCCACCCCCTGCTGCGCCACCAGCGCGACCTCGCGGGGATCGGGCGATCCTGGGTCGACGAGATCCTCTGGGAGGCCAGGCTGTCTCCCTTCAAGAAGGGATCGGAGCTGCGCGGCGAGGAGGTGAAGTCGCTCCACGAGGCCCTGCACGTCCTCGGCGATGCGATCGACCACTACGAGGAGGTGATCGGCGAGCAGATCCCCGACAAGATGCCGATGCCGCTGAAGGTCCACCGCCGCGAGGGCGAGCCCTGTCCCAGGTGCGGGACCACCATCGAGGCGGTGTTCTTCGCCGAGCACCAGATGAACTACTGCCCGGAGGAGCAGACCGGCGGACGGGTGCTGAAGGACCGCCGCCTCTCACGCCTGCTCAAGTAGCGATTTCTCAGTAGTAACCCGCAGCACAGCAGGGGTTTTTCCGCGTACCTGTAACAGGGCCCGAAAGAAGCTCTTCCGGCAGGCCGAGGGGGTCGAGGACGCGGCCACCCTCACCACCCTGCGCCGCTTCGGCGTGGACTACGCCCAGGGCTACTACCTGGGCAGGCCGGCCCCGATCGATACACAGCACATGCCCGAGGTCACGGCCGACGTCCGGCAGACGCTGGCCCTGACCGGCGGCAGGGACTGCTGAGGACCACCTACCGGCCCGTCACGCGCCGGACCACGCCTCGGCCGATGGTCCACGGGTGAGCGACCAGGGTCTGGAGCCGACCGGTGAGACTGAGCGGGTCGCGGGCGACGCCGAGCTGGCGCAGGACCGTCGTCTGGTCGAAGTAGACGCGCTCGCCGACCAGCTTGTCACCGTCGAACATGAAGATGGAGAGGATGGGCAGCTCGAACTCCCGGCCGGTCGGAGGCAGGCTGCGAAGCGGCCCCCTGTGGGTTCCGCGCACGACCGCCTCGACCAGCACGGCGTCATCGGCGTGGTGCAGGGCAAGCAGCTCATTGCGCTGGTCGGGAAAGGCACGCCGGGTGTCATCGAAGTAGCGCTCGACCTCCTCGGTGCCGTCGTAGACGTCGCCGGTCGCGATCAGCTCGTACCGGGGGTGCTCGAAGGTTTCGAGGGTCGCGTCGAACTCGTGCCGGTTCTCCGAGTCCAGGTGCTCACGCACGGTCTCCTCGCGCTTCTTTCTGGTGGCCGCGCTCGGTGCCATCGCTACCTTCCGATCACTCGCCTGACGACGCCGCGGGAGATCGTCAGCGGGTGGCTGGCGGCGGTCTCCAGGCGGCCGGTGACGCTGGTGGGCTCCCGAGCGATGCCGAGCTGCTGCAGGACCGTGGACGTGTCGTAGTAGACGCGCTCGCAGACCAGCCCGTCGCCCTCGAAGACGAAGATGGCGAGGAACTGCTGCTCCCAATGGCGGCCGGTGGGTGGCAGTCCGCGGAACGGGCCGGTGTGAGTGCCCTGGGCGGTTGCCTCCATCAACACGGCATCGTCGGCGGTGTGCAGCTTGACAATCTCGATCTGCTGGTCCGGGAAGGCCCGGTCGAACTCACGCCAGTGGGCCATCACCTCCTCGGCGCCGTCGTAGACCTCGTCACTCGCGACGTACTCGTAGCGCGGGTGCTTGAAGGTCGCGAGCGCGGTCTCGTAGTCGGCGGCGTTCTCCGCGTCCACGTGCTTGCGGACGAGCTCCTCCCGCCTGGTTGCCTCGGTCTCGAGAATGGCCACCGATCGACTCTATAGCGCCAGAGTCATGCTCAGGTCGAGGGCGGGAGCGGAGTGGGTCAGGGCCCCGACCGAGACGAAATCCACCCCGGTTGCAGCGATTTCAGCCACCGTATCGAGGGTGACACCGCCTGAGGCCTCGAGCTCCGGGCCACCCGGGTCACGCGCCTCGGCAACCGCCTCACGGAGTGCCGCCGGGCTCATGTTGTCGAGGAGAAGCCGGTCCGCGCCGGCCTCGGCCCCCTCCCGAACCTCGTCGAGATCGCGGCACTCGACCTCCACCGGCAGGCCGGGCTGCGCCTCGCGAGCGCGCCGGACAGCCTCCCCCACCCCGCCCGCCAACGCGGCGTGGTTCTCCTTGATGAGGATCGCGTCGTAGAGGCCCATCCTGTGGTTGGTGCCCCCGCCGGCCGCAACGGCCGCCTTTTCCAACGCCCGCAGCCCAGGGGTCGTCTTGCGCGTGTCGAGGATCCTGGCCCCCGTCCCCTCGATCGCGCGGACGAACCTGGCGGTCAGGGTCGCGACGCCGGAGAGATGCGCGAGCAGATTGAGCGCCGTGCGTTCGGCCGCAAGCAGCCCTCGCCCGGGGCCGGACACCCGGGCGACCTCAGCCGGGACCCGGTCGCGCCACTCGCCCTCCGGTGCAAGCGCCACCAGCTCGCCCGCACGCGCCTGTCTGAAGACCTCCGCCGCGACGTCGAGGCCGAAGAGCACACCGGGGGCCTTCTGGGTGATCGTCGCCCGTCCAGCGGCGTCCTCTGGGACCACCGCCACGGCGGTGACGTCGCCCGGGCCGAGATCTTCGTCCAGGGCGCGGGCGACGAGCTCGCGCGTGTCGGCGTCGATCTCCACCGGCTCACGATCTCACGAAAGCCCGGTGTGCGACGTTTTATGGGCGAATGCCAGATGAATCCCTTCCCCCCTTCCAAGCGCTGCTCGACGAGCACGGCTCCGACGTGCTCGGCTTCCTGGTCGCCTCAGTCGGCCACAGCGACGCCGAGGATGTCTTCCAGGAGACGTTCATCGCGGCGCTGCGCGCATACCCGAGGCTGGAGCATGCGAGCAACCTGCACTCCTGGCTGCTCACGATCGCGCACCGCAAGGCGATCGACCACCACCGCGCCCGCGGGCGCCGCGCAGTCCCGGCGGGGAGCCCCGAGGAGGTCGCCGGCGGAGAACCAAGCCAGAACAATCGGCCCGACACGATCGTCGGCGGTGGCGACCCGGAGCTCTGGCGCGCCGTCAGCGGTCTGCCGCCGAAGCAGCGCAGCGCGGTGGTCCTGCGCTTCGCCACCGACCTGTCCTACGCCGGAATCGGCAAGGCACTCGACTGCTCGCAGGACGCCGCCCGGCGCAGCGTCCACGAGGGACTTCAGAAGCTGAGAGGTGAATTCGCATGAACCCGCTTTCCGATAGGCAACTCGAAAAGATGCTTCGCAGGGACCCGCCCGCCGGGGATCTCGATCGAGCCGTCCAGGGCGTCCTCGCTCAGGCTGAGCGCGACGGCCTGGTCGACGTGGCCTACGCGCCGGTCGACTCCCCCTTCGGCAGGCTGCTGGTCGCCCGCACCGACCGCGGCGTCGTCAGGCTGGCCCTGCCAAGTCACCGGAGCCATGCCCAGTCCGAGGACGAGGTCCTCGAGGACCTGGCCAGGTACATCTCCCCCCGGGTACTCGAGTCCCCGAAGCGGCTGGACGAGGAGCGCCGCGAGCTGGAGGAGTACTTCGAGGGCAAGCGCGACCACTTCGACGTGCAGGTCGACTGGGCCCTGACTCCGTCGGGCTTCCGCAACCGCGCGCTGCACGCGGTCGCGCGGATCCCGTACGGCCAGACCCGCACCTACGGGCAGATCGCCAAGCAGGCCGGCAACGCGCGCGCCTACCGCGCCGCCGGGACGGCCTGCGGCCGCAATCCGATCCCGCTGATCGTCCCCTGCCACCGTGTCCTGCAGTCCGGCGGCGGGGTGGGCAACTACGGCGGCGGCCCGGAGATGAAGCGTGGGCTGCTCGACCTCGAGGGCGCGCTGTAGCCAGCGGGGCTAGTTGCCCCGCGAGGCCGCGAGGTTCAGGTACTCCCGGACAAAGGCGTCGATGTCGCCGTCGAGAACCCGGTTCGTATCGCCGACCTCGTAGTTCGTCCGGTGGTCCTTGACCCGCTGGTCCGGGTGTAGGAAGTAGCTGCGGATCTGCGACCCCCACTCGGCCGACTTCTGCTCTCCGCGCTCCTTCGCGAGCTCCTCGGCCTGCTCGAGCTCCTTCCGCTCGAGCAGGCGTGAGCGCAGGATCTGCATCGCCGTCGCCCTGTTCTGAATCTGCGAGCGCTCGTTCTGGGACTGGGCGACGATCCCGGTCGGGATGTGGGTGATCCGCACGGCCGAGTCCGTCTTGTTGACGTGCTGGCCGCCCGCGCCGGAGGCGCGATAGGTGTCGACGCGGATGTCGGAATCGTCGATGTCCACGTCGATGTCGCCCTCGACAAGGGGCGCGACATCCACCTGGGCGAAGCTCGTGTGCCTGCGAGCCGAGGAATCGAAGGGCGAGATGCGGATCAGGCGGTGCACTCCCCGCTCGGCGGCGAACAGGCCGTAGGCGTTTTCGCCCCGGACCACGAAGGTCGCGGACTTGAGCCCCGCCTCCTCCCCCGGCGATGCCTCCTTCATCTCCACCTTGAAGCCGCGCCGCTCGGACCAGCGCAGGTACATGCGGAGCAGCATCTCGGCCCAGTCCTGCGAGTCGGTGCCTCCGGCTCCTGCGTTCACGGTCACCACGGCGTCGCCCGCGTCGAAGCGGCCCGAGAAGAGACGCTCCTCCTCGAGCTCCGCCAGGCGGCGCTCGACCGAGGAGAGCTGGGCCGTGAGCTCATTCGCCATCTCCTGGTCGTCGGTGGCCAGCTCGGCGAGCTCGCCCAGATCGTCGACGTCCCTGGTCAGGTCGCGAAAGCCGGTCAGCCTCTTCTGCGCCCGCGAGTGCTGCGCGGAGATCTCGGCGGCCTTGGCCTGGTCGTCCCAGAACCCCTCGCGCTGCATCTCGCCCTCGAGCCGATCGACCTCCGCACTCAGCCCATCCGGGTCAAAGGTAATCCGAGAGCAGCTTGAGCTGCCCCCGGATCTCGGCGAGGCGCGCGGAGATTCCCTCCTTTGGAATCGTGTCGGTCATCGAAGCGGTTCCCCGTACAGGGTATTCCGGCCGCCCTACCCGGGGACGGTCGCGGTGATGATCCAGGTGGAGGCCGGAGCGCTGACGTCTTCCGCGCCCGCGTAGTCCGTCAGCACCTCGCGGATCTCGGTCTCGAGCTTCGGCCGGATCTCGTCGGCCTCGTCCCCCGCCAGCCGGATGATCTCCGCGGCGGGGCCGAGCGCCATGTTGAAGCGCACGGCCTGGTCGAGGTCGTCGCCCAGCTTGATCGGCAGGTCGCAGCGGGTGAAGGTCGGCTCCTCGAACCCCGCTATCTGCAGCTGTTCGCTGACCGTGTCCGCGTTCTCCATCGAGAAGGGGCCGGGGCCGCAGGTCGGCTCATCCGACTCCTCAGGCTCCTCGAGGTACTTCTCGACCACCTGCTCGGCGCGATGTACCCAGGGGTTGTCGAGTTTGCGCCGCCAGACGACCGCGACCAGTTGGCCGCCGGGGCGCAGAGCGCCGAAGATGTTGCGCAGGGCCTGGACCGGGTTCGCGAAGAACATCACTCCCATGCGCGAGAACGCGTAGTCGAAGGTCCCGGGCAGCTCCATCACCTGGACATCGCCGGCGAGGAACTCGACGTTCTGGACGCCGGCATCGCGCGCTTCCTCGATCGACGCCTCGATGAATGGCTCGGAGACGTCCACGCCGACGGCCTCGCCGTCGGAACCGACCAGCCTCGCGAGCTGCTGCGTCGTATCGCCGAAGCCGCAGCCGATGTCAAGCACCCGGTTGCCCAGCTTCGGCGGATGCAGACGCATCGCCTCATCGCCGTGGCGCTTCAGGCTGTCCACGATCAGGTGGCGGTACTCGACGAAGCGGTCGAACAGCACGCCGCTCCAGGCCTCGGTCGCCTCCTCGTTCTCGGGCGCGACGGCATTCGCCGCGATCCTGTCCATGCTTTCCACGGTGGCCTTCTCCATAGCTCAATGGTACGGCGACTCGCGCCGGCTGTTACATAGAGACGGTGATCGGAAGGTCCATCGCACTGATTGGAATGATCGCCAGCCTGGCCGGCGCGTCCCCCGCCGCAAAGACGTCACTGCCGACTCCCTATGCAGCGGCGGTACACCTGTCGGGAAAGATCGGCGCGCGCGCGGCCTCCAGCCGCGGTGAAACGCGCGCACAGAATTGGGTCGCCGCGCAGTTCCGCTCGGCGGGGCTCGTTGTCTCGATCGACAGGTTCCGGGTGCCGGGCAAGGGGACATCGAGGAACGTGATCGGAGAGCTCGACGGTCCGGCGAGCTGCCTGAAGGTAATGGTCGCTCACGTCGACAGCGGCCCTGATGGCCCGGGAGCCAACGACAACGCCTCCGGCGTGGGAGTGCTGGTCTCCCTCGCGCATGAGCTGAAGGCCCTCAACCCGGATTGCGACGTCTGGCTCGCCAGCACGGGTGCCGAGGAGCGAGGATTCACTCACGCCGCGAACCATCTCGGCGCCGCAGCGCTGGTGGCCCGTGTGCAGCGCCTCGGGCGGGCGGGCGATCTGCGGCTTGCCTACGACAACGACGAGGTCGGACGCCTCGGCCGCTTCTGGCTGCGCTCGCCGGTCTCGGCGCCGCGGGACGGCGTCGAGGAGGCGATCCTCGCCGCAGCCCGTCGGGCAGGCGTGACAGTGCGTTGGGTTCGCGACGCGGGCACCGGCAATTCGGACGAGCGTGAGTTCAACCTGGCGGGCCTCGGCGCCGCGGTCCTGGAAGGCTGGCACGCAAACGAGCCGTGCCGCGAGCTGGCCTGCGACAAGCCTGGGCGCCTCCAGAAGCACTCCCTCAACCGCGCGCTGGGGATTGCGGAGGAAGTGGCGAAGGGCTCCTAGTCCGCGAGCCGGAACTCGTCCGAGAACCCGGCGAAGAACTCGGCGCCCAGCTCCTGGGCGCTGCTGGGCCCGCTGCCGTAGAGGCCTTCGAAGAACTCGGCCGTCCGCATGGCGGGACGCACCTCCCAGCGCATCCTGGTCGGCAGGTCAGTTCCCATCTGATGCGGCGTCCCGGCAGGGACATCGAAGCTCTCACCCACCTCGTAGATCCGCTCCTCTCCGCCGACGATCGCCCGCATCCGTCCCTCGATGACCTCGAAGCGCTCCGACTGGCTGGGGTGCAGGTGCATGGGTGGCATCCCGCCGTCGCCGCTGTAGGCGGCCTCCATCTCGAGCAGCTCGCCGTCCGTCTCGGCCGCGGTCCTGACGAACCGCAACGTCATGCCCCCGGGGCTCCCGATCTCCTGACCCTGGTGAGCCACCTGCGGATCAGGCCCCGTGGCACTTCTTGTACTTCTTGCCTGATCCGCACCAGCAGGGGTCGTTGCGGCCGATCCGCTCCTTGTCGTCCTTGACGACCGTTTCCTGCTCGGGGATCGTTCCGCCGCCGTTGCCTTCCGGCGCGTTGCCCTCGATCGCGGCCTCGGCGGCGACGTCGGCCCCGGCGGCGGTCGCCACCGCGGCCTGCCCGAGGGCCGAGGGCTGCTCTGCGGTTCCACCTGAGTAGTCGAAGCCCCCGATCTGCTGTGCCGGTGCGAACTGCTCCTGCGCCTGCGGGGCGACCTCGACCTCGACGTGGAAGATCAGGCGCGCGAACTCCTCCCAGATCGCGTGCATGAGCGCCTCGAACATCGTGAAGCCCTCGTTCTTGTAGGCGACGAGCGGATCGATCTGGGCGAAGCCCCGGAGATGGATTCCCTCGCGCAGGTAGTCCATCTCGTAGAGATGCTCGCGCCAGCGGTTGTCGATGATCTGAAGCAGGATCGCGCGCTCCAGCTGGCGCATGATCTCGTCGCCGAAATCCGCCTCGCGACGGTCGTAGGCGGCCAACGCGTCTGCGAGCAGGGCCTCGCGAAGCGCCTCGCGATCGAGGTTCTCGACCTCCATTCCGCCCACGTTCACGGTCGAGGGCCAGAGCTGCTGGACCTGGGTCTGGAGCTCCGCCAGATCCCAATCCTCGATCACGTCGCCCGGCGTGTAGTTGTCGACCATGGAGCTGACGACCTCGACGACGCCCTCGCGCGCCGAGTCCGACATGTCCTTGCCCTCGAGGATCTCGCGGCGGTACTTGTAGACGACGCGCCGCTGCTCGTTCATCACGTCGTCGTACTCGAGCACCCGCTTGCGGATCAGGAAGTTCTGCTCCTCGACCTTCTTCTGGGCGTTCTCGATGGTCTTGGTGAGCATCTTCGCCTCGAGCGCCTCCTCCTCGCCCTCGTCGTTGACCGGACCGAGCCGGTCGAGGATCTTGTAGATGCGATCCCCGGCGAAGAGGCGGATCAGGTCGTCCTCCGCTGAGAGGAAGAACCGGGATTCCCCGGCGTCCCCCTGGCGGCCGGAGCGGCCGCGAAGCTGGTTGTCGATGCGGCGGGACTCGTGGCGCTCGGTCCCGATGATGAACAGCCCGCCGAGCTCGCGCACCTCATCCGCCTGCGCCTGGATCTGGGACTCGAACTGCTCGACCAGGGTCTTCAGCTCCTCCTCGTAGCTCTCATCCTGGGGAGTCAGGCCGAGCTTGCGAAGTTCGGCCTGAGCCATGCCCTCGGGGCTGCCGCCGAGCTTGATGTCCACACCCCGCCCCGCCATGTTCGTCGCGATGGTGACCGCACCCTTGCGCCCGGCCTGGGCGATCGTCTCACCCTCGCGCTCGGCGTACTCGGGCTTGGCGTTGAGGACGACATGGTCGATTCCCCGCCGCTTGAGCTGGTCGGCGAGCATCTCCGAGGTCTCGACCGAGATCGTGCCGACGAGGACGGGCTGGCCGATCTCGTGGCGCCTCTCGAGCTCCGCGACCACGGCCTTCCACTTGCCGTCCTTGGTCTTGTAGATCGCGTCGTTCTGATCGACGCGGATCATCTCGACGTTGGTCGGGATCTCGACCGTCGGAACCTTGTAGATCTTCATGAACTCCTGGGCCTCGGTCAGCGCCGTGCCCGTCATGCCCGAGAGCTTGTCGTAGAGGCGGAAGTAGTTCTGGAGCGTGATCGTGGCGAGGGTCTGGTTCTCCTCTTTGATGGAAACGCCCTCCTTCGCCTCGATCGCCTGGTGGAGTCCCTCCGACCAGCGCCGGCCCTCGAGGATCCGGCCGGTGAACTCGTCGATGATCATCACCTGGCCCTCGACGACCTCGTACTCGACGCCGCGCTTGTAGAGGGACTCGGCCTTGAGCGACTGGATCAGGTGGTTGACCAGGGTGCCGTGCTCGCCCAGGTAGAGATTCTCGACGCCGAGGAACTCCTCGGCCATGGTGATCCCCCGCTCCGTCGGCGCGACCGTCTTGTGCTTCTCGTCGTACTCGTAGTCGTATTCGGCCTCGTGGGTGGCCTTCGACTCCCCGAGCGACTTGAGCTTCTCCTTGTGGGGCTCGCCCTTCATCTGCTTGGCCAGGCGAGCGAACGTGTAGTAGAGATCGGCGGCCTGCTCTGGGCGGCCGGAGATGATCAGCGGCGTCCTGGCCTCGTCGATCAGGATGTTGTCCACCTCGTCGACGATCGCGAAGTCGTAGCCGCGCTGCACGCACTCCTCCAGGGACCCGGCCATGTTGTCGCGCAGGTAGTCGAAGCCAAACTCCGAGTTCGTCCCGTAGACGACGTCCTTGGCGTACTTCTCGCGCCGCTCGGGCGGCTCATCGCCCTCCTGGATCGCGTCCACGGTCACGCCGAGCGCCTCGTAGACCGGTCGCATCCACTCCGCGTCGCGGCGGGCAAGGTAGTCGTTCACGGTGACCACGTGCACGGCGTCGCCGGCGAGCGTGTTGAGGAAGACGGGAAGCGTCGCGGTGAGGGTCTTGCCCTCGCCGGTCTTCATCTCGGCGATGGCGCCCGAGTGGAGCACCATGCCGCCGATCAGCTGGACGTCGAAGTGGCGCTGGCCCAGGGCCCGCCGGCTGGCCTCGCGAACCAGCGCGAACGCCTCAGGGAGCAGGTCGTCGAGTGACTCGCCGTCGCGGGCACGCTTGCGGAGCTCGTCGGCCTCCGACCGGAGCTCGGAGTCATCGAGCAGCTCCATCTCGGGCTCGATCCGGTTGATCGACTCGACCCGTCCCTGGTACTCCTTGAATTGCTTCGACTCGCCCATGCGCAGGGCGCGGTCGATGATTCCTCTGGCCATTGCCGACAGAGGTTAGCGACGGCCTTGCTTCGCCATCAGACCGCGGCCACGAGCGGCCGCTCAGGCCGTCTCGCCACGCAGTCGTTGCATGATCTTGCGGGTCCGCTGGCGCTTGCGGCGCTTCTCTCGGTGCTTCTTCACCTGGCGGCGGATGTCCTCGGCGATCTCATGGATCGAATGCAGCATGTCCGGCGAGGCCTCCTTGGCGCGCAGCGTCACGCCCTTCAGGCCCAGCGTCGCCTCGGCGACCATGCGGTCGGAGATTCGCGGGTTCTTCTCCTCGCCGAGCTCGACCTCCAGGGTCGCAAGCTCGGAGACCTGCTTCCCCACTCGGGCGAACCGCTGGATCACGGCCTCGCGAAGATCGTCCGTCACCTCCATGTTCCTGCCACTGACTTCGATCCTCACGGCGGCCTCCTTCCTCGTTGGCGGATCTGGATGCTACGCCCGCGTTGGGCTCGCGGCAAGCGAAGCCGTCAGCGGCGCTTGCGCGGCACCCGCTTGAAGACCTTGCGCACCGCGGGCTCTACCGGGACCGTCGGGACCATCGAGGTGTTGCCGCCGATGATGCTCCCGGAGGCCTGTAGGAAGAGAGTCGTCTGCGCCTCGTTCAGACCGGGCGCATAGGGGTGCGAGCAGACGTCGGACGGGAAACGGGAGACCTGCGCCGCGCCGCTCTTGCCCCTGCCCACGTGGGCGACCGCGTCGACGAAGGCTGCGAAGGTGACCGAATCGACCGCGGTGCCGATATGGGACGTGGTGCGGCCCGGGCAGACCCCCTGGATGAGGATGTTGCTCGCCCCGTCGAGGGCCGAGGTCGGGTGCTTTCCGCCCTGCGGCTGGACGGTCTCGTCGGTCAGCGAGCGAACCGTCGTGTAGGAGACGTTCCCGGGGGTCTCGTCGGGCTGTGAGTTGATGGCGCGCAGCAGGTGGGAGCCCTTGCCCTGCTGCCAGTCAGCGGGCGGGCAGGGCGAGCTGGCGGAGCACTCTCCGAGGCCGACGTTCGTGCCGTGCTGGGTGCCCGCGGCTGCGACCACATCGCTGACCTTCCTGCGCAGGTCGGGCCAGTAGGTGAGCGCGAAGCGCGGCAGGAGGCCTCCCTGGCTGATGCCGATCGCAGCGACCTTGCGGTGAGACAGGGCGAACTCCTTGCGGAGGCCGTAGACCAGGTATTGAACGGAGATCTGGATGTCAGCCGTCGTGAAGTCCGGGAAGTTCACGTAACAGACAGGATGGCCGTAGGCCTCGAACGCATCCTGGCCGATCAGATAGCCCTCATCCCCGGTTGCGCCCGTTCCCGTCACGAACATGACCGGCGTCACCGCAGCGTTGGTTGGATCGATCGGGCACTTGAAGGCCGCCTCGAGATCGCTCTGGGGAACGGTCAGACGCGGACCGCTCGCAATCGCCGACGGCGCGCAGACGGCCAGCGCACCGAGCATCGCGATGACCACCGCCAGTTTGAGCCTCCCTGCCACCGGGCGAGCGTACTCGCATCAGAGGGCGTGCGCGAGTGTCAGGGCGACGATCCTCTTAGCACCGGCACCGCGGAGGGCCCCGGCGCAGGCCTCGAGGGTGGCCCCGGTCGTCCAGACGTCATCGACGAGGAGAACGGTTCGCGGACACCTCGCCGTCGCCCACACACGGGGCGGGTCCGCGAGCCGGTCGGATCTGGGGCGGCCCACCTGCGGGCGGCCGCGGCCGCGCCCCAGGCAATCGATCAGGGGCACACCCGCCCGTGCGGCAAGCGCGAGGGCGATCTCGTGCGCCGGGTCGAAGCCGCGCCGTGCCCGCCGCATTCGTCCGGCGGGCACCGAGACCACCGCCTCGTGGGTCTCGCCCGGCGGCAGCGCGCGCAGCATCGCGCCCGCCGCCTCGCCGGCGAGCGCGAGACGCCGGCCGTACTTGAGCCCGTGAACGAGGCGGCGGGCCACGCCGCCGAAGGGCGATGCCGACACCGCGAGATCGATCCCGGGCGGCCCGGCGTCGATCACTCGAGGGGCGGCCGCGAGGTCGCCGGCGCAGCCCTCGCAGAGGACTTCCTCCGCATCGCAGCCGGCCCCACAGGCCGCGCACAGCGGCGGCGCGGCGAGGGAGATGAGCTGCTCGACCAGGGAGGCGATCGGACGAGTGTCCGTCCGGGGGGATCACACGTGATGCGCGGATCGCCAACGAGTAGATTCACCTCACCGGACAGGGGTTACGACCGAGGGGAGTCAACGATGGGCAGATTCGACATCAGTCCCGAGGTGGCGGAGGAATGGCGAGGAAAGTACCGGGCCTCCATCGAGCCTCATGTGGACGGTGAGGTGCTCGCGGTCGGCGCCTTCCGCCCCACAGGGGCCGGCACGAAGATGGCGATCTCGAAGACGCAGGTGGGGGCTCTCGCCTACGGCGCGGCTCACATGATGGGCAAGAAGAAGGCCGGCGGTCTGCCCGGGCAGTTCATGCTCGCGGTCACGCCGGAGAAGCTCTACGCGTTCAAGTACAAGCCCGGACGCAGCGGCGTGAAGATCAAGGAGGAGTCGGCGTCCTGGGATCGAGACGGAATCAAGGCCTCGACCGAGCGCATGCAGACCACGACGCGTCTCACGCTCGAATTCCCCGACGGCGAGAGGGTCGTCTGTGACCAGGAGGGGCTCGGCGACAACCCGTGGGCGGACGACGTGGTCCGGGAGCTGCAGACCGGCTAGCGGCGCGGCAGGGGAACGGGGTGCCCGGAGGAGGGCACCGCGAAGAGCGACGGCGAAGCGTCGGGAGTCTCGACGGGCCGGGCGCGATACGTGCCTTCGGCGTTTGCGCAGGACGCCACCGCCTGGCCCGCAGAACTGGCCTCGATTGCGTCCTCGATGGAATACCAGTGCTGATCCATCTCTCTGTCGACCCGGAACTCCATTTCCACAGCGGATCATCGCACCAGAACGAGTCTCGTGGCTGCGTACGGGCACGCGATTGCAGACCCGTGCTGAACACCTGGGCCGCCGTCAGCCGAGGGGCCGGTCGGCCACGCCGTAGAGGCCGCCCACGACGAGCGCGCCGGACGGGACCTCTGAGCCTGGCAGGACCACACAATCGCGGAGCATCGCGCCGGCGCCGAGGCGACAGCCATCGCCGATCACGACCGGGCCGTGCACGTCGGCGGCGGTACCCAGGTGGCAATCGGATCCGATCAACACAGGCGGCTTCACCTTGACCCCGTCGAGTTCCGAGCCTTCGGCGGCGTAGATCCCCTCCTCGACCACCGGAGCGCTTGGCTCGATGCCCACCTTCCCGGCGAGCGCGTCCCGATTGCCCTGCACGAACTCCCCGATCGAGCCGATGTCATTCCAGTAGGCATCGATCTCATGGGAGTAGAACGGGATATCCCCGTCGAGCAGCGCGGGGAACACGTCAATCGCCCAGTCGACGAATCCCGCCGGCTGGTCATCGTCGCCGGCGGGGCTGTGGTGGTCCGGCGGCGGGAAGTAATCGAAGATCTCCCGGCTGAGCATGTAGATGCCGCAGTTGGCCAGGTCCGAGAGAGCCTCCACAGGCTGCGGCTTCTCCTGGAAGCCCTGGATCCGCCCGTCGTCGCCCGTGATCACGACTCCGAACTGGGTCGTGTCCTCCACACGCTTGGTGGCGATGGTGAGGATCGCCCCGCGCTCGACGTTGGCGTCATGTGCCTCGCGCATCGCGCTCAGGTCGATGTCGGTGAGCGCATCGCCGGAGATGATCAGGAAGGACTCGGTCTCGGTCAGGAAATCGCGGACCTTGCCGACCCCGCCGGCGGTGCCGAGGGGCTCGGGCTCGTCGCTGTAGGAGACCCGCAGTCCGAAGGACGAACCGTCGCCGAGCGCCTCTCGGATCTGCTCGGGGAGATACGAGAGGTTGGTGATGACGTCGTCGAAGCCGTGCTTCGCGAGGAGGTCGGCGATCCAGGCCACGATCGGCCTATTCAGCACCGGCGCGACCGGCTTCGGCATCACGTAGGTCAGCGGCCTCAGTCGCGTGCCCAGCCCGGCCGCAAGAATCATCGCCCTCATCGAGCGACAGGTTCTCAGACGGCGGCCGGAGTTGCCTTCGGGTTGACGCCGAGCACGATCGACCCGACGAAACCCGATGCGGCGCTGCCCCTGAGGCCGACCTCAGAGCTCGTCCCGCCCGCCTGTGCGTAGATGCTGTCCAAGGAGTTGAGCGTCCGCGGTGCAGTGTCCGAGCTGTACGGAGCGAGCGCATAGACGTTCGAGTTCGCGGACTCGGCGAAGAAGAGCTGCCCGGTGTGGGAGACGTGGCCGCCGCGCAGCGTGCCGTTTTTCGCCCTTCCCCCGATGTGGACCTTGAGGTGGATGTGGGTGGCGCGGCCCGTGTAGTGGCCGGGGTAGACGGTCCTGATCGTGGCGTAGCCCTTCTTGTTGGTCAGCTGAACCCCGCGCAGGTAGGTCTGGCCGGCGGTCCCGTTGGAGGACTCATCGGAGTAGAGCCCACCCGCGTCACAGTGCCAGATGTCGACGGCCGCGGCGTGAATCGGAGCGCACTTCTTCACGTCGACGACCCGGAGCTTGAGGGTGAGCGGTACGCCGGGCTTGCCCTCCGTGATGTCCTTCCGGATCCGGTCCAGGGCGACGTAGAACGGACCCTCGGTCACCTCGGGGGCGAGCTTGCACGAGCGCGCCGCGGTGGCAGCCGTCACCTCATCCGGCTCCTCCGCCATGTGCGAGAGCAGCTTCCCGGCACTGCCGCCGAGCACAGCCGCGGTACCCGCGGCCCCGGCGATGCCGAGGGTCTGACGGCGGGTCAGGCGACGGTCTGGGTCTGTCGGCTGCCGGTCGGGCATCACTCGAAGAACACGAGCGTCATCCCAAAGTCACGCCCTCTCACCGACCTCTTATCTAACGCTTCTTCTTGCCCTTCTTGTGCTTCTTGCACCTCTTGTGCTTCTTGTGCTTCTTCGAATCGAGGGCCCGCTTCTTTCGCTTGTGCCTGCACTTCTTGCCCTTCTTGCCGGCTGGGCATTTCCCACAGGTGGCCGGGCTCGACTTGCAGACCGAGGGACCCGACCCCGACCCGGCGATCTTGTCCACCACGTTGCCGTTGGTCACGTAGAGGTTGCAGCTCGAGTCCTCGCCGAAGGACTGGGGACCGTCGAGGGCACCGGGTGCGCTCTCGGCCCGATCGCCCGAACCGAACGGGAGCCCCAGCTGGACCGAGCGAAGCTGGCCGTGGCAGTTGTCCGTGTAGAGGTAGCGGCCCGCCAACTCGGGGATCTGGCTGCCGCGGTAGACGAAGCCGCCGATGATCGCGCAGCCGAATGCCGCATCGCCCCCGGGGTCATCGTGCGGATAGACGAAGACCGGCGACTTGGCGCCCGCGAGCGAGCATGGGGTCGCCGAACCCCGGTTGACGAACCCCTCGCAGTTCGGCCAGCCGAAGTTGGCGCCACGAGCGAGCCCCCTGGCACTCGGATTGAGATCGACCTCCTCCCAGGTGCCCTCCCCCACATCCGCGATCACGAGGTCTCCCGTGGCGTGGTCGAACGAGAAGCGGAAGGGATTGCGCAGGCCCATGCTCCAGATCTCGGGCGTCGGGCTCGCCGGGAACGGGTTCGTGCCGGGGATTCCGTGAGCGCCGCTCCCCACCCCGTGGGGGTTGATCCTCAGGATCTTCCCGTGCGCGTTGGCGAGGGTCTGGGCGTTCGAGCCATCCGCATCGTCGCCGACGGAGATGTAGAGCAGGCCGTCCTTGCCGAACTGAAGCTGCCCGCCGTTGTGGTTGGTGGTCCCGCTGTTGGGGCGGTCGATCGTCAGCACCGGCCGGAGGCTCGCCGGATTGGCGACGTTGGGATCGCTCGAGACCCTGAACTCGTCCACGTGGTTGTCGCCGACCCCTGCCCCGCCGGTGCCGTTGTCGGTGAAGAAGACGTAGAAGAGGCCGTTCGAGGCGTAGTTGGGATCGAAGGCCATCGAGAGCAGGCCCTGCTCACCCGTGACCCGGACCATCGAGCTGATGTCCAGGAACTGCGACGTCGTCCCGTCGTGAACCACCTCGATCGTTCCCGCTCGCTCGACGACGAACAGCCGCGGGTCCCCGGGCGGCGAGGCGATGTTAATCGGGTCGTTGAAGGTCCCGACCGGCTGAAGGGTCACGGCCGCGTCGGCGCGGGCGGCCGCCAACAGCACTCCCAACAGGCACACCGCCAGCAGGCTGATCCGGATCCTGGCTCTCATCCCACCTCCGATCATCCCGTATCCCGCCTGTGCTTCCCACGCCTCATCCGTCGCTCGCATCCCCTCCCCTTCACCCTGGACGCACCGACGATCTTCTCGACCATGACGGACCCCACGACGTAGAGGTTGCAGCTCGCGTCCTGGCCGAAGGAGATCACGTTCCCAGGAACCACGACCTTCTCGGAGCGATCGCCCTTCGCGGACGGGGAGCGGAGCTGGACCGAGCGCAGCACGTTGTAACAGAGGTCGCTGTACAGGTAGCGGCCCTCCATCCGCGGAATCCCGGTGCCCCGGTAGACGTAGCCCCCGATGATCGCGTTGCAGGCCGGTTGATGCGGATAGGCGAGCACCGGCGGCGTGAAGACCGGCCCCCTGCAGCCGGCCCCGCTGAAGCCCTCGCAGACGGGCCAGCCGAAGTTCTCTCCCCGCGCGAGGCCCTTCGAGGCCGGACCGAAGTCGATCTCCTCGAAGGACTGGTCCCCGACGTCCGTCATCGCGAGGTCTCCGGTCAGGTGGTCGAAGGAGAAGCGGAAGGGATTGCGGAAGCCGAGCGCCCAGATCTCGTCCCGCCCGGGCGCCGGGCCGGCGAACGGGTTCGAGGCCGGCGAGGAGTAGGCGCCCTGGGCCGTGCCGTGGGGGTCTATCCGCAGGATCTTGCCGAGAAGGTTCTCGGTCGTCTGGGCGTTCGAGCCGTTGTTCTCATCCCCGACCGACACCCAGAGATAGCCATCGCGCCCGAATTGGAGCTGTCCCGAGTTATGGGTGGGATCGTCGCTGTGGGGGATGGTCAGAACCCGTCTGCGGCTCCCGGGGTCGGCCACATTTGGATTGGAGGAGACGCGGAATTCATCGACGTGGATGTCGCCGGTTGTGCCACCAGCGCCCCCGCTGTCGGTGAAGAAGACGTAGAAGAGGCCGTTGGAGGCGTACCGCGGGTCGAATGCCATGGAGATCATGCCGCGCTCGCCCCCGGTCGAGACCAAGGTGTGGATGTCCAGGAACGGCGTCGGGAGCACCGCTCCCCGCTTGACGACCTTGATTCGGCCCTCCCTCTCGACCACGAAGAGCCGCCGGTCGCCCGGAGGAGAGGTGACGTAGATGGGCTGGTTGAAGGCGCCGACCGGCCGCAGGTGGATCCGGGCGCCGTGAGCCGTTCCCGCCGGTATCGCGAGCATCGCCAGCCCACACAACGCCGTACCGATCCAACGTCCCACTCTCACTTCGCATCCCTCCCCGGATGGATGCCCCCTGCCTGTACGCCGTGGCTAGTAGCGGTAGTGATCGCCCTTGTAAGGGCCCTCGACCGGAACGCCGATGTAGGAGGCCTGCTCCGGCCGGAGCTCGGTGAGCTCGACGCCGAGCGCGTCCAGGTGGAGGCGCGCGACCTTCTCGTCCAGGTGCTTGGGCAGCACGTGAACCTCCTTGCCGTATGCGTCGGCCTTGCCGAACAGCTCGATCTGGGCGATCACCTGGTTCGTGAACGAGTTCGACATCACGAAGCTCGGGTGACCGGTCGCGTTGCCGAGGTTGAGCAGGCGCCCCTCCGAGAGCACGATGATCGAGTGACCGTCCGGGAAGCGCCACTCGTCGACCTGCGGCTTGATGTTGATCCGCTCGATGCCGTCGAGCTTCTCGAGCCCGGCCATGTCGATCTCGTTGTCGAAGTGGCCGATGTTGCCGACGATCGCCTGGTGCTTCATCGCCGCCATGTGATCGACCGTGATCACGTCCTTGTTGCCCGTTGCGGAGACGAAAACGTCGGCCTCGCCGAGAACGCTCTCGAGCGCCCGCACCTCGTAGCCCTGCATGGCCGCCTGGAGTGCGCAGATCGGATCGATCTCGGTGACGATCACCCGGGCGCCCTGGCCGCGCAGTGACTCGGCGCAGCCCTTGCCGACATCACCGAAGCCGCAGATCACCGCGGTCTTGCCGCCGATCATCACGTCGGTTGCCCGGTTGATCCCGTCGATCAGCGAGTGGCGGCAGCCGTAGATGTTGTCGAACTTGGACTTGGTGACCGAGTCGTTGACGTTGATCGCCGGGAAGAGCAGCGTCCCGGCGGCCTGGCGCTCATAGAGCCTGATCACGCCGGTGGTGGTCTCCTCGGTGACGCCCTTGATCCCCTTCGCCATCTCCGTGAAGCGCTGGGGCTGCGCGCCGATGCTGTCCCGGAGGAGCTGAAGGATCACCTTCTCCTCCTCGGAGCCGGCGGTCTCGTCCCCCGGCACCGCGCCGGCCGCCTCGTACTCGACCCCCAGGTGGACCAGCAGCGTCGCGTCCCCGCCGTCGTCGAGCAGCATGTTGCAGCCGGTCTCGCCGTTCGGGCCGGGCTCGGGCCAGCTCAGCGCCTGGCCGGTGCACCACCAGTACTCCTGGAGGGTCTCGCCCTTCCAGGCGAAGACCGGGATGCCCTTGGGGTCGTCGGGCGTACCGTCGGGGCCGACGGCGATCGCGGCCGCGGCGTGGTCCTGCGTCGAGAAGATGTTGCAGCTCGCCCAGCGGACCTCCGCACCGAGCGCGACGAGGGTCTCGATCAACACCGCGGTCTGGATCGTCATGTGCAGCGACCCCGTGACTCGAGCCCCCGTGAGCGGCTTCGAGTCCCCGAACTCCTCGCGCGTCGCCATCAGACCGGGCATCTCGTGCTGGGCCAGCCGGATCTCCTTGCGGCCGAACTCGGCCTGGGAGAGGTCGGCGACCTTGAAATCGAGGCCGGTCGTGGTCGGTGCGCTGGTGGTGGTGCTCATCGCGTGGTTCTCTCCTGGTCGGAAGTTGAGGATGCCAAGGTAGCGGGGCCACCCCCTACCGTGAGGAAATGGACGATCAGGGCATCCGGGTCGCAGAGAATACGGTGATCCCGCTCGACGAGATTCAGCTGCGGGCCAGCCGGTCCTCGGGTCCGGGAGGCCAGCACGCGAATGTGACCTCGTCGCGGATCGAGGCCGTCTTCGAGGTCGACGCCTCAGAGGCGCTCAGTGCGAGGCAGCGGGCACAGCTCAAGCGCAAGCTCGGCGAACGTGTCACCGCCGTCGCTCAGGACGCCCGCAGCCAGGCGCGCAACCGAGAGCTCGCGCTCGAGCGGCTACGCGAGAAGCTGGAGGCCGGGCTGCGCCGGCCGAAGCCGCGTCGCCCGACCAAGCCCTCGCGAGCCGCAAAGGAGCGCCGGCTCGAGCAGAAACGCAAGCGGTCACAGCGCAAGGCCCAGCGCCGGCCACCGAGCGAGGACTAGCCCTCGGGTCGGCCCATCTCCTTCTTGAAACCCTCGAGCACGTCGACCGCGAGGGAGTCGACCCCGCGAGCGTCAGCGAGCTCGATCGCAATCAGGTCGCCGAGCATCACCGAGTGCAGCAGCCGCTCGGTGCGCGTCTCGCCCTCGGTCTCGAGGCTGATCACCGTCGAGGCGTAGGGCTCGATCGTCCTCGCGGTGAGCTCGATGCGCCTGCGCTCGCGGGGATGCTGATCGCTGTCCATCAGGAAGATCGCGGCGAAGCGTCCGTCCGCCCCCGACCAGCCCTCGAGCTCATTGTGGTCGGCCTCGGGCAGGATCGCCGAGTAGGCCGGGATCTTCGCGTCCTCGTTGATCTGGCACTTCCAGCGATAGGCCACGGGCGCAGTCAGGTCGCTGCCGTGGATGACGGGCGTCGCAGAGCCGATCTGCTCGGCAAGTTCCGTCGCCCGAGAGTGCGCCGCATCGAAGGCCTCTCCCAGGTGGGAGGCGGCGGCGTCGATCTCGGTGTGGATTCGCGGTCCCGCTAGTGCCAGCGCCGCCAGTTCGGCGGCGACGCAGAACATGTAGCCGACGGCCGCCCGGGGCTGGAGGCCCGAGGGCAGGCCGATGACGGGGACGTCGTCGGCGCGGGCGGCTTCGGCGAGCTCGCCCCCGGTCGTGGCGACGAGCCGCTGCGCGCCGAGCGCCTCGGCCGCCGCGTAGCAGGCGAGCGTCTCTTCGGTGGTGCCCGAGTAGCTCGAGCAGAGAACGGCTGATCCGGCCGGGGCCCAGGCGGGAAGCTCGTAGCCGCGGGCCACGACCATCGGCTTGGTGAGCTGATCGGACAGGGCCGCGATCGCCAGGTCGCCGCCGATCGCGGAACCGCCCATGCCGCAGACGAATGCCGCCGGCGCCTCCATCGTCGCGGCCCGGGCCGACTCGATCCGCCAGAGGGCATCGCGGAGGTGGTCGGGCATCGCGCGCGCGGCGTCCAGCATGTCCCCCCCGATCACGTTCACCTGACCGCCGCCTCCACCACCTGATCCTCGCCGATCACGGCGCCCTCGAGCTCCGCTCCGGCCGCCACGGTCACGCCCGCGCTGAGAATGCTGTCGGTGACCGCGGCCCCGTCCTCGACCACACAGCGATCGAGCAGCACCGAGCGCTCGATCACGGCGCCGTCACCGATGCGGGAGCCAGCGCCCACCACGCAGGGCGTTCGCAGCTCGGCGCCCTCCGCCACCTGGCAGCCCTCCCCCACCATCCTCGGCTCCTCGAAGGCACCGTGGACGGTCTCGACACGCCCCTCGAGGATGTCCCAGTTGGCCTCCAGGAAGCGGTCGGGCGTCCCAATGTCGATCCAGTAGCCCTCCTGCCGGATCCCGTAGAGCCCGCGGCCGATCAGCCTAGGAAAGACCTCCCGCTCGATCGAGACCTTTCGGTCGGGCGGGATCTCGTCGAGGACCGTGCGCTCCAGCAGGTAGGCCCCCGCGTTGATCTCGTCCGTGTCGATCTGATCGGGCTCGGGCTTCTCGAGGAACTCGGTGATCTCTCCGTCGTCGCGGCGATGGACCAGGCCGTAGCCGGTCGGGTCCTCGACGGGATAGAGCGCGATGGTCGCACTGGCGCCGGTGCGCTCGTGCTGCTCGACCTGCGCCGTCAGGTCGAGGTCGCAGAGAACGTCGCCGTTGAGGACGAAGAAGCGGTCGGCGAGCAATTCCTCCGCGAAGCGAATCGCCCCCGCCGTGCCCCTCGCTTCCGGCTCCTCAGCGAAGCGGAGCTTCACACCCATCTCGAGATCCTCGAGGGCGCTGCGCATGCCACGGGCGAGGTGGCCGCAGGAGACGATCACGTCGTCGACGCCGTGGCGGGCGAGCCAGTCGATCACGTAAGCGATGTGCGGGCGTCCGACCAGCGGCAGGACCGGCTTCGCGACCGTATAGGTGAGCGGTCGCAGGCGAGTGCCCTCGCCGCCGGCCAGGACCAGGGCCTGCACGTCAGCCCACCGCGGAGCGATCAGGGGCGCTGGGGCGGCCGATCGCCTCGTAGGCGATCCCCGCCGCGCGCACCTTGTCGGGATCGAGGAAGTTCCGGCCGTCGACGAGGAGGGGCGTGTTCATCCGCCTGGCGACGTCGCTCCAATCGAGCTCAGCGAACTCCGGCCATTCGGTGACGAGCACGGCGGCATCGGCGCCGTTAAGAGCCTCCATCGCAGAGCCGGCCATCTCGACGCCGGGCATCAGCGGCGCGGCCACCTGCTCTGCGATCGGGTCGAAGGCGACCACGGCGGCGGACTCGCCCTGGAGGCGCGCCGCCAGCACCAGGCTCGAAGCCCCGCGCATATCGTCGGTGTCTGGCTTGAAGGCGAGGCCGAGCAGCGCGACCCGCTTGTCCACCAGGGTTTCGAGGTGCTTCGTGAGCTTGGCCATCACGCGGCGCTTCTGCAGCTCGTTCACCTCGATCACCGAATTGAGGAGCTGGAAGTGGTAGCCCGAGTTGGCCGCCAGCATCTTCAGCGCGGAGACGTCCTTCGTGAAGCACGACCCTCCGTAGCCGATCCCCGCCTGCAGGAAGCGAGAGCCGATCCTGTCATCGAGCCCCATCCCCGTGGCCACGTCCGCCACGTCCGCGCCGAGCTCCTCGCAGACGTTGGCGATCTCGTTGATGAAGCTGATCTTCGTGGCGAGGAAGGCGTTGGAGGCGAGCTTGACCATCTCCGAGCTGGAGACGTCGGTCCGCACGACGGGCACACCGAGGGGCTCATAGAGGGCGGCGACCGCGTCCCCGGCCCACTCATCGCCGGGCTCGATCCCGACCAGCACCCGGTCCGGCTCCATGAAGTCCGTGATCGCAGTCCCCTCCCGGAGGAACTCGGGACAGGAGACGTAGGCGAGGTCGGGCTCGTCTCGGCGGATCGTTCGGCCCGTCCCGACCGGGACGGTGCTCTTCATCACGAGAGCCTTCCCGTCCGGCTCGCCGATCTCCTCGACGGCGTGCTGCACGGCGGAGAGATCGGCGTCGCCCGACACCGTCGGCGGCGTCTGGACGCAGACGAAGATCAGGCGAGCCTCCGCGAGCAGCTCCCCCATGTCTGTGGTGAAGGTCAGGCGCTCCGCGTTCTTCGAGATCAGCTCCGAGAGCCCCGGCTCGTGGATCGGGACCTCTCCGCGCCGCAGGGCCTCGACCTTCCCCTCGACGATCTCCTTGACGACCACCCGGTGGCCGAGCTCGGCGAAGCAGGCGGCGGTGACCAGCCCGACCCAGCCGGCTCCGACCACCCCGATCGGCTCCCTCTCGTTCACCCCTCCCCCGCTCAGGTTCCCGGGAGCTGGCGGAAGCCCACCGCGATCTTGATCATGTCCTCGTTCGAGATCGTTTCGATCAGGGAGTTGGACACCCAGAACGAACCGTTGTCGGTCTGCCAGGCGACCATCCGCAGGCGATCGCCGTCGTAGTAGAGCTTGTAGTCGCGGTCGCCGATCGTTCTGTCTTCGTGGGTGGCGCTGAGGATCGGCGGATCCTTCCAGCGGGTGCCCTGGAAGCCGTAGTAGTCGCCGAGGGTCGGCAGCGAGAAGACCCACTTGTAGGCGGCGCGCTGGTCGTGCGGTGGCGCCCCGTCGCCCTTGCCGTTGATCTTGTAGACGCGGGGCTTCTGCGCGTAGTCGCTGCCCGATTCGAGCACGGTCGGGTAATAGACCGGGACCTTCTCCTTCCGTGCCCTGATCGCCTGCGCGAGCTGCCTGCCGTAGGTGGTCCGGGTGAGGGTGCTCGGAAGCGAGCCCGAGGACTTCTTCTTGCTCGCCGGCTTGGACTTGGTGTGATCCGGCGGCTGCTGGGGCGTGACGGCCTTCTTGGGCTTCGCGCTGGAGCCGGCGGGCCCGGGTGTCCCCTCCACCCCGAGGAACTGGTTCACCGCCGTGTGGATCTCCTCCGGCGTCGCCGTCACGTACGACGGACCGAGGGTGCCGTTGAAGTGGATCTCCTTGATCGGGGCGCCGCGGAGGTCGAAGAAGAGCCTCAGCACCTGGAGCATCTCCTCGGCGGATCCGATGTCGGACGACGTGTAGGTCGTGAAGATCTTGACCAGTTTCTTGCGGTCCTCGATCAACTTGGACGGCGGGACCTTGGCCCGCGCCTCGCGCAGGAAGGTCTGCTGCCGGGCGGCGCGGACGATGTCGTTGTCCGTGTGGCGGTAGCGCGCGAAGGACAGGGCGTCGAACCCGCAGAGGGCCTGATATCCCGGCTGGAGGTTGATCTCGGAGGTGCCCGTGTTCGGCGCGATGTAGTAGCGGCGGTCGACGTCGACGTAGACGCAGCCGATCGCGTTGACCGCTCGGGCGAACCCGGTGAAGTCGACGTTCACGAGGTGGTTGACCTGCAGGCCGGTGATGTCCTTGACGGTCCGGAGGGTCAGCTTCGGGCCGCCCAGCGAGTAGGCCGCATTCAGCTTGTCTGTTCCCACGCCCGGGATGTCGACCTTCAGGTCACGGGGAAGCGAGAGGAGAGCGATCGCGTTGCGGTCCGGATCGAGCCGCAGGAGCATGGTCGTGTCGGACAGGCCGAACTGGCCGCTGATCTGGTTGTTCCGCTTGTCGGAGCCGATGATCAGAATCGTCTGGGGCCCGGAGCCCGTGGTCCGGGAGAGGAACGGGTCCAGCCCCTGGATCTCGCTGTGATTCTTGAGCGCGTTGGCGATGTCCGACAGGTAGAGGATCAGGCTCGCCGAGGTCGCTCCGGCGACGGCGGCGACGATCACGAAGGACGCGGTCAGGTACCGGAGCCAGACCGGGAAGCCCATGCGCCTGCGGACCGCCTTGAAGCCCGAGGTGACCTGCTTGCCGCCGACCTTCTCGAAGCCGGAGGTGACGGCGGAGCCCGCTTGCTTGACTCGCTCGCCGGCGGATGCGACAAAGGTCGGCTGGTCGGCTTCGGACTCTGTCTCGGCAGCCTCGAGGCCGTCCCACTCCTGGGTCTCGGCGGAGACGACGTGTTCGAGCTCGTCCTCCTCGTCGAGCTCCTCCTCGCCGTCGTAGTCCTCATCCTCGTCGTCCTCGTAGCGCTCATCCTCGAGGTCCTGGTCGTCGTATTCCTCCTCGTCGACGTCCTGGTCATCGACCTCCTCCCCGTCGGCCTCCTGGTCGTCGGGGTCCTCGATGAAGTCGTCGCCGAGCTCGAACTCCTGCGTCTCGTCCGCGCGCGGCTGCTCGTCTCCGTTGCCCTTGCCGCCATCGTTCTGTTCCGGGCTCATGCCGCTGCCATCCCGGGGAAGCTCTTCACGAAGCCCTCGAGCGCCTGGCGGTAGCTGCGCAGCGAGCTGATCGAGACCCACTCGCTGGGGCCATGGTGGCCGTCGCCGACCGGGCCGAACTCGACCGCCGGGACACCCGCGGCGAGGAAGGAGACGGCGTCAGAGGCCCCGTCGCGGCCGACGCTCATCACGCGCTCGGGATGATGCGGCGAGGCCGCCTCGCACAGACCCTGCACGAACGGCGAGTCGGCCTCGACCACCGCCGGCGGGCGCCGGAAGGTGGCCAGGACGCGGGTGTCGGGCAGGCCGGCGACCTGCTCGAGGATCTCGTCTGGATCCTGGTCGGGCAGGAAGCGGATATCGACGTCTATGACGCAGGTGTCGGGCACTTTGTTCAGGGCGTCGCCGCCCATGATCCGACCGAGATTGATGGAGGGCCGGTCGAACAGGGCGGAGCTGTGGCGCGCAAACGGTAGCGATTCGATCGCTCTGAATACCTCAACAGCCTTAACGACAGCGTTATCGCCGAGCCAGGGCGTCGCGCCGTGCGCCGAGCGGCCCTGCACCTCGAGGCGTACGGCCTGGACTCCCTTGGCCTGAACCCCGACCTGCAGATTCGTCGGCTCGCCCGTGATCGCGAAATCCCCGATGAAGCCGCTCGCGACCAGCGCATCGGACCCCCGGTTGGCCTCCTCCTCGGACTCCTCGTCGGAGACGATCCCGAGGCGCAGCCGGACGTCCTCCTGGTCGCGCAGATCGTGGAGGACCAGCAGCATCACGGCCAGCGCGCCCTTCATGTCATAGGCGCCGCGGCCGACCAGCTGGTCGCCATCGATCCTGGGATCGAACATCTCCCGGTTGCCGGGGACGACGTCCATATGGCCGTGGAGCACCAGCGTCGGTGCACCCTCCGGTCCGACCTCGGCCGTGGTCACGGGCAGTCCCCGTGACTCGGTCTGGGATGCCTTGATGTCGTTGGACTCGAGCCAGCCGCCGACGAACTCCGCCGCACGGCGGAGTCCCTCGGCGTTGGAGGTGTCGAAGGCGATCAGGCGCTGCGCGAGCGCAAGCTCATCCATGACTGGATGCTAGGGCGGCTAGGAGTCCGCGCCGGCGACTTCGAGGAACGCCTCGGCGCGCTCCTTGTCCTTCTGCGCCTGGGTCCTTGCCCCGGAGTCCTCCTCGGACTCCCGGAGCCGGGCGTCCGCATCCTCGATCCGGCTGCGGAGCTCGGCCTGGTCGAGCTGATCCGGCGGGACTGCCTCGCCGACCAGGACGGTGGCCCGGTTCGCGAAGACCTGCAGCCAGCCCTCAGCCTGCGCCCAGCGCTGGACGTCGCCGCCGGGCATGTGCAGGCGAAGCTCCGTCGGGCGGAGGCGCGCGAGCACCGGGACATGGTTCGCAAGGATGCCGATCTCACCCACTGCCGTGCGGGTCGAGATCTGCTCCACCTCGCCGTCGAAAACCTGGCCCTCGGGCGTGAGGATGCGAGCGTGGACGGTGTGATCCGCCACTAGGCGGCGGCCTCCTCGGCCTCATCGGCCTTTGCGTCCTGCTCGGCGGCCTCGGACTCGACCGCGTCCGCGGGCTCCTCCGCGCGCATCTTCTTCGACGCGTCGAGCACCTGGTCGATCGTGCCCTGCATGTAGAACGCGCGCTCTGGGATGTCGTCGTGCTCGCCGTCCACGATCTCCTTGAAGCTGCGGACGGTCTCCTCGACCGGGACGTACTCGCCGTCTCGGCCGGTGAACTGAGAGGCGACGAAGAACGGCTGCGAAAGGAAGCGCTGGATCTTCCGCGCCCTCGACACCGTCTGCTTGTCCGCGTCCGAGAGCTCGTCGATCCCGAGGATCGCAATGATGTCCTGGAGCTCCTTGTAGCGCTGCAGCGTCTCCTGGACTCGGGTCGCCGTGTCGTAGTGCTCCTCGCCGAGGATCTCCGGCTTGAGGATTGTCGAGGTCGAGTCGAGCGGGTCCACCGCGGGGTAGATCCCCTGCTCGACCAGCGAGCGGGTCAGCGTCGTGGTGGCGTTCAGGTGGGCGAACACCGAGGCCGGCGCGGGATCCGTGAGGTCGTCGGCCGGCACGTAGATCGCCTGAATCGAAGTCACCGAGCCCTCGCGGGTCGAGGTGATCCGCTCCTGGAGGTCGCCCATCTCCGTCTCCAGCGTCGGCTGGTAGCCGACGGCGGAGGGCATCCGCCCGAGCAGCGCCGAGACCTCGGAGCCCGCCTGGACGAACCGGAAGATGTTGTCGATGAAGAGCAGCACGTCCTGGCCACCCTGCTGGCGGAAGTACTCCGCCATGGTCAGCCCGGAGAGCGCGACGCGCAGGCGCGCGCCCGGCGGCTCGTTCATCTGGCCGAAGACCAGCATCGTCTTGTCGATGACGCCGGACTCCTTCATCTCGAGCCAGAGGTCGTTGCCCTCACGGGAGCGCTCGCCGACGCCGCAGAAGGCCGAGAGGCCCTCGTGCTCCTCGGCGATCGAGCGGATCAGCTCCTGGATCAGGACGGTCTTGCCGACGCCGGCGCCGCCGAACAGGCCGACCTTGCCGCCCTTGGCGTAGGGAGCCAGCAGGTCCACGACCTTGATCCCCGTCTCCAGCATCTCCTGCGACGGGGCGAGGTCCTCGACCTCGGGGGCGGGACGATGAATGGGCCAGCGCTCCTCGGTCTGAACGTCGCCGCCTTCGTCGATCGGCTCGCCGAGCAGGTTGAAGATCCGGCCGAGCGTCTTCTCGCCAACCGGAACCGTGATCGGGCCGCCCGTGTCGATCACCTTGTCGCCACGGCGGAGGCCGTCGGTGGCGTCCATGGCGATCGCGCGGACGCGGTCATCCCCGATGTGCTGCTGCACCTCGCAGATCAGGTTGAGCTCTGTGCGGCTCTCCTCGGGCGGGACCTCGATCCGCAGCGCGGTGAAGATCTCGGGAATGTGATCAGGGAAGACGACGTCGATGACGACGCCCGTCACCTGCTCGACGGTTCCCACGTTCGTTCCATTGGTGCTTCCGTTGTCAGCCATTCGTCTCCTTCGCTCCTTCTAAGTTTTCAGCTCACGCCCTCGGCGCCCGCGACGACCTCGAGGATCTCCTGGGTGATCTCGGCCTGCCGCACCCGGTTCATCTCCAGGGTGAGATCGCTGATGACGTCCTTCGCGTTCTCGGCGGCGTTCCGCATCGCGGTCATGCGCGCGCCGTGCTCTGAAGCTGTGGACTCGAGCAGCGCCCGGTAGACCGAGAGCTGCGCGTATTCGGGGATCAGCTCGGCGAGCAGCTCCTCGGGCTCGGGCTCATAGTCCCAGAGCGCCTTGCGGTGCGCCCCGATCAGCTCGTCATCGCCCTCCTCGGTCTCGTCCTCCTCTTCTCCCGCACCCTCGCCGAGCACCTCGGCCTGCTGGATCGGGAGCAGCGTCTGCCGCCAGACGTACTGGGTGAGGGGCGAGACGTACTTGTTGTAGATCAGCTCGACCCGGTCAAGCTCCTCGTCCACGTAGGAGGCGACCAGCTTGTCGGCGATCTCCCGCGCGTTCGCGAACGCCGGGCGGTCGGTGAATCCGACGTACTCGCCGTGAAGCTCCTCACCGCGGAAACGCATGCTGGAGGCGCCGCGGCGGCCGACCACCGAGAAGACGGTCTGCACGCCCTTGCCGCGGAGCTCCCCCTGGAGCTGCACCCCGGATCGGATGATCTGAGAGTTGAACGAGCCGGCCAGGCCACGGTCGCCCGTGATCAGGAGCACGCCGACGTTGTGCTCCTCGTCGCGCTCCTGGAGCACCGGCAGGTTCCGCGCCTCCTGCCCGGCCGCCTCGGCGACCTGGCGGGTCATCTTCCGAAGCTCGCGCGCGTACGGGCGCAGCGCGTCGATGCGCTGCTCGGCACGCCGCAGGCGCGCGGCGGCCACCATCTCCATGGCACGCGTGATCTTCTGCACGTTCTTCACGGAGGAGATCCGGTTCTTGACTTCTTTGCGGGTGGCCATGAATCAGTGACGCGCACCTAGGCGGTCGCGCCGGCCTCCTCGCGCTCGTCAGCTTTTCCCGAATCGCCGTCCTCGGAGGAACCGGAGTCGGCCTTGCCCTCGGTCGGCTCCTCGCGCTGGCCCTCGTCCTTGACCCGGTCGGACTCGCCCTCCTCGAGCGGCGTGCCGTCCCTGTCGAAGTCCGGCCCGAAGTCGTCGACCATCTGCTCGATCGCCTTGCCCAGGGCGGCCTCGTCCTCTTCGGGAAGCTTGCCCGTCTCGTTGATCCGGTCGAGCAGGTCCTGGTTCTCCGAATGCAGCCTGCCGATCAGGTCCTCGAGGAAGTCGGAGACCCGCTCGGTCTTGATGCGGTCGAGATACCCCTCCGTGCCCGAGAAGATCGACGCGACCTGCTCGGCCACGGGCATCGGCTGGCGCTCCTTCTGGTTGAGCGCCTCGACCATCCGCTCGCCTCGGGCGAGCTGCTTCTGGGTCTCCGGATCGAGCTCGGAGCCGAACTGCGCGAAGGCCTCGAGCTCGCGGTACTGCGAGAGGTCCAGGCGCAGCTGACCGGCGACGGCCTTCATCGCCTTCGTCTGCGCGTTGCCCCCCACCCGCGAGACCGAGGTGCCGACGTTGATCGCCGGGCGGACGCCCGAGTAGAACAGGTCGGTCTCCAGGAAGATCTGGCCGTCGGTGATCGAGATGACGTTCGTCGGGATGTAGGCCGAGATGTCACCGGCCTGCGTCTCGATGATCGGCAGTGCGGTCAGCGATCCGGCCCCCTGCTCGTCCGAGAGCTTCACCGCCCGCTCGAGCAGCCTCGAGTGGAGGTAGAAGACGTCGCCCGGATAGGCCTCACGGCCCGGCGGGCGCCGGAGCAGCAGCGACATCTGCCTGTAGGCGGCCGCGTGCTTGGAGAGATCGTCGTAGACGCAGAGGGCGTGCTTGCCCTGGTAGAGGAAGTGCTCGCCCATCGCGCAACCCGCATACGGGGCCATGTACTTGATCGGCGCGGCCTCGTCGGCGGGAGCGGCGACGATGATGGTGTTCTCCATCGCGCCGTTCTCCTCCAGGGTCTCCATCACCTGGACGACGGTCGCCATTCGCTGGCCGATCGCGACGTAGATGCAGATCACGTCGGAGTCCTTGTTGTTGATGATCGTGTCGATCGCGATCGCCGTCTTGCCGGTCTGGCGATCGCCGATGATCAGCTCGCGCTGGCCGCGGCCGATCGGGATCATCGAGTCCACGGCCTTGAGGCCGGTCTGCATCGGCTCCTCGACCGGCTGGCGGTGGACGACGCCCGGCGCCTTGAACTCGGCGGGGCGGGTCTCCGTCGTGTTGATCTCGCCCTTGTCGTCGAGCGGGCGGCCGAGGGGGTCGACCAGGCGGCCGAGCAGCTGCTCGCCGACCGGGATCTCCAGCAGGCGGCCGGTGCGCTTCACGGTGTCGCCCTCCGAGACCTTGTCCCAATCGCCGAAGAGCACGGCGCCGACGTTGTCCTCCTCGAGGTTCAACGCCAGCCCGACCACGTCGTGCGGCAGGTCGAGCATCTCGAGCGACATGCAGTTGTCGACTCCGTGGATGCGGGCGATGCCGTCGCCGATCTCGAGGACGGTCCCGACCTCGGACAGGTCGGCAGAGTCGGTGTCCAGGCCCTCGATGCGCTCACGCAGAATCGATGCGATTTCGTCTGGCTTGATCTCCATTGAGGTCAGAGTCTCCTTAGTCGCGGCCGCTGCAAACCGGCGCAGTCCGTCGTCCTCGCCCGACCGTCTCGCTCACGCACGTCTTGAGTGCGCTCGCTTCGCCGATCGGGCTGCGTACTAGGACTGCTTGGTTTTCGCGGCCGTTCGTCATGCGTCCTACGCCGCTTGGGCGACGCTCTTTCTCAGTTTCTCGAGCCTGTTCCTGATGCTCGTGTCCAAGACCATGTTCCCCACCTGCACGACCAGCCCGCCGAGGATGTCGGGGTCGACCTTGCTCTCGAGCTCGACCGTGTTTCCGGTCTGCTCCTCGATCTCCGCGCCGATTCGCTGAGCGATCTCCGGGTCGAGCTCGACGGCGCTGGTCACCGTGACGCCGAGCCGCTTGTTCTCCTTGTCCCAGAGCGAGTCGAAGTGCCGGCGGATTCGGAAGAGCACCGGCATCCGGTGCTTCTCCAGCAGCAGGTCGAGGAAGTTGACCAGCTCGGGCTCGGCGCCGGAGAGCGCCTTCGCGAGGCCGTTCTCCTTCTCGGCGGACGAGAAGTAGGGGCTGAAGAAGAAGAGCTGCATCTCCTTGTTGTCCGCGAGCGCGTCGGCGAACTGGCCGAGCTGCTCGCGGATCGCGTCGAGCTTCCCCTTCTCCTTGGCCACCCCGAACAGGGCGTCCGCATATACGCGGGCGATCTCCTCCATCTAGCTGGCGGCCTCCTCGGTGGCTCCGCCGTTGCCGCTCAGCGAGGAGAAGTCGACCTCGGCGAGCGCCTCATCGATCAGGCGCCGCTGGTCGTCGCCGGTCAGCGACTTGCGGGTCACCTTCTCCGTCGTCAGGACGGTGAGGTCGGCGACCTCCTTGCGGATGCGCTCCAGCGAGCGCCGCGTCTCGGCGTCGATGTCCCGGCGAGCCGCGGCGAGGAGCTCCTCACGCTTCTCGCGGCCCTCCTCGACGGCCTGCGCCTTGGAGGAATCGGCCGACTTGCGGGCGCGAGCGACGATCTCGTCCGCCTGCTCGCGGGCCTCGCGCAGGCGCGCGCGGTACTCCTGCAGGATGCCGTCGGCCTCCTCGCGGGTCTTCTCCGCTTGCTCGATCGAGTCCCGGATCGCGTTGGCGCGCTTGTCGAGCGCCTCCTGGATGCGCGGGAATGCGACCTTGCTGAGCACGTACATCGTGAATCCGAAGACGAGCAGCGTCCAGATCATCAGGCCGAGGTTCGGCGAGACGAGGAAGCTGCCGCCCGAGGCGACTATGTGGGTTGCGGGTTCCAACGGCCTAGAGGAAGAATGCGATCAGGCCGAAGATGAACGTGTAGAACGCGACGGCCTCGGTGAGAGCGAAGCCCAGCCAGCGAATCGACTGGAGGTCGTCCTTCATCTCGGGCTGGCGCGCGACCGACTCGATCTCCTTGCCGAAGATGAAGCCGATGCCGATGCCGGCTCCGATCGAGCCGAGCCCGGCGCCGACGCCGAGGGCGATCGCCTTGCCGGCGTCCGTGATGCCGGTGCCGACGTCAGTCGTCGCGGCGATGGTCAGTGGGTCAATCACAACTGCTCCTTTCTAATGCGTCTCGGCGACTGCGCCGCCGATGTAGATGGAAGTGAGGGTGGCGAAGATGAACGCCTGAAGCGTTGCGATCAGCCCCACCTCCAAGATGAAGAAGACGAAGGCGAGGGGGAACGTGAGGGCGCCGAGCGCCGCCAGCCCAAGCAGGACCGCCAGTCCGCCCCCCATGAACAGCAGCAACAGGTGCCCCGCCAGGATGTTCGCGAACAGTCGTACTGAGAGCGAGACGAGCCGCATGAAATGGGAGAGCACCTCGATTCCGAAGATCAGGGCCTTGGCGACGGGGTTCATGTCCTCGAGGCCGGCCGGAAGGAAGCTGGCGAAGTACTTGAAGAGCCCCTTGGCCCTGATCCCCTCGACGTGGTAGCTGATCCAGACGACCAGCGTGAGTGCGAGCGAGAACGAGATGTTCGCGGTCGCGGCATAAATCGCGAACGAGGGGATCGCGAGGCCGAAGATGTCGATCGTCTCCGCGCTGTTGGTGGGCAGCGGCAGGTAGCCGATGATGTTGGAGAAGGCGATGAAGAAGAACAGGGTCGCAACGAACGGGAACCACTTGATCGCGTAGGAGCCCGAGAGGTTGCCGCCGGTGATGTTGTTCTTCGTCAGGTCGTAGGCGACCTCGACCGCGGTCTGGACGCGGTTGGGCTTCATCTGCATGCGGCGGGCGATATAGACCATCACGAAGATCGTCAGGAAGCTGGCGAGCAGCAGGTAGAGGACCGCTCGGTTGATCGAGAAGTTGATGCCGGCGATGTGGATCGGGATCCAGTCGTGGAGCTTGAACTCGTCCTGGGGCTTGAACTCGTCGTTCTTGCCCTGGCTGCCTGCGACCAGCAGCAGCAGGATCGTGATGCCGAAATAGATCGCCAGACCGAGCAGGACCTTCTGCTTGGAGGAGAGCCGATTCAGCCAGGCCATCAGTCGCCCTCCGCCCGCGCGGACTCGGAGATCAGCCTGAGCACGACCCGCGTTCCGAGGTGCACCGTGAAGAGGACCAGGGCGAGCACTGCGGCCTGCAGCCCGGCGTGCCTGGAGTCGATCACCCCGACGAGAAGCACCGCGAGCGCGACGACCCATGCACTGACGAGGCCGGTGGCCCCGATCCAGCCCATCACCGCGTTGCGGTCGCGGCGCTTGGTGGCGCCGGCGATCGCCCGGTCGGCACCGATCTCGATCCCGTAGAGAAGCAGCCAGACCCCGGCGATCACCGCGTACGCGGTCATCGACAGGCCTGTCGCGATGAACACCGGCAGGGCGACCGCCAGGAGGACGAGGTCGAGGTAGCGAATTGCCCTGGCCATGCGGGATGTCCCGACGGCGCTAGGTCCGTCTAGCGCGAGCGTCGACACGGCGATTCATCTGATCTTTGAAAGTCGAACGAGAGCATGAAGTTCTGACCCCCCACCAAAAAAACCGGCGACGGAACCAAACCCCACCGCCGCACCCCCTCCGGATCCGGCCCGAAGGGGCGGCGAATGCTAGCGCCTGCGCCCTGAGAGCGCCCAGGAACGGAGGGGCGGCGCATCCGGCGCCGCCCCTCCGCGAGACGTCTCGCTGCGCCTAGAAGGCGTTCAGCGAGAACGACTTGCCGTCGACGAACGCGGCGTCGCCGTTGTTCCAGACCTTCACGAGGAAGGATGCCGGGCTCCAGCATCGTCGCGGCGGTGACCGCGTTGGCACCGGCGCTCGACACGGTCGCGACGCGGGCATCGCTGCCGGCGAAGGTGACGGTGTACTGGCCGACCGCTTCGCGCTGGATCGTTACCGCATCGTTCGCCTTGCTGGCGCAATCGAAACCGGGAACCGCCAGCGGCTGGTCCATGGTCCCGTTCACCGGCGCCGTGTCGATCGTGGCCGAGGCACTCAGCCAGCCCGTCTGGCACTCGCCGGGGGCGGCGCCGCCGAGCTTCGCCGCGTTCGGCCGCGTTCATCGCATTCACGGCGTTGGGCGCGACTGCGTCCGGCGCCAGCTTCGGAGTCGTCACCGCGCCGTCGGCGATCTTGTCGGTGGTCACCGCGCTGGCCTTGATGTTCTTCGTCTTGACGCTGGCCGGCTTCAGCTTCACCGCGGCATAGCCGAAGCCGCCCATCGCCGCGAACAGGGCGACGAACGCCACGACGAGCGCCGGGGTCGGCCTGGAGGGAACGCTTCTTGATCTGCTGCATGTCGAACTCCTTTGGGTTGGTTGCAAACCCAAGGACGGGGTCGGCCCGTATTTATTCCTGGGGCCGGTTCGGGAATATCTCGGCGGGTCCCGCGTCGTAGATAGAGACGCATGAGCCCCGAAAACGGACATTCAGAGCCCGACGAGCGGACGCTCCGCCAGCTCGCGCAGCTCGCCGACGGATCGCTCGAGGGATGGGACCGCGCGGAGCTGGAGGCCGCGGTCGCCGCATCCCCCACCCTCCGCAGGGCACTCGACTGCACAGCGAGCCGCCGTGCACGCCCTGCGCGGGCTGGATCTGAAGGCAAGCCCCGCCCTGCGGCAGCGCATCGACGCGGCGAGCGAGCGATCCGCGCGCCCGGCGAGGCGGCGCCGGCTCGCGATCCCCGCAGCCGTGGGAGGCGCATTTGCCGCGGCGGCCCTCGCCGTCGTGCTCCTGATGCCCGGCGGTGGCGGCAGTCCGACCGTCGTGGAGGCCGCGCGGCTCTCCGAGCGGCCCGCCACGGGATCGGTGGCCGTCGACTCCTCCAACACCAAGCTGCTCGCCTCCGACGTCGAGGGCGTGCCCTTCCCCAACTGGCAGGGAGGAGTTCGGCTGGCGGCAGGCGGGCGCCCGGTCGGATGACCTCGGCAACCGCAGCGCCCGGACGGTCTTCTACGAGCACGCGCGGCAGGCGAGTGGCCTACACGATCGTCTCCGGCGACGGGATACCGGCGCCGGAGGGCTCCGCTTCCGGCGACGAGGAACGGGGTCCACCTGCACTCGCTCGCCGAGGGCGGACGCCGGGTCGTCACGTGGTGGCGGGACGGCCGGACCTGCGTGCTCTCCAGCACGGACGTCGGCCACCGGAAGCTGCTCGAGCTCGCGACCTGGAAGGGCGACGGGGCGGTGCCGTTCTGAACGCGATGCTCGTCCAGGGGGAGCGACGCCGGCTTGATCCCGAGACCGCCGGCGACCACATCGACAGGCTCTTTCGAGCGGCATGCGCGCTGTGCGGATCCCGCCAGGTCGCCGAGGACCTCGTCCAGGAGACCTACGTCAAGGTCCTCGCCCGCCCCCGCTTCCTGCGCCGCGACGACGACCTCGGCTATCTGATCAAGGCCCTGCGGAACACCTGGTACAGCCACCTGCGGAACGAGCGCGTTCGGAGGGATGCCACGGACTCGGGCGAGGGGGCTGCGGACGAGTTGCCGTCGCGGACCTCCGCCGGCGACCCCGAGTCCTCGCTGGAGGCCGGCGCCGTCCTCGATGCGCTTGCCGAGCTGCCCCAGCCCTACCGCGAGGCGGTCGCCGCCGTCGACGTGGCGGGCCTGAGCTACGCGGAGGCCGCGCGGGCACTCGGGGTCCGGCAGGGCACCATCATGAGCCGCCTCTACCGGGGACGCGAGCAGGTCGCGCAGGCCGTGGGCCAGGCGTGAGCTAGCCCTGAGGCGTGACCGGTTCGATCTCGCCGGTGTCGGGGTCGATCGCCGTCATCTCCCCCGTGGCCGGGTCCACGGCGGCGAAGGTGCCCGTGTCGAGCTCGTGCAGGACGCCCTCCTCCACCTCGCTCTCCGCCGCGGGTCTCGCCGTCGCCACCTGCCTCCGCCTGAACCCCTTCATCTTCAGGATCTCGAGCACCTGGATCACGTAGATGCTGGCCAACCAGCGCGCCGATCAGGCAGGCCGCCATGAAGATGGTCCAGCCGAGCCTGAAGTGGCCGTGGTTATCGGTGTAGGGCACGAAGCGCAGGGCCAGGGCGACCACCCGCGAGGATCAGGGTCCAGCCGTAGAGATAGGCGATCGTCCGCCTGGGCGAGAAGCCGATCCGCGCCATCCGGTGGTGAAAGTGCTCCATGTCGGCTCGGTAGAACGCGCGCCCGTACTTGACGCGCTTCGCGACCACGAAGCTCGTGTCGAGGATCGGCACGGCGAGGATCGCAAGCGGGAAGAAGAGGGCCACCACGGCATTCGTTTTCAGCGCTCCCTGGACGGTGACCACCGCCATCAGGTAGCCGAGCAGGTTCGAGCCCGTATCCCCCATGAAGCTGGACGCCGGCGGGAAGCCGTGGCGCAGGAAGCCGAGGGAGGCGCCGGCCGTGACCGCCGCGAGCACACCGGCCGCGTTGCGGTCGAGCGAGAGCGCGATCACCGCGAGGGCGGCGGCCGAGATCAGGCAGACGCCGGCCGCCAGACCGTCCACACCGTCGATCAGGTTGATCACGTTCGCCACGGCCACGATGCCGATCACGGTCAGCACCTGCCCGAGGTCGATCGGGCCGATGCCGGGCGGGTCGAAGAGCTGGACGGAGGCCGGATCGACTCGGCCGAGGAAGGGCAGCGTGAAGGTGTCCACCGTCACCCCCGAGGCGACCGGGATGATCGCGGCCGCCGTCTGGCCGAGGAGCTTCAGCCCGGCCGGCAGGTCCACCAGGTCGTCGATCACCCCGACGGCGGTGATCACGATCGCCCCGGCGAGGATCGAGCGCGTCTCGTGGTCCCACGGCAGGAAGATCGATCCGCCGATCAGGACCGCCACCAGGACCGCGAGCCCTCCCAGCTTCGGGGTCGGCAACTCGTGCAGGCTGCGCTCGTTCGGGAAGTCGATCGCGCGGTCCCCGATCCGCCGCGCGAGGGACTCGGTCGCCGGCACCAATGTCCAGACGGCGGCCCCGGCGAAGACGAAGGCGAAGAGGGCGTCGATCGTGTCGGGCATCTACACCGCCGCCCCGCCGGCACCGGCGCCCGCCGGCTCGCGGGCGTAGCGGTCGTACCAGAGGGTGAAGTTGAGCAGTCCCCAGATCTGGCGGCTCAGGTCCTCCTTGCCGGAGGTGTGCTCGTCGAGCACAGCGCGTCACCGCGGCCGGGTTCAGGTAGCCCTGTCGCTCGATCGTCTCGGGCGAGAGGACATCGCGCGCGAACGGCTCGAGGTCGCCGCGGAGCCAGGCCGCCACGGGGATCGAGAAGCCCTGCTTGCGGCCGCGGATGATCTCCCTCGGCAGCAGCGGCTCGACCGCCCGCCGCAGCAGCCGTTTCTTGGAGAAGCCGCGGACCTTCTGCTTGGTCTCGAGGGCCAGCGCGAGCTCGGCCACCACCGGGTCGAGGAACGGAACCCTCGCCTCGAGGGAGTGGGCCATGCTGGCACGGTCGGTCTTCACCAGCAGGTCGTCGACGAGGTAGATGCCGAGGTCGAGGTCCTGGAACCGGGCGAGCTCCTGGGAGCCCTCGGTCTCCGCGTAGCGGGCGCGATAGACATCGAGCGGGTCAGAGATGCGCGGCTCGCTGAGCAGCTCCTCCTGGGACTCCGGCGAGAAGATCTCCTTCCAGGCGTGATGGCGCTCGACCGGCGGCAGGTGGGCGCCGCGCATGAAGCGCTTGGCCTTGTAGTCGAAGCTCACCTTCCCCGAGGAGCTCGGCAGCAGCTCGACGAGGGGCCGGAGGAACGGAGCCGCCCTGCCCACCCGCGGCGCGAGCCGATCGGCCACGTAGGTGTAGTAGCCGCCGAAGAGCTCGTCCCCGCCCTCCCCGGAGAGCACCACCTTGACCGTGTCCGCGGCGAGCTGCGAGACGAGGTATGTGGGGAGCGCCGAGGAGTCGCCGAAGGGCTCGTCGAAGGCCTCGACCAGCTTCGGCAGCAGCTCGACGGCGTCCGGCCGCAGCACCAGCTCGTGGTGGTCGGTCCCGTAGCGCTCGGCCACCAGGCGCGCCTGGCCGAGCTCGTCGAACGAGCTCTCCTCGAACCCGATCGAGAACGTGCTCACCCGATAGCCGCTCTCCTGAGCCGCCATCGCCGTGAGCGCGGCGGAGTCGACGCCGCCGGAGAGCAGGACACCGACGGGCACGTCGGAGACCAGGTGCGCGCGGACCGAGTCCCGGAGCCGCTCGCGGAGCTCCTCGGCCAGCACGTCGTCGCTCTCGGTGCGCACCTCGGCCTCGGGCACGGGTGACGGCCGCGCGTAGCGCTCGATCCGTCACCTCCCCCCGCTCCGCCACCAGGAGGTGGCCCGGCGGCAGCTTCCGCGCCTGGTTGAAGATCGTCAGCGGCGAGGGGATCGAGTTGAAGGCCAGGAACGACTCGAGCGCCTCCGGGTCGATCTCGCGCGAGAACCCGGGCTGGCGGAGCAGCGCCTTGAGCTCGGACGCGAAGGAGACCGTCCCGTCGGCGACCCGGTAGTAGAGGGGCTTGATCCCGAACCGGTCCCGGGCGAGCACGAGCCGGCCGTGCGCGTGCGTCCCAGATGGCGATCGCGAACATCCCGCGAAGAGCCTCGACGAACGACGGGCCTCGCTCTTCATAGAGGTGGACCAGCACCTCGGTGTCGCTGTGGGTCGAGAAGGTGTGGCCGGCGCCGCGCAGCTGGTCCATCAGCTCGCGGTAGTTGTAGATCTCGCCGTTCTGGATCACCTGGATCCGCCCGTCCTCGTTGGCGATCGGCTGGTCGCCGCCGGCGAGGTCGATGATCGAGAGCCGCCGCATGGCCAGCCCGCAGGGGCCGTCGATCATGCTCCCGTCCGAATCGGGGCCGCGGTGGACCAGGGTGTCGTTCATCGCGGCGAGAGCCGCGGGATCCGGGGCCGTGGCCCCGTCGAGGCTGACGAGACCGCATATCCCGCACATGCGGGGAAGACTAGAGAGCGGCGGGGATCACTCGCGGGAGGGCGGAAGCGGGCCCGGCTAGCGCTTCTTCTTCGGCGTCGTGTTCTTCTTCGCCCAGGCCTTCGCCTCGACTTGGAGACGTCGGCGGTGAGGTTGCCGAGCGCGATATTGGCGTCGACGAGGTGAAGGCCCCAGGTCGCATCGGGAATCGCGTGCAGGGTGGGCGCGCCGCCGACTGGGGCTGATCTGCAGGACATGGGCGTTGTTGGAGGAGTCGCAGGCGCCGGTGTAGCCCTGAAGCTGGAACCAGGGCGTGCGTCGCGCCGGCGGCGTGTGCTCTGTCCGACCGGCCCGGGTGGCGATCCCGATCGTCGTGCCGGGCGCGAACGGCTGCGATCGGGAAGACCGATGGTGAGCAGCGCGGAGCCGCCGCGCGAGCGCCGCGGGGTTCGTGCAGAGGACGTCTCCGGTCGTCGGCAGACCGGGCGCTCGCGAGGCTCGACGGACGGCCGAAGTGCGAGTCTGTCGGCACCGGGGCGTCGAAGGTCGAGAAGGCGATGACGCAGCCGAACTGCGTCGGCTTCGTGCACCCGGGGATGTTCTTGAAGTCGCCGCCGACGTTGCCGTCCCGACGCCACCGTCACGTTGCCGCCGAGCAGGACAGCCGAGACGAGCAGCTTGCGGACCTTCTTCTTCGGATCGATTACCTGGTGGATCAGCTCTCGCAGCACGAAGCTGCCCTGCGAGTGCCCGATCAGGACCACGCCGCGGCCGTGGTTGTACTTGCGGAGGTAGGTCTTCCAGGCGGCGAGGACGTCGTCGTAGGCGATCTGTGCGGCGTCGGGCGGGATCGAGCCGCCGCTGAGCAGCGCCTGGAGCGTGACCTGCCGGTACATCGGCGCGAACACGCGGCAGTGGAGGCCGTAGCGGGCGGCCTGATAGAGGGCGATCGAACGCTCCTCGGGATCGATCGAGAGATCGGAGTTGACGCCCTTGTCGTCGCTGACCGTCGGGTAGACGTAGAAGCAGTCGAACTTCTTCCGGTTAGGGTCGGGCTTGGCGTGGTGGTGCCGAGGATCTGGCCGCTCGGCGAGACCAGCGTCGTGTCGAAGCCCGGCTCGCACGGGTTGTCCGGGATGCCCGGCTTGCAGAGCCACGTGGTCGTGTCCCTGACCTTCTTCGGCTTCTTCGCGAGGGCGGCCGGCGCCGCGAGGGCAGCCGAACGCCAAGCACGAGCCCGACGCACCGCAGGATCCTGCGCAGCGTCCCGCTCCTCTCCTCCATGCGTGCAGCGAGCCTATACCTCAATGAGACACCCCGTCAACGTTCTGTCTCAGCGGTTCCTGCCGCTGAGCGTGAGGCGGACGATCCGGGCCATCGTCGCGCCGAGCACCCGCAGGTAGAGCCGGATCGAGCGGTCAGCGATGTACTCGAGGTCGTGGATCAGCTTGTCCTCCCAGGAGTCCTCGCGCGTGATCCGGGTCTGCGCGAATCCGGTCACCCCGGGCCGGACCACGAGCCGCTGCCAGTAGGTCGGGATCTCCTCGCAGATGCGGTTGAAGAAGGCCGGCCGGATGGGGCGCGGACCGACCATGCTCATGTCGCCGCGGATCACGTTGAAGAGCTGCGGCACCTCGTCGATGTGGGTGAGGCGGGCGGCCTTGCCGACCATGGTCACCTCCTCCTCGGTCCGCTGGCTGAGCTCCTCGCCGTAGGTGTTGCCCAATCGCGCCTCGGCCCCCGGCCTCAGCGTGCGGAGCTTGTACATCGTGAAGACGTGACCGGCCCTGCCCACGCGCTCGCCGCGGTAGAGGACGGGCCGCCCGGAGGTGATCAGCGTCGCCAGGGCGAGCAGGCCGAGCAGCGGCGAGAGCAGGACCAGCGCCGAGCCCGCGATCAGCAGGTCGAGCCCGCGCAGGACGATGTCGACTCGCCGCGGTGCGTAGACCTCGGAGGCCATGACCGAGACCTGCTCGGCGACCGTGCTGGGCTGCTCAGTCTGGGTCGCCATCCGGCTCCGCCGCTCCGAGCATCAGGTCCACGAGCAGCTGCGGGTCGCGCCGGACGCGCTCGCCCTGGCCGGTCTTCTTGACCAGCTCGAGCGCCCGCGGGTCCGTCAGCGGGCGCAGCCGGTTGGAGCGGATCAGCGCCTCGTCGACGCCGCCCAGCCGTCCTCCGTAGGTCGTGTAGACGGGAGTCCCGAGCGCGACCGCCTCGCGGTTCATGGTCCCCCCGGCCGAGACGACCAGGTCCGCGAGGGCGACCAGGCTCTGTGCCTCCACGGCGTGATCGGGAACGATCAGGGACGGCAGGGCAAGCTCCTTGACGTAGGTCCGCTGCTCCTCGGTGCGCGGCAGCACGACCGCATGGACACCCGGATCAGAGCCTACCCGCGCCAGGACCTGCGGGAAGAGCGGGTTCGAGCGGCGGTGATAGAGCGAGACGTCGGGAGGAGGGCGAACAATCACCACGACCCGCTCGGTGTCCACACCCAGCTTCTCGAGGGCGCCCGGGTCCGGCTCGAAGTCGTAGAGGTAGTACTCCTCCTTGATTCCCGGGTATTGGAAGAGCTTCTCCGGCGTGACGCCGAATCGCTTCAGCCGCTCGGGCGGGACCGAGTCCGGGAAGATCACTCGCTTCGCCAGCCGGCAGCCCACGTGATGCTGGGCGACCGCGAACTCGTAGTCGTGCATATTCGCCTCCGGGATGCCGAGCATGCGCGAGGCGATCGCGATGTCGTTCGACCCGTGCGCGATCGAGAGGTCGAACCCGGCTCCACTGCCGAAGCGCCGCATTCCACTCGTCCGCTGGATCAGCCGCATCAGCTTGCGGACGCGCGACGCCCCGCCGTGCTTGCCGATCAGCGTGTACTCCATCCCGTGGAGATCGAGCAGCTCGAGGGTCTGCGTGTACACCCGCGCCGTGATCAGCACCTCGTGGCCCTGCGCGCGCAGGCGCTCGATGATCGGCCGGAGCACGAGGACGTGGGCCGGCCCGCTCATGTCGGCCCAGATCTTCAAGAAGCTCTAGACGGTGGCTGCTGAGAGCTGCGGGTAGAGGGGGTAGCGCTCCATCAGCGCGCGAGAGCGCTCGAGCAGCGCGTCCTTCTCGGAGTCGAAGTCCGGGCCGAGAGCGCCGACGACGATCTTCGCGATCTCCCGCAGGTCGTCCTCGACGAGGCCGCGGGTGGTGAGCGCCGGCGTGCCGATCCGCAGGCCCGATGGATCGAGCGGGGGCCGCTCGTCGAACGGGATCGCGTTGCGGTTGACCGTGATCCCGACCTCCTCCAGGCGACGCTCGGCCTCCTTGCCGAAGACACCGGTGGGAGTCAGGTCGACGAGGACCAGATGGACGTCGGTCCCTCCGGTGAGCACGTCCACCCCGCCGGCGATCAGCTCCTCGCCGAAGGCACGCGCATTGGCGATCGTCTGGCGCTGGCGGGCGGCGAACTCCGGGGTGGCGGCGATCTTCAGGGCCACCGCCTTGGCGGCGATGATGTGCATCAGCGGGCCGCCCTGCTGGCCGGGGAAGACGGCGCGGTTGATGTCCGCGGCCAGCTCCTCCTTGCAGAGGATCATCCCGCTGCGCGGCCCGCAGAGAGTCTTGTGGATCGTGGTGGTGACGACGTCGGCGTGCTCGACCGGGTTCGGGTGCTCGCCCGCCGCGACCAGCCCCGCGAAGTGCGCCATGTCCACCATCAGCCTTGCGCCCACGGAGTCGGCGATCTCCCGGAAGGCGGCGAAGTCGAGCTGCCGCGGATAGGCCGACCAGCCGGCGACGATCACCTTCGGCTTGTGCTCCTCGGCGAGCCGCGCCACCTCGTCCATGTCGCAGAGCTGGTCCTCGCGGCGGACGTGGTAGGCGACGACCTTGTAGAGCTTGCCCGAGACGTTCAGCTTCATCCCGTGGGTGAGGTGGCCGCCATGGTCGAGAGCCATCCCCATGATCGTGTCGCCCGGGTCGAGCATCGCCATGTAGGCGGCGTTGTTGGCCTGGGCGCCGGAGTGCGGCTGGACGTTGGCGTGCTCGGCGCCGAACAGGTCCTTGGCCCGGTCGATGGCGAGCTGCTCGGCGACGTCGACCTCCTCGCAGCCGCCGTAGTAGCGCTTGCCGGGATAGCCCTCCGCGTACTTGTTGGTCAGCACCGAGCCGGCGGCCTCGAGCACCGCCTGCGGGACGAAGTTCTCGGAGGCGATCATCTCGAGCGTGCCCTGCTGGCGGGCCAGCTCGCGGTCGAGGACCCGCTGCGATGTCCGGATCGACCTCGGCGAGATGGGCGGTCTGGAAGTCGTCGGGGAGGTCGCTCACCCGACCTAGGTTATGGCCTTTGGGTGATGGACCGGAGCCGCTACTTCTTCTTTTTCTTCTTGCAGCCCTTCTTCTTCTTTGCGGCCGAGGCGTCGCGATGCTTCTTCTTTTTCTTCCTGCACTTCACCGCGCTCGGGCCGCCCTGGCCGCCGCCGCAGGCGACGTCCGCGTTGTAGAGGTAGATGTCGTTGTCGGCCGGGGGCGTGTCCGTCGCGAGGCCGCCGTCGGCTGGGAAGGCGTAGAAGACTGCCTCGAAGAACCCGGCACCGCTATAGCCATAGAGGCCGCCGACGGTGTCGTTCATGAAGTCGATGCCTACGTACTGGCCCTGCTTGATCGGCATGCTCGCCGCGTACTCGTTGACGCCCGGGGTCTGGATCGTCACGGGCGGCGCGCTCGTCGCGGTCGGCGTGTAGGTCCCGTTCCCGTTGTTGGTGATTGCCCGTATCCGGTAGGTATTGGCGGTGGGGATGCCGTTCAACCGGAAGCGGGTGACGGTCCCGTCGCAGGGGGACTGCATGGTCCGGGCGGGAGTCGTGATCAGGTTGGCGACCGTGCACGGCCGGTTGGCCGGATTGCCGCCGCCGTCGCACGCGCCGGTGTAGCTGTGGGCCTGATTGACGTCGACGCCGATCGTGGTGTCAGCGCTCGCCGGCGTTGCGGCGATGGCGCAGGCGCCCACGGCGATCATCGCGAGCAAGGCGGCCCTGATTCCCGACCGACCCATTTCCCTCTTCATTTTTTCCCGCCTCCAGCTCGCCCCCTGAGTTGGATACGGAACCCTATTCAGGAAGACACCGGCGCCGCATTGACAAAAATCGGGGCCGATCTCCGAACGCCCTTGACATTTACTGACCGACTGGTAAATAATGCCGCTCGCCGACCGCACCGACCATCCCGGAGGAGAGAGATGACCGAAGCCACCGCAGCAACCAACGGCCGCGAGGATCTGCACGCCGACGACGAGGCACTGTCCGTCCTGCTGGACGGCGACATCGACAAGGTGATGGCCGGGCTCGACCGCATCGTCGAGGCCGCCCCCTCATACGAGAAGCTCTTCATGCGCTGGCAGCGCCAGCACTGGTCCACCGAGGACTTCAGCTTCGAAGAGGACAAGAAGCAGTGGGCCGACCCGGACATGTTCACGGACGAGGAGCGGCGGTTCCTCGAGTTCGGATTCTCGGAGTTCTTCCTGGGCGAGGAGCGCGTCACCCTGGAGTTGCTCCCCTTCGCCCTGGCGGCTCCGACCCACGAGGCGAAGGTCTTCCTCACCACGCAGATCTCCGACGAGGCCAAGCACACCGTCTTCTGGAACGGCTTCTACCGCGAGGTCTTCGGGATCGAGGCCGGCAGCCTCGGCGAGATGATCGACAAGCAGCGCTACGTCGTGAACAAGGACTGGGAGACGCTCTTCAACGGGATCCTCCACGAGTGCGCCGAGGATCTGCGCAAGGACCCGAGCGACTTCCCCAAGCTCGTCCGCGGCGTCACCGTCTACATGATCGTGATCGAGGGGATGCTCGCCCTCTCCGCTGCCCGCTTCATGATCAAGTCGATGCGCGAGCGGAATTGGTTCCCGGGCTTCACCGCGGGGTTCACGGCGGTGAACCGGGACGAGTCCCGCCACGTCGGCTTCGGCGTCAAGTTCCTGGCCGACGCGATCAAGGATGACGAGGCGAACGCCAAGATCATCGAGGACACGCTGAAGGAGTGTCTGCCGGTCGCCACCCTGGTCTTCGTCCCGCCATGGGTGGAGGACCCGTACAACTTCCAGACGCCCTTCTACCACTCGTCGGAGATCTTCGAGTACGCGGCGAAGTCGCTCTCGAAGAAGCTGGCGGCGATGGGCCTCGATCCGGCGATGTTGGCCGCCGCCTAATGGACAAGGCGGCCACAAAACGCGCCGGACTGGAGTAAGCGCGGGCGCCCCTCGACCGGCGCGCGCGAGCGGATCCTGGACGCGGCCATCGAGGTGCTCAAGTCCGACGGCTATGCCGGCCTCAGCCTTGCCAAGGTTGCTGCGCGGGCCGGCGAGTCGAAGCCGCTCGTCGTCTACCACTTCGGGTCGAAGGAGGGCCTGGTCGGGGCCGCCGGCCGCGCGGTCGCGGAAATGATCACCGACGAGGTCCTGACCGCCGTGCGAGGCGCCGGGACGGTCGAGGCGATCGTCCGGGGCGTCGACTGCCGGCACCGAGCGGGTGTCGGACGAGGATGAGCGCGTCGCTCGCCTCTACTTCGACCTCGCTGCCGTCTCAGTGGTCGAGCCGGAGGTGCGGCGGACGATCGCCGAGGTGAATGAGGGCTGGCAGAGAGGTGCTCGACGCGGCTGCTGAAGAAGCAGCGACGGGCTGCCCGCGAGCGAGGTCCGCGTGCTCGCCGTCATGATCATCGCCGGGACGCAGGGCCTGGCTCGAGCGGATCGAGCGGGGCGGACGCCGAGCGGAAACGGGCCCGAGAGCTCTTCATCCAGAGAGCGCTCGCGGCCGCATCTCACACTCGCGGCTGAGCGAGACCTAGGCTGACAGCAGTGTCAGCCGACAACGTCGAGATCGTGAAGCGCGGCTTCAAGGAGTTCAACGAGAACGGGATCGACGGAATCCTTCCCTTGCTCGACCCGGAGTTCGTGGCGACGACCCCGCCCAGCCTCGCCTCCGAGCCCGACACCTACCGAGGCCACGACGGCATCCGCCGCTGGTTCGACTCCTTCTACGAGGTGATGGACGAGATCCGCTGGGACGCCCATGGCTTCGAGGCCACCGGTGACCGGGTGATCGTCGAGTTCACGCTGCGGGCTCGCGGCAAGACGACGGGGCTCGACTTCGGACAGGACGCGACGATGCTGTGGGAGCTCCGAGACGGCCGAGCGATCCGACTCGACCTCTTCGAGACAGTGGACGAGGCCCGCGATGCCGCCGGGGGAGGCGGCGCCCGATGACCCCCACCTACCGCGAGCTGCTGGCGCAATCCGGGGACGCATTCAACGCTCACGATCCCGAGGCATGGGTCGAGGCCTGGAACCCCGACTGCGAATGGCATCCGTACCTGACGGCTCGTGAGGAGGGCGACCCCGGCTACCACGGGCACAACGGCATCCGCGCCTGGTTCGAGGACGTGGAGGAGATGTTCTCCGAGATCCGGGTCGACCTCAGCCGGTTCCGCGAGATCGGCAACCGGCTGCTCGTCCTCGGCGAGATGGAGGCGCGCTCCCGCGCCACCGGGGAGCCGGTCTCCTCGGAGGTCGCCTGGGTCGTGGAGTCACGAGGCGAGAGGCTGCAGCGCGGCTGGTCCTACGGCAGCCACGCCGAGGGCGAGCGCGCGGCGCGCGAGGCGTCCGGCTAGCCCTGGACGGCGGACCGCAGCCGGGCCTCGACCTCGGCCGCGGGGCAGTGCGCCTTCGCGGAGGATCTCCCAGGCTCCGCCGTCGTCGATGGCGGTGACGTCGACCACCGTCGAGGGCTCGCCGATCAGCTCTCCGGCGTCGATGGCGAGGTCGGCCGCGTCGAGGATCTCCGGATCGATCCCGTCGAAGCGCGTCGGCGCCGGCGCGCCGCTCCGGTTGGCGCTCGTCTGGAAGATCGGCGTCATCGTCCCGGCGAGCGGGCCCTCGATCAGGCGGACTCCGAGCCGCTCCGGGTCCTCGCGGCAGGCCAGCGGGTAGCGCCGCTCGGGGTTGGCGATCACCAGGGTCACCGGGCCCGGCAGCAGAGCGCCGACCGCATCGCGGGTCCGTGGCCCCAGCCCGGCGACCAGCTCCCGCATCGCCAGCGGCGAGAAGTACATGACGGCCGAGGGCTTGTCGTTCCCCGCGCCCCTTGATCGTCTGGATGCGCTCGACCGCCTCACCGTTGAGCGGGTCGCAGGCGAGCCCGTAGAGCGTGTCCGCCGGGAAGATCGCCACGCCGCCCTTCCCCACGCAGCGCTCGAGCGCGGCGCGGGCGGCCTCCGGTCCGTCGCGCTCGACGAGACCGTCTCGGTCACCGGCCGATGACCACGCGATCGTGCCCGGCCAGGTCCTGGCGGGTTTCCGCGTCGGCGTAGCCGGCCCGGCGAACGAGATCCGAGACCGTCTTCCGCCTGGTCCGCACCGATCTCGAGGGCGACCGTCGCCGGCCGCATCCTGAGCTGGGCGACCGAGGCCAGCAGCCCATCGATCGCCTCGAGCCCCGTCGGACCGGCCACGACCGCCTCCCGAGGCTCGTACTCGCGGATCTCAGGCGCGAGCCCCTCCCATTCGCCCTCGGAGACGTAGGGAAGGTTGGCGATCAGGAGATCGCAGGGACCGGCCGAATCGAGCGACGCGATTCCGCGATTGACGACGTCCACCCGGTCGCCGAGCCCGAGCCGCTCGGTGTTCACCTGAGCGACTCGAAGCGCATCCATCGAGGTGTCGATCGCGGAGACCCTGGACTCGGGGAGCTCGTCGGCGACCGCCAGCGCGATCGCGCCGCTTCCCGTTCCGACGTCGATCGCCGACGCCGCCTGGATCTCCACCGCGACCTCGACGAGCAGCTCGGTCTCCGGCCTCGGGATCAGGACGCGGCGGTCGACCAGCAGCTCGATTCGCCGGAAGCCCTTGCGTCCGACGATGTAGGCGACCGGCTCGCGGCGGACCCGGCGGCGGACCATTTCGGCGAACTCCCGGGAGGCGCCCACCGGCAGGCGCATGTCCGGCTCGGCGGCGATGCGGGCGCGGTCCCAGCCGGTCGCGTGGGCGAGCAGCAGCTCGGCGTCGAGACGAGCCGACCGCAGCCCGCCGCGGCGATCGCGTCGACCGCTGCCGGGAGCGCGTCGCGGACTGCCGAGGTCTCGGGACTCAGGCCGTCTCCGCCGTCTGCGCCTCAAGGCGCTGCCGCTTCTCCTCTCCGGACAGAGCGTCGGTGAACTCGTCCAGCTCTCCGCCGAGGACCCGGTCCACCCCACTGGCGGTCAGCTTGACGCGGTGGTCGGTGATCCGGTCCTGGGGGAAGTTGTAGGTGCGGATCTTCTCCGAGCGCGAGCCGGAGCCCACCTGCGCCTTCCGCTCGGAGGCGATCTCCTTCTGCTGCTCCTCGATCTCGCGCTCCAGCAGCCGGGCGCGGAGGACCCGCATCGCCTTGTCCCGGTTCTGGTGCTGGGACTTCTCGTCCTGCATCGCCACCACGAGGCCGGTCGGCTTGTGTGTGATCCGAACGGCGGAGTCGGTCGTGTTGACGGACTGCCCTCCCGGCCCGGAGGAGCGGTAGACGTCGATCTGGAGGTCGTTGGGGTCGATCTGGACGTCCACCTCCTCGGCCTCGGGGAGGACGGCGACCGTCGCAGTGGAGGTGTGGATGCGGCCCTGGGACTCGGTCTTGGGCACCCGCTGGACCCGGTGGGTGCCGCCCTCGTACTTGAAGACGGAGTAGGCGGCGTCGCCCTTGATCGCGAAGGTGACCTCCTTGAAGCCGCCGACCTCCGACGCGGACTGGGAGAGGACCTCGACCGAGTAGCCGCGCCGCTCGGCGTAGCGGGTCAGCATCTTGAAGAGGTCGCCGGCGAAGAGGGCGGCCTCGTCCCCCCCGGTCCCCGCCCGGATCTCGACGATCACGTTCTTGTCGTCGTTCGGGTCGCGCTCGACCGTCGCCAGCCGGATCTCCTCTGAGAGCTCCTCGAGCCTCGCCGGAGCGTCCGCGACCACCTTCTTGAGCTCGGGGTCGTCGCCGTCCTCGGCGAGCAGCTCGCGGGCGCCCTCGAGGTCGTCCTTGAGCGTCAGCCACTCCCGGGCCAGCCCATGAGCGGGCTCGAGATCGCGGTACTCGCGTCCGACCTCGGCGTAGCGCTCCCGGTCGGCGATCACCTCGGGATCGGACATCTGCCGCTCGAGCTCGGCGAAGCGGCCCTCGATCTGGTCGACCAGTGCATCGATCATGCTCCCGATTGTCGCGCACGAACCCGATCAAGCCCCGGCTCTTCATCGAACCCACCCGCGCGGCAGGCCCGGCCGCCACCTGCACGCCTGGCTGCTGCGCCACCGGCCCGCCCTGCTCAGCGCCGGCTACGCCGCGGCGCTGCTCGCGGTGGTCGGGCCGGGCGTGCTCGCCGGGCTCTCGGACGACGACCCGGCGGGCATCACCACCTATTCGATCCTCGGAGCGAAGTACGGCTACGAGCTGCTCTGGGTGCTCGCGGTCTCGACCGCCGCGCTGATCGTCTTCCATCTGCTCGGCGCCCGGATGGGGGTGGTCACCCGCAAGGGGCTCCTGACCCTGATTCGCACCCACGCGGGACGCGCGACGCCCGCATCGTGCTGGCTGCGCTCGTGATCGCGAACGTCGGCACGATGTGCGCCGAGTTCGCGGGGGTGGCGGCGGGCATGGAGCTCCTCGCAGGAATCAGCCGCTATGTGACGGTGCCGCTGGCGGGAATCGGCGTCTCCGCGCTGGTGCTGCGCGGCTCCTTTCACCGGGTCGAGCACGTTCTGCTGGCGCTGAGCGCAGTCTTCGTCACCTACGTCATCTCGGGGTCCTGGCCCACCCCGACTGGGGGGCCGCCGCGAAGGGCCTGGTCATCCCGCACATGCCGCTGACCCGCGACGCGGTGCTGGTGGCGGTCGCGACGATCGGAACGACCCTGGCCCCGTGGGGACTGGTCTTCATCCAGTCCTATGCCGCCGACAAGCACCTGAAGCTGAAGGACCTGCGCTTCGAGAACGTCGACGTGGTCGTCGGGGCGGCTCTCACCGGCATCATCGGCTTCTTCGTCGTCGTGGCCTGCGCCGCGACATTGCATCTGAGCGGGATCGAGGTCAACGACGCGAGCGATGCGGCCAAGGCGCTCGAGCCCCTCGCCGGCAGCTCCGCTTCGACCCTGTTCGGCATCGGGTTCGTGGGGGCAGCCCTGCTGGCCGCGGCTGTGGTTCCGCTCTCGACCGCCTACTCCGTCGCGGAGACCGCCGGCAAGCCCGCCGACGTCAACGACAGCTTCTCCGAGGCGCCGCTCTTCTACGGGAGCTACGGGGCGGTCGTGCTGATCGCGGCCGTGCTCGTGTTGATCCCGGGCGCCCCGCTGATCCAGATCCTCTTCCTCTCGCAGGCCCTCAACGCGGTGCTCCTCCTCGTGATGCTGCCGTTCATGCGCCGGCTGGCCCGCGACCGCGATCTGATGGGCGACGAGGCACTCGGCACGACCGGCCGGATCGTCACCGGGGTCGCCCTGGCCCTGATCGCGGTTTCGGTGGTGGCGCTGGCGGTCCTGACGGTGGCCGGCTGACGGCTTCGCCATCAAGTCGCGGCCACAAGCGGCCGCCCCGCATGAGTCGCGGCGGCTACGCCGCCGCTCCAAGTGCTGCGGCCTGGTGGCCGCTACGAGGTGCTGCTCGTGACCGGCGCCGGCGCCGACTGCTGCGTCGAGTAGCCCGATCCCGAATAGTCACTCGAGCCCGACGAGTAGCCGCTGGAGGAGCCGTAGTAGCCGCCGTATCCGCCATAGGTCTGCGCGTTGGGGTCGGTCGCGGCGGCGCTGCTCCCCGTGGAGCCGCCGCCGCTCGAAGAGCCGCTCTTCGCGGCGGAGCTCGATGCCTTCTTCGCCCGGGCGGCGGCCTTCGGGCCGAGCGACGGATCCTTGCCGGCTGCCATCTGCGCCGCGATCAGACCGCCGATCGCCAGCGTCCCGACGACGGCCAGGTCGCCAGCTTCACGGTCAGCGCCTTGGTCGACTGCAGCGGCCTCCGCGCGGAATAGCGGCGTCGTGGCGCGCGCCTGGGGGTGGGGGCGCTACCATAGCGTCGCGAGGCCCGCTCCGGATATCGGCGATCGGGGTTCATCGGACGGGCTCGTAGTCGTAGGAGGGCGCCGGCCTGGAGAGCTGCTCGGAGGGGAGCGGGATCCGGCGGCGAGGCCGTCCCCGGCCGGCTTTTCGCTCGGCAGCAACCGCACGGCGGCCATGATGGCCAGCGGGGCCACGGTGGCGATCACGATCGTCACTAGCCAGAAGGAACGGGCGTCGGTCCCGGCGCCGAGCGTGTGGACGACCGCGAGCCCGTAGACGAGCAGGGTCCAGCGATGGAGCTTTCGCCAGAGTTTGGGGCCGACCCAGCGACGCACGTAGAAGCTCAAGCCGAGCAACGCCGCCATCCAGCCACCGACGACTCCCAGGCCGGTCCAGAACGGCTTGTGGGACATCACGAACGGGATCGCGATCCCGGAGAGGCCGGGCCGCAGATAGGTGTCGCCCAGCAGCACCAGGCCGTGGGCCGCGATGAAGATCAGCGCCGTCAGCGCCGTCGCCTCGTGCATCTGCTTCAACCGTGCCATCGCGCCGGGGCCCTTGGCCGAGCGCATCGCCATTGCCAGCCCCATGCCGACGGAGACCGCTACGAGGATCAGCGCGACCACGCCGAAAGCGCGACTGGCGATCCAGAAGATGTGCTGCCCGGGATCGGTGTAGGAGCTGTTCACGCCGCCACCGACTCGGCTGTATCCGTGGGTGGAAGCGCGAGCGGGCCGCAGAGCTCGACCGTTCCGTCGTCGAGGACGAGCAGGCCGCCCTGCTCCGACAGGATCTCCCGCGCCGACTCCGGCCCCGAGAGGAAGGCCATCTTGGCCAGGGTCTCCGCCTCCAGCGCCGTGGTCCCGAGCGAGGTCGCCTGGATCAGGCCGGTCCAAGCCGGGCGCCCGGTCGATGGGTCGAGAAGGTGATGCGCGAAGCCGGCGTCGGTGCGCCAGAGACGCGTCTTAATCCCGCTCGTCGCCACGGCTCCCCGGCCGAGCTTGAACTCGTGGGCGGGACGTTCCTCGAGGGGATGGTCGATGCGGACCAGCCGCTCGGGCGGTTGCTCTCCGCCGAGACGCAGGTCGCCACCGGCATCGACGACGAAGGACATGTATCCACTCAGACGCTCGGCGGCGAGATCCGCAGCGAGGCCCTTGCCGCAACCGCCGGTATCGATCCGGACTCCCGGCGGGCGGGTGACGACCCCGGCGACCGCATCGACGGCGACCCCGTTCCAGCGCGAGTCGGCCCGGGCGGCCGCGGACGCACGGTCGGGGGCGGCAGCCAGGGCGTCGACAATGCTCTCCGCGGGAAGATCGGCCCGCGAGGTCTCATAGCCGACCTCCTCCAGCTCCGCCACCAGGGTCGGGTCGACCAGCCCGCCCGAGCGGCGGGCCGCCCAGAGCGCGGCATTGACGGCGGCCGCCAGAGTCGGGCTGACGGAGCAGTCCTCGCCGGGCTCCGAGTTGAGCGCGGAGAGCTCCGAGCCCTCCTCGAACCGGGTCAGCTTGCGGTGCAGCAGGCGGAGGAAGAACTCAATCTGGATGCCCATCGCCTCGGGCGAGGGAAGGCCGGCCCGGGTGGGAGGGCCGATCAGGACGCGCACATGGGAACCGAAGAGCTTGAAGCGCCTGTCGGTCTCCACGTAGGGCTGCTCGCTGGTCGAGATCACGGCGCGAATACTCGCTTTCTGCCCTGAAAAGCCCGTAAGCGGCCGATGAGAGTTCTCTTAGGAGATCCGGGGCGCCCTGGGGTGCCCACCTAGCATTGCCGCCATGCGCATTCTGGTGGTCGAGGACGAGCGGCCCATCGCCGAGTTCGTGCAGCGGGGGCTCGAGGCCGAGGGGTATTCGGTTTCCTGCGCCTACGACGGCGAGGATGGCCTTGCCCTCGCCCGCACGGGCGACTACGCGCTGATCATCCTCGACGTGCTTCTTCCGAAGCTCAGTGGCCTCGAGGTGATCAGGGCGATCCGCGACGGCGATGAGGCTCTGCCGGTGATCATGCTGACCGCCCTCGCCGAGACCGACGACGTCGTCACCGGACTCGACCTCGGCGCGAGCGACTATCTGACCAAGCCGTTCGCCTTCGCCGAGCTGCTGGCGCGCATCAGGGCCCACCTGCGCCAGCCCGGCCAGGCCAATGCGACGTCGCTGGCGGTCGGGGGGATCAGCCTGGACTTCCGCACCCGCGAGGTCGGCCGGGACGGCCGCGCCGTGAAGCTGACCGCGCGCGAGTTCGAGCTCCTCGCCTACCTGATGCGCCATCCGGACCAGGTTCTGTCCAGGGCGCAGATCCTGAACGCGGTCTGGGGATATGACTACGACCCGGGCACCAACGTCCTCGATGTCTACATCGGTTACCTCCGCCGCAAGCTCGCTAAGGCCGACGAGGAGGCGCCGATCCAGACCGTTCGCTCGGCCGGCTACCGGCTGGTGAGCGCCGATGCGTAGGTGGGTGCCGCGCGGCATCCGGCTGCGCCTGGTGCTGGCCATCTCCGCGGTCAGCGTGGCCGCGGTGGCTGCCAGCTTCTTCGCGCTCCATGCGACCACGGCCGCCAACCTGCGCAGCCGGATCGACCGGGAGCTGAACGAGCAGTTCGCGGAGTTCCAGCAGCGGGTCATGAGCGGAGGGACGGTCACCGATCCGGCGTCGCTGGGGGCGGCGAGCGGCCGATTCGTCGCCGGCCAGCGCTACCACCCGGAGGCGCGGATCTATCTGATCTCCCCCGAGGGGCTCGCCCCGGTCACCAACCAGACGCGAATCGTCGATGAGGAGCTGACCGAGAGCCGCTCGGGCAACGAAAGCGGTGAGGCGGACGCGGGCGGAATCGTCACCGCCGGCGATGGGCTGACGACGATCTCGACGGACGAGACCGGGAAGCTGCGGGTCCTGACCCAGCCGGTGACCGTCGACGGCACCAGGGTGGGCACATTCCGCGTGGCGGATCCGCTCACCTCCGTCGACCAGGCCCTCGACTCGCTGCGCAACCGCTTCATCGCGGTCGGGCTCGGGGCCCTGCTGCTCTCGGTCGCGATCGCGATCTGGCTGGCGAACCTGATCACGCGGCCACTGCGCCGAATGGCCGCCGTTGCCTCCGCGGTCGACTCAGGGGACCTGAGCCACCGGATCGACTACAGCGGCGACGACGAGGTCGGGGTGCTCGCCGACTCCTTCAACCACATGATGGACAGGCTCGAGGAGGGCTTTCGCCTTCAGCGCGACTTCGTCTCCGACGCCTCGCACGAGCTCCGCAGCCCGCTCACCGTCCTCCGCGGCCGGATCGAGCAGCTCGCGGACCACTCGGGGGACCGCGAGGCGGTGGAGGTCGAGGCGGAGGAGCTGATGCGCGAGGTGCGCCGGATGGAGCGGCTGACCGAAGACATGCTCACACTGGCCAAGGCCGAGCGTGGAGGCCTGGTGCAGCCGAGGCGCGTGCCGATCGACGATTTCGTCGACGACCTGCGCCGCGACCTGCCGTTGCTCGGATCGCGCCACTACAACGTGGACTCGACGCTCCATGGTGAGCTCGAGGCCGACCCCGACCGCCTTGCTCAGGTCCTGCGCAACCTGGTCACGAACGCCGTGCGCCATACGGGCTCGGACGGGCACATCGACATTTCGATCGGCTCGGAGAACGGTGCGGCGGTCTTCGCCGTCGCCGACGACGGCACGGGCATCGAGCCGGACCAGCTGGGCCGCATCTTCGATCGCTTCCACCGGACCGACGAAGGCCGCAGCCGCGCCGAGGGTGGCAGCGGCCTGGGCCTGGCGATCGCGCGGGCGATCGTCGAGGCGCACGGCGGCACGATCAGCGCCAGCTCGATGCCTGGCGAGGGGGCCACCATCCGCTTCCGTATCCCGGGCTACACGCCCGGTTAGGGCGCGATCTGCTCGCCGGTCTCGGCGTCGATCAGGGTGATCGCATCCGAGGGGCAGGCGCGAGCCGCATCGACCATCTTCCGCAGCGGAGCGCTGCCGACGAGGTGAGCGGTGTCATCGACCTCGAAGGCCTCTGGGGCGAGCTCGGCGCAGTCGCCGTACGCCAGGCAGGCATCTCTGTCTATGTGGACCCTGAGCTTCATGTCGCCATGGTCGGCGCGGCGCTTAGCGGAGGGTAGCCGCCGGTGAGAACTCTCTTACCTAAGCGACGATCTCGATCGCCTGGTCCCGGTTCTTCTCTTCGTACGGGTCCTCGACGGCGAGCACGCCCTGGAGCGATCGGATCGCGACCTCGAGCTGGTCGTGGTCGGGCTCGCGGGTCGTCAGGTTCTGAAGCATCAGGCCGGGCCACATCAGGGCTCGAACCCAGCGCTTGTTGCGGTGCTTGCCGGCCCACTTGATCACCTCGTAGGAGAGCCCGGCGATCAGCGGGATCCCCAGGATGCGAGAGAGGACCAGCCAGTACCAGGCGGGCAGGCCGATGGGCGCGAAGACGAAGATCGCAAGCACCATCACGATCAGCAGGAAGCTGGTGCCGCAGCGCGGATGGAGGCGCGAGTACTCGGCCGCCCGGGCCGGGACGAGCTCGTCCCCCGCCTCGAAGCACGAGATCGTCTTGTGCTCGGCCCCGTGGTACTGGAAGACGCGCCGCAGGTCGGGGAGCTTGCTGATCAGGGCCAGGTAGCCGATGAAGATCGCGGTTCGCAGCACGCCCTCGACGAGCCAGAAGAGGAACGGGGAGCCGAGCTGGTCCTTGATCAGGCTGGTCGCTCCCACGGGGATGACGAAGAAGAGCCCGATCGCCAGCACCAGCGAGAAGAAGATCGTCAGGCCCCAGGTGAAGCCGCCGATCTCCTCCTCCTCTTCCCCATCGGCGAGCTGCGCATTCGCCGAGATCGCGAGCGCCCTGAAGCCGATCTTGAGCGACTCCGCCAGCGCCACGACCCCGCGGATGACCGGCACGCGCAGGATCCGGCTCCGCTTCGCCCAGGAGACGATCGGCTCGGAGGTGACCTGGATCTCGCCCTCCGGGGTGCGGCACGCGACCGACCAGGTCGAGACGCCGCGCATCATCACTCCCTCGAGCACCGCCTGGCCGCCGACGGGCGCGTCGCCGACGGCGACGGGCTTGCCGTCCGGCATCCGCTCGGACTGAGCGACGGCCTGCGGCCGCGATCCGTTCAGCGATGACGCGGGCTCGGTGCTCAACGGGCGCGCTTGGCGGCCCGGCGACGGAATCGCTCGACCCGTCCGCCGGTGTCAACCAGCTTCTGCTTGCCCGTGTAGAACGGGTGGCACTGAGAGCAGATCTCCACATGAAGCTCGGGCTTCGTGGAGCGCGTATAGAAGTCGTTGCCGCACGAGCAATGGACGTGCGAGAGGACGTATTCGGGATGGATTTCAGTCTTCATCGCGTTCAAGTCTAGCCAGGCTCAGGAACACGGCCGCGAGCCGCAAGGAGCGGCCCCGTTATGTGAGGCGGCTCACGTTGACATACAGACTGTAGGTCAGATATACATACAGCCTGTATGCGAGAGAGGGCACTGATGGCGACCCACCAAGGAGGAACGCCGATGACGACCGCCACCGACGCCAGCACCGCAATCCAAATGCTCGCGCACCGCTACGGCGAGGCCTGGAACCGCCAGGACCTCGACGCGATCATGGACCTGCACACCGACGACTGCGTCTTCGTCGCGCACGCCGCCGGCTCCGCCCCGGCCAAGGGCAAGCAGGCCGTCCGCGAGGCCTTCGCCGGCTACATCGCGATGATGCCCGACATCAACTTCGCCGAGCGGGCGCTGCATGTGGGCGAGGACCACTGGGTACTGGAGTCAACGATGAGCGGCACCGTCGAGCAGGCGATCGAGGTCGAGGGCGAGTCCTTCGGGACCAGTGGCGCCCGGGTCGAGGTCCCCTGCGTCGACGTGATCGAGGTGCGTGACGGCCTGGTCGCGAGCAAGCACACCTACCTCGACTCGCTGGCCATGCAGCGCCAGCTCGGAGGCGAGTGATGGCCACCGCGACCGAGAACGGAACGCGACACAGAGGGGGCCGCCGAGGCCTGGGTGGCAGATGTTCACCGAGGGCTGGGCCAATCCCGGTGGACGCCGACACCTTCGCCGACCACTTCGAGCCCATTTCCAGCCGGAGGTCCGCATGATCCAGCCGTCGATGCGGCCGATCGTCGGCAAGGAGGCGTTCCGGGAGGAGTTCGCCCGGCCGCTCTTCGACGTCGTCCCGGACCTGCATGGCACCGTCGAGAACTGGGCCGACCGACGGTGACGTCGCATACATCGAGTTGCGGCTGGAGGGCACGGTCGGGCGGAGCGACCGTTCACGATGCGCACCTGCGACCGCATCAGACTCCGCGACGGGAAGGCGATCGAGCGCGTCGCCTATCTCGACGCCACCCCGCTGATCAAGGCCGTGGCGCTCAGCCCGCGCGCCTGGCCCAAGTTCCTGAAGACCCAACTCCGCAACCTGAGGAGGCCGGCATGAACAAGGTCGAGCTCCCGCAGGGGAACATCCACTACCGCAGTCGGGCGAGGGACCGCCCATCGTCTTCGTCCATGGCCTGCTCGTCGACGGGCGGCTCTGGCGCAAGGTGACGCCGCTGCTGGAGGACCGCTTCCGCTGCATCGTCCCCGACCTGCCGCTCGGCTCCCACCGGGAGCCGATGAAGCCGGACGCCGACCTCTCTCCCCCGGCCTGGCCAGGATCGTCGCCGACTTCATGGAGGCCCTCGAGCTCGAGGACGTCACGCTGGTCGCCAACGACACCGGCGGCGCGATCTCGCAGATCACGGCCGCGCAACCATCCCGAGCGGATCGGGCGGCTGCTGCTCACCAACTGCGACGCGTTCGAGAACTTCCTGCCGCCGGCGTTCCGCCCATGCAGTGGGCCGCGAGGGTGCCCGGGGCTGCTACCGGGATCGATGGCGGGCATGCGGTTCGGCGCCTGCGCCGGCTGCCGATGGCCTACGGCCGGCTGATCAAGCGCGACTTCGCGGGCGCCCCGACGCGCGAGTGGGTCGATCCCTTCCTCACCGACGAGGCGATCCGCCGCGACACGATCAAGGTCCTGAAGGGCATCGATCCCGAGCTACACGTTCGAGGCCGCGGAGAGGCTGCGCAGCTTCGATCGCCCGGCGCTGCTCGCCTGGGCGGTGGAGGACCGCTTCTTCAAGCTCTCCTTCGCGGAGCGGCTCGCGGACGATCCGCGGCGCGAAACTCGAGAGGATCGAGGACTCCTACACCTTCGTCTCGGAGGATCAGCCGGAGCGGCTGGCCGAGCTGATCGGCGCCTTCGCGGGGCGCGTCAGCAGCCCCGCAGCCTCCGCGTCAGGCTGACCTTCCGCCCGTCGAGAGAGCTCGCCACCGCCTCCAGCCGCTCGCCGGAGGAGGCGTGGTGCAGGCCAACGCGAATCGGCGGCTTGGCGTCGCTTCCGATCTTCTTGCCGCGCAGGTAGAAGGTCGCCTCCTGCGGATCGCCCTTGCCGGCGACCTTCGCCACCGAGCAGTTCCCCGCCTTCAGCTTCAGAGCCGGCTTCACGCGACAGGTCCGCCCGGCGCAGTTCGCCATTCCGCCGAGCAGTCGCTGCAGCGAGGCCTTGACGCTCGCGTAGGCCGGATTGTTCACCGCGTTCTGGAGCTCGAACGGATCGGTCCGCAGGTCGTAGAGCTCCTGCTCTCCCGTGCCGTAGTTGGCGTAGAGATAGCGGTCGGTGCGCACGCCCTGGTAGTTGAGCGGCGGGTCCTCGGGATCCTCGAGCGTGTCCGGCGTGAAGTAGGTCTCCAGATCCATCGCGCGACCGGGCCAGTAGCGCTTCTTCTCCATGATCGGGACGAGGGACATCCCGTCCTCCTTGCGCCCAGCCTTGGCGTGCGCGAAGTCGAGGATCGTCTCGGTCAGGTCCACGTTGCCGACCGGCTGGCGGCGGTGGACACCCTTGGGCATCCCGGGCGCGCGAATCTCGAGCGGCACCCTGATCGACGGCTCGTACAGCCGGACCTTCCCCTGCGGCACCCGGTGCTCGCCGTGGAAGAAGCCGTTGTCGGAGGTGAACATCAGCACCGTGTTCTTCAGCTCGCCCTCCTGCTTGATCGTGCTGACCACGTTCTGGACGAGGTCGTCGACCCCCAGGACCGCCTCAGCGCGGGCGCGGTAGCGGGCATCGACCGCGTCCTGCTGACTCGCGTTGAGCAGTGGCAGGTCCTTGACGTTCGAGGGCTTGTCGGAGACGTCGGCCTCGTTGAAGTCGGGGTTCCGCGGCGCCTTCAGACCGGCGAAATGTCCCTCGTACCGCGGCGCGGCGCGCGGATTGTTCCCGTTGCAGTTGCAGGCGGCCGCCTCCGCATGCGGGTCACGTGGCGCGACCGAGAGGTAGAAGGGCTTGTTGCTCGGCGCCCGCCGCCGGATGAAGTCGGCCGCCTTCTGGGAATAGACGTCGGTCTGGTAGGTGGCGGGATCGACGACGCCGGGCGTGCTGCCGTAGTGGACGATCTGCCCGTTCTCGTTGAGGGTGTAGCCATAGGCGGTGTAGGTGCCCCCGGTGAACTGATCGGGGTTGTCGATCGATCCGTACCACTCGTTCCAGCCGGGCGGGACCGTCGTGTCCGGAACCGTGGCGCCGTAGCCGTTCAGGAACTTGCCGATGTGCGCCGTGTAGTAGCCGGCGCGCTGCAGCCATACCGGCATCGTGTTGCCGATCGTCGGCGCGAGCTTGCTGTAGCCGCCCGAGGGAAGGGAATTTCCCCGGACGCCGTGGTTGTGCGCGTACTGGCCGGTCAGCATCGTGGAGCGGGAGGGGCAGCACAGCGAGTAGTTGACGAAAGAGTTGTCGAAGGTGACGCCCTTCGCGCCGATCGCGGCGTTCGTCTTCGTCAGGTACTGCTGCAGGTTCACCGACTGGTCGTCGTCCATGATCAGGACGATGTTCGGGCGCTTCTGCTTCACGGCGTGCCGCTTCTTCGCCTCGCTGCCGCCCGGAGCGATTGCGACGGCCGCGCAGAGAAGCGCCACCACCAGCCCAGCGAGCATGACCCGCCTGCCGGCGAGCGGCCTTGGATCCTGCTTGGTTGTCGCTCCCTTCCCCACGCCCACCTAAACAGGATTTTGGGTAGCGAGTTGCGGTCTGGAAGTGCTTCCTGCGCCCGCGGGCCGGGTTAAGGTAGGAGCGTGGCAGACACCGGGGAGGCAGCGTCCGAGAAAATCTCCGTCGTCCTCGCTGACGACCACGCTGTCGTTCGCAGCGCCCTGCGCCTGATGCTGGAGCGTGAGCCCGACATCGAGGTCGTCGCGGAGGCGGGAGACGCGGATTCCGCGAGCCGCTACGTCAGCGGGCATCACCCCAAGGTGCTGATCCTCGACATCAACATGCCCGGCGGATCCGGGCTTGCCGCGATCCCGTCGATCCGCGAGCAGTCACCGGGAACGGAGATCGTCGTCCTGACCATGCAGGACGAGACCGCGTTCGCCCGGGAGGCCCTGCAGGCGGGAGTCCTCGGCTACATCCTCAAGGAGGCCGCGAGCGAGGAACTGGTCAAGGCCGTGCGGATGGCGGCCGAGGGCCGCACGTATCTGCAGCCCGAGCTCGGGGCCAGGCTGGCGGCGGAGCCCGACGCCGCGACGCCCGACGACCTCTCCGAGCGCGAGCTGGAGGTCCTGCGCCTGATCGCGCTCGGCCACACGAACAACGAGATCGCCGAGCAGCTCTATCTGAGCGTGCGCACCGTCGAGTCCCACCGCGCGCACATCCAGCAGAAACTGGCGATGACCACCCGCTCAGAGCTCGTCCGCTACGCGATCGAGCGCGGGCTGATCGACGTCTAGCGGGGACCAGGCCGCCACGGAAGGTCGGGTCTTCCTCGCCCCGGGTGAGCAGCGGGATCTCGGCGCGGACCCGCGTCCCCGACCCCCTGGTCGAATCGACCTCGAGCGTGCCGCCGAGGAGAGCCGCACGCTCGCGCATGCCGACCAGCCCGAAGCCTTCCCGAACGAGGGACGGCTCGAACCCGACACCGTCGTCGCGGACCTCGATCTCGATCGCGCCGCGCAGGGCGCGAACCGTCACCTCGGCGCGCCGCGCCATCGAGTGCTTGGAGACGTTGTTGAGCGCTTCCTGAACGAGCCGGTAGACCGCGGTCTCCAGGATCGTCGTGGGCCTGGCGTCCTCGTCCCGGGGCAACTCGAAGTCGCAGTCGACCTCCATGATGGCCGCCGCCTGCTGATGCTGCTCCGCCAGAGCCTGGAGGGCGGCCTCCAGGCCGATCGTGTCGAGCGAGGCGGGCCGGAGCTCGGTGATCAGCCTGCGCAGCTTCACGATCTCGTCGTCGATCTGCTCGACGGCCGCCTGGCCGGCCTGCTCGAGCGCACCGGCCTCCTCCTCACGCAGCGCCGATGAGAGCCGCATTCGCAGAACCGCGAGGGCCTGGAGCGTCTCGTCGTGCAGCTCGCGAGCCCAGCGGCTGCGTTCCTGCTCGGCGGCGTCGATGGTGTTCTGCAGCCGCTCCTCGGCCATCGAACGGGCCGTCGCCACCCCGGTCGCGGCGCTGGCGGCGAAGGCCTCGAGCATCCGCTGGTCCTCGTCGTGGAACCGCCCCGGCTCCCCGATGCGGTCCAGCGCCACGACGACGCCGAGCGGGTCTCCGCGGAAGACCAGGGGGGCGAGCAGGGCGCGACCGGTCTCCGTCGCTCCCAGGTCCACGCCCGTGAACTGGCCGAACAGCACCTCCTCCGATGCCTCCTGTGCGCGGATCCTGAGGCTCGCCACCTGCGGGTCCAGGCCGCCGGCGACGGCGGCGGTCGCCGCGACGACGAGATCCTCGCCCTCGCGGAGCAGGATGATCAGTGCCCGGGCCTCGACCAACGCCCGCCCGCGCTCCACGATCGCATCCAGCACCCGCTCGAGATCGGTCTCCCCGCCCACGGCGATCGCGACGTCGGTGGCAGCCTGCAGGCGCCTGACCGCGCGGCGCAGGTCGTCGCGGTCACGTCGGCGGTCGGTGATGTCCCGGATCGCCGCCAGGGCCATCATCCCCTGGTCGGTTGCGACCGTCGAGAGGGAAATCTCGCAGGGGAACTCGCTGCCGTCCTTGCGCCGGGCATAGAGGTCGAGGTCGGCGCCCATCGGGCGGGTCCGGGGAGCCTCGAAATAGCGGTCCCGGTGGCTGACATGACCGTCGCGCAGGGCCTCCGGGATCAGCATCTCCACCCGCTGGCCGATCAGCTCGTCGCGCGCGTAGCCGAAGACGGCCTGGGTCCGCGAATTGACGAGCCTGATCTCTCCATTCAGGTCGACACCGATAACGGCGTCGGGCGCGAACTCGAGGAACTCCCGTTCGAGCGTCTGGCTCGCGTGGTTCGCCACGGGGCGAGCATAGTTCAGCCGATCACGGGTAGCCGTCAGTCGTCATGGCTGACCGATATCGCCCGGCGATGATCTGCCTCGCGGCCGCGACGGTCGCTGCCCTGATCGTCCTCGGCTGCGGGAGCAGTGACTCGGCGACCGTGGAGCAGCACACCTCCTCGAGCGGAGCGCCCCTCGCCGGGGCTACGGATCAGCCTCTCTCCGCTGCGGAGCAGCGCGGGCGGCAGCTCTTCGTCGATCACTGCGGCTCGTGCCATACGCTCGACGCCGCGGGCACGGTCGGCAACGTGGGGCCCAACCTCGACGACATCGCCGTGAACCATGCGGACGTACTGCACGCGATCAGAACGGGTGGGGGACGTCACGCAAAGGGGCAGCCCACGGGCCCCAGCGGGAACATGCCGCGGAACCTCGTCACGGGGAAGGACGCTCAGGAGGTCGCGGCGTTCGTAGCAGCGAACGCGTCCGGAAGCTCCACGACCGTAGCAGCGATACTCGCGGCGTGATCGACCTCCACTGCCACATCCTGCCCGGCATCGATGACGGGGCACTCGACCTCGCCGACTCTCTGGCGATGGGCCGAGTGGCCGCCGGCGACGGCATCGAAACCATCGCCGCCACCCCGCACATCCGTCACGACCACGACGTGCGGATCGGCGAGCTGCCTGAACGGGTAGCGGAGGTGAACGCGGAGCTCGGCCGCCACGACCTGCCGGTCACCGTCGTCACGGGCGGGGAGGTGGCGGAGACCGCGCTCGAGGGGCTCGACGAGGACGAGTTGAGGGCCGTCACCCTCGGTGGGGGCGGCTGGATCCTGCTCGAGCCCCGACCCGGACCGCTCGGTGACTCGCTGCTGGCCGCCGTGAGCGGCCTGCGGGACCGTGACGTGGGCGCGCTCATCGCCCACCCGGAGCGCCATGTCTCGGCCGACATGTTCGAGCGAATCAAGGAACTGATCGCCGCCGGCGCCCTGATCCAGGGCACCGCGGCCTACCTCGTCTCGGGCGCGCCCCGCCAGGGCATGCTCGCCCTGGCGGGCGCCGGGCTGATCCATGTCCTCGCCAGCGACGCGCACTCCTCACACGGCGGCCGTCCTCTGCGGATCTCCGACGGCCTCGCCGTGCTCGGCCAGGTGGAGCTGCTCAGCCCTCACCTCGACTGGGTCGCGCGCGAGGCGCCCGCCGCAATCCTGCGCGGCGAGCGGCCCGAGCCGCCCTACGCCCCGGCCTAAACGCGCCGGAGCTCGACTTCGCGAGCAAGCTCCTCGACCTCACGCCGCGAGCCGGTGCCAAGCCCGTGATGGAGGAAGTTGACAGCGCCCGCGCCCGCGCCGAGGACGAGCGCCTCGTGCAGCTCGCGACCCTGGGCGAGAGCTGCCGCGATCGCGCCCATCATCGTGTCGCCGCAGCCCTCGCGGGAGCCGGCCTCGAGCTTCGGCGGGATCAGCTCCCAGGCCTCATCTCCGAGCAGGACCAGGGCCGGGTCGCCCGCCCGGGTGACCAGCACGTTGCGGGCCCCGAGATCGCGCAGCCGGCCGGCCGCTCCCCGCAGGCGCTCAGGAGTGTCCACTGGGCCGACCACGAACGCGGCGAGCTCCCAGTCGTTCAGCTTGACGAGGTCAGCCCCGGCCGCGGCCGTCGGCTCGATCCGCGGGCTGGAGAGGTCGGCGATCACCGGGATACCCGAGGCGTGCGCGTTCGCGACCAGGTCGCCGTAGGTCTCGAGGGGAACCGTGTCACCCGGGTAGGGGTTGCAGATCGCCAGCAGATCGCACTCGAGCGCAGCGGCCGTGGTCGCCGCGACGAGGTCGTCGCACTCGTGCCGCGAGGGCGGCTCGACATATGCCTGCGCGATCGCGACCCGCTCGCCGCTGCGCCGGTCGGTGACGAAGCAGCCGCTCGAGCTTTCGGTTCGAACCAGTCGCCGCTCGCCCGGAAGCCCCTCCAGCAGGGGCTCGAGGACGACCCCGGTCTCCCCGCCGATCAGCGAACAGAGGACGGGCCAGGCACCCATCTCCCCCGCCATCCGGCTGAGCCAGACGCCCTGTCCCGCGGGGTGGCAGTGGACGTCGTCCCGGCCCTCGCCACGCGCCTCGATCGTGACGCTCAGCATCGGGCTGGGCCCGAAGACCGCGATTCGGCCAGCGGCCACCAGGCTGCCCTACTTCGGAGCGGCGGCGAAGCCGGCGCGACTTAGGGAGCGCAGCCGCTCGGGGCCGCGTCTTGATGGCGAAGCCGTCCTGCGTCTCCTCGAAGGCGTACTACGTCTCCTGGTACAGAGGCCCGTCCCCGCCCTCGGGCAGGGTGAGCCGGCCGCCCTTGGCCGTGATCGCGCCGCACTGGACGCAGTTCGAGGCGGTGACATGGACGTCGACCGTCTCGGCGCCCGACTCGAGTTGGTCCTCGGGGATCTCGTAGACCTGCGCGGGGCACATCGAGACCCAGGTCTGGGCGACCTCCTTCGGGACACGTTCCTGAATCCGCACGTGGTTCGGGGCATCGTCCCGGGTCGCGTTCCCCGAGAGGAACACCGACGAGAGCTTGTCGAAGATGTAGGAGCCGTCGGGCTTCGGGTAATTCTTGGCGGCGCCGCCGATCTCCATCTCCACGTCGGCGTCCGGCTCGACCTTCTTGTGGCCGGGGGGAAAGGCGCCGCGGGAAAGCAGCCAGGCATTTGCGATGCCGCCGAAGGCGAGGAACCCCTTGTCGCCGTACTGGCGGACGTTCCGCGAGCGGTAGAGGTCCTCCTCGATCATCGAGCCCTTCACGCTCCGCTCGTACTGCTCGAAGTTGACGGAGTCCTTCTTCAGGGACTCGACGATCGCCTCCGCGGCGTACATGCCGGCGTGCATCGCGTAGTGGATCCCCTTCAGGTAAGGGACGTTCACCATGGAGACGTTGTCCCCGGCCATCACCATGCCGGGCACCGACAGCCTCCTCGGCATGGACCAGTAGCCACCCGAGGGGATCGTCTTCGCCCCCCAGCCGACCCGCTCGCCGCCCTCGAGCAGCTTGCGGACGAACTTGTGGGTCTTGAGCTCCTGGAGCGCGTCGTGACAGGAGAAGGTCGCGTCGGTGGTGTCGAGGCCGACCACCATCCCGATGGTGAGCTTGTCCTCGCCCATCGGGTAGATGAAGCTGCCGCCGAACTCGTTGTACTTGGGGCGGCCCCGCAGCGGCCAGTTCATCGTGTGGATGACCCGGTCGAGCGGCTTCGGCACCTTCCAGATCTCCTTGACGCCGATCTCCCACCTCATGGAGTCGCCCGCGAGGTCGAAGTAGTCGACGGCGCTCTGCGTCAGGTGGCTGACCGTCCCCTCCGCGAGGACGGTGGCCTTGGCCATCAGGTCGGACCCTGGCTCGAAGTTGCTGAGCTCCTCACCGTCGCGGCCGCGACCCTTGTCTCCTGAGCGGATGCCGCGCACGATCCTGTCCTCGACCAGCAGCTTGTCGGCGACCGTCTCGGTGAGGATGTAGGCGCCCGCCTCCTCGGCCTTCTCGGCGAGAAAGCGCGACAGCTTCGAGACCGAGGTGACGTAGTTGCCGTGGTTCCGGAAGTTCGGCGGCGGCGGCTTGAGCGGGATGGCCATCCTCTTGGTGAGGAGATAGACGGCGTCCTTCTCGACCTGCTGGTAAACGGGCCAATCGCTCGGATCGAGATCCGGGAACAGCTTCTCCATAGCGGACGGCACCATGTTCGCCCCGGAGACGTTGTGGGCACCGCAGACCTTGCCCTTCTCGATCACCGCAACGGGGATCTCGCCGAGCCTCTCGGTCAGCTCCGGCTCGTTCTCCAGCAGCTGCAGGACGCGGTTTGCGCAGGCGAGCCCGGCCGGGCCGCCGCCGACGATGACGATGCCGGCCTCGAGGCGCTCCTCCGGGGCATCCGTCGGGGGACCGACGTAGTCCCCCGGATTGAACGGCGGCGGAAAATCCGCCGGCGTCGCGGCCATGGCGTCAGCCGCCCTTCTTGGCCTTGATCGCCTCGGTCAGCTTGGGGACGATCTTGTGCAGGTCGCCCACCACGCCGAGGTCGGAGAACTCGAAGATCGGAGCATTCTGGTCCTTGTTGATGGCCAGGATGTTCTCCGAGTTCTGCATGCCGACCTTGTGCTGGATCGCTCCGGAGATGCCGAGCGCCAGATACAGCTTCGGGGCGACCGTCTTGCCGGTCTGACCGATCTGCGCCGCGTACGGGTACCAGCCGGCGTCGACGACCGCACGCGTCGCGGCCACCGCACCGCCCATCGAGTCGGACAGCTGCTCGGCGAGCTCGAAGTTCTCCTTCTTGCCCAGCCCGCGGCCGCCGCCCACCAGGATGTCGGCGCCCTCGATGTCGACGTCCTCGCCACGCTGTTCACCTCGAGTCACCATTCTGGCCTTCGTCGACCACTCAGAGAGCTCGACCTGGACGTCCTCGACCTCGGCCGTGCCGCCGGTCTCGTTCTCATCGAATGCGTTGAGGCGGCCGATGATGATCCCCGGCTCCTCGACGTAGCCGACGTCGGCGATCTGCGAGTCCTGCAGGATGGGCCGCTCGGCGACGAGCTTGCCGTCCTTGACGTTGACCTGCGTGACCTCCATCGTCACCCCGGCGTTCAGGCGGGCAGTCAGGCCGGCGCCGATCTCGAAGCCGAGCAGGCCTCCGCCGAAGAGCGCGTAGGAGAATTCGTTGTCGGTCATCACCTTCGCCATCACGTCGACGATCGGCTGGGCGAGGCCCTCGGGGGCCTCCTTGCAGCGGTAGACCTTCTTCACGCCATAGGCGCCCAGGCCGGCCGCGGCGTCATCGGCGACGTCGCCGACCACCACCGCTGCAGCGTCGGTGCCCAGCTCGCCGGCGAGCTTCGCCGCCTCGGAGAGGGCGCCGAGGGAGTTCTTGTTGAAGTTGCCCTCGTCGTCGTGCAGGGCGTAGACCAGGATGCCTCCCATTTAAATCAGCTTCCTTTCCTCGAGCCAGGCGACGATCTTCTCGACCGTCTCGTTCGTGTCCTCGTCTTCGATGATTTCGCCGGCCTCCTTGGCGGGAGGGGGCTTGAGCTCGAGCACGGCGGTGCGTGATCCACCCTCGCCGACGCGGTCGCCCTCGATTCCGACGTCGCCGATCGCCTTCGTGTCGAGCGGCTTCTTCTTCGCCCCCATGATCGCCTTCAGGCTCGGATAGCGCGGCTCGTTGATCGCATCGCCGACGCTGATCACGGCGGGCAGATCGACCTCGACGGTGTCGTATCCGTATTCGGCCTGGCGCTCACAGGTGAGCTTGCCGTCGGCGACGTCCATCTTGATCACCTGGGTCAGCGAGGGCATCTTCAGGTGATCGGCCACCACGGCGCCGATCGTGTAGCACTCGCCGTCGTCCGACTGCTGGCCGAGCAGGACCAGGTCGGGGCTCTCGGCCTCGAGGACCTTGGCCAGGGCGTAGCCCGTGGCGCAGACATCGGATCCGGTCAGCGCATCGTCGGTGAGATGCACCGAGCGGTCGGCGCCGAGCGCGACGGCCTTGTGGAGAGCCCGCACGGCGCTTTCCGGGCCCATCGTCACGGCGACGATCTCCTCGACATCGGCCCCACCCTCCTTGACCTGCATCGCGGCCTCGAGGGCATGGGTGTCGAAGGGATTCAGGTTCTTCTCGCCTGAGCGGTCCAGGCGCTTGGTCTCCGGGTCGATCCGCTTGTCGACGGCGGCGTCCGGGACCTCTTTGACGAGCACGCAGATCTTCAAAGTTCAGGTCCTCTCTTGATTCGGGTGGCTCCGGGAGCGGCGCGGGATATTAGCGCCTGGCCCGACTGGCTGACTGACCAGTCAATCGGTTCGGCCGGACCATGCTAGACGGCCCGCTACCCGGAAGCGCCGCTGGCTAGTCGCCGAAGTGCGCGACCAGCGGCTGCCCGTCCGGAGCACCGGAGAGGCGAAGCACGGAGACCCGATTCGGATCGACGGGGATCGAGCCGCCCGAGCCGCCGGAGGAGTCGAGATGGAACCATCGAAGCGGGATCTGGCTGCCGTCTTCGGTGACGAGCTCGGCGCCGGTGATACCCGCCCGGTGCGCGGGGTCGACGTCGATGTGCACCCAGGAAGGGGAGCCCTCGTAGCTGAAGACGGTGCCGACGTGCGTGTCCCCCTCGCGCAGGGCGTAGGACTCGAACTCCTTCCCGTTCGCCTGATCGAGCGTGTGGCGATAGTGAGACGCGAGGCGAAGGTCGGGGGCCACGATGGCGAGAACGATCGCGGCAGCAGCGACCGCCGCCGCGGCGGGCGCCAGTACGAGCCGGAGCCGGCGGCGCCGCTTCGGCTTGGGTGGCGGCAGCACCTCGCTCAGGACCCGCGACTCGAAGCCCACCGGAGCCTCCCGCTGCGGGGCGAGCAGGAGCAGCTCGTCGGCGAGGTCGGAGTACTTCTCGACCTCAGCGCGGCAGTCCGGGCAGTCGGCCAGGTGCTGGAGCGCGCGACCGCGGTCCTCCCCGTCGACGATGCCCAGGGCCAGGTCGGCAGCCATCTCCCGGGTCTCATGGCAGCGGGGATCCATTACTCGAACACCTCCATCTCCTCGCGGAGCTTCAGCATCGCGGTCCGGATCCGGGTCTTGACGGTCCCGAGCGGCACATCGTCCAGGTCGCTGATCTCGCGGGCCGTGCGCCCCATGTAGGCGGCGAGAACCAGGGCGCGGCGCTGATCATCGGGGAGGTCGCCGATCGCCGAGCGAAGCTGATCTCGCTCGTCGGGCTGCAGTCCGGCCTCATCGGCTCCCGGGACCTGGTTCTCGATCGAGATCTCCGCTGCGATCACCTCCGGGTCCACCGGATCGAGCCGCTTCATCCGAGTCACGTCGATCGCCAGGTTCCGTGCGATCGAGAGCAGCCAGGTGGACACCCGGCCCTTACGGGCGTCGTAGTTGCCGGCGTGCCGGTAGACGCGGACGAAGGTCTCCTGCGCGACCTCCTCAGCGAGCGCGGGCTGGCGCACGATGGTCAGGGCCAGACCGAAGACGCGTCCCTGAAAGCGGCGAACGAACGCCGCCGCGGTGCGGGGATCGCCGGTCGCGTAACCCGCGAGCAGTGCCTCGTCGGAGGGGTCCACTTCCTTTCCTACGTCCGACATGCGCAAAGGGATTGCCACGGGCGGCCCCAATCCCGGGCGGCTCCGCTGGCGTAGTACAGCCAAGAGGGGATGGACACGACCCATTCAAGATAAAGGAGCCCCCGTGAAACGCATCAATCGCTTGATCCTCGCCGGCGCCTGCAGCCTGGTGCTCGGCATCGGGCTGGCGGCATGCGGCGGCAGTAGCAACGACAGCTCGACGAACTCGGCCACCCCGGCGGCAACCAACAGTTCGGCGGCCGGCGGCTCGGCCGCGACGACCGGCAACACCACGGCCGGCAACACCGGCGGCTCGAGCGGCGGCGGGTACGGCTACTAGGAGGCCGAGCGCGCCTCGCGCCCGGCGACGGCCTGCTGGACAAATTCAACGATCGCATCGGTCGGCGCGCCCGGAGTGAAGACCTCGGCGACCCCGAGCTTCTTCAGCTCCGGGATGTCGTCGGCGGGAATCGTCCCCCCCACGGTCACGACGACGTCGTCGGCCCCCTGCTCGGAGAGCAGCTCGACGACCCGCGGCACCAGCGTCATGTGGGCGCCCGAGAGGATCGAAAGCCCGACGGCGTCGGCGTCCTCCTGGATCGCGGTTTCGGCGATCTGCTCGGGCGTCTGATGAAGGCCCGTGTAGATCACCTCCATGCCGGCGTCGCGGAGGGCACGCGCGATGATCTTCGCCCCGCGGTCGTGACCGTCGAGCCCTGGCTTGGCTACGACGATCCTGATTTTTCTAGCTGAGTCGGTAGGCACTATTCAGTCATGGATTCGGTCGATGGCGAGTTAACCGTAGTTGAACAGGAAGTTTCTACGGATGCCGGGGCGGGAAACAGATACGAGGATGAAAAATGAACAGGGGGCTCCAACCAGGAGGCATAGGGGTGTACGACGTTCTCTTCCTTGACCGGACACACGGGGAGACGCTGCTCGCGAGCCGTCTCGATCACGACGACGCGTGCCAGGTGGCGCGGGTCGAATCTCAGAGGCGCGGTGTCGGCAGGATGTTCCTGGCCGGCTCCGAGGTCGGAAACCGCGGCGAGATGGTGGTCATCGTCGAGTCCGCCGCCGCGCCGCCTAGAGGCGGGCTTCAGAAGACAGGCAGCTCGGTGTAGCTGCCGAAGACCTGCCTGGAGCGCGCGACCATCTCGCCCTCGGAGACCCGGGCCCGGGCGCAGTCGAGGATCGGCGGCATCAGGTTGGCGTCGGTGGCGGCGGCCGCCCGCAGCTCGCCGAGCGTGCGCTCGACCTCGGCCGAGTCCCTCTCGCGCCTTGGTCGCCTCCACCCTCCCCTTCTGCTTGCGCTCGAGCTCGGGATCGATCCGCAGGATCGGGATCGCCTCGTCGTCCTCGAGCACGTAGTCGTTGACGCCGACGACGATCCGCTGCTTGGAGTCGACCTCCTGCTGGTAGCGGAAGGAGGCGTCGGCGATCTCGCGCTGCGGGAAGTTCTGCTTGATCGCCTCGACCATGCCGCCGAGCTCGTCGATGCGGGCGAAGTACTCGTAGGCCGCGCGCTCCATCTCGTCGGTCAGCGTCTCGACGAAGTAGGAGCCGCCGAGCGGGTCGATCGTGTTGGTGACGCCGGTCTCGTGGGCGATCACCTGCTGGGTGCGCAGCGCGATCCGGACGGCCTCCTCGGTCGGCAGCGCGAGCGCCTCGTCGTAGGAGTTGGTGTGCAGCGACTGGGTGCCGCCGAGGACGCCGGCCAGCGCCTCGATCGCCGTCCGGACGATGTTGATCTGCGGCTGCTGGGCGGTGAGCGAGACGCCCGCGGTCTGGGTGTGGAAGCGCATCCGCCAGGACTCCTCGCGCTTGGCGCCGTAGGTCTCGCGCATCTCTCGCGCCCAGATGCGGCGCGCGGCGCGGTACTTGGCGATCTCCTCGAAGAAGTCGATGTGGGCGTTGAAGAAGAAGGAGAGCCGCGGCGCGAAGGCGTCGACGTCCAGGCCGCGCTCGATCGCCTGCTCGACGTAGGTGAAGCCGTCCTTGAGCGTGAAGGCGAGCTCCTGCTGGGCGGTCGAGCCGGCCTCGCGGATGTGGTAGCCGGAGATCGAGATCGGGTGCCAGCGGGGCATGTGCTCCGTGCACCACTCGATCATGTCCCCGACCAGCCGCATCGCCGGCTCGATCGGGAAGCACCACTCCTTCTGGGCGATGTACTCCTTGAGGATGTCGGTCTGGATCGTGCCGCCGAGCCGCTCCGGCGGGACGCCCTGCTTCTCGGCGGTGGCGACGTAGAAGGCGAGCAGGATCGCCGCCGGAGCGTTGATCGTCATCGAGGTGGTGACCTCGCCGAGGTCGATCCCGGCGAAGAGCGTCTCCATGTCGTCGAGGGTGTCGATCGCCACCCCCTCCACCCCGACCTCGCCGAGCGAGCGGTCGGCGTCGGAGTCGAGGCCCATCAGGGTCGGCATGTCGAAGGCGGTCGACAGGCCGGTCTGGCCGTGGTCGAGCAGGTAGTGGAAGCGCTCGTTGGTCTCCTCGGCGGTGCCGAAGCCGGCGAACTGGCGCATCGTCCAGAGCCGCCCGCGGTACATGGACGGGTAGACGCCGCGGGTGTACGGGATACTCGCCCGGGAAGCCGAGGTCGCGCTCGTCGATCGGACCCGTCGCGGTCCTCCTCGGTGTAGAGGGGCTTGACCTCCTGGCCGGAGATCGTCTCGAACAGCGCCTCGCGCTCCTCCAGGCGCGAGTAGACCTCGGACAGCCACTCGTGGGCGCGTCGCCTCGCTTCGGGCTCAACCGCCATGGCGGAGTCTAAGCGGGGCTAGATCGATCGACAGCCGGCTCGGCGACGAACGCCGTCATAAGCGCGACCGCGTTCCGCGCGGGCGCTGAGCAGCGCCGCGTCTGCGCGGCCGAACAGATCCGCCAGGATGTCGCCCTCGGCGCAGCTCGGCGATGCCGATGGTGAAGTCGCGCCGCCGGTGGGACGGCGGCGAGTCGGTCCTTGATCTCGGCGCAGCGGTTCTCCGCCTCCTCCGCATCGGAGCCCGCCATCGCGAAGACGAACTCGTCTCCGCCGAACCGCATGACCGGCTCGTAGGAGCGGATGTTCGCCTGGATCGCCGAGACGACTACCGCAAGAGGCGCGTCCCCGGCCGAGTGGCCCTTCGTGTCGTTGATCTCCCTTAGGCCGTCGACGTCGACGAAGGCGAGGACGAGCGCGAGTTTCCTCCCTCCGGGCACGGTCGATCTCGCCCTGCAGGGCCCTTCGCCGGTCCCGCGCCGGAACGCCCCTGTGAGCTCATCCTGATGCGCGCGGCGCCGCGCCGCGAGCGACATCTCGCGTTCGCGGCAGCCCGCTCGGCGATCGTCGGCGGCGTGCGTCCGGTCGTCCGCCGCCCGGGCGCGGTCGTTAGCTGCCTGCGCCCGGATCTCGGCGCGGCGCGCAGGCGCCGTGCGCGGGCCGTGCCCTCGGGACGCCATCTTGCGCTCGCTGGCCGAGTCCCTGTCGCGCCGGTCTGCGGCGCGGTCCCGCGCCTCCGCGGCGAGATCTCGGTGCTTGGCGGTCTCATCCCTGTGGGCGGCCTGGAGGACGCGCTCCTCTGCAGCCATGGCGCGTGACTTCCGCGGCTGCCTTCCGCTCCTCGGCGCTCTCCAGGCGCTCGGCGAGACTCCGTCGTGGGCGGCGCCTGAAGGCGGCGCCGGGATGCATGAGCAGTTCCTGGTCGGAGGCCGCCTGATCGCGATCCGAGGCGTGCTGGTCACGATCCGAGGCGAGCTGGTCGCGGGCGGCGAACTCGCGCTCGGCGTCCGACGCGTCTGGTCGAAGCTGAGGCCGTCTGATCCGCGTCAGAGGCACTCTGATCCGACGCCGCGGCATCTTGATCCTTCGCGGCCTCGGCGAGGTGCGCCAGGCCAAGATCCTTTTTCCCCCGGTTGCGTGGCGATCTCGTTTGCCCGCGCTTCTCTTTTTCGTCACAGAAACTCCAATCCCGCGTCGGTCGTCGGGGGTCACCCTCCGGCCGGTCACTTGAAGACATTCGAGTGTGACACACGCTGCAGGGCGAAAAATGACGATCTTGGCCTACCTACGAATAGAGCTCGGGAGACCGCTGAGACGACCGTTGTTCCGCCGCCTCGATGCCAGGCCAAGGCCGCCGACCGCGGCAGCCAGCACCGTGGCGCCGGTGATCGCCAGCTTCCGGCCGAGCTTCTCGAAACGCATCACCCGCCAGCCCTCCTGGCGGGCGATCTCAAGCAGGTCGGCGTCTGGGTTGACGACCACCGCGTTGCCGACCGAGCGCAGCATCGGCAGGTCGCTGGCCGAGTCGGAGTACGCCTAGGAGTCCCCCATGTCGATGTCGTGCTTCTCGGCGAATCGCTGCATCGCAACGACCTTGCCCTCCCCGTAGACGAAGGGCCCGTCCATCTCCCCGGTGAACTTGCCGTCGGCGCCGACCGCCCACCGGGTCCCGATTCCGCCCTCCATGCCGAGCACCGCCGCGAGCGCCTTGACCAGGTCGTTTCCGGCTGCGCTGACGATGAAGGTGGCGCGACCGTCGTCCTGGTGGCGGTGGACCTCGTCCAGCATCTGCGGGTAGATGCGGGGCAGGATCCCGGCGAGCACCGCCGGCGCCATCCGCTCGACATCCCGCTCGGGGATCTCGGCGAAGACCCTCTTGGCGACCTCGAGCACCGCGCTAGTCTGCTCGTCCGAGGAGCCGCGAAGGCGGTAGCGCAGGTGATCCCAGCCCCACCTGGCGAGCTGGCGGCGCGGGACGAAGCCGCGTTGGTTCGCGACGCGCGCGAACACCATCCCGCGACGACCCCGCCATCAGGGTCTTGTCGAGATCGAAGAAGCGGCGCCTTTCGGCTGCGACGGGCATGCCCAGCCTAACCGCGGCGTCCGCCAGAACCTCCGCCGCGGCGCCCTGCCTGCGCGACTAGCCGCCGTTGACCTCCACGACGATGGCGTCGCCCTGGCCGCCGCCCGAGCAGATCGCGGCGCAGCCGAGGCCGCCACCGCGGCGCCTCAGCTCGTGCACCAGGGCGCCGACGATGCGGGCGCCGGAGGCGCCGATCGGATGGCCGAGCGCGATGGCGCCGCCGTTGACGTTCACCTTGTCCTCATCGACGTCGAGCATCCGCATGGAGTTGATCGCAACCGATGCGAAGGCCTCGTTGATCTCCCAGAGGTCGACGTCGGCCGGCTTCTTGCCGATCTTCTCGAGCGCCTGCTTCGCGGCCCTCGCCGGGGTCCTGGCGAGGTAGGGGAAGTCGTCGGCGACCTGCCCGTAGGCGAGCACTGTGGCTATCGCGCTCTTGCCGTTCTGCTTCGCCCACTCGTCCGAGGCGACCACGACGGCTCCGGCGCCGTCGTTGACGCCGGGGAGTTGCCGGCGGTGTGGGTTGCGTCGTCGCCGCCGACCGCCCTCAGCTTGGAGAGCACCTCGAGGGTCGTGTCGGGGCGGATGGCCTCGTCGGCCGCGACTTCGGTGTCGCCCTTCTTCGACTTGACCGTCACGGTGACGATCTCCTCGGCGAGCTTGCCGTCCTCGGTCGCCTTGTGCGCGAGCTGGTGGGAGCGCTCCGCGAAGCGGTCCATGTCGGCGCGCGTGATCTCGAGCTCGTTGGAGACCTCGCTGGCCTCGTTGATCATCTGCTTCTCGGTGAAGGGGTTGGTGAGGCCGTCATGGGTCATCGCGTCGATCGCGGTGACGTCGCCCATCCGGAAGCCGAAGCGGGCGCCGGGCAGCAGGTACGGCGCCTTGCTCATCGACTCCATCCCTCCGGTGACGCCGATCTCGAGATCGCCGGCCCTGATCGCCTGGTCGGCGATTCCGATCGCGCGCATGCCGGAGGCGCAGACCTTGTTGATGGTCTCCGAGGGGACCTCGTTCGGGATGCCGGCCTTGATCTGTGCCTGACGAGAGGGGATCTGTCCCTGGCCGGCCTGCAGCACCTGGCCGTAGACGACGCCCTGGACCTCGTCGGCCTTCACCTCGGCGCGATCGAGCGCCTCGGAGATCGCGGTGCCGCCCAGGTCGGTGGCATCGAGGGACGAGAGCCCGCCGCCCATCTTCCCGAAGGGGGTTCTGGCGGTGGAGAGGATGACCGTCTTCGACATCTGCGCCTTTCGTTGGGCCCGCGGAGCAGTCCGCGAGGCTTTTCCCAAGTTGGGACGGAATGTTAGTGACCGTCTGTAATCTGGCGCCCCTTGCGCGTCGAGGTCTCCGACAAGCCGCTCCCCGAGGTCGAGTCCGACCTCCTCGCGGTCCTCGCTCTTCGACGGCGACGAGCTTCCCGAGCCCCTGGCCGGCGCGCCCGGGCTCCGAGGACGTCAAGGGCGCCTACCGCAAGACGACGCTGATCCACCCGGAGAGCCTGCGCCGCGCGCTCGTGGTCGGCCTGGGCGACCGCGACGAGTTCGAGCCCGAGCGAGCCCGGGTCGCGGCCGCGATCGCGGCCCGGACCGCCGGCTCGATGGACGTGACCTCGATGGCACTCGAGGGACCTGACGCTGCGGATCCGAAGGCGCTGGCAACCGCGGCGGTCGAGGGAGCGATCCTGGCCTCCTACCGCTTCGACCGCTTCAAGTCGAAGAAGGACGGCGACGAGGACTCCGCCAAGCGCCTCGAGGAGCTGACCGTGATCGGCGACGGCGGGATCGCCGAGGACGTCGAGGCCGCCCGCATCGCGGCCGAGGCCGAGAACTTCGCCCGCGAGCTCCAGGACCTGCCCTCCAACGTCGTCACCCCCTCCTACCTGGCCGGCCGCGCCAAGGCGATCGCTGACGAGCACTCCTCGGTCACCTGCGAGGTGATGGGCCGCAAGGAGATCGACGAGAAGGGAATGGGCGGCCTGGTCGCCGTCTCGCAGGGCACCGCGGAGGAGCCGCAGCTGATCGTGCTCCGCTACCAGGCGGGCGGGGACGGCGAGACCATCGGCCTGGTCGGCAAGGGCGTCACCTTCGACTCCGGCGGCATCTCGATCAAGCCCTCGGGCGGGATGCAGGAGATGAAGATGGACATGTCCGGCGCGGCCGCGGTGCTCGAGGCGGTCTCCGCGATCGCCAAGCTCGAGGTCCCGATCAACGTCCTCGCGGTCATCCCCTCCACCGAGAACATGCCGAGCGGCACCGCCGTGAAGCCCGGCGACATCATCACCCAGCTCAACGGCAAGACGGTCGAGGTGAACAACACCGACGCCGAGGGGCGGCTGATCCTGGCCGACGCCCTGGCCTACTCCGTCGAGCTCGGCGCCGACCGGATCGTCGACCTGGCCACGCTGACCGGCGCCGTGATCGTCGCGCTCGGCTCCACCTACGCCGGGCCTGATCTCCAACGACGACGCCTTCGCCGCCGAGGTCGAGGGGGCCGCGCGGCCGCACCGGCGAGCTCGCCTGGCGCCTTCCGCTCCACCCCGAGTACAAGGAGCTCACCAAGGGCACGGTCGCCGACCTCACCAACGCCTCGTCGAAGCGCAAGGCATCCACGATCTACGCGGGCTCCTTCCTCGAGGAGTTCGTGGACGGCAAGCCGTGGGTCCACCTCGACATCGCGGGGACGGCGTGGGACGTCGGGCGTGAGTACACGGGCAAGGGGCCGAGCGGCTTCGGCACCCGCCTGCTGATCGACCTGGCGCGCGCTCGCCTCGGCCAGCGCTAGACCGCGAGCAGCCGCAGCAGCCGCCGACCGAGGGCCCGGTCGCCCTCGATCCTGACCCGCCCGCTGGCCAGCCTCGGAGGGCCTTTCGCCCGCGCGGCCGGCGTGGGTCCGGGACGCCGTGCAGGCGGCCCTGCAGCGTCGGCACCGTCGCGAAGTGGACGATGTCCGGGAGGCCGCCCGCTGATCACCAGGTCCGGCTTGCGCGAGTCGCCGTCCTCGACCACCACGCTCCGCGGCTTGAAATGGATGCGCAGCGGCGAGAAGTCCTCGGCGAAGCGGAAGACGACGCGGCCGCGCATCTGCGCGGCCAGCTCGGGCTCGCGGGCGATGCCGCGCTCGATCAGGCCGAAGATGCTGGGCGCGACGCCGTCCTCGACCATCCGGCCGAGGCGGACGTCGGCGCGCTGCCTTGTTTGGGCTCACTCCTCGATCGTAGGAAGCGGCTAGAGGTCGAACATCAGGCAGGTGTTGGTGCCGGTGCCGAGCAGCTTGCCGTTCTCGACCGAGGTCAGCTTCGCCTCCGCGGTGGCGGTCTTGCGGCCCTTGTGGATCACCACCGCCTCGGCGCGAACGGCTCCCGTGTCGCGCGTGATCGGCCGGAGGTACTTCACCTCCAGCGTCTGGCTCGTGTAGCCGACCCCCTTGGGCAGGGTCGTGTGCACCGAGCATCCGAGGACCGAATCCAGAATCGTCGACGCGTAGCCGCCATGGACCACGCCGATCGGGTTGTAGTGCTCCTCGCCGGGCTCGCCGATCGAAGACCGCCTGTCCCTCCTCGATCTCGACCATCGTGAAGTTCATGACGACCGCGATCGGCGGCGGCGGGATCTCTCCGGACTGGATCGCACGGATGTAGTCGAGGCCGGCCAGCTCGGCGCCCGGCGGCGGCGGTGGAACCGGATCCTGCCAGGTGATCGTCCGGGTGCTCGTGGTCTCCGGCGAGCGCTCGGCGAACGCGTGCGGCGTCGACGGCCCTGCCCCTCCACCCCCCCATCCTTCGAATCGGCGTGACGCTCATCCGCGCCCCCGGCGGCGGCGGGCGCGCTTGCGCCCGCCGTCCTCGCGATCCCTGCGGACGGATAGCGGAGGTCGGCGAGGATCTCCTCGGAGCTGATCCTGACCTGCTCTGGATGGAACTCGAATCGCAGTGCTCTCATGACCGCGCCTCTTTTCGTGTCGTTGGTTGCTTCACGCAACCTCCAATGGGCGGACCCTATCAGCGTGAGTTGCATGACGCAACCGAGTGTGCGAACATCACATCATGCTCGGCAACGACTACGAGGGACAGACCTGCTCCATCGCCCGCAGCCTCGAGCTGGTCGGCGAGCGCTGGACGCTGCTGGTCGTGCGGGAGATCTTCCACGGCCGGCGCAAGTTCTCCGAGATGCAGCGATCGCTCGGCGTCGCCCGCAACGTCCTCACCGCCCGCCTCCAGCGCATGGTGGACGAGGACATCATCGAGCGGCGTCCCTACAGCGAGCGCCCCGAGCGATACGAGTACTTCCTCACCGAGAAGGGGCTCGACCTCTGGCCCGTGATGACGGCGCTGATGTTCTGGGGCGACAAGTACGAGCCGCTGCCCGACGGCCCGCCGGTCCTCGTCGATCCACAAGGGCGACTGCGGCGGCGTGATCGACGAGCGGCGGATCTGCACCAAGTGCGGCAAGCCGCTGACCGTGCGGGAGACCCGGGCGGTGGACGGGCCCGGGGCGAAGGCCGCCAGGCGCCGGCCGCCGCCTAGCGGACCTTCCTAGACTCCCCCGCGCCGTGGACTTCGACCTGACCGACGAGCAGCGTCTGCTGCGCGACACCGTCCGCGACTTCGCGAACCAGGAGGTCGAAGCCGGTCGCGGAGGAGCTCGACCGGACCAAGGCCTTCCCCTACGAGCTGGTCGCGAAGATGGGCGAGCTCGGCCTGATGGGGATCCCCTTCCCGGAGCAGTACGGCGGTGGCGGCGCCGACACCCTGGCCTATGCGCTCGCCGTCGAGGAGCTCACCAGGATCGACTCCTCGGTCGCGATCACGATGGCCGCGCACACCTCGCTCGGCACGATGCCCATCTACCTCTGGGGCACGGATGAGCAGAAGGACGATTGGCTCCCGCAGCTCTGCAGCGGCGAGAAGCTCGCCGCCTTCGGCCTGACCGAGCCCGAGGCCGGGTCCGACGCCGGCAACACCCACACCCGCGCGGAGCTCGAGGGCGGCGAGTGGGTCGTGAACGGCGCGAAGCAGTTCATCACCAACTCGGGAACCGACATCTCAGGCTGCGTGACGATCACGGCGGTCACCGCTCGGGAGAACGGGAGCAAGGAGATCTCCAACATCATCGTTCCCAACGGGACCCCGGGATACGAGGTGGGCGAGCCCTACCGGAAGATGGGCTGGAACGCCTCTGACACCCGCCCGCTCACCTTCGCCGACTGCCGCGTACCGGAGGGCAACCTGCTCGGGCCGCGCGGGGCCGGCTTCAAGCAGTTCCTCGCGATTCTCGACGGCGGCCGGATCGGCGTGGCTGCGATGGGAGTCGGCCTGGCACAGGGCGCGCTCGACGAGGCGATCTCATATTCCAAGGAGCGTCAGGCCTTCGGCCAGCCGATCGGCAAGTTCCAGGCGATCCAGGCGAAGATCGCCGACCTCTCCGCCCAGATCGAGGCGGCGAGGCTGCTCGTCTATCGCGCCGCGATCGAGAAAGACCGCGGCGAGTCCTTCACGCTGACCGCGGCGCAGGCCAAGCTGATCACCGGCCGGCTGGCCGTCCGGGCGACCGAGGAGGCAGTTCAGATCCACGGCGGGTACGGCTACATCGAGGAGTACCCCGTCTGCCGCTTCTATCGCGACGCCAAGATCCTCACCATCGGCGAGGGAACCGACGAGGTGCAGCAGATGGTGATCGCCCGGCAGCTTGGCGTGTAGCGGCCACCAGGCCGCACCACTTTGGAGCGAAGGGCGAAGCCCGTAGCGACTTACGCGGGGCGGTCGCTCGTGGCCGCGACTTGATGGCGAAGCCGGGTCAATCGCCCGCCGGAACCGCCGTGATCTCGTCTGCGTCCTGCTCGGCGACCTCGGCCGCCCTCCCCTGCTTCTCCTGGATTCCCCAGTGCGCGCAGAGCTCGAGCTCCTGCAGCGCGGTGAGTGACTCGTTCGGGCGGAATCGCGGGGCCTCGCGGATCCAGTCGCGGTCGTAGGCCGCCCAGAGCCGGCCCGCTCCCTCGGCGACGTGCTCGAACGGGATCGCGGTGCAGCCGGCGAGCGGCCCCAGCCGGATCAGCGCCCAGCGCGGGCTCGCCGTCCTCGGCGTCGACGTGGATGCCAGCGATCCGGCCCAGCGTCTTGTTGCCGAGGCCGTCGATCTGCATGCCCTCCCAGGCCAGCGCCTCCTCCAGGGTGGGCAGCGGGGGCTTGGGCGATTCCGCCTTTCTTCGTCTCAGCCATCCTCGCGCCCCAGCAGGTCCTTGGCCGCGCTGGCCGGGTCGATCTCCCGTTTGACGACGCGATCGAGGAGCTCGCGAATCGACGGGTCGTCCGCGACAGCCTCCTCGAGGCGACGGCGCATCCGCGAGGCTGCCAGCTCGAGCACCTCGTTGCGGAGGTTTCGCGCCCTTCTCTCCTCCAGGGTGCCCTCGGCCTCGATGTGCTCGCGATGCTCGGAGATCTTCTCCGCCAGCTCGGCGACGCCCTCGCCCTTCGCGGCCTCGGTCTTGACGATCGGGACCCGCCACGACGTGGCGGGGCCGAGCGAGAGGACGCCGCGGATCTCCCGGATCATCGTGTCCGTCATGGGGTGGTCGGACTTGTTGACGACGATGATGTCCGGGATCTCCATGACGCCCGCCTTCAGCGCCTGGATCGAGTCGCCCGAGCCGGGCATCAGGACCAGGACGATCGTGTCGCCGTGGTCGACGATGTCGATCTCGGCCTGACCCACGCCGACGGTCTCGATGAAGACGTCGTCCTTGCCGGAGGCGTCCATCAGCAGAGCTGCCTGGAGCGTGGCCTCGGAGAGCCCGCCGAGAGCGCCGCGGCTCGCCATCGAGCGGATGAAGACACCGGCGTCCAGGAAGTGATCGGAGAGGCGGATGCGGTCGCCGAGCAGGGCACCGCGGGTGAAGGGGCTGGAGGGGTCGATGGAGAGCACCGCCACCTGGCGGTCGGCCTTGCGCATCTCGGCTGTCAGTGCGCCGATCAGGGTGCTCTTCCCCACCCCGGGCGGGCCGGTCAGCCCGACGATCCGAGCCTTTCCGGTGCGCGGAAAGACCTCGCGAACCAGCTCCCAGCCGGCGGGGTCGTCGTTCTCGATCAGCGTGATCGCCCGCGCCAGCGCCCGCTTGTCCCCGGCGATCAACCGCTCCGCAAGGCTCTGCTCGGTCGCTCTGGGCCATGGGCGGCTGAGTCTAGGCACGGCGTGGCCGGAAGAGAAAAAAACTCCTAGAATCGCCGCCCGTGTTCCGCGCACTCGGCTTCTACCGCCGCAACGGCATGATCAACCTCCGCTATGGCCGCCTGCTCTGGCGATACCTGTGGCGCCGGTTCCTGACCCCCGCCGGCTGGCGCTGGAAGACCGATGGCCCGGTGTTCTTCGGCAGGGACCTCCAGCTGCAGATCGCCAGGGGAGCGGAGATCCGCTTCGGCCGCTTCTGCTGGATCGGGGATGGAACCAAGATCCGCAGCCACGAGGGCGTCGTCGAGATCGGCGCGAAGACCGTCTTCGGTCAGGAGTGCACGATCTCCTCGTACAAGCACGTGCGGATCGGCGAGCAGTGCGTGATCGCCGACCGAGCGATGTTCATCGACTTCGACCACGGCGTCGTCGAGGTCGAGCGCCCGATCCGCCATCAGGGCATCTACATGCGCGAGTGCGTGGTCGGCTCCAACGTCTGGGTGGGATACGGAGCGTGTTTCCTGCGCGGGGTGCAGGTCGGAGACAACTCGATCGTCGGCACGAACTCGGTGGTCACGCGCGACGTGCCCGCCAACGCCGTCGTGGGCGGCGTCCCGGCGAGGGTCATCAGAATGCGAGAGGCTCCCAGGGAGCTGCGCTGGCCCAACCCGGTTGAACCTGAATAGCCGGCTACCGGTGCACCTTAATATCGGGGATGTGCATATACTCGCTTTTAGGGCATGCAGCCCAGGGTTTGGAGGCAATGAAGCCACAGGGGACACGAGGAGGAGCTGGATGCGCACTCCGCGCCGTCTGATCGGGATTTTCATCGCAATCGTGGGGCTGATCGCCGTGATTCCGGCGTCGGCCCAGGCGTTGTCGCTGAGCGGGCTGTCCGCCGCACCCACCGACCCGCAGGCGGGTGCCCACAGCAACGTCCACATCCATATGGGCTTCAGCGGTGGGCAGGTGAAGGACCTGACGGTGGGATTGCCTCCGGGACTGATCGGCAACCCCAACGCGGCTCCTCTTTGCACGGTCGATCAGCTCAATGCGGACGCGTGCCCCACGAACACCAAGCTCGGCGCGGTGACGGCGAACGCAACCGTGACGGTCGCCGTCCTCCCGGTCACCCTGGACGTGCAGGGCGACCTCTACAACCTGACGCCGCAACCCGGCGAGCCGGCCCGCTTCGGGATCGTCCTTCGACCCGTCAAGGGTGATCTCTGCGCCCTCCTTCCGCCGGAGCTCTGCGCCCTGCTCCCGAACATCCTGCCGCCGGTCACCCTCCAATCGGGGGTCCAGCTCAGACCCGACTTCGGCCTTGACACGGTGATCAATGACATCCCGAACACGACCTCGGGCCTCGACACGACGATCAACTCACAGGACATCACCCTGTTCGGCACCGCTCCGGGAACCGGCCAGCCGTTCATGCGCAACCCGACGTCGTGCGGCAACAACACGACGAACTTCACGGCGGTGCCTTACACGGGCAGCACAGCCACCGGGTCGGCCAGCTTCACCACGACGAACTGTGGGGCCGAGGACTTCTCGCCCTCGTTCATCGCGCAGGCGGGCGGCCCTGGCCAGACCGGTGGCGGAGCCGACCGTGTGCCGACGACCGTGGTCACGTCGATCCAGCAGGACCTCGACGAGGCGGGTCTGCTCAAGGCAGAGGTGGCCGTCCCTTCCAACGATCTCGTCGCCAACGCGAACCTCCTCGGCAGCACCTGTCTGCCGGCCGCCTTCCAGGCCGGCTCGTGTCCGCAGAATTCGGTGGTCGGATCGGCGATCGCCGCCTCGCCCCTGCTCAGCCTCCCGCTGTCGGGGAACGTCATGCTGGTCTCCAACGGCGGTCCGATCCCGGACATCGGCCTGGACCTGAACGGCCAGCTCCATCTGCTTCTCACGGGAAGCCTGACTCTGAGCGAGGTGGTGACGTTCGACGGGCTCCCCGATATCCCGATCTCGGATTTCCGGCTCACCTTCTCGTCGGACCCGGGCCTGCTGATGGCGAACCGGGATCTGTGTGCGCCACCCGCGCCGATGTTCCACGCGGACTTCACCGGCTACAACGGCGCCACCAGCTCCGTCGACTCAGCCGCCACCATCGTCGGTTGCGGCCCCGGTAGCGGCGGCAACGGCGGGGTGGGAAGCAAGTGCAAGAAGGCCAAGCGCAAGAAGCACCGCCATCGCCGCGCTGCCGAGTCCAAGAAGAAGCACAAGAAGCGCCCCTGCAAGAAGAAGAAGAAGCGCCACAAGAAGCACCGGAAGTAACCGGGGACCGGGGTCAGCGGCGTGCGATCCAGGCGCCGAGCACGCCGAGCAACGCTCCGATGATCGCCGTGATCACCGCCAGCAACGGCGGAAAGCTGCCGAGCGACACCTTGGCATGCGTGCCGGCGATGGCGTGGGCGAGCAACAGAGCCACGCCGTAGATCGCTCCCGCTACCGCGCCGCGAGCGGCGGCACTCCGGGCATCGGGATGCTCGAACCCTGCGGCCAGGCCACCGAGTGCGGCGACGGCACCGACCGCCCAGTAGGCCCCACTCGAGACACCGAGAAGCACGCCGGCGAGCGCTCCGATCGCGGCGGGTATGAGACCTGCCAGGAGCATCTGGACGGAGCGCGGACGATCGCTGAATGGGACCGGCTTCATCTCTCCGCGGAGACTACCGCTTAGTTACGCCAGTGTCACTTTCGCTAGTGTGGCGGCGGTGACGCAACTGGACATCACTAAGACCAATGTCGCCGTACAGGAACTCATCGAGGTCACCGAAAGCCCGCGGCACCGTTACCTCCTCCAGGCCTACGACCGCCACCGAAACCTGGAGCACGCCGGGCGCTTCGAGGAGATCTTCGAGCCGCAGATGATGGTTGAGCGTCCGGTCTATCGGTTCAACCTGATCGGCCAGCCGCAGATGACGCTCGAAGGCCGTGAACAGGTCGAGCCGCTCTATCGCCTCTGGGCCGAGACGAATCAGTCGATCTTCTACAACGAGCAGGAGACCGTCGCCGTTGGCGACTGGATGGTCGTGAGCACGATGCTCGGCTACCAGCAGACGCTGGGTTCGGCGCTCGTCGCGGCCGGCGTCGATGCGGACGAGGAGGCGATGTACCTGCTCAAGGGACGAGTGGCGATGGTCTGGCCCTACGACGAGCAGGGCCGCCTCGTGGGCGAGAACGTCTGGGAGTACGACGAGAGCGAGCACGAGCTGATCAGGCTCGACCCGGATGAGGTGCTTACAACCGAGCAGGCCGCGGAGCTGCTCGAGCCGCAGATCAAGGCGCTCCCGCCATTCGACGACAGCCTGCTGCCTCGATGAATCCCGGCCCAAGATGAAGGCGGTTGTCTGCGAGCAAGCGAAGCTGGAGGTCACGGACCTTCCGACCCCCGAACCCGGGGAGGGTCAGGTCGTGATCGACGTCGTCCGCTGTGGGATCTGCGGCTCCGATCTGCACGCCCGTCATCACGCGGACGAGGGAGCCGCGATGCTTGCGGAGGTCGGATATGACGGCTTCATGCGCTCCGATCAGCGCGTCGTCTTCGGTCACGAATTCAGCGGAGAGGTGGCCGGCTACGGCCCGCGGACCCGAAAGCGGGAGGCGATCGGTTCGCCGGTCGTGGCGCTGCCGCTCCGGCGCAGCGGAACCAAGATGGAGGCGATCGGCCTCTCCGCCGGCGCCCCCGGCGGCTACGCGGAGCAGATGGTCGTCGAGGAGTCGCTGATGTTCCCGATCCCCAACGCCCTCTCCCCCGAACGTGGCGCGCTCACCGAGCCGATGGCGGTCGGCAGACATGCGGTCAATCGCGCCGAGATCAAGAAGGGAGACGTGGCGATTGTGATCGGCTGCGGGCCGATCGGCCTGACGGTGATCACCATGCTCAAGGCCCGGGGAGTACGGACCGTCGCGGCGAGCGACTTCTCCGCGGGCCGGCGGTCGCTGGCGGCGGCGTGCGGCGCGGACGTCGTCGTCGACCCGGAGGAGAGCTCGCCATATGACCTGCCCGATGACCCCGGTCATCTGGCGAACATTCCCCAGGCCGTCAACCTGGCCGCCGACACCATGAAGAAGCTGAGGCGCCTGCCGGTGGTCTCCTGGCATCACGTCTGGCGGATCGCCGACACCCTCGGCGTGCAGCCCAAGCGGCCGGTCATCTTCGAGTGCGTTGGTCTCCCGGGGATGCTCGACGGGATCATCTCGGCGGCCCCGCTGTTCTCGCGAGTCGTCGTCGTCGGAGTCTGCATGGAGCCGGACCGGATCCGGCCGGCGATGGCGATCGACAAGGAGATCGACCTGCGGTTCGTCGTCGGGTACACCCCACTCGAGTTCCGAGACACGCTCCACCTGCTCGCCGAGGGGAAGGTAGACGCGGACCCGATCGTCACCGGAACAGTGGGGTTGACGGGAGTGGACGAGGCCTTCGCCTCACTGGGGGACCCCGAGATGCACGCCAAGATCCTCATCGACCCGACGCGCCAGGGCGATGGGATCGAGGCCGCTTAGTGACGCGCTCGTAAGTTACGACACTGTAAGTGACGGTGGTGTAACCTAGCCGCGCAAGATGGCCCCCTCCCCCACGAGAAAGCGCGCATCGCGCATGACCGCCTCGGCCCGGCGGGAGCAGTTGCTCGACGTGACGACCAGGTTGATCGCCCAGCGCGGATTTCATGACCTTTCGATCGAGGCGGTTGCATCCAAGGCCGGCGTCACGCGGGCGACCGTCTACCAGCACTTCACCGACCTGCGGCAGCTGCTCCGGGAGGTGGTCGAGCGGGAGACCACGCGGGCGCTCTCCCAGATCTCGGAGACCACGCTCGAGGACCTGACCCACGGCGATCCGGTGGAGCTGATGATCGAGAGCCTCCGGGCCTATCTGCAAGCGGTCCAGGATCACCCGCGCACCTGGCGCCTCATCCTGATGCCGCCGGAGGGAGCGCCTCCGATGCTTCACAAGCGGATCGCGGAGGGCAAGGCGGCGGTGCTCGAACGGCTCACCGAAGCCGTTCGTCCCGCGCTCGCGTCCGACCGAGAATCACCCGACGCCGAGCTGACTGCCCGGCTGCTGTCGGCGATCTCCGACGAGTACGCCCGCCTGGTGCTGATTGACCCCAAGCGCTTCACGCCGGAGCGCCTGCTGAGGCATGCCCGTTGGTACCTGCAGCAGTCCACGCTGCGGCCGAATACGTGACGGGGCCGGTGCCTTCGCGCCAGATGCCCTGTGCGGGATCACGAAGAGAAGTTAGGGACAACGAGAGGAATCGAGAGGAGAGGGAAGATGTCGCCGACCAGATCCAAGAGACGCATCCGTAGCCGGGGCTTCCTGTGCGCGGCCCTGGTGGCCACAGGCGCACTGTTGGCCACGGCCTCGAGCGCCATGGCAGGTGTTCCGACAGGTGAGACGTTCACTTCTGCGGTTTCGCCGCCGAAGCAGGACGCGAAAGCGTTCGGGGGCGCGTCGCTGCACATCGCGACCAACACCACCTACGACACGTTCGTCGACTCACGGGGGGCAAAGGAGACAGATTTCACGCTCGACCGGAATCTGAAGTTCGTCAATGGGAATACCCCGCCTTGCTCCAACACGACCCTGAACGCGGCGACGACAACCGCAGCCGTTCAAGCGGCCTGTGGGGCGAGCATCGTCGGGCAGGGCTTCCAGCTGGTGAACAACGGCACCGGGGCATACCCCGGACAGCAGCCGGTTCTGCTGGTCAGCGGCGGTCCGACCACGCTCTACATCTGGAGCCGAATCGCCAATTCGCTCACGGTGGTGGTCACGGGGGTCTACGACCCGGCGGCCAACACGATCGACGTCACCGGGCTTCCGAACACCCTGGGAGCCGACCTGACGACGTTCGACGCCACCTTCAACAAGAAGAAGACCGGCAAGAGGAGCTACTACGTGATGGCCCGCTGCAACAAGAAGAAGAAGATCGTCAACAGCGTCACGACGACGTTCTACAACGGCCAGCAGCTCAGCGCCACCGCATCCCAGAAGTGCAAGCAGAAGAAGTCCAAGAAAAAGAGGAAGTAGTCCTTAGCCTTTTCCGTTGCGGCGCAGAGGGGCGGTCTTCGGGCCGCCCCTCGCTAGAGCCGCTTGCCCGATGCGAAGAGGAGCACCCCGGCGGCCCCGGCGATTGCGCCCGTGATCCAGAAGATGATGTTTCCGGTGGTCAGCGCCGCCGCGACCAGCGCGATTCCGACGACCAGGAGCGGCAGGCCGAACGAGATCGGGACGCTGACGTTGAGGCCCGGCCCGAAATCGGGCGCCCGGCGCTTGGGAGCCCGATCGCGGGAGGGATAGACCTCACGCCGGCCGTCGGGCAGCCGCGTCAAGTGCCACCACCTCCGCGTAGACGGCCGCCGTCCGCTCTGCGACGTCGCCCCAGTCGAAGCGGCTGAGATGCTCGAAGGCCTCGGCGGTCAGCCGCCGGCAGAGCTTCGCGTCGTCCAGAACCCGGATCGTCATCTCGGCGAGTGACTGCGGGTCCCGGGCGCGGAAACGCAGCCCCACCTCGTCGTGGGGGACCACCTCTCGCAGCCCCCCGGTGTCGGCCACGATGCACGGACAACTCGATGCCATCGCCTCGAGCGCGACGAGGCCGAAGGGCTCGTAGATCGAGGGGACCACGCAGACGTCCGCGATCGCGTAGAGCGAGTGCAGGACGTCGTCGCCGATCCAGCCGACGAAGGTGCCGTGCCCCATCAGGCCGAGTTCCTCCGCCTGGCGCCGGAGCTCCTCCTCGTGGGTGCCGGAGCCGGCGACCACGAAGCGGGTCTTGGGGAGCCGCTCGATGATCTCCGGGAGCGCCTCGAGCGCGACCTGGAAGCCCTTCTCGTAGACCAGCCGGCCGACCAGCAGGATCAGCGACTCGTCCGGCTCGGCGAACTCGGCGCGGAGACGGCGGAGCTCCTCATCGTCATGCGGCCGGATCTCGTCGGGATCGATCCCGTTGGGAATCACCTCGATCGAGGACTCCGGCACGCCGAAGACGTCGACGATCTGCTCGCGCATGAAGGTGGAGCAGGCGATCACGCGATCGGAGCGGTTGGTGATCCAGCGCTCAACGCCGTGGATGTAGGACTGCGGGTGCTTCTCAACCCATCCCTGGTGGCGGCCGTGCTCGGTCGCATGGATCGTGGTGACGAGGGGGGCGTCGAAACGGCGGGCGAGATGGTCGCATGCGTTGGCGACCAGCCAGTCGTGGCCGTGCACGAGGTCGAAGTCGAAGCGATCGCCGAGCTCGACGCCGGCGGCGAGCATGTCCGAGTTCATCCGCTCGACCCAGGCGACGAACTCGTTGAGCTCGGCGGGTCGGGTGGGTTCCATGACGCGATGGACGTGGACCCCCGCCAGGATCTCCTCGGACGGCGATTCCTCCCCGCCACGGGTGAGCACGTGGACCTCGGCGTCGTGCTCCACGAGCGCCTCGGAAAGCTTGCGGACATGGCGGGCCAAGCCGCCCTCGATCAGCGGGGGGTACTCCCAGGAGAGGATCAGGACGCGATTCATGGTCAGGGCATCTAGGGCTCGAGCAGCGGCGCCAGGCTCAGGTCAGGGGCGAGATTGCGCACGCGTGCATCGACCGCGTCCGAGGAGTCTATGGCCTCCAGCAGGGCCTGAGCGTGGGCGGTCGCCCGCGTATACGGATAGTCCCCCGCCTGGCCGCGATGGTCCATGAAGGCCCAGTCGCTCGACTGCAGGGCCAGCAGTTCTCGGGCGGCCCGGCACGCCGCCTCGGGCTCCAGGCGACCCATGCCGAGTGCCCGGAGAAGTCGGAGCTCAGACCGCCGCGTCGCCCAGACCAGGTCGGATACCGCCGGCGAGTCCCACGTCTCGAGGCTCTTTCCCGCGCCCCAGCTTGACTCGCCGATCGGCCGCTCCTCGGGCTGGTGCTCGCGGAGCGCCTCGGGCAACGTCAAGAGGCGAACCCCCTCTGTCTCGGCCCCCCGCAGAACCTCGTGAAGCCAGGTGGGGCCCTCGGCCCACCAGTGGCCGAGCAGTTCCGTGTCGATCGCGAAAACGCACAGCCCCCGGGGCGCCGTGACGGGACCGGTGCTCGTCCAGGCGGTCGCGCACCGCGCCCAGGAAAGTCGAGGCGTGCTCGCTCGCCCGATCCGACGCTGCGGCCGGGTCGTAGGGATCTCCCGAGATCGACCACAGACGCATCCCGTTCGGCGAGAGGCGGTAGTACTCGAGATAGCTCGGGTCCGAGGGATAGCCGCGCTCGGACCAGACGAGCTCGACGGTCGGCCAGTCGATCGTGAAGCCCACCGGGCCACCCGGCAGCCGCACCGGCGTCAACGCCGACGTGCCGTCCTCTCGCGCGCTCTGGTCGAGGCAGGTGAAGCCCAGCGCGCGCTCGGCGAGGATCGCCTCCAGCCCCGGCACGTAGGCGCATTCGGGCAGCCAGAAGCCCTCGGCGGCTGCGCCGAACCGACGCTCGTGAGAGCGCAGCCCGGCATCTACCTGGAGACGGCGCCCGGCCAGGGTCGCGACCTTGGGCAGGACTGCATGAGTCGCCGCGGATGGGATCAGCACGATCCGGCCGGAGTCGGCCGCCTCCTGGAAAGCCGTCAGCGGGTGCTCCTCCAGGCTCTCGAGGCGTTCGATCGCCCGGGCGTACAGCTGGATGCTGGCCTCGGCCGCGGGCCGCAGGTCGGCCTCGCTCGCCGCCGCGTCCCGGGTGGCGGCCTCCACCCGGTGCTCGGCCAGGAAGGCGAGCAGCCTCTCCCCCACCCCATCGGCCTCGAGCTGGTCAGCCAGCACCGGAGTGATCGTCATCGTGACGTGCTCGGCAACCTCGAGCACCGGCAGATGAGAGCGCGCGAAGGCCTCGAACAGCCACTCCTCGCCGAACGGATAGGTCCCGAACCCCTCCACGTACGGCATGTGCGAGTGGAGGACGATCGCGAGATCGCCGGCCGTGCGGTCGGACATCTCAGGCGCGGCAGACGGCCAGGAAGTCGAGCGCGCGATCGAGGCCGTCGGCCCGCAGGCGGAAGTCGCCTGCGCTGATCGCCGGGATGAAGCGGTCGTAGAACGGCTTGGTGAGGTGGAGGGCGGGATGGATCCGGTCCCAGCCCGCCCGGATTGCGAGCTCATGGGCCCGCAGCTTGCGGGCATGGAAGAGGCCGAGCAGCTCGACGCTCGCGAAGTGCGGCTCCAGCAGCTCTCGGTACTGGGTGGCGTCGTATTCGCGCAGGTGCCAGGGGTTGTCCGACTTCTTGGCGCCCGGCGGGGCGAGGGTGAGTCGGTTGGGAGTCGAGATATACGCGGCGGGTGCGATGCGGGAAATCGTCTCGACGAGCTTGTCGGGCTCGTGGATGTGCTCGATGGTCTGGAGGAAGACCACCGCGTCCACGTCCTCATCGAAGTCCTCGACCAGACCCCGCTCGAAGCGCAGGTTCGGGCGGCGGTAACGGGCGCGGGCGTGCTCGAATGCCTCGGGGTTCGCGTCCACGCCGACCACCTGGGCGGCGCGGCGGGCGAGCAGGTCCGAGCCATAGCCCTCGCCGCAGGCGAGGTCGACGACGCGCAGGCCCGCGCAGCGATCGGCGATCCACTCGTAGACCGCGACGTGACGGCGGTACCAGTAGTTCTCCTCGGGCACGTCGGGCAGGGTGCGCTCGCCGGTCAGTTCGAGCGGCGGAACCCCCTCCGCCTGGTCGGCCTGGAGATAGGTCTGTTCGACTTCACTCATCGCGGGGAAGTTAGGGGCTACACCGTTTTCGTAGAGTGCGATTCGGCCGCGAGCGATGAGCTTCGGCCGGCGGTCGCGTCATAGACGGGGTATCCCCAAGGAAGGTAAGACGGTTGAGCGAGGACATCGGAAAAACCCCTGCCATTGAGGCTCGAGGCCTGACACGGACCTTCAAGGGCGACGTCGAGGCGGTCCGCGGTGTCGACGTCAGCGTGCCCGAGGGCGAGATCTTCGGCTTCCTCGGCCCGAACGGAGCCGGCAAGTCCACCACGATCAGAATGCTGTGCACGCTGCTACCTCCGACCGATGGCAGCGCCCTGGTCGCGGGCCATGACGTGGTCGACGAGGGCGACGAGGTGCGCCGAAGCATCGGTGTGGCCCTGCAGGAGATCGGCCTGGACCCGGTCCAGACCGGCCGGGAGCTGCTCGAGCTTCAGTGTGGCCTTTACGGAATCACCGGAAGCGCAGGGCGTGAGCGCACCAACGAGCTGCTTGAGCTTGTCGGCCTGACAGATGCCGCGGAGCGACGGACCAAGACCTATTCCGGAGGGATGAAGCGCCGCCTGGACCTGGCAAGCGCGCTCGTCCACCAGCCCAAGGTGCTGTTTCTCGACGAGCCGACCACGGGTCTCGACCCGGCATCCAGGCTGACCGTCTGGGAGGAGGTGCGCAGCATCAACGCGACGGGCACCACGATCTTCCTCACCACCCAGTACCTGGAGGAGGCCGACGAGCTCTGCGAGCGACTGGCGATCATCGACGCGGGGAAGATCGTCGCCGAGGGGACGCCCGAGAAGCTCAAGGGCGACCTTGGAAACGACGTCGTCACCGTCCAGCTCAAGGGCGCTGACCCCGACACGACCCAGTCCGCGATCGGCGAGCTGCCGGGTCTCGAGCGCGTCGTCCCGGCAGAGGATGCGCTGGCCCTCTACGTGGAGGACGGCGCCGCCTCGATCGCGGCGATCGTCGGACGGCTGCACGGGGCGGGTGTTGACGTTGGCGCGATCGCCGTCGACCAGCCCTCGCTCGACGACGTCTTCCTCGAGGCGACCGGGAGGCGGCTCGAGGGCGCCGGTGAGGGAGAGGATCTCGGCGTCGAACAGGACGAGGCCGCGGCGAGGGTGCTGGCGTCATGACCGAGGTTCTGCTGCTCGGGCGTCGCGCCGTGCGGGAGGTCGTCCGGTATCCGGAGGCGACGATCCCGACTCTGTTCATCCCACTCTTCTTCCTGGCGGTGAACATCGGGCAGGTCTCGAAGACCTTCCCGAGCACCACGCCCTTCCTCCACGGCCAGGGCTACGTGGCGTTCCAGATGCCGGTCTCACTGATGTTCGCCGTGGCGACCGCCACGACCGGGCTGGCGCTCGTCACCGAGATCGACAGCGGCTACTTCGACAAGCTGCTCGTCGCGCCGATCCGGCGCACGTCGCTGATCGTCGGCAGGCTCGGGGCCGACCTGGTGCGCGGCATCGCGGCGTCGACTGTGGTTCTGCTGGCCGGGCTCGCGTTCGGAGCGCACATCGAGTCGGGTGTGCTCGGTGCGATCGTCTGCGTCCTGCTCGCCTCGCTCTTCGGCGTGGCCTATGCCGGCTTCGGGATCCTGGTGGCGCTCACCACTCGAAACGTGCAGGCGACCAACACCAGCTTCCTGCTCTTCTTCCCTCTGCTCTTCCTGACGCCGAACTTCGTCCCGTTCGACCGCCTCTCGCCGGTGATGGAGACGCTCGCGCGCATCAACCCGGTGAGCTACGTGATCGTTGGAATCCGTTCGCTGATCATCGACGGCTGGGTAGTGGACAAGATCCTCGTCTGCCTCGGGGTGATCCTGGTGATGGGCGTGGTCCTGATCGGCCTCTCGTTACGGGCGATTCGCACTTACGACCGCTAGCGGCGACCAGGCCGCTCCACTTAGAGCGGAGGGCGAAGCCCGGAGCGACTTATGTGGGGTGGCCGCTTGTCGCCGCGATCTGATGGCGAAGCCGTAGCTACGATCCGCCGTCATGCCCGTGCCCTCGACGCCCGAGCGCATCAAGGAGGTCAACGAGCGCTACCACGACGTGGCGGCCTCGTCCTACGACGCCAAGTGGGGGATCGACTTCGGCGGCATCGGCCAGGAGCAGGTGACCGTCAAGTTGCGAAAGGCGCTCGGCTATTGGCCGGAGGCACCCTTCGGCGACGCGCTCGAGATCGGCTCCGGGACCGGCTACTTCTCCCTCAACCTGTTGCAGGCGGGGGCGATCGAGCGGGCCACCGCCACGGACATCTCGCCCGGGATGCTGGCGACTCTGGAGGCGAACGCGGAGCGGCTGGGGCTCGACGTGACCACCGCCGCCGCCGAGGCCGAGACGCTTCCGTTCCCGGACGAGAGCTTCGACCTCGTCTTCGGCCACGCGGTGCTCCATCACATCCCGGACCTCCGCCAGGCGTTCTCGGAGTTCGCGCGGGTGCTGCGGCCGGGCGGGACGGTGGCGTTCTGCGGCGAGCCGTCGCGATACGGGGACTTTCTCGCCGCCATCCCAAAGCGGACGGCGCTGCTCACGGCTCCCCTCTGGCGGCGGCTGGTCGGCGCATCGGCGCGGGACTACGAGGCGGAGGCCGTGGAGCACAGGCATGACCTCGAGCCGGAGGTCGACGTGCACGCCTTCTCGCCCGGCGACCTGCGCCGCTTCTGCGATGAAGCCGCCTTCGCCGACGTCAGGGTGAAGGGCGAAGAGCTGCTCGCTTCGATTCATGGCTGGACGGTGAGGACGCTCGAGGCGAGCGCCGAGCCGGATGAGGTGCCGTGGGGCTGGCGGCGCTTCGCGTTCCGGAGCTACATCGCCCTCCAGCGGGTGGACAACCAGCTCCTGGAGCCGCGGCTCCCGCCGCAGCTCTTCTACAACCTGCTCCTCTCGGCGCGGCGCCCCTAGCCGAGCTTGCGGATCGCCCGCCACGCCTGATCGGCGGCCAGCAGGATGAGGATGGTCCCGAGGGCGAGCGCGAGCAGCGCCCAGCTGGTGCCCGGCCGGAGGCCGAGCGCGCCCGCGAGGATCATCGAGGCGCCCCAGAGGGTCGCCACGATCGCCGCCAGCAGCTTGCTGAGCAGCGACATGTAGGTCTCATCGTGCTGGTCGAGGCTGGCCGCGCTGCGGACGATGCCGCTGCGCTCCGGCGACGGTTTCGCCATCTTTGAAGGATCGGCGATCGGGCAGGGCCCGTTCACCGGCTTGGCCGAATGTCAGCCGCGTCCGCCGGGCTCTTCGCCGACGTTGCGGTCGGCCCAGGGAATCGCCTCGAGCCGCTCGTCCGGGATCGGATCGCCGCTCACGACCGACTTCCCGTAGGTCCCGTCCTCGAGGCGCTGCTCGGCCCGCTTGATCTCCTCGAGATTCCGCTTGAAGTCCTCGACGAAGGCGCTGTCGGTGCTGGCCTGCTCGAGGTCGTTTGCCTCATCACCCGAGTCCTCGGGCTCATCGGAGGTGTCGGGCTCCTCATGCTCCTTGAGCTCTCCCTCGATGCGTGCCTTCTCCTCGGCGAGTCGGGCGCGTGCGTGTTCTGTGTCCATGGCACGCATCCTATTGGCCGGGCCGTGCGGAGGCCTGCGCGTTCGCTCGCTGGTGGCGGGACGCACGTCAACACCGACAATGAATGGAGGGCGGCACCGTCGTCGGCGCCATGTCCCAGCTCGAGAGGTCGTTTGCAGCCTTTTGGGGGCTATAGCACCGTCAATGCTGCAAACGACCGATGGGCCGGGCCGATACCTCTGACCCACCCCCTTCATCGCCGCTTTTCTTCCCGCCCTACCCGAACGTGAACGCGTATCCCGTGATTCCCGGATCGAGGATCAGCGAGAGGCGGTGTTGCGACACCGCCGGGAGGTCGACGAGGCGGTAGAGGCGCTGCGCCTGAATGGTCGCCCGGCCGTTGTGGACGTCCGCCCCCGCGAGCTTCGCGGGTATCGGCTTGCCGTCGAGGAGCACCTGGACGTGGCGCGCCTGGTCGGGTGAGCCCAGGACGAGGTAGACGCGGCGCGCGTTGAATTCCGTGTCGATCTCGGCGCCCTGGCCGGCCGTCGCGTCCTCATCGGTGACTCCCCAGTGCCCTGCGTAGGCGAACTGGTTCACGGAGAGCGGGCCGGCGGCTGCGCCGAAGTCCTGGTCGCCGGGATGAACCGGCGTCACCCAGCCCATCGCGCGCGCGGCGCCCAGATAGGTCTCGGGGGTCGTGGTGCCCGCCGATGGCGCCTGCGCGGCGGCCCTGGAGCCCGAGCCGAGCTTCGAGTGGCCGGCCTCTCGGAGCAACGTCCTGATCGCCCGCTCGGTCTCCGCGTAGTCGCCCTCGCCGAAGTGCGCCTGACGCACATTGCCCTGGGCGTCGACCAGGTAGTCGGCGGGCCAGTACTGGTTCCCCCAGGCGTCCCAGGTGGCGAGGTCGTTGTCCTGCGCGACCGGATAGGTCAGGTGGTTCTGGCGAATCGCCGCTTGAACGTTCGAGGCGTCCTTTTCGAAGGGGAACTCCGGCGAATGGACCCCGACCACCGTGAAACCCTGGCCGCCGTAGCGTTGCTGCCAGGCCTCCAGGTAGGGCAGCGTGCGAATGCAGTTGATGCAGGTGTAGGTCCAGAAGTCGACCAGCACGACCTTGCCGCGCAGATCGCTCATCGAGAGCGACTCGCCGCCCGGAGTGTTGAACCAGTCCTGCGTGCCGGTGAAGTCGGGCGCCTGCCCGTAGGTCTGCAGGCTCACCGGCTGATTGAGCTCGTCGGCCGGCACCACGGGGGTTCCGTGCTGGCTCACGCTGGCGAGCGGAGTCGAGATCGCCTTGCTCTTCTCGAGGCTCTCCGTCGGATTGACCAGGAACCGCGGCAGCGCGCTCGCGATCTCGGTCTGGAAGCGAACGTCCCAGTTGGCGGTCATGGCGATCGCGACCAGCACCATCACCGCGCCCATCGCCATCTGCACCCGGCCGCGCACCGGGTTGAGCCGCTGTGTGAGCCGACGTCCGCCGAGCAGGAGCAGGTAGAGCACGATCGCCGACCCCACGGCGTAGGAGAGCGCAACCGCGAGCCGGCCGGCGGTGAAGTCCTGGGCGGCGGAGACCACGATCACCCCGGCGAGGATCGGCCCCGCACAGGGCGCATAGACAAGCCCGAGGCTCGCTCCCACGATCAGCCCGGAGCCGAAACCGTCGCCGCGGAAGCGGGCGGGGCCGGGCGCGAGGCGGCTCACAAAGGCCTCGAGCCGGTCGCCGATCGGCGGAATCAGCAAGGAGAACCCGAAGACGAAGAGGACCGCGATCGCCAGGTCGCGCGCGAACCCGTTCGGCAGCCCCAAGAGCGTTGATCACATAGACCAGCGCGACCGTCGCGAAGGTGAACGAGATCGCCAGTCCGGTGACGACGCCGAGCGGCCGCCGCCGGTCGCCGGTGACGCCCGCCGCGAGCACGGCGGGCAGGATCGGCAGCACGCACGGGGACAGGGCCGTGCCCGCCCCCGCCACGAACGCGAACAGCATCAGCAGAGCCATCGCTCTCCAGACTCGTTCATCCACCCAGCGTTACGCCGGGCGGTTACGCGCGGATTAACGCTGCTCCGAATGCCGGACCCGGTACACCGGAACCTCGCCCTCGAGCCCCTTGAATCGCCGCCTGCCCGCGAAGGAGAAGGCGAACCGGTCGCCGGCGGCAGATTCGAGCGAATCCTTCGTGGACTCGTCCGCCACCACGCTGTCCGGCCTGGCGAAGCTCGTCATCCGCGCGGCGAGGTTGACCGGCCGCCCGTACCAATCCCCCCCGCGCCCGAGCGCGGGGCCACGTGCCGCACCGGCCTTCAGCGGTGGAATCTCCTCGCCGCCCGCCGCATCGACCAGCCCAATCACCGCGTCCATCAGCGGAACGGGCTCGCGTGAGGCGAACATCGCCGCATCCCCGATCATCTTCACCAGGCGGACCGGCGGCCGCGCGGCCGCGGACGCGAGCTCGAAGAGCCGGCCGGTCATCCGGCCGATCTGCTCCATCTCCATCGATTCGCCGAGGCTGGTGAAGCCCACGAGGTCAGCGAAGGCGATCGAGACCTCGTCCGAACCGCTCAGCCTGCCCTGCGCAAGCTCGACATCCGTGATCACCGCCTGCCGGATCGCCTCCCGAAGATGTAGGCGGTAGGCATGGAGAAGCGTCTGCCCCAGGATCGGCGGCATCGTCTTGGCAGCCGCCGCGTAGCGCATGGCCAGCTCGTGTTCGTCGATCCCGGGCTCGGTGAACACCTCGCCCACCATGTCCCGGTTCGCATCGGCAAGGTTGGCCATCGAGATCCCGATCAGACGGGACGTCTCCAGCACCGCCTCCTTGGGGAGACCGGCGTCCAGGAAGAGCTTGGCGCGCTTCGCCGCCTCCAGGTCCTGCTCCGAGTACGGCCTCTCGCCCTCCTCCGGGATCGGAGCTCCAAGCGCCTGCAGCAGCTGGCCGAGGAACCCCGGCTCGAGGCCGGCGACCTCGGCGACCTCGGTGGCGCTGAAACGCTCCGTGCCGGGTGCGAAGACCCGGTCGACCGGCAGCAGAACGAGCCTGTTCTCGTCGACCGCCTGCTTGAGCTCTTCCAGCGGCACTCCGGACTGCTCCAGGTCCCTGAGGAGCGCCAGGCGCGCCTCGCGCGCCTTCCCCGTCAGGTCGCCGAGCAGCCCCTCGGCCTCGAAGTCGATCTCAGACATCGCTGGATCCTAAGATGGGTGGGGATGGCGGGTCTCGAGCTTCCGATCTTCGAACTTCCGCTCGTCCTGCTTCCCGGCGAGCAGGTCCCGCTGCACATCTTCGAGGAGCGCTACAAGCGGATGGTCGGGACCGCGCTGGAGCTGGGAGAGCCCTTCGGCGTGGTGCTCCGCGACGACGAGGGCGCCCGCTCGGTCGGTTGCACCGCGATCATCGACGACGTCACCGAGCGCTTCGACGACGGGCGGCTGAACATCGTGGTGCGAGGCGAAGCGCCGTTCCGGGTGCTCGACCGCTTCGAGTCGCCGGACTACCCAACCGGCGAGGTCGAGCTGATCCCGGACGAGGATGTGCCGTCGATCGACGAGGATGCCGCCGCCTCGGCGCGTGAGACGTTCGCCGAGCTGGCGGAGCGAGCCACAGGCCAGCGGCCCGAGCCCGAGGAGCTCGACGGCGCCAGCGCCTACGCGATCGCGTCCCGCATCGAGCTGCCGCCCGAGACCAAGCAGCAGCTGCTCGAGATGCGCGACGAGGACGAGCGGATGGCCCTGCTGGCCAACGCCCTGGGCGCCGTCGGCAAGGCGCTGGAGCGCGCCGAGGAGGCCGCCGAGCGCGCCAGCAGCAACGGCAAGGTGCACCTGCCCGGGCTCGACTGACGGCCCCAGCGCAACCGAGGCGCGGCAATCAGGCGAATGCCACCGCGCCGCCGCGACGCGGATCGCCGCCCCCGCTGAGCCCGCCGCCGAGCGGATCTCGCCGGACCGCCTGGGCCCCGCCGAAATAGAGGTTCTTCCTCTTCCAGCGGACGACCGGCACGCCGCGGCGATCGAGGTCTGCGAGCCCGGCCTCGTCGACGCCGGGCTCGGCCTGCACCGTCCCGGCCTCGAAATGAAGCCGCCCGGCGACCACCGCCTCCTCGGCGTCCATGTCCTGCTCCAGCACCCTGACGGTCGTCTGCAGGATCGCCGAGCGGATCCGGTTGGATCCGGCGCTGCCGAGGCCGAGCACGACCTCGCCGTCACGCAGTGCGAGCGTCGGGGACATCATCGAGCTCACCCGGCGGCCCGGCGGAATGCGGTGAAAGCCCTGCGGGTTCAGGTCCTCCTCGCCGAGCATGTTGTTGACGTGGACCCCCGTGCCGGGCACAACGACCCCCGAGCCCGTCCCGTTCGAGCAGGTGACCGACGCACAGTTTCCGTCGAAGTCGATGACGGCCAGATGCGTCGTCGAGCCGATTCGGTCCTCCGGCTCATCGGGACCGCCCGCCCCCCCGTGGCCTCCCACCCATTCGCCGTCCTCGATCCGCGCCGCGACCTCGTCGAGGTCGGAGTCGAGGAAGCCCCGCACGTACTCGGGGTCGTGAAGCCCCACGTGAAACTCATCGGTCCGCCTGGCATTGGCGGCCTCCATCGCCGCGACGATCTCCTCGACCCCGCTCCTCTCGCCGAGGCGCTCGAGCAATCCGAGCGAGTAGCCGATCAGGATGCCGCCGGATGACGGCGGTGGATTGGTGAGCACCTCATTCCCGCGGAAGCTCGCCCTGACCGGCTTCCTCTCGATCGGCTCGTAGGCGGCCATGTCGTCCATGCCGAGCGTCCCGCCCCGCTCGCGCACCCAGTCGCAGACTGCCCGGGCGGTCTCGCCGCGATAGAAGGGCTCGGCGCCCTCCGACGCGAAGCGCTCCAGGGCGTCCGCCATCTCCGGATAGCGGAAGACGTCCCCCTCCACCAGCCGGCGCCCCTCGGGCGTGTACAGGGCGGCTGCTTCCTGGGTCGATACGAGGATCGGGTGCAGGATCTCGTGGAAGTACTCGGCCCCGGCCGTCAGGCGGACACCGTCACGCCCCAACGAGATCCCCGGCTGCGCGAGGCGATCCATCGGCAGCGAGCCCCACCGCTTCCAAACGTTCTCGATCCCGGCCGGATTTCCCGGCACCCCGCAGGAGGCGGCCCCGCAGTTGAAGATCTGCGGCGTCTCGTCGAAGTACACGGGGATCGGGACCAGTTCGGCCTTCCGCTCGATCCCGTCCGCACCGCCTGCGGCCACGAAGAAGTCGATCAGCGTGCTCTCGCCGCCCTCGTGAACCATCATGAAACCGCCCGCGCCGAAGCCCGTCAGCTGGCTCTCGCACACGAACGAGGTCAGGACCGAGCAGACCGCGGCGTCGACCGCGTTGCCTCCCTCGCGCAGCACCTGCGCGCCCACCTCGGCGGTGACCGGATGACCCGCCGCGACGACTCCCCTGGGTTCGCTCATGCGCTCAGCCTAGGACGCTCAGGTGGGACAGGCGAAGCTGGACGGCACGCCGGGTCCGCCGGTGACGGTCAGGCTGTGACCCCCACCGGTGGTGTCCGTGATCGGAATCGTCTGGCTCTGGCCGAGGCGATTCACGCCCGTAAAGTTCACGGTCGTGCTCGTGTAGAAGCAGACCGCATAGGCGAACTCGCGGTTGGCGGGCCCACCCGGGACGAACACGTTGTCGGTGAACGTCTCCGAGCCTCCGTTGTTGGCATCCGGCGAATGAGTGCCATTGGGAATGCCTTGGCTGATCGAGCACGGGTTCGTGCTGCAGGGGAAGGCGATGCCGCTGCGGTTCCCGGTCGCGTCGAAGGCGTGCAGGTCCACCTCCCCCGACGGCCAGGTGATCGTCGCGCGGACGATCGGCCCCGGAATCGTCAGCACGTGCTTGCACTTCTTCTTTTTCTTCGCGCTGGTGAAGCCCTTTTTCTTCTTCTTGCACTTGGACTTCTTCTTGGCGGCGACGGCGCGCGCGTCGTGGGCGGCGCCCGCGCTCGCGGCGACGGTGCCGACGAGCAGGCTCACCGAGATCAGCAGGATGGCCAGCGTCCAGACGCGGCTCCCGCGGGTGGAGCTCCCAATCACGATCGTCCCTCCTTGATTGCAGTCGGGAGGCCCCTCACACCCCCCTTTGAACCGTTGCAGTTTATGCGCGGATCGCGGCCGCCTGGTGGTTCGCTCAGCGGGATGGACTAGGGGCCCGGCTTGAACTCGGGAACGTCCAGCACACGGCCATCGAGCGAACGAGGCTCGCTCGGCGGGCGAGCCGGATTCCGGCCCCAGACGCCGTCTCCGTAGAGCTCATCGGCGCTGCCGTTCCGCCTGGGGGCAGGCTCGCGGTAGTCGCCGACCGGGTCGGCGTAGCGCTCCGGCCGCAGCGCCGCGTCCCTGTCGGGAATGCGCGGCTCGCGCGACTCGTTGCGCCGATCGCGGTTGAAGCGATGCGAGAAGGCCGTGTCGAAGCGAGTGGCGATCACGGTGATCCAGACCTCCTCGCTCATGTCCTCGTCGACGCTCGCCCCGAAGATGATCTCGGCCTCCGGATGCGCGGCGGCCCTCACGATCTCGGCGGCCTCACTCGCCTCGATCAGGGAGAGATCGGGCCCGCCGGTGATCGAAAGAAGCATTGAATGCGCGCCCTCGACGGAGGTCTCGAGAAGTGGCGAGGAGACCGCCTTCTCGGCGGCGATCGTCGCGCGGTGCTCGCCGTAACCCATGCCGATGCCGAGGATCGCGTCGCCGGCCTCGATCATGGTCGTCCGGACGTCGGCGAAGTCGAGGTTGATCAGGCCGGGGAGCATGACCAGGTCGGAGATGCCCTGGACGGCCTGGCGCAGCACGTCGTCCGCCACCTTGAAGGCGTCGACGATCGAGGTGCGCCGCTCGAGGATCGTCAGCAGCCGCTCGTTCGGCACGACGATCATCGTGTCGACCTCCTTGCCGAGGGCGGCGATCCCCTCCTCGGCCTGGGCGGCCCGGCGGGCGCCCTCGAAGGCGAAAGGCTTGGTGACGGCAGCCACCGTGAGCGCGCCGATGTCGCGGGCGAGCTTGGCGACCACTGGGGCCGCTCCGGTGCCGGTGCCGCCGCCGGAGCCGGAGGCCAGAAAGACCATGTCGGAGCCCTTGAGCAGCTCCTTGATCTTGTCCTGCTCCTCGTACGCGGCGCGGTATCCGACCCTGGGGTCCGATCCCGAGCCGAGCCCGCGGGTGAGCTCGGCGCCGATGTGAAGCGTCACGTCGGCGTTCGAGGTCTGCAGGGACTGAAGGTCGGTGTTGATGGCGAGGAACTCGACGCCCGGCAGCTCCGCCTCAACCATCCGGTTGACCGCGTTGACTCCGGCGCCGCCGACGCCGACCACGCGCAGGACGGCCTGGTGGGTCCGCGGGACCACCGGCTGCCGGGTCGGGGAAGACGTGTCCGGCTCCTCGCGGCCGAAGGCAGGTCGGATATCGGTGCCAGGACCGCCCATCAGGCGCTCCAGGCCCTCGTGGTGGACATCGGTTCGCTCGATGGTGACCTCGGCCTCTGCAACCGGGTCCGGGGGCGTCGGCTCCGGGACGGGCTCCGGCCCGGGAATCGGCTCCGGGACCGGGTCCGGCGTCGGCTCGGGCACCGGCTCCGGCGTGGGCTCGGGGATGGGCTCGGGGGTCGGCGTCTCCTGGACGGGTTCCTCGACGGCCACCTCCACCGGAGCCGTACCGGCGCCGTTGGCCGTCACCCTGACCTCGTCTGGACCGACGGACTCCTCGGTCGAGCGGAACAGATCGGCGAGGGGGCCCTCTCGCATGCTGGCGCGCTTCTTACGAGTCATGGGTCAGGACCTCCTTCGCGAGGTCGCGATATGCAGTCGCGGCCTTCGAGCTTGGGTCGTACTTGAGGACGGACGATCCGCGGACGGGCGCCTCGGCGAACTTGATCGCCTTGCGGATCCGCGACTTGAAGACGAGCTCGCCGAAGTTCTCCTCGAGGATCTCCACCGCTTCCTTGGCGTGGACGGTTCGCGAGTCGAGCATCGTCGGCAGGATCCCCTCGATCTCGACGCCGGGGTTCAGGTTCTCCCGGATCATCGTGAGCGTGTTCTGAAGCTGGACCAGGCCGCGCATCGAGAGGTACTCGCACTGGACCGGGACGATCACCTTGTCGGCCGCGGTGAGCGCGTTCACGGTCAGCAGCCCAAGGCTCGGCGGGGTGTCGATGCAGACGAAGTCGTAGTCGTTGCGGACCTCGTCTAGGCCCTTCTCCAGCGCCCGCTCGCGGCCGATCTGGGTGCTCATCGCGATCTCGGCGCCGGCAAGGTCGATGGAGGCGACCGCGACGTCGATCTCGCGGTGGGCGATGATCTGGCTGATCGGGTACCGGTGGACGAGCACGTCGAACATGCTCTTGTCGACCTTGTCCGGATCGACGCCCTGCGACATGGTCAGGTTGCCCTGCGGATCCATGTCGACGCAGAGGACGCGGTGGCCCGACTCCTTGAAGGCGACGGCGAGGTTGAGAGCGGTGGTCGTCTTGGCGACGCCGCCCTTCTGGTTGGCGAAGGCGATCACCTTGGCCGGCCCCTTGTTCTTCGGGGTGCTCGGCTGCTTGGCCTTGGCCTTCGCGGCGTCCTTGGACTCCTTCTTGGAATCCTTGTCCTTGCCCGTGTCCTTCTTCTCGGGCGTGGGCGCCACGAGGTCCTCGGGCCTCATGCGCCCGACATCCTCAGCGGTTTGAGAAGTCTGCTTTCTGCGGAAACTAGCCATCTAGGCGGGCTAATTCGCAGGTGAGGCCCGCTTTCCTGCCTCTCACTGGGAGAATCCGCCCATGCCTGAGCTCCTCGACAAACGACTGGTCTTCGTCACCGGCAAGGGAGGCGTCGGCAAATCGACGATCTCCGTCTCGCTGGGCCTCGCGGCCGCCGCGCGCGGCAAGCGAACGATCGTCTGCGAGATAGGGGGCCAGGAGACCGCCTCACGGGTCTTCAGGCGTGCCGAGATCGGCTTTCACGAGGTCGAGGTGGCGGACAACCTCTGGGCGATCTCGATCGACCCCGACCAGTCGCTGCGCGAATACCTGCTCCTGCAGCTCAAGGTCCGCGCGATGCGGGACATGCTCGTTCGCTCCCGAATCTTCAACTACCTGGCCGCCGCCACCCCGGGGCTCAAGGAGCTGGTCACGATCGGGAAGATCTGGGAGCTCGCGCAGCCCGACCGCAAGGTGAAGAAGGCGGCGGAGTACGACCTGGTGATCGTCGACGCGCCCGCGACCGGCCACGGGATCGGCTTCCTCCAGACCCCTCGGACCTTCGCCGGCATCGCCAGGATGGGCCCGATCCACTCCCAGGCGCAGGAGCTCGACCGGTTCATCACCGACCACGACGCGACGGGCGTGGCGATCGTCTCGCTGCCGGAAGAGATGCCGGTCAACGAGTCCGCATCGCTGGAGGAATCGCTGACCGAGGAGATCGGCATGGCCGTCGACCGCGTCTATATGAACGCGCTCTATCCCGAGCGCTTCTCGAAGAGCGATGCCTCGGAGCTCGAGAAGGCGCTCGACGGCGCCGATGGCCCGGCCCGGGCCGCCGTGCGCGCGGCGCTCTCGGAGTTCCGCCGTTCGCGCTCCCAGCGTGAGCAGCTCCAGCGCCTGAAGAAGGCCGTCTCCTCCCCCGTCAAAACGCTCCCCTTCATCTTCAAGCCGCAGCTGGACGTGGCCTCGCTCGAGCGGCTCTCGGGAGCGCTCGTCTGATGCCCTCGATCACCGACATCGTCGAGGGACGCGGCATCTGCATCTGCGCCGGCTCGGGCGGCGTCGGCAAGACGACCACCTCGGCCGCGATGGCCGCCGGCCTCGCCGCACGCGGCCAGAGGGTCTGCGTGCTGACCATCGACCCGGCCAAGCGGCTGGCGGACTCGCTCGGCCTCAAGGAGCTCGAGAACACGCCGAGCAAGGTCGATCCGAAGCTCTTCGAGCAATGCGGGATCGAGATGAAGGGGGAGCTCTGGGCCATGATGCTCGACCCCAAGGCGACCTTCGACGACCTCGTGCGCAAGCACGCTCCAGACGCCGAGACGCGCGACCGCATCCTCGAGAACCGCATCTACAAGCAGCTCTCCAACGCGCTGGCGGGCTCGCAGGAGTACATGGCGATGGAGAAGCTGTTCGAGATCCACCAGGAGGGCCGCTACGACTTCCTCGTGCTCGATACGCCGCCCTCCCGCAACGCCCTCGACTTTCTCGACGCGCCCAAGCGGCTCACCCAGTTCATCGAGGGCCGCGGGATGCAGATGTTCATGAAGCCGACCGGGTTCGCCACCAAGGTCGTCGGCCGCGGCAGCTCCATGGCGATGAGCGTCCTGAAGCGCGTCACCGGGCTCGACCTGCTGACCGACCTGAGCGAGTTCTTCCAGGCGTTCAGCGGCATGGTGGACGGGTTCCGGGAGCGGGCCAAGCGGGTGTCGGAGCTCCTCGCCGATCCCGCCACCACCTTCGTCGTGGTCTGCGGCCCGCAGGGCGAGCCGGTGAACGAGGCCGTCTACTTCCACCGCAAGCTGGTCGAGGCCAAGCTCCCCGTCGGGGGCGTGATCGTCAACAAGGTCCACTACGAGGCCGACGAGGAGGCCGAGAGCGAGGCCGAGGGCGACCTCCACGGGCTGCTCTCGGACGAGCTCGCCGAGCGCGTCGCGGACAACTTCGCCGACTACCAGGCGCTCGCCCAGCGCGACGCGAAGAACGTCGAGCATCTTCAGCGCGAGCTCACGCCCAAGGCCGTCATTCGGATCCCGTACCTGGACGAGGACGTGCACGACCTCGCCGCCCTGCTCAAGATCAATCGCTACCTGTTCGCGACCGAGGAGCAGCGCGAGGCACTGGCGGCTGCCGGAGCGGAGTAGCTAGCCCGAGGTCTTGCGCTCGTAGCGAAGTTCGCCGACCGACCAGTCGGTGGCGTCCGGCACCGGGAAGAGGTAGCGAACGCGATCCTTCGATGGCTCGCGTTCGGCGTGGTCCTTGCGGCGCGGCCTTGCGAAGGCGGGCCATTCCGGCTCGCCGCCCCCGGCGCTGAACCAATCGGCACGACCCCCGTCGTCGGGGCGGCTTGGAGCCCGATGGTCGCCTTCGGCGCTCATGATCTCGGGTAGTTCGACGTCGTCGACGACGATCCTTGTCGACTCGGTCTTGGTGGGCCGATCCTCCTCGCCCCCGCGGACGGACAAATCGTCCATTTGGTTCGTGTCCGACGTAGTGGCCTGAATCGTCGTCGTGTCCTCGTCGGACCCCCGGTGAACGTGGATCTCCTCGTCGCTGAGGTTGCCGTCGGCGATCGCCGATAGGTCCAGCGCGTCGTCGGGCGTCGGATCGGGAAGGTGCCATTCGGCGGTCTCCCCGATTCCCGGCGTCTCTACGTGCGTGGCCGAAAGACCCTCGGAGAGCAGGACCTCATCTGCGGCGGCCCTCAGGTCTCCTCCCAGCTCTCCGGTGGCAAGTCCCTTGAGCAGACGGCGCAGGAGCTCCTCGAGCTCCGCGATCACGTCCAGCGGCGAGGCGCCCGCCACGGGCCTGTAGCGGCCTCCGCTCATCAGCTTTCGCTCGATCGCCAGCGCGCGCTCGACGGTGACGCGTCCCTGCTCGCGCTCGTGCGGCTGGCAGGCCAGTGCCGCGACACGTGCGGACATCGTCGTCCGCGCCGCTCCGCCGCCCTCCAGCAGCCCGCGGAGGGCAAGCAGGTAGTCGCTGAGCGCCTCGATCAGCGAGCCACGCTCGGATCCGAGCTCGAACCGGGAAGCGGCCCAGTCGAGCGAGGGCAGCCTGGAGCCACGCTCGTTCAGCGTGCGCCCGAAGCTCTCCAGGTCGCCCACCTCGTTGCCGGTCAGCCGGTAGCCGCCCTGGCGCGGCCGAGTCGCGCCCGTGCCGAACCGCTCCCATCCGCCAGTCCGCTTGGCCCAGCCGTGGGATGCGAGCCCGACGGCGCCGGGCCGGAACAGCCTCATCGTGCGCAGAGCGCGTCGCAGGTCGTCGGCGACGACCGCCGCCGGCGCAACCACCGCCACGCCACTGCTCAGGCAGGCCAGGAAGCCGGGCTTCCCGCGTCCGCCGGACCTGGTCGCGTCCACCGCATCGAGCGGGGCGTCCTCCACCAGGTCGGCGCGCACGATCCGTACCCCATCAAGCTCGATCTCGTCCTTCGGCATGTGGAAGCCGACGAGCGGGACGATCACCTCTCCGGCGGGAGTCGACTCGTCGGAATCCGAGCGGATCGTCGCCAGCACCGCATCGACGGCGCCCTGCAGCCGGTCGCCGGCGATGTCGAACTCGGTCTTTCCCTCCCAGAGACCGATCATGAACCCGATCGCGGACTCCTCGCCGGCGATCTCGCGCACCTCGACGAATGCCTCGAGGCGGCGCAGCTCGGCGAGATGCCGCTCGATGAACTGCCCGGTCAGCGGGGCGTAGGAATACATCGGCAGCGGCCCGTCGTCCGTGGGCTCGAGGTCGAAGGGCATCTCCGCCCCGCTCGCCAACAGCTCCTCGAACAGATCGGCGGCCTCGACGGCGAGGCGCCTCAGCGCCTCCTCCAGTCTCTCTGTGGTGCTCTCAAGTGTGGTCACGCAAGTCGGATTCGCCCGCTGCAGCGGACGTTCCTGCGCGTGACAGCGGAGTTGCAAGCGGTGGTCGCGGGACGCACTTCAACAGCGGCGGTCCCCGGACCCACTTCAACAGCGGCGATGAAGGAGGGCGGCACGCGTCGTGGGGCTCGTCCTCATGGGCCCTCGACCCGTCGTTTGCAGCATTTCGGGTGCTATAGGCCCGTCAATGCTGCAATCGACGTTTTCGGAGGTTTTGGGTGTCTATAGCGCCCAAAATCTCCGAAACTCGAGGTCTACGGAGGCGGAACCGCCCTCGGGCCTCCCCCCTTCATTGCCGCAGTTGACTTTGGTTTCCCGCTGCTAACTAGACCGCTGCGGCGACGTGCTGATGCTCGTCGACCGGGATCCACGTGCGGCCGTAGCTGCGCATGTCCTCGATCAGGGGGACGAGGGCCTGGCCCTTGTCCGTGAGCTGGTAGGTCACGCGCGGCGGCACCTCGGGATAGGTGCGGCGCTCGACGATTCCCTGCTCCTCGAGCGCCCTCAGGCGCAGCGAGAGCGTCCTCGGGCTGATCCCCTCAAGGGAGCGCTCGAGCTCACAGAACCGGAGCGAGGAGTCCGCCAGGTCGCGGATGATGAGGAGAGTCCACTTGCCGGAGATGACCTCAGCCGTCCGGCAGACGGGACATTCGCGGTCGAACACGCGGCCCAGGATAGCGCCAAAGCTTTACTTTGTGAAGCGCTTTGGGGCGAGCTCAGGCGGGCGGCTTCGAGCTGGTCACGTGCCTGATCTGAGTGACCTGCACGTGGTAGGTCTTGCCGTCCGGGGCGTAGTAGAAGTCGGCGCCCGCGCCCGCGCCGAGGCCGAGCAGCTGGCACTCGTCGGCGGTCGGGAAGCAGACTCCGGTGCCGCCCACGCTGGTCACGTCCTTCGAGACCAGGAAGAGCGCCTGCTTGCCGGAGGAGGCGGTGCCCATGTAGGTCAGGGCCGGCTTGTCTGGACTCGGCAGGAACTGGAACTGGCTCAGGTTGTGGGCCGCGACCTGCTGGCCGCCGGCCTCTCCGATCGTGACATCGGTCTGGTAGTAGCTGTAGACGGTCTTCGTCTTGCTGCCGGAGGAGCCGTTCCCACCGTTGTTCCCCCCTCCCCCGCTGCCGCCGGTCGTGCCGTTCTGACCGGAGTAGTCCCCGGGGAAGGCCGTGACCTGATCGACCGAGCCGCCGGACGTGGTGCTCGATGAGCCCGACTTCGAGCCGGTGTTGGTGAACTGCTGAACAAAGGGGTTCTTGGCGCTGAGGTCGTTGAGCCGCGACTTGCCATTGCGCAATCCCTGCGGGTGATAGGACACGACCGCGTTCTCGGCCAGCGGTGACGGGGACACCGAGGCGGCCGTGGGGCCGAGGCTGACCGAGCCGTTCCCGGAAGACCCACGGGAAATCAGGAGCGGGACCGCGACGATCCCGACCGCCAGCATGATCACGACCGGCAGCAGGTTGCGGCTGCGCAGGTCATAGAGCAGGTCGCTGAAGAACTTCCGAACCTTCCAGGTACTCATTTCGCCACCACCGCGCTTGCGGGCTGAGCCGTGGCGGCGCCCGTAACGGACGGCGCCGGGCCGCTCGGAGTTGCCCCGAGCGTCAGACCCTGGGTTTCAGGCGTCGCGTAGGTCGTCACCGCGAAGCTCGCCTTGAGCATCGGCGAGGACCCCGGCAGGCCACCGCTGATGGTGAACCCATCGACGGTGAACAGACGCCCGTCCGGAGTGACGCGCACGCCGCTTTGGGTCGGCTGCACGAGGTTGTCGACGCCGCCGATGAAGTTCGAGATGTCGAAGTAGCCGCCGTTGAACTTGAGGGTGTACGGAAGGGTGGGGAGCCCCGCGGGCCCGACGACAGCCCCTATCGGAAGGGCGGCCGCCGATGACTCGGTCGCCGGGGCGGGCGCGGCGGAGGCCGTGGAGGTCGTGCTCGAAGTGCCGGCAGTGGTGCCGCTCGTCGAGCCGGTCGAGGGGGTGGTGCCGGTGCTCGGAGTCGTCGCAGTGCCTGCGGGGGCGGCGGTGGAGTTCGAGGCGGCCGAGGCCGTGGGAGTGCTGGCGGAGGAGCTGCCGGCGCCCGAGGCGGCCGTATCCCCGCCGAGCTCGATCGATCGGAAGTCGACGTTGGTGTCGCCGGCGATCGTGTTCAGCTGTACGAGCATCGAGGCGGTGTCAGCCTGCTGCGGGACGGCCTTGCCGAGCACGACCAGGCGTCCGTAATAGCGCGGGAACTCCTTTCGAGCCTGCTCGGCGAAGCTCGCCACCTGCTCCTGCTGCGAGATCGAGGCGTGGAGCTGGCTGATCTGGTCATTGAGCTCGCTCGCCTTCTCGCGCTTGGGAGCGAGAACCATCAGGTAGAAGCCGATGGCCAGCGCGCCCACCAGCACTCCGAAGACGATCGCCTTGTCGCTCAGCTTCATGATCAGCCTCCCGTCGCGGTGCTCGGGGTTGACTGGGAGGCGACCTGAGGTGCGGCCGTCGTCGCCAGCGAAGAGGGCACCGATGGATCGGCGACAGCTCCGCCGGGGGTCGGAACCGCGTCAAACGCGACGACGATCGCGAACTTCGGGAGGTTGCCGTTGGTCCGGCACTCGGCGTTGGTCTCCTGACCGGAAGCCGAGGTGACGGAGGCGCCTCCGAGGGAAGTTTGGTCGTCGATCTTTCCCGACGACTGGAGGCCAACGCGCGTGACACCGTCGATCTCCTCGAGAGCGGCGATGAAGCCGGCGACGGCGTCCTGATTGACCGCGCAGCCGACCAACTCCAGCGCGGGGCCTGCCACGTCGTCCCTGATCGAAACCTCAGGCGCGTCGGGCAGGCTGACCTGTGGATTGACGGTCCCGGCGAGCTGGACGAGCCAGACGTTGGACGGGATGACCCGGGCGAGCTCGTTGATCACCCGCTGCCAGTCGAACCGGCTCTGCGCAAGGCTGGTGATCGTGGTGGAGCGCTGCTGCTGGACCGCGCGGAAGTTTGCAAACGCCTGCAGGCTCTGCGCCTTCGCCTCCGCCTGCTGCGCCTGCGTCTGCAGCTTGCCGATCTCATCCTGGCGGTCGGAGACCTGCTTGCTGGTGAACGCCAGCGCGATCACACCGAGCAGGGCGATTGCCAGCGCGCCGATCAGGACGTAGGAGAACGCCCCGGTGCGCATCGCGGAGCGATCGGAGCCTCGCTCGTCGGGCGGAATGAGGTTGACGGAGCGCATTCAGCTCACTCCCCGAGGGCGAGGCCGTAGGAGATGGTCAGGCGGGCTGCGTCCTCGGGATCGAGGTGGAAGAGCTCCTTCGGCGTCTCCTGCATGATCTCCAGGCCGAGGTCGCTGCGGATCCGGTCGGCGAGCCCCGGAATCGTGCTGCCGGCGCCGCAGACGACGACGCGCTCGACGGGGGTGACCCCCTCCTGCGCGCCGTAGAACTCCATGGACATCCGCAGTTCGTCGCTGAGCTTGCCGGCTCCGCGTTCGAGCTCCTCGCGGGCCGCCGAGCTGCGGTCATCGCTCTCGAACAGGTCGAGCTCCTCCTCGAGCCCGACATCCATGAGCAGCTCACGAGCCTCCTCGAGCGAGATGCCCTCGCGGCTGGCAACGCGGTCGGCAATCGTCTCGACCCCGAAGGGGCTGACGCGGGTGAAGAGGCAGCCGCTGGCCCGCGCGACGGCGATGTTGGTGACGTCGCCGAGGTGAGCGTAAAGGGTGGTGGGAACCGGCAACTCGCCGGACTCGCCGGTGCTGGCGCCGGCGCCATTTGCGGGGCCGAGCGCGCGGATCATGCCGAAGGCGGAGAGGTCGATGCCGACGGGGTTCAGGCCGGCATCCCGCAGCGAGTGCACCAGCGGATGGATCATGTCGCGCCGCGCGGCGACCGCGAGAACGTCGATCTGAGCGTTGCCGTCTGCGCTCTCTGCCTGGCCGATGACGCGGTGGTCGAGGACGGCCTGATCAAGGGGCATCGGGATCTCGTCCTGGGCACGGAAGCGGACCGCCGCATCGAGCTCGTCCGCGTCCTCGATCCGCGGCAGGCGCAGCGTGCGAACAACGACGCGCTGGTTGGCGATGCCGAGCCGGACGGACTTGGGAAGCTTGTGGCGAGCGAAGAGATCCGTGAGCGCGCTGCTCAGCGCGGCCGGATCCTGGACGCCGCCCTCGCGGACGACACCCGGCTCAAGCGGCACGATTGCCGTACGGCCAACGGCACGTTCGCCGCGTCCGACGACTTCGGTCGCAGCGACACTCCCCGACTCGAGGTCGAGGCCGACAAGAGAGGTGTTCTTCTTTACAGAGGCCATCGTTGGAGGGTCTTTTCCTCACCATTCCCATCGGCCGCAACAGTCGTTTGCGCCATACCCAAGACTGATGAGAGTTGGCTAGCGGACGAAAGCGTTCAGGTAGGCGTTGACGAGCTGGTCGCCGGCAAGGAGCGCAACGACACCGCCCAGCGCCAGAAACGGCCCAAATGGGACCGCCTGCTTGCGTGCCCCGGCCCCCTGGTGAGCCATCACGCCGATCCCCACGACGGAACCGGCGATCACCGCGACGGCCAACGCCACTGAGACTGCGCTGCCGAGAAAGAGCCCCATGACGAAGGCGAGCTTGACGTCCCCCATCCCCATCCCGCGCGGGTAGGCGAGCGCGATGAGGAAGAGCAGGCCTCCCGCCGCCAGCGCGGCGATCCCGCGCTCCGGGAGGCTCGAAGGGTCGGTCGCGGCAGCGATCGCGAGGCCCGCCACCGCCCCCGCGATCAGGATCCGGTTCGGGATCAGGCGGCGCTCGAGGTCGGTCAGCGTGATCGCGGCGAGCATCGCCACGAAGACGAGCCCCAGGGCGAGCGCTCCCGGGTCGTCATGGAAGACGACTGCAGTCGCCGCGAACGCCGCGCCGAGCGCGAGCTCGACGAGCAGGTACCGCACGGGGATCCTCGCCCCACAGGACCGGCAGCGACCGCGAAGCATGAGCCAGGAGAGCACCGGCACGTTGTCGTAGGCGGCGATCTGCACCCCGCAGGAGTCGCACACGGAGCGGCCACCCACAAACGACTCCCCGCGCGGCACCCGGTGCGCGATGACGCCGATGAAGCTGCCGGTCATGATGCCGCCGACGAAGGCCAGTGAGGCGATGGGGAACATGGTCGTTCTCTCGGCTCCTGCGTCCGGCGCCTTTAACGGCGACTACCCGAGGGTTTCCCGCTGCACGTGCCAGGCGGACTGCACCGGGTCGAAGAAGTGCGGCGGCTCCTGGTAGCGGAGTCGGTCGTCGTAGTTGTAGTCCTTGATGTATCCGGTTCCCCCAGTCGTTCCGACCGCGCCGCGGAACTTCTGCGCGATCGCGCCGTTGACCGTGAGGGTCCCGAGACTCGAGCCGCAGTCGTAGTGGTCGACGATGAAGGAGTGATCGATCGCGAGCAGCGCCGCGTCGATCTGAATGTTCGAGTTCGATCCGGTCCCGTTCACGCCGCTGTTGCATGAGCCCTTGGCGGTCTCCGAGCTGATCGCTCCGCTGGAGCAGCCCTGGTTGTTGCTCGGGCACACCGGGTGCTTCACTCGGATGAAGTTGTTGGCGACCAGGCCGAGCAGGTCGGCGGAGCTGCTGGAGCGCACGATGTCGTCATCGATGATCACGTCGTTCTCCGCGGCGATCGTGAGCTGCCCCGAGTAGGTGCCGTTGCTGTGGACGATCGCGTTGCCGCATCCCGAGGAGGCCGGATAGGTGGTGGTGAACGGCGAGTAGGACGAGGTGCAACCGACCCCGTTCTGGACGTAGACCACCCCGTCGGTCGGCACGGCGACAGAAGCGCCGCCGTTGATCGACATCGTGTTGCCGCTCAGGGTGATCCTCGTCTGGCCGGTGTAGGTGTAGCTGGGGCCGGCGATCGTCTTCAGCGACCCGTTGGTGGTCGGCGGGGTGAGCACCGGGGCGGTGGTGGCGAACGGTCCGACGAAATTGGGGGTGCCCGTGCAGTTTTTGCCCGACTGCCAGCCTCTCGGCGGCGCGCTCACCTCGGTCACGTCCGCGGAGTTGCGACCGAAGCTCGGACTCCCGCACACCGCCAGGTCGTCGTTGGTGTGGAGCGGCCCGTCGATCTTGTCGCCGCCGACGAAGACGATCTGGTCGCAGAACTGGTTGTTCGTTCCCGGGATCGGCGAGTCCTCGCGACCGTCGCGCCGGAACTTGGTGCACTGGCTGTACGCACCGGTCAGGGCCGCGGAGGGGTTGGCGAAGCCGTAGGTGACCGGGTCTGAGGTCTCGAGCTGCGTGAAGTAGACGTAGTCGAGGAAGGTCGCCTGCTTGAAGGTTGTGACGATCGACTGCTTCTCGGTGCCGGCGTAGCCGATGGACCGGATTCGGAAGGTCCCGATGTTCGGGCCGCTCGACTCGAGCATCGACTGAGTCGGGTTGTTGGTATCGCAGATCGACTGGCCCGTCGCGGGCAACAGCTGGATCGCGTAGGTCGAGCCGTCCGTCGAGCCGGGCACCGGCCTGCGATTCGCCGTCGAGGTCTGCTGATTGACGGCGTTCGGGGTCGGCACGTTGGTACAGCGGGTCCAATACCCGCTGTCGTTGTTCAGGTGGTAGGTGTAGTCGGCGATCCCGGCCTGGGCGGCCGCGTAGGCGCGCTTCTGCTCGAGGTCGAGGGAGATCAGGCGCTGGTCGTCGTTGGTCGCCGCCAAAGCGGCCGTCACCAGCAGCGTGATCATGAGTACTGCGCCGAGGACGGCGATCAGCGTGTATCCGTCCTCGGGGCCGGCGAAGGCGCGAAGTCGCTTGCGGATCAGACGCATGGCAGGTTGTCCTGGTTCGGGAACTGGCCGGCGTTCTCCAGCCGCAGGTCGGCCGAGTCGGAGACCACCAGCGGCGAGTTCGGGTCGAACGTGGAGACCCCCTTGGTGGGTGAACTCGACATGGTCACCTTGACGATCGCGACCTTTGCCGCCTCCGTGGCGGTCAGCGGGACGGTGGTCGCCGACGTGTCCACCTGCCCGTTGACGAAGTCGAAGTACTGGAACATCCCGGCTGCGGGAGCCGAGACGTTGGTGAGCAGCGGCCGGGCGTTCCAACCCGCGATGGGCGTCCCGGAGAAGGTCCAGTTCGGGGCCGCGCCACCGGTGGCGGGGTAGACGGTCTCGCTCAGGGTCCCGCTGCTGAGGTTGATCACGTGCAGGTCCGGCGTCGGGCTGACGGTTGCGTCGCTCTTGGAGAGGAACTTGATCTGTGTTCCCGTGCTGCCACTCGCGGTCCCGTCTCCGATGACCGGGGTGATGCGAGGCGCGACGCAGGCGGAGTGAAGCTCCTGCATGACCCGGGTCAACACCGGACGGACCCGCTGGCTTGCGTCCACTCGCCTGTTGATCCGGTCCTGATTTCGGAGCGCCGTGGTGGTCATCATCACGATTGCGGTCATCACGACCAGGGACGCGATCATCGTCATCATCAGCTCGACCAGGGTGAATCCGCTCTGTTCGCGCATCAACCTCATGGGCATGTCCCCGCCGGCTGGCTGCCCAGATAGACATCCAGGGTCGTCCCCGAGGTGCTGTGCACGGCCACCGAGCTCATGACGCGCCGGTCGGTCGCGGTCGAGTTGTTCGCGCAGACGTTGTAGGTCCCGTACGGCAGGCCGACGTCACCGTTCACCGGAATCTGCCCGTTGGTGTTGGTGTTGGTGGTCAGCGTTCGGGTGACGCCGCAACCGGTTGGGCTGCCGGCCTCGGTGACCGTCACGTCGCCGCCCGAGACCGGCGTACCGGGACTCAGCGAGCTCGAGCCGCTGTGCAGGGTGACGAGCAGGGAGGGAAGCTGGATGTAGCCCGGAGATGTGAGGTTCGCATTACCGCCCGGAGGCACCGTCGCGCTTCCGTATGCGCCGGTCGCGGTCGGGTCGGCCGTCGGATCGTTCGCGGTGCAGCTGCCCGCGTAGACCGTGTAGGCCGACGTGAAGGGGAAGAGATTCGTGCCCGTGTTGAAGGTCGTCTGCCGGGTGCCGCCCGCCGTCCCGAAGACCTTGACCTGGCTCATGCCGGATTGAGAGACCACGGCGGTGTCGGCCGTCGAGTTGACCAGGCTGCCCCCGTAGGTGCGAGTCCTGAACGTGATTCCCTGGATCGACCCCGGGCGGTCGTACTGAAGGTTCACCGTATTGGTGGCCTGATCGACCACGCTGACAGCCTCCGGCGCCGGCGCAACACCGTCGGGGTCCACCATCCCGGAAGCCGCTCCGCCGGCGGTCATCGAGTAATTCCCGGCGGGAAGGTTGCGCCACAGTACGCAACCGGTCGCTCCGGTGGTTCCGGTGAATGAACCCGCGCCGTTCCCGCTCAGCGTCACCCCGGAGATGCCGTTGCTGTTCGCGTCGTCGACCTGGACGAGCAGCGACCCGGAGTTGGGGACGAGCGACCCGTTCGGCGGCGAGATCACCGTGCCCGCGGTCACCGGCGTGTGCGTGCCGATCCCGGTCCAGGTGACCGACACCGACAGCTGCAGGTAGTCGCGGGATCCGGTGCCGGAGGCGCAGGTGTTGGTCGAGGCGGTCTCCGTGAGGAACTGAGTGCTCGAGCTGACCGAGTAACACGTCTGTCCTGTCGCCGGACAGCTCGCGCCGGACGCCAGCTCGGTGCCGTCTTCCATGACACGTCGCGTCGAGTTCCAGGTCGAGAGGTCCGCGATTCGCAGCGACCGGACCCGCTCGAGCTCCTGCTCCGCCAGGTCGTTGGCCTTGACGCGATGGCGCTCGAGGGCCGTGGCGCGGTTGCCAGCCGTCAGCGACATGTAGAGGCCGGCGGACGCGATGAGCAGAACCATCGACGCGACCAACACCTCGATCATGGTCACGCCGGATTGCTCTTCGCGAATTCTTTTCAGGATGGGCGATTGCATCGGTACACGCTCGTTCCATGCATCGGCACGCTTGCGGCCCGTGCCCATACCAAGATTTGATGTCGATGGCCGTTCGTACGAGGCGCCCGTGTGCGGCTAGCCCCAGTTCCCGCCGCTCGGGCAACCGCCGCGGTCGTTGCCGGCGGGAACTGTGCAGGTGAAGGCGATGGCCCCGGAGGAGTTCTTGGCGACCGTGAAGGTGTCGCCGGTCGACGCCGTGATCGTCAGGGTCCAGCTGTCGGCGGTCCCGCTCGCGGCGCTCACGTACGGCTTGGGCGGCGAGCCGGCGGCGGTCGGAATCGACCTGTCGACCGCATTGAGGGCGGTGGGTGAGGCGGTCGAGTAGGAGCCGTCGTTGTCGCTTCCCAGCGTCTCAATGGCAATCCGGGACGTGTGCGCCATCTCCTTCGCACCGGAGTCGCTGGCCTTGTTGCGCTGGTTGAAGAACGCCGGAATCGCGATCGCCGCCAGGATCCCGATGATGACCATGACGGCCAGGACCTCGATGAGGGTGAAACCCTCCTCGCGACGGGCGATCCGCTTACTGAGCTTCTGCGACATCCCTGGTGAATCGGGCCGCGGAGCGGAGGCCTTTAGCGAGTAACCGAAAACTGTTGACGGCAAGAAAAAGAGGGCGGGCCCGAAGGCCCGCCCTCGTGTTTACGCAGACTGGCCGGCGGGCGTTTAACCCCAATTGCCGCCGGTCGGGCAGCCACCCCGGTCGTTACCGGCCGGGACGGTGCAGGTGTAGCTCAGAACGCCGGTGCCGCTCTTGGCGATCGTGAACGTGTTGCCGGTCGGAGACGTGATCGTCTCGGTCCAGCTGTTCGCGGTTCCGCTTGCGGCGCTGGCAAACGGCTTCGGCGGAGTGCCGGCCGCGGTCCTGACCGAGCTGTCGATCGTGTTGAGCGTCGTCGGGCTGACCGTGGTGTAGGAACCGTTGTTGTCAGTGGCGATCGTCTCCGCCGCCACCTGGCCCGTATGAGCCATCTCCTTGGCGCTCGAGTCGCTTGCCTTGTTCCTCTGGTTGAAGAACGTCGGGATCGCGATCGCGGCCAGGATTCCGATGATGAGCATGACGACCAGGAGCTCGATGAGGGTGAATCCCTCTTCGCGTGTGGCCATCCGCTCACGGAGCTTCTGGAACATCTTTTCTCCCTCCAAATCGTGGACTTGACCTTGATCGGATCCCGATCGCCAGGCCTTTAGCCCATTGGCCAAAAAGCGCTGCTGGCGAAAAAAAGAGGGCGGGCCTGAAGGCCCGCCCTCTCACACCAGATCGGCTAGCTGGGATTAGCCCCAGTTTCCGCCGGTCGGGCAGCCACCCCGGTCGTTACCGGCCGGGACGGTGCAGGTGTAGCTCAGAACGCCGGTGCCGCTCTTGGCGATCGTGAACGTGTTGCCGGTCGGAGACGTGATCGTCTCGCTCCAGCTGTTCGCGGTTCCGCTTGCGGCGCTCGCGAACGGATGCGGGGGTGTACCCGCCGCCGTCAGGATCGACGAATCGATCGCATTCAGCGTCGTCGGGCTGACCGTGGTGTAGGAACCGTTGTTGTCAGTGGCGATCGTCTCCGCCGCCACCTGGCCCGTATGAGCCATCTCCTTGGCGCTCGAGTCGCTTGCCTTGTTCCTCTGGTTGAAGAACGTCGGGATCGCGATCGCGGCCAGGATTCCGATGATGAGCATGACGACCAGGAGCTCGATGAGGGTGAATCCCTCTTCGCGTGTGGCCATCCGCTCACGGAGCTTCAGAATCATTTTGATTCTCCTTATTCATGTCTCCGTGCCAGAGCCCCGTGGCCGTCGAAGTCGGTTGACCCCGGTGGTAACCCGGCCGGCTCTGAGATCTCTCTCCGAGCCCCGTGGGTTTTGCGTCCCCGCCTCGCGACGGGTTTGCCTTTCTCACCGAAGGCCCTGGCGTTTCCTTTACGCGACCTCCATCGGCGCCACGCCGACCGCCTTTAGCAAGTCCCTCAATACTGCTTAGGGCCTCGCACTCGTACGTGCGTCCAGCGACCGGGATACTCGGTCTGTGGAGACCATGGAGACCATCGACGGCGTCCGGCTCGCGATCCGGCCGATCGCCCCCGGCGACAAGTCGGCTCTCGTCGACAACTTCAGCCATCTCAGCGAGAAATCCGTCTACAGGCGCTTCCTGGCGCCTGTGAAGCGGCTGACGGCGAGCGAGCTCACCTACCTGACCGAGCTCGACCACTCCGATCACGAGGCGCTGATCGCGATCACCGAGGACGCTGAGATCGTCGGTGTCGCACGGTACGTCCGCCAGGATGCCGACCCGAAGCGCGCAGAGGTCGCGGTGACCGTTCTGGACGCGTGGCAGGGGCGCGGGGTGGGGACGACTCTCCTCCACCTGCTGGCCCGTCGAGCGGCTGAGAACGGCATCACGCAATTCACCGGCGTCTGCCTCGCGGAGAACCGGGAGATCCTCCAGCTGTTCGACGAGCTGGGCCCAACGACGCGCCACCCCGCCGATGGCGGGGTGACCGAGGTCGAGGTGACCCTGCCGACCACCGCGACGCACGCGATCCGCCCCGCTTTGCGGGCGGCAGCCAAAGCACGTCGATGACCGGCTTCGCCCTCAGATCGCGGCCACAAGCGGCCGCCCTTCATCAGTCGCGGCGGCTACGCCGCCGCTCCCAAATGGAGCGGCCTGGTGGCCGCTAGCGGATCTTGTCGTAGAGGCTGAACAGCGGCAGGTACATCGCGATCACGATGAAGCCGACCATGCCGCCGACCACCACGATCATCGCCGGCTCGATCAGCGAGGTGAGGGCCTTCACCTTGGTGTCGACCTCCGCCTCGTAGAAGTCGGCCACCTTCGTCAGCATGGCCTCGAGCTGGCCGCTCTCCTCACCCACAGAGACCATGTGCCCCACCATCGGGGGGAAGACGTCGGCCTCCTCGATCGGGTGTGCGAGCGTTCCGCCGCTCTTGACGGAGGCGTATACCTCGTCCATCGCCTCCTCCACGGGGTAGCTCCCGGAGGTCTGGCCGGTGAGCTTGATCGACTCGAGCAGAGGGACGCCGGAGGCGACGGCGCCGGCGAAGGTGCGTGACCAGCGGGCCACGGCCGCCTTCTGGACGATGTCGCCGATGTGCATCGGCAGGCGGAGCTTCACGTGGTCCCATTGAGCCCGCCCCTTCTCGGTCTTCTTCCACTGGAAGAAGGCGACGGCAGCGACGACTATGCCGGGGACCCAGATGAACCAGTAGCCCTTGAGGAAGTTCGAGATGCCCACCATGACCTGTGTCAGCGTGGGAAGCGATGCGGACTCGCCCGGCTGATCCGCGACGGCCTGCTTGAAGGCGTCGGCGAAGATCGGGACGATGAAGATGACGACTGCGAGCATCACCAGGATCCCCGCGGTGAAGACGAAGGCGGGATAGATGATGGCGGAGCGGATCTCGCGTTTGAGTGCATCGAGCTTCTCAATCTGGTACGCGATCCGCTCGAGGGCCTCATCCAGGCGTCCCGAGCTCTCCCCCGACTCGACCATCGCCCGGAAGAGCTTGTCGAAGATCTGAGGCCGCCTGCCCATCGCGTCGGCGAGGGAGCTGCCGGCCTCCACGTCCTGACGGACCCCAGCGATCGCCCCGGAGAGTCGCTCATCCTCCGTCTGGTCCTCGAGGGTGTAGAGCGAGCGCAGCATCGGCATCCCGGATGAGATCAGCGTGGCGAACTGGCGGGAGAACACTGCGAGATCGCGCATGTTGACGCTCCGGAAGCGGTCAAAGACCTTCTCCAGCCGCATCGCCTCGTTCTTCTCGGAGACATCCAGCACGATCAGGCCGCGCTCGCGAAGCTGTTCGCTCACCTGTCCCTTGGTCTCCGCATCGACCTCCCCGCGGGAGGGGACCCCCGCTACGTCTACGGCGCGGAATGCGAACGTGCTCATCTCAGCCTCCGCCGGTCATCGCCGGGGCGACCGCGCCATTGCCGGGCGTCGGTCCGAGCAGCCGCTTGAGCTCCTCGGGCACCGAGGCCCGCTGCTCTGCGAGCTTCCGCGAGATCCGTGAGGTGCGCACGAGCTGAGCCAGGTGCGCGTCCATGGTCTGCATGCCGAGGGCGCCGGAGGTTTGGATCGCCGAGTAGATCTGGTGGGTCTTGCCCTCGCGGATCAGGTTGCGGACCGCCGGGGTCGGCACCAGGACCTCACAGGCGACCACGCGGCCGGCGCCGTCCGCGGTGGGCAGAAGCTGCTGGGTGATGATCCCCTGCAGCCCGATCGAGAGCTGCATCCGAACCTGAGCCTGCTGTGTGGCCGGGAAGATGTCGATGATCCTGTCGACCGTCTGAGCGGTCGACTGGGTGTGCAGGGTCGCAAAGACCAGGTGACCCGTCTCGGCCGCGGTCAGGGCGGTTGACATCGTCTCGAGGTCGCGCATCTCGCCGACGAGGATCACATCGGGGTCCTCGCGCAGTGCGGCCCTGAGGGCGGTGGCGAAGTCCTCCGCGTCCGACCCGATCTCACGCTGGTTGACGATGCAGCGCTTGTGGCCATGCAGGAACTCGATCGGGTCCTCGATGGTGAGGATGTGCTCCTGTCGCTCGGCGTTGATGATGTCGAGCATCGCGGCGAGCGTCGTGGACTTACCTGAGCCGGTCGGGCCCGTGACGAGGACGAGGCCCCTGGGCTTGCGGGTCATCTCCTCGAGCACCTTGGGCAGGCCCAGCTCGTCGAGCTGCGGGACCTGATGAGGAATCCGCCGGAAGGCGGCGCTGATCGACCCGCGCTGGAAGAAGCAGTTGACCCTGAAGCGAGAAACGCCCGGCACCGCGTAGGCCAGGTCGATCTGCTTCTGGGACTCGAAGCGCTTGCGCTGGTCGTCGTTGAGGAGGCTGTAGACGGTGTCGCGGGTCTGCTGCGGCATGAGGCGGCCGTACTCCTCCAGGGGCACGATCTTGCCCCGCAGCCGCATCGCCGGCGGATAGCCGGGGGTCAGGTGGACATCCGAGGCCCTCTCCTCTGACATCCGGGTGAGGATCTCGGCGAAGTCGAAGTCGAGTTTGGGGGCAGCTGGCGCTTCCATACCTTCTTCCAATCGTCCGTTCGACCCGTGTGCTTGACACCAAAAAGTGGGGTCGCTTGATCTAAGAGGTCACCCGGGAGACTTCCTGTACGCTCGTTACGCCTGAGCGCACCTTCTCCATCCCCGCCTGGCGGAGCGTGAGCATCCCGTCCTCGAGCGCCACGCTGGCGATCTCCGCCTCCGAGGAGCGGTTGACCACCAATTCCTTGATCCGCTCGGTGAGCACCATGACCGAGTAGATGCCGAGCCGGCCCCGATAGCCGCCGCCGTTGCAGCGCGAGCAGCCCACGGGCTCATATACCTCAACGTCGGTTGCCACCCGAAATCCCGCCTCCTCGAGCGCCGTCTTGCCGACTACCGCGCGCCTCTTGCATTGCGGGCAGAGCGTCCGCGCCAGCCGCTGGGCGACGACGCATTCGATGGCCGAGGACGTGAGGAACGACTCGATGCCCATCTCCTGCAGCCGGGTGATCGCACCCGGGGCATCATTCGTGTGCAGCGTGGTCAGGACCATGTGGCCAGTAAGGGCGGCCTCGATTCCGATCCTCGCCGTCTCGGCGTCCCGGATCTCGCCGACCATGATCACGTCGGGGTCAGCGCGGAGCACGGAGCGCAGACCGGTCGCGAAGGTCAGGCCCGCCTTGCGGTTGACGCCGATCTGATTGACGCCGCTGAGGCGGTACTCGACCGGGTCCTCGATGGTGACGATGTGGCGGTGGACGTCGTTGATCTCCTGCAGGGCCGCGTACAGCGTGGTGGACTTACCGGCCCCGGTCGGGCCTGTGACCAGCACCGCGCCGTACGGCTTCCGGAACGAAGTCTCGAACCGATGGCGAGCCTCCCCCTCCATGCCGAGGTCGTTCAGCGTCCGCAGCGCGCCCGCCTCGTCGAGGATCCGCACCGAGGCCCCCTCCCCACCCTGCGTCGGGAGCGTCGTCACACGGAGGTCGATGCGCCGGTCCTCGATCTTCACGGTCACGCGACCGTCCTGCGGCACCCGCTTCTCGGCGATGTCGAGCTCGCTCATGATCTTGATCCGCGAGACGACCCCGGCCACCATCCGCTTCGGCACCCGGGCGGTCTCCTGAAGCACTCCGTCGATGCGGAAGCGGATGCGCATCTCCCCGTCCTCGGGCTCGAAGTGGATGTCTGAGGCACCCTCGACGACGGCCTGGCCCAGGATGCTGTTGACCAGCTTGATCACCGGCCCGTCCTCAGCCGAGGCACGGATATCCGTGATCTCGGTCGGTGACGCGGTCCCGGGCTCGTCCTCGTCACCCTCCGCGATCGCGTCCGCGACCGTCGTGTTCTGCATCGTCGAGAGCCTGGTGACGAGCGAGTCGATGTCGCTGAACGGCGCAACGGCGACGGCGCAGTTGAGGCCGGTGGCCATCTGCACGTCGTCCAGGGCCAGCACATTGGTCGGGTCCGCCATCGCCAGCAGCAGCGTGCTCTCGTCCAGGTACGAGATCGGCAGCGCGCCGTGACGGCGAGCCGACTTCACCGAGATCAGGTTCGCCGCCCCCATGTCGATCGAGAAGACGGAAAGATCCACGAAGTCGAGGCCGTAGCGCTCCGCGGTCGCTCGCGACAGCTGCACCTGGTCGATCACACCCTGCTCGAGCAGGAGCTCCTCAGGGCGCTTGCCGGCGGTCCGGGACTGCATAACCGCCTGGTCGACCTGCTCCTGGGTGGCGTAGCCGAGCTGCATGATGGCGTCGGTGATGAACCCTCCGGTGTGGCCGCGATTGACCGGCGAAATCAGGCCCGGGGTTCCGGTCTGCTCTTCCGGATGATCGGAGGCAGCCGCGGCGGCGCCCGCAGCGTCGTTCGGCCCTGGCAGCGGCCGAAGGTAGTCAGGCAGCTCCCGCATGGGGACGTCTACCTCGGGCTGTAGGGCAGGTCGTCCTTGCCGGAGTAGAGCGCGTCGTGGACATACTGCACGACGGTTTGCGAGT
>CAVTPZ010000019.1:0-90809 GCA_963736685.1 uncultured Solirubrobacterales bacterium
GTTCTCGCCAGCGGCGGCCGCCGCCTGCCGGAGTATTTGATCGACGCGGTTCGCAACGAGGTTGTCCCGCGTGGCACCGCCGCCGCCCCGTTCGTGCCCAACCAGCCCGATCTTCGCGGCCGCGCCCTCGCCCATCCGGTCTCGCCCCGAGCCGGCGCCGCCGAGGCTTGGCTCGTCGTGGTGCGGCGCTCCGGGGAGCTCGGGGACTTCGAACGGCTCTGCGTGCAACAGGCCGCCATCGTCGTCGCACTGGAGCTGATGCGGGAGCGCGTCGCGAGGGAGACCGAGCGCCGCCTCTCCGGCGAGGTTCTCGCGGCAACACTATCGGGACGGCTCGCGCCCGACGACATTCGTGACCGGCTCGCGCCGTTCGGAATCGGCGAGCGGGCGGTGGTGCTCGCCTTCGAGCTCGGTGACGCGCCGGCGGCCGAACCGACGCTGGCCGAGCATCTCGCCAGCCAGAATCGGGCGGCCCTGGTGGCACCCCATCCGGCCGGCCGGCGCGAGCTGCTCTGCGCCGTCGTCGATGGCGCCAAGGGGGATCCCCTCGAGGTCGCGAGCCAGGCGCGCGTGGCGGTGGAGAAGGTCCACGGCCCGACCCGCGCTGCGACGAGCCGCTCGATGCCGACCGAGCGCGTCCGGCATTCCTTCCATGAGGCGCGCTGCGCGCTGGAGGCGACCGCCTTCGCCAACGGCGCCGCGCCCGAGGTCGCCTCTCACCGGGATCTCGGCGCCTTCACGCTGCTTCTCTCCGTCCAGGACGGCGAGGCGCTGCGTCTCTACTGCGAGAGCGTCCTCGGTCCGATCGAGGACTCCGACGAGCGCTACGCCGGCGAGCTGCTCCGCTCGCTCGAGGCGTACATCGACCGGAACGGTCACTGGGAGCGGGCGGCGGGGGACTGCTACTGCCATCGCCACACCCTCCGCTACCGGATCAAGCGCATCGAGGAGCTCACCGGCCGCGACCTGAGCCGGGCGAACGACCGGGTCGAGCTCTGGCTCGCCCTGCGGGCGCGGGAGCTGATCGCATGAGACCAGCATCAAACGGCGGCTCCTCGGCTTCGCCTCCGGGGCCGCCTTGGAGGTCGCAATGCGAGTAGCAGTCCTCGGCGCCGGTGGGACGATCGCGCCGGCGATCGTCCGGGACCTCGCGGAATCCGAGGAGGTCACGGCCATGCGGCTGCTCGACATCGACCTGCGAAAGGCCGAGGCGGTGGCGATGGAGCATGGGGGCGGAAAGGCGCAGGCCCGTCAGGCCGACGCCGCCGGCGATCTCGCGGAGCAGCTCGGGGGAATGGAGCTGCTCGTCAACTCGGCCGCCTACCGGATCAACCTCGCGGCCATGCGCGCCTGCCTCGACGCCGGCTGCCACTACATGGACCTCGGCGGCCTCTACCACGTGAGCGCGGAGCAGCTCCGGCTCTCCGGCGAGTTCGAGCAGCGCGGCAAGCTCGCGCTGCTCGGCATCGGCTCGGCGCCGGGCAAGACCAACCTGCTGGCGGCGCGGGCGGTGACCGAGCTGCCCGGCAAACCCATCTCGATCTCGGTGCTCGCCGGCGGCCGAGATCTGAAGCCGACGGGTGAGCTCAGCTTCCCGTACGCCCTCCGGACGCTGCTCGACGAGATCACGATGCCGCCCATGGCGCTGATCAACGGCCGTGCCGAGGAGATGGAGCCGCTTCAGGAAGGGCCTCGCGTCGACTTCGGCGACCCGATCGGCGAGGCCGAGACGATCTTCACCCTTCATTCGGAAGTCCTCACGTTCGGCAGCAGCTTCGGAGCGCCGAACGTCACCTTTGCGCTCTCGTTGCCGCCTGCGGTGCTCGAGAGCCTGAAGGAGCTGTCGGGGGCGAGCGAGGAGCGGATAGCCGAAGTTGCACGCTCTGCATCGCCCCCTTCAGCCACCACCACCTCGATCCACATCGTCGAGGTCACCGGGCCCGATTCGGTGATTCGCGCTCGCAGCGTGACGCCGCCGAACGAGGAGTGGGGCCTCGGAGGCGGCATCGTCTCCACGGCGACACCCGCCGCCGCCGCGGTCCGCCTGTTCGCCCGCGGCGCCATCACTAAGCGAGGCGCGCTGCCGCCGGAGGCCTGCATCGACCCGGACGAGATGTTCGGCGAGCTCGAGGCCCGGGGCGTGCGGTTCGATGTCTCCACCGCGCCGCTCGACAAGGCGGCCACCCTCTCGACGAAGACCGGTTCATGAAGGTCGGGGTCCCCACCGAGATCAAGGACGACGAGTACCGCGTCGCACTCACGCCCGCGGGCGCGCGCGAGCTCCGCGAGCATGGGCACGAGGTTCTGCTGCAGGCCGGGGCGGGGGAGGGGAGCGCGATCACCGACGAGGCGTACTCGGCGCAGGGTGTGACGATCCTCCCGGATGCCGACGCCGTCTTCGATCAGGCCGAGATGGTCCTCGGCGTCAAGGAGCCGCAGCCCGAGGAGGTGCAGCTGCTCCGCCCGGAGCACACCCTCTTCACCTACCTGCACCTTGCGCCGGACCCCGAGCTCACCAAGGGGCTCCAGGAGAGCGGCGCGACCTGCGTGGCCTACGAGACCGTCGAGGACTCCCAGGGCCGCCTGCCGCTGCTCGCGCCGATGAGCGAGGTGGCGGGCAAGATCGCCACCCAGGCGGGAGCCTTCTTCCTCGAGAAGCCGCTGGGGGGCCGCGGGATCCTGCTCGGCGGGGTCCCGGGCGTCGCGCCGGCGAACGTGATGGTGATCGGCGGTGGCGCCGTCGGCATGCACGCCGGCTTCATCGCGATCGGGATGGAGGCGGACGTCTTCGTCTACGACGTCTCGATCGACAAGCTGCGCGAGCTCGACGTCGCCTTCGGGGGACGCGCCTCGACCGTCTTCTCCTCGACACTCGCGATCGAGGAGATGCTGCCGCGGGCGGATCTGGTGATCGGGGCGGTCCTGGTCCACGGGGCCAAGGCGCCCTACGTGGTCCGCAAGGAGCAGCTCAAGCTGATGAAGAAGAACGCCGTGCTGGTCGACGTCGCGATCGACCAGGGCGGCTGCTTCGAGACCTCACATCCGACCACTCATCGCGACCCTGTCTTCGAGGTCGACGGGATCACTCACTACTGCGTCGCGAACATGCCCGGTGCCGTCCCGATCACCTCGACATATGCACTGACCAACGCCACTCTTCCGTACGTCCTGGCCCTGGCGGACCACGGCGTCGCGGAGGCGGCCCGCCGAGATCCGGGTCTGAGACTCGGGATCAACGTCGCCGCCGGCACTGTCACTCATCCCGCCGTCGCGGAAGCCGTCGGGGTGGACCACACGCCGGTCGAGGACGTGCTCGGCAGCAAAGAGAAAGTCTGAGCGGCTCGGGGTTCGACCTACGCGTTACTTCAGGACGCGGATCAACTTCTTGTTGACGAACTCGTCCATCCCGTACGGGCCGAGCTCGCGTCCGAAGCCGGAACGCTTGACACCCCCGAACGGCAACTCGGCGCCGTCAGCAAGGACGCCGTTCACGAAGACCATGCCGGCGTCGATGTCGTTGGCGACGCGGTCGCCCTGCTCGGGGTCGGTCGTGAAGACGTAGGAGCCGAGGCCGAATGGTGTGTCGTTCGCAACCCGGACCGCCTCCTCCTCGGACGAAACCCTGTAGACGCTCGCGACGGGCCCGAAGAACTCCTCCCGGTAGGCGTCGCTCTCGGGATTGATGCCGGTGAGGATCGTCGGGCCGAAGAAGTTGTCCTTCCGGTCGCCATCGAGAACGGCCTGAGCGCCCTGGGCCTTCGCGCGGTCGATCTGGTCCTGAAGGCGCTCCGCCGCCGTCGAGGACGAGAGTGGCCCCATCGCCGAGTCGGTCGACCGGATCCCCGGGCTCCACCTCCTTCATCTTCTCCGTCAGCTTCGAAAGGAAGTCGTCATAGAGCTCGTCCACGACGATGAAGCGCTTCGCGGCGTTGCACGACTGGCCGGTGTTGTCGAGGCGCGCTTCCACCGCGGCGTCGACGACCTCGTCGAGATTCTGGGTCGCGAGCACGATGAACGGGTCGGAGCCTCCCATCTCGAGGACCACCTTCTTGAGGTTCCGCCCGGCGACCTCGGCGACCGCGGCGCCGGCTCGCTCGGAACCGGTGACCGAGACGCCCCGTACGCGCGGGTCGGGGATCACCTTCTCGGCGATCTGCTCGTGGGTCGCAAAGATCGTCTGGTAGGCGCCCTCCGGAAGGCCGATCTCGTCGTACATCTCCTGGATCGCCTCGGCCGACTCCGGGCACTGGGGCGCCGGCTTCAGCAGGATCGGGTTGCCGACGATCAGGTTCGGTCCGGCGAAGCGGGCCACCTGGTAGTACGGGAAGTTCCAGGGCATGATTCCGAGCAGCGGCCCCATCGCCGAGCGGCGGATCACCGCCGTGCCCTCGCCCGCAAGCAACTCGATCGGCTCGTCCTTGAGGAAGTCCTCCGCACGATCGGCGTAGTAGGAGTAGATATCGCCGCAGAAGTCGACCTCGCCGAGGGCCTGCTCCATGGGCTTCCCCATCTCCTTCACTGCGATTGCGGCAAGCGCCTCACGTCGCTCGAGGTGGAGCTCGCCGACGCGCTTGATCTTCTCGGCGCGCTCGGCCACGGAGAGCGAACTGAGCGCTTCACGCGCCTCCCAGGACCTGGCGATAGCGGCATCGAGGTCGCCGTCTGAGATCTCTGGATACTGCTCGAGCTGCTCGCCGGTGGCTGGGTTGACGACCGCGTACATGCTCAACTTGATCAACTCCTTGTCTGCTCGCTCCTCCACGGACTCCAGCCCGGGGACTCTCCGCGCCAAGTCTATCCCCGGCGATGCCAGGCCGGAGAGTCACGAACTGCGAAGCCCGATCCGTTGCCGTCAGGCGCGGCTACGAGACGGGCGAAGAGCTCCGGGAGGAGCGCCGGCGGATCAGGAGCACCAGGCCACCGATGAGGATGACGCCTCCCACGGCGAACGGCCACCAGGGCACGCCGCCTCCTCCTCCGGACCCGCCTCCCCCTGACGACAGTTGCGGCTCGGCCGCGGCGAGGCCGCCCGGCAGCACCTGGGCGAGGAAACGGCCATAGGCATGCGCCCCGGCGAAGTTGGGATGGAAGAGGTCCGGTAGGAACCAGGCGCCGGGCGCGGGATCGGCCCGGTGGTGCGGGAGGGAGTGGTGGACCCAGTCGAGCAGCTTGACCTGGTCCGGGTGGTCCTTGGCGGCCTTGACGAGCACGTCGGTGTCGGGGGCCGGCGGGTGACCGGTGTCGGCGTCGTAGGCGGTGACCAGGACCAGCTTTCGCTTCGGCCCGATCACCTTGAGCGCGAACTTGATCAGGTCGTCGTTGACGCCGCCATTGCCGTAGGCGTTCAGCAGGATCAGCTTCGGCAGCTTGCCCTGATTCCGCAGGTCGCGGGCGACCCAGATGCTCTGCTTGAAACCGCGACAGCCCAGGGCGTTGACGTCGAACCCGACTCGGGTCAGATCGGGGATCGGCAGAAGCATCGTCGAGTCGCCGATTGCGATCGGCGGCGGCCCATGCCCGGTGCCGTACGGATTCCTCTGGGCCTGCCCGGTGTGCACGTGGCCACAGCCGAATTCCGGCTCGCCGACCGCCGAGGCGGCGCTCGCCTGCCAGAGGCCGAGCACGATGACGCCGAGAGCCAGCAACCCCGCCTTCGTCTTCACCCTCGTCGCCCCAGCCTAGAAATTCTGCGTGTAGGTGCTCTTGATCTCGACGTCGCCCTTGCGGCAATCAGCCGTGGCGTTGAACTGGACGCCCGGCACGGACTGGCGCGGTCCCTCGGTGCAGTCGAACCCCTCGACGGCCGTCTTGCAGGTGCCGCCTGCGCCGCCGCTCTGGAGGCGGCAGTGGTGGTAGGCGATCACGACCTTCTCGGCCTGCCCGCAGCTCACCCCGGCCACCTGGATCGAGGTGACGTAGGAGGCGCCGAGCTCCTGTTGGCGGCCGTTGATGTCACAGGAGCGCAGGGCGGCCGCGGTCGTGCTGCTGCTGTCGGACGAGCCGCCGCCGCAGCCCGCGAGCAACGCGGCGGCGAGGATGATGAGGAGCGCAAGCCGTTTCAAGATCGCGCCAGTCTAGTTGCGCCTGCGGCAACCGGGCATTGGCGCCACGGGCCATCGCTGTAGGATCGCGCCCATCTTGAGGAAGTCGCTGACAGGGGCGCTCGCGCTCGCGGGCCTGATGACCGCCCTGCTCGTGTCGAGCGGCAGCGCCTCGCCGATCGCTCACACTGCGAGTTTCTCTCCCTGCAACATCGACGGGAAGCAGCAGAACCTCGGGGCCTCCTACGTCACCTCACTCAAGGTCCAGGGCGTCGGCTGCGTGAAGGGCGAGAAGGTGATCACCGCCTACCACCAGTGCCGCCACCAGAACGGAGGCCCGGCCGGCACCTGCGGGTCGACGCTGCTCGGCTTCAAGTGCAAGGACGGCAAGCGGACCGGCGTGCCGAACGTCCAGTACAACGCCACCGCCAAGTGTCACAAGGTCTCGAACGCGTCCAAGCGCGTGAAGAGCCGCTACACCCAGAACGACTGAGGGGCCACCAGGCCGCTCCACCTTGGAGCGGAGGGCGAAGCCCGTAGCGACTCATGTCGGGCGGCCGTTCGTGGCCCCCGATCTGATGGCGAAGCCGTGAAGCAGCAGGTCGATCCCGGTGCCTCAGTAGTCGAAGTCCCGATCGATCGCCGCCAGCACCAGGTCCGCCGCCACCGACGAGCCGTCCTCATTGAGGTGGATGCCGTCGGACATCCGCACGATCGTGTCCTTGCCGTCGATCGGGATCGAGTCGCGGTAGATGTCCCCCGGCGTGAAGGTCGGGATCAGGTCGACGACGCGAACTGCCCCGCCGCGCTTTGCGGCCTCGGCGCGGATCGCCTGATTGACGTCGTCGGCGATCGGCTTGCGGGCTGGGTCGCGCTGGGTCGGCACCGTGAGCCAGTAGATCCGCTGCACGCCCCCGCTCAGGTAGTTGTCCATCATCTGGCCGACGCGCGAGGAGAAGATCGCCTCCCAGGCCGGGCCGCAGCAGCTCACCTGCCGCCCGCTGGGCCCGGGCATCGGATAGCCCTCGTTCGCGCCGATGAAGAGGACGACGGCGTTCGGATCGTCGTCTGCCGCCTGGGTGCTCGAGAGCTTGCCCCAGTCGACCAGGCCCGTGTTTGAGATCCCGGTGGCGAGATGCGGATCGCGGGTGACCTGGACGGAGGCGCCCTGGTCGGCGAGCTTGCGGGCGATCTCGATGTCGAGCGGCGTGGAAAGCGAGTCCCCGGTGACGAGGAGCCGGTCGAGCGGCTGTGGAGTGGTCGGCACCTGGACCGTCGGCCTGCCCGCCCCGCCGGGAGCAGCCCGGAAGCCCTGGCCCGAGAGCTGCTGATCGGGCGAGAGCCAGGACGTGAGGTCGCGGCGAGTGTCGGCGAGCGGGAGCTGGTCCGAAATCCATCCCGCAGGCCCGCCGATGGCCTTGACGATGTCCTGGCCGAGGCCGGGCTTGAGCTCGTCCGCCGCCTTCCGCACCGAGCCCCCGGCGAAGATCAGCAGCAGGAAGGTCGTCAGGGCAACCGCCTTGACCGCGTCCCAGGCGGTGAAGCGCCGGAGGTCCCAGCGGTCGAACCGGCCCATCAGGCTGTCGTCGCCGTGGGGCTCGCCCTCGCGGCCGGGCCGGGACTCAGCCTCCATCTCGGCGATCGTCTCGAATTCGCCTGACCCTGCTCGCGACCGTCTTTTCGTTGTGTCTGCCATCTAGAAGCGGAAGTAGATGAAGGGGGGGACGCCCTGGCTCGGGACCGTCGCGCCGACGACCAGGACGACGACGGCGAGGGCCACGCCGAGAAGCAGGGGCCGCAGCCGGCCGATCCGCAGCTCGATGCCCTCCATGGGGCGCTCGGGCAGCAGCTGGAGCCCGATCACGAGGAGGATCGCCCCGACCACCGGCACCGAATAGAGCGTCGCCGGCCCGGAGCGGACCAGCGCGGACATGTAGTCGCCGAAAACGCTGAGGTCGGTCGAGCGGAAGAGGATCCAGCCGAGGACGATCAGGTTGAAGGTGACAAACCAGCGCAGCCAGCCGGGAAAGATCCGCCCGAGCCGTCCGTTGATCGCGTGCTCGGCCGAGAGGCCGGTCCCCTGGTACGCGCCCCAGAGGACGAAGTTCCAGGCCGCGCCGTGCCAGAGGCCGCCGAGCGTCATGGTCAGCATCAGGTTGATGTAGGTCCTCGCGCGGCCCTTGCGGTTGCCGCCGAGCGGGATGTAGAGGTAATCGCGGAGGAAGCGCGACAGGGTCATGTGCCAGCGGCGCCAGAAGTCGCGGAAGCCGGTTGCCCGGTAGGGGCTGTTGAAGTTCTGCGGGAAGACGAAGCCCATCAGCAGGGCGAGGCCGATCGCCATGTCCGTGTAGCCGGAGAAGTCGCAGTAGATCTGGGCGGCGTAGGCGTAGGCGCCGAGGATCGCATCGGGCGCGCTGTACGCCTGCGGCACCGCGAACACCTTGTCCACCACCTCCCGCGCCAGGTAGTCGGCGATCATGACCTTCTTGATCAGCCCGAGGGCGATCAGGGTCAGCCCGGCGCCGACCGCCACATGGTTGGGGTCCCTCGGCTTTCGGAGCTGAGGCAGGAACTCGCTCGCACGGACGATCGGCCCTGCGACGAGGTGGGGGAAGAAGCTCAGGTAGATGGCGGCGTCGAGCAGGGAGGCCGGCTCGGTCTGGCGCCGCTTGACGTCGACCACATAGGTGACGGCCTGGAAGCTGAAGAAGCTGACCCCGACGGGCAGCGCGATCGTGACCAGCGGCAGGGGCATGCCGAGGCCGATCGAGTCGAGGACGTCGGAGACATCGGAGACGAAGAACCCGTAGTACTTGAAGACAGCGAGGATCCCCAGGTCGAAGACCACTCCGGCCGCCGTGAACCATTTCCGCAGCCGCTCGTCGTCGGTGCGATGGATGGCGACGACGGCGAGCTGGCTGACCAGGGTGATCGCGGCGAGCAGCAGGCAGAACCGCGGATCGGCCGCCGCGTAGAAGACATAACTTGCCACGACGATGAACGGCTTCCAGATCTGCTGCCGTGGCATGAGCGCCCACGAGAGGGCCAGGACGATCGCAAAAAAGATCGCGAACTCGACGGTCGGGAAGAGCACGGGCGTCAGGGTACGGATCGCGCTCGGCGCGACCCTCGCCGTCCTGGCGCCCGCCATATCAGCTTCGACGGCCCAGGCGGGCTGTGGCGGGGTCGAGATCGCGACCCCGAAGCACAAGGTCGCCCCGCGCCCGCCGCTCGCGATCGGCGACTCCTCGATGCTTCTCGCCCTGCCGGCGCTGTCCCGGGTGGGCTACAAGGCGAACGCTCGCGGCTGCCGCCAGTTCACCGAGGGACTTCGCATTCTGCGTGACGCGAGACGTCATCACCGGCTTCCGCATCTGGTCGTGATGGCGCTTGGCGCAGACGCCTCAGTGACGGGCGGCCAGATCGACCAGGCGAAGAAGATCCTCGGGCCGAAGCGCAAGCTCGGCCTGGTCACGCCGCGCGAGCTGGGGGGCGGCGAGTCGAACGACGCGGACGTGATCCGCAATGCGGGGCAGCGAGACCCCGAGCGGGTCAAGGTCCTCGACTGGGTCCACTACAGCGCCGGGCACTCGAGCTGGTTCCAGCCCGACGGCCTGCACCTCACCTTCAGCGGAGCAAAGGCGTTCGCGCGGCTCCTGAAGAAGTTGATTCCCGTGGCCTCGCCGCCCGGCGCCGGCAAGGGTCAGGGCAAGGGCGGGAAGTGACCGTTCTTGGCCAGCGGCAGCGCCTCAGCGAGAAAGTTCGCGTAGGCGTCAGCGCCGGTGTAGTTCGGATGGAAGAGGTCGGGTAGGAACCAGGCGCCGGGAGTCGGCTCCGCAGCGTGGTGGTCGAGGCTGTACTTCACCCAGTCGAGCACGAAGATCCGGTGCGGATACCGCTTGGCCGCCTTGAAGATGACGTCGGTGTCCGGTGCCGGCGGATGACCGGTATCAGCGTCGTAGGCGGTGAGCAGGCCCAAGACTCGGCCTTTGCCGAGCACACCCAGCGCCTCGGAGATCAGTCCTGGATTGACCCCGCCGTTGCCATATGCGTTGATCATCACCAGATGCGGCAGATGGCCCTTCGCCTTCAGCTTCCGGGCGATGTTGACCGCCTCCTTGAATCCGCGACAGCCCCTGGCATTGACCGAGAAGCCGACCGCGTCCAGGTTGGGAATCGGCAGGATCATCGTCGAGTCACCGATCGCGACGGGCGCCTGTCCCTTCGGGTTCGGATTGAAGGCCGCCTTGCCGCGATGAACCGTCTTGCAGTCGAAGGCGGGCTCGCCCGCCGCCCTTCCGGCCGGTGCTGACGCAAGCAGCGCAAGGAGCAGCGCAGCGAGCAGCACCATCACCCCGGTAGCGGCGCCCTGCGACCTGGCCATGCTCAGAGTCTAGGCAGGGACCTGACGGCGCGTGCGGCCGCGAAACCTGCGGAAGCGGCGGTCGCGAATGATGCGCTTGGCGGCGTTGTGACCCGCGGCGGCCATCACTCCTCCGCCCGGATGTGTGCCGGCGCCGCAGAGATAGAGGCCGTGAACGGGCGTGGCGTACTGGGCCAGATCCGGCGAGGGGCGCATGAACGCCATCTGGTCGAGACCCTGTTCCCCCTGGAAGATGTTGCCGCCCTGGAGGCCGAAGATTCGCTCGATGTCGGGCGGCGCGAGCACCTCCCGCTCGAGGATGGCGTCGGGCACGTTCGGCGCATACCGGGCCAGGTGCTCGACGCAGGCATCCGCGTAACGGTCCCTGGCGTCCCCGTCCCACGCCTCCTCTTCCGGGGGGCCGTACTGGGTGAACATCGTCATCACCCAGCGGTCGTCGTCGGTCAGGCCGGCGTCGATCGCCGACGGAAGCTCGGCCTCCACATACGGATTGGCCGCCGGCCTGCCCTCGAGGCAGTCCTGCCAGGCTCGCTCGAGATAGTCGATCGAGGGACACAGGTTGACGCCCGTCCGCTCCAGCATCCGCTGCTGATCGGGGTCGGTGCCCTCGTAGCGCGGCGGCTCGGAGAGGACCATGTTGATCTTCACGGACCCGCCGCGGGTGCGGTAGCGCTTCATGTCCCTGGCGACCTCGTCCGGGAATTGCTCGGCGCCGGCGAGGTCGAGGATCGTCGTCTTGGGGTGGGCCCCGGAGGCGACGATCGGGGCGCGGATCTCCTCGCCGTCGGCGAGGGTCACACCGACGACCTCTCCGTTGACGATGTCGATCGAGGCGACCTCCGCCGATGTCCGGACGGTTGCGCCGGCGGCCTCCGCGGAACGGGCGATCGCCTGGCTGATCGCCCCCATGCCGCCGATCACCTGGCCCCAGACTCCCGGCATCCCATCGAGCTCGCCGAGGGCGTGATGCAGCAGGTTGTAGGCGGTCCCCGGGGTCCGCGGGCCGGCCCAGACGCCGACCACTCCGGTCGATGCGATCGAGCCCTTGAGCCCATCGTGCTCGAACCAGTCGTCGAGCAGGTCGCCGACGGACATCATGAAGATGCGAACGAGGTCGTGGACGTCGCGCTTGGAGAGCCCGGCGGCGCGAGCGCCCTCGCGGAGCAGTCCCGCGATGTCGAGGGGGTTCTTCGATCCGAGGCTCGGGGGCTCCCTGAGGAGCGTCGGGCGCAGGAACGCGGCGGTCCGCTCCAGCAGATCCTCGAAGTCGGCGTATACCTCGCCGTCCCGCACCGAGTGGCGGGCCACCGAGGCCGCGGTCCGCTCGGGCTCGTTGAAGAAGAAGATCGGGCCGTCGGGGGTCATCGCGGCGTAGGCGGGATCGAGCGGAACCGCGCGATAGCCGAAGTCGTGCAGCCGAAGGTCGCGAACCACGGTCGGCTGCAGCATCGACACGACGTAGGAGGCACGCGAGACGCGCGCTCCGGGCCAGAGCTCCTCGGTGACGCAGGCGCCGCCGAGGACCTCTCGCCGCTCGAGAACGACGACCCGCAGGCCGGCGCGCGCCAGATAGGCGCCGGTGGTCAGCCCGTTGTGGCCGCCGCCGACGACGATCGCGTCATAGGAGGGACGAGGGGCGCCCGGAGGGGACGACGTCGGGGTCGGTGTCCTGGTCGCAGCCTCGATGCCGGGAACCTAGCAGGTCATTGACCTTGTAGTCAAGTTCACAAGCTCAGGCGCGAACGAGGGCATCGACCGCCACGCAGCCCTCTGCTCGGATCAGGACGGGGTTGAGCTCGATCAACTCGAGGCGCAGGTCCATGAGGACCTCGCCCACCCGTGCGCCGAACTCCGCCGCCGCGCGAAGCCCCGCATCTCCCGCGGACGACGACAGCAGCCTCGCTCCCCGCAGCGAGAGCAGGGCGGCCTCCACCCGCTCCCGGCCTGCCGGGAGGGGTACGACGGCGGCGTCCGAGAGGGCCTCGGCCCAGACGCCGCCCAGAGCCACGGTCAGTGCCGGCACGACCGCGTCGGCCCGTGCCGAGATCAGCAGCTCCACCCCGGGATCCGCCATGCGCTCGAGCAGCAGCCGAGATCCATCCGCCGCGGGCAATGCGCTGAGGCGGTGCCGTGCCGCGACAAGCTCTTCGTCGCCCGCGATCCCCAGGACGATCGCGCCGGCGTCGGTCTTGTGCAGAAGGTGGGGGGCCGAGAGCTTCAGCGCCACGGGCCAGCCGAGCTCGTGGGCAAGCTCGAGGCACCCGTCCTCGTCATCGAGGTCAAGCTCGGCGCCATCGGGGACGGGCAGGCCCGCGCCGCGAAGCAGCGACTTTCCGGCGGCCTCGCCGAGCCAGCCATTCTCGGATCCGCCGGCCCTCGTCGCCGCGGCCGCAGCCGCGGCCCCGATCTCCCTGAGGCGGGCCGGGTCCGGGTCGGCCGCGCGAAGCGCCTTGATGCACCGCAGGCCGGTGTCGAGTCCCGCCACCGCGGGGATTCCGCGTTGGGCGAGTTCGCGGGCCGCATCCGCGTCGAGCAGGTCCGGAAGCGTCGACGCGATCATGGCCGCGGCGTCGGTTCGCCCCGCCCCGTCGGCCAGCCCCGACCGGACGGCGGTCCACTCCGTCTCGTGCTCCGGCCGCAGGTCCTCGGGGTGGTCGTAGAGAAGGAGGAGCTGATCGATCGCCGGGTCGGCTCCCACGGTCTCGACGATCGAGGCGAGCCTCTCGCGGTCGCCCCAGATCAGCGAGGTGTAGTCGAGTGGATTGGCAGCGGTGGCCGTCTCGGGCAGCAGCTCCTCCAGCCGGGCGATCGTCGGGCCCGCCAGCTCGGGGAGATTCAGGTCGAGCTCCTCGGCGCGGTCGGCGGCCACCCCCGAGTCGCCGCCAGAGCAGGTGAGCACCGCCAGGCCGCCCCCGCCATCGGCCCGCAGCCGTCCGGCTCGCGGCGCGGCCAACGCGCGCGCCAGTTCCAGGAGCTCATGGGGATCGGCGGCGAATGCGCCGCCGGCCTCCTCGACGAGGGCCCGAAACACTCGCTGGTCGCCGGCCAGCGCTCCCGTGTGCGCAGCCGCTGCTCGCGCCCCCGCCTGCGAGGACCCGGTCTTCAGGACGGCGACCCGTACGCCTCGATCGGCGCATTGCGCCAGCGCTTCGGTCAGCCGGGGCCCGTCCCCATCCTCCTCGAGAAAGAGAGCGATCGAGCGAACTCCCTCGCGCTCGGCCAGGGCGCCGAGCCAATCGGGCGCGTCCAGAACCGCCTGGTTTCCGGTCGAGACGATCGTGTGAAAGTCGATGCCGCGCTGCGATCCGATCGCATTGACCGCCAGGTTGCCGCTCTGGGAGATGATCGCGACGGGTCCGGGCAGGAGGTCGGGCACCGAGTCGCCCCAGAGTGGCGCTCTCGAGGAGACGGAGATGACGCCGTTGCCATTCGGCCCGCACAGGGGCAGCGACGCCTCCGTCGCGATCTCGACCAGCTCCCGCTCCAGCGACGCCCCGGCCGCGATCTCCCCGAAGCCGGCACCGAACACCACGGCGCCGCGGCAACCGCGCTCGACCGTCTCGCGCAGCGCGGCCGGCACCTTGGCAGCGGGGATCGCGAAGACGACTGCATCGACGGGCTCGGGCAGGTCGCCGGCGGAGGGAACGCAGTCCCGCCCGTGCACGTGCGCCCGCGTCGGGTGCACACCCCAGATCGGGCCCGCGAACTCGGCCCGCAGGAGGTTCCGCATCACCGTGTCCCCGTACGACCCGGGACGCTCCGTTGCGCCGACCACCGCCACCGACCGTGGCTCCAGCAGCGGCGCTGGATCCGGCCGAGCGGGCACTAGTGCAGGATGCGCTCGACGCCTCTGCGCTCGAGGCCCCGGGCGATGATCAACCGCTGGATCTCGCTCGTCCCCTCCCAGATCCGGTCGACCCTAAGCTCGCGCAGGAAGCGCTCGGCGACGTTCGAGCGCATGTAGCCACGGCCCCCGAACGCCTGCACACAGCGGTCGGCGCAGCGCCAGGCCGCCTCGCTGACGAACAGCTTCGCCATCGAAGCCTTGTGGTGAGCGAGCTTCGGATCGCCGCCGGCATCGATCATCCCGGCGACCTGCAGGGTCAGCAGCCGCCCGGCCGCGGCGTCGGCCGCGGAGTCGGCCAGCGGGAATGAGACCCCCTGATGGTCGAAGACCCGCTCTCCACCCTGCTCTCTCGCGGTCGTCCACTCGACGGTCTCGTCGAGCAGGCGCCACATGGCGCCGACGCCGCGGGCGGCTATCGCGAGCCGCTCCTCGCTGAACCAGGATCGCTGCAGGTCCTCTCCGCCGCCGATCTCGCCGATCACGTCGGCCGGACCGACTTCGACGTCGGTGAACCTGATGGTGGGGTGGCGGTCCGGGTAGCTGTGGGTGAAGTCCGGGTCCGCGACGGTCTCGACCCCAGGGCGGTCGCGGTCGACGACGAACAGCGTCGGCAGCCGCCGGTCGCCATCGGTCAGATTCGCCATCACGACGATCACCGTCGCCACGTCTCCGGAGGTGACGAACCACTTCTCGGCATTGATCCGGAAGCCGGAGTCGGTGCGCACGGCCGTCGCCTCGATCGCGGATGGGTCCGAGCCCGCCTGCCGCTCGGTCACCGCATAGGCGTCCTTCGCCTCACCGCGCAGAGCCGGCCGCAGGTAGCGCTCCACCTGGTCCTCGGAGGCGTGCTCCCAGACGTTGTAGGCATTCGGAACGTGCCAGTTGATCGCGTTCGTGCTGCGGCCGTACTGCTCCTCGACGAGGACCCACTCGGTCCGCGTCCAGCCCTGGCCTCCGGCATCGGGGGAGTGCAGGCCGCCCGCCAGACCGGCCGCGATCGCCTCGCGCTTGATCACCGCGATCGTCTCGTCGGGGAGCCTGCCGCCCCTGCGCTCCGCCTCCTCCTCGAGGGGCATGAGCACTTCCTCGACGAACCGGCGGGCCCGCTGCTGTACCTCGCGCGCGCGATCGTCGAGCCCGTCGATGGGGGCGGAGAGATCGCCGACTGGGGCCGTGGCCGGCATTCTCAGGCACGTTAATGCGACTTGACTACAAAGTCAAGCAGACCTATGATGCCGCCATGAAGCCCGGCCCGCCGCTCGATCCAGCCCAGGTGGCGGAGACGATGCGGCCCCTCGAGCAGGCGACGATGCTCCCACCGGCGGCGTTCACCGACCCCGCCGTGCTCGACTGGGAGCTCGAGAACCTCTTCGCGGGGGGCTGGATCTGCCTGGGGCACGTCTCGCAGGTGGACGAGCCCGGCAAGTTCCTGATGCGGGTGCTCGGCCGCGACAGCGTGGTCGTGATCGGCGGGCAGGATGGCCGCCCGCGCGCCTTTCACAACGTCTGCCGCCACCGCGGCTCGCGACTGGTCACGGACGAGTCGGGCAAGGTCAACCGGCGGCTCCGCTGCCCGTACCACGCCTGGTCCTACGACCTGGACGGCGCGCTGGTGGCGGCGCCGCACATGCAGGGCGTCGAGGGCTTCGATCCCTCCTGCAGCGGCCTGGCGCCGGTCCGGCTCTCGACCATCGGAGGCCTCCTGATGGTCGACCTGGGCGGCGAGGCTCCCGATCCGGACGAGCACCTCGGCGACCTGGTCCAGCACCTGGAGCGCTACCGGAATCCCGGCCTGCGCGGCGGCGGCAAGATCGACTACGAGGTCCGCGCGAACTGGAAGGGCATCGTTGAGAACTACAACGAGTGCCTGCACTGTCCCGGCGTGCACCCGGAGCTCAACGAGCTCAGCAACTACATGAGCGGCGAGGAGATCGAAGGCGATGGGGCGTGGTGCGGTGGCTCTATGACGTTGACCGGTGAGGGTGCGGCCACGATGGCAAGCGACGGAGGCCACCAGCACCGGCCACCGATCGACGGGCTGGACGAATCCGATCTGAATTCGATCCTCTACTTCGCGCTCTTCCCCAACGCGCTGGTCTCGTTCCACCCCGACTACGTGATGCTCCACACCCTCTATCCGCGCGCGCCGGATCGCACGGAGGTGACCTGCGAGTTCTTCTTCGAGCCGAGAACCGTTGAGGACCCCGCCTTTGATCCCGGCGACGCGATCTCCTTCTGGGACAGGACGAACCGACAGGACTGGCGCGTCTGCGAGCTCGCCCAGATGGGCGCCGGCTCCATGGGATATCAGGCCGGTCGCTACTCGCTCGAGGAGACGGACACCCACGCCTTCGACCGGATGGTCGCAGGGCGCTATCTGGAGGCACTGCGGGATCGCGAGGAGGTCTCCGCTTGAACCCGGTCGCGGAGAGCCTGGGCGAGCTCGGGCTCCCCGAGCCCATCAGCGCCCTGGCTTCCCGGGACTGGGATGCGATCGTCGTCGGCGGGGGGCACAACGGGCTCACGGCCGCGGCCTATCTGGCCCGTGCCGGCAAGAGCGTGCTCGTGCTCGAGCGCCGCGAGCGGCTGGGTGGCGCCTGCACGCTCGAGCGTCCGTTCTCCGATGACGGCTACGTGGTCAGTCCCTGCGCCTATGTGGTCGGGCTTCTCGACGAGCTCGTGATCGAGGAGCTCTCGCTGCGCGAGCGGGGGCTTCGGTTCTTCGTCGCCGATCCGAATCTCTGGGTGCCGTTCGAGGACGGCACCTCATTCGGTCAGTGGCTCGACGACGACCGCACCGAGCGTGACCTGCAGCGCCTCGGCGTGTCCGAGGCCGACCGGAAGGGTTACTGGGCATACGAGGAGCTCTTCGACCAGGTGCGGATCAAGCTGCGCAAGGGCGCGCGCGACACTTGGGTGGGCGATTCGCCGAGCCGCGCCGAGATCGAGGAGCTGCTCGGCGGGAACCGGACGATGATCGACCTCGTCTTCGAGGCCTCGATCGCCGATGTCCTCGACGACCATTTCTCCGACGAGCGCCTGAAGACGGCTCTCTACGGCCAGGGGATCATCGGCACCTGGGGAGGGCCGCGCGAGCCGGGGACGGCCTCGATCAAGCTGATGCACTACCAGGGCGACCTGGAGGGCAACGGCCCCGTCTGGGGCTACGTCGAGGGTGGTATGGGGATGGTCAGCTTCGCGATTGCCGACGCCGCCCTCGAGGCGGGCGCCGTGCTGGCGTGTGGGGTGCCGGTCTCCGCGATCGATCCCGGTGAAGGGGTCGAGCTGGAGGACGGCACCCTGCTGCGCTCCCGGAATGTGATCTGCAACGCCGACCCGAAGCGGCTGCTCGGCCTGCTTGGCGGCGCCGAGGTTGAGCCGGCATTCCGTGAGCGCCTGGAGGCCTGGAAGATCCGCAGCCCGGTGGTCAAGTTCAACGCCGCTCTGGAGCGCCTCCCGGGCTGGACGGCGGCACCCGGCGAGGACTGGCCCTCGCGCGCGACGATCGACGTCTGCGGCACGATGGACGAGGCGCAGCGCGCCTTCGAGCGATGCGATCAGGGCGAGCCGGCCGTCGGCTTCGGCGAGATCTACCTCCAGACCGCCTATGACCCCACGCCGGCTCCGGAGGGCCGCCACCTGATGAGCGTCTTCGGCCAATACGCGCCGTATGACATCTCCGACGGCGATTGGGACTCCCGGCGGGACGACGTCGCCAAGCAGTTCATCGACCTGATCTCCCGCTTCGCCCCCGATCTTCCCGATTGCCTGATCGAGCACGAGGTCCTCGGGCCGCCCGACATCGAGTCGCGGATCGGGCTGACCGCCGGCAACATCTTCCAGGGAGAGGTGACGCCCGACCAGATGTGGGAGGGCCGGCTCCCCTCCCGGACGCCCCTGCCGGGGTTGTATCTCTGCGGAGCCGCCACCCACCCGGCCGGCAGCGTCATCGCCCTGAACGGCCGGAACGCCGCGGAGGCCCTGCTGGCGGATGCGGGGGTACTGATCGGGGCCGAAGCGTAACTGTCGATCACGGCCTCCTCGATCTACGCTGAGCCGATGGAGGAGAGGACCTCGACAAAGGGTGAGGGGGGCGCGCGGGAACGGATCCTCGCCGCGGCCTGCGAGTTGATCGCCAGCGATGGTATCGACGAGGTCAGGATCGCCCGGGTCGCCAACCGCGCCAGAGCCTCCACCTCCCTGGTCCATCACTACTTCTCTACCCGGGAGGAGCTCCTCGCGCAGGCCCTGCTCGAGTCGTTCGAGCTGGCTGTCGACGAGCGGTTCGGCGTCGGCCCGGCAGCCGCAGCGACGGCGACCCAGGGCCTGGCGTTCGCGATTCGCGAATGCCTGCCCGTTCCGGAGGAGGAGCGAGAGTGGCTGCTCTGGGTGGAGCTCTGGCTGCGCGCGGCGCGCGAACCCGAGCTGCAGCCCGTTGCCGGGCGCATGTACGAGAGCTATCGGGAGTGGGTCGCCAGGGTGATCAGGCGGGGAGTCGAGAATGGCGAGTTCCGGCGAGTCGACCCGGATCAGGTGGCCGACCTGGCGATGGCCCTGTTTGACGGATTGGGAGTCCGAGCCCTGATACGCGATCCCGGGATGGGCCTCGACCGGGCGCGGGAGCTGGCGGCGGAGCGCCTCGGCGCCGAGCTGGGCGTCAGCCCTGAGTCGTTGTCCGCTGAGCCCGAGGCGCTGCATGAGTGAGGGCGGGCTCAACCGCCGGGAGCTGCTGCGGGCGGGCGCCGAGCTCGACCTCGCCGCCTACGGTCTCGGCGGGCTCGCCGGCTGCACGGTCGAGCGGACGATTGACAGGTCCGCGGCGGCGAGGTCGTTGTGCCGAGGATCGACGGCGACCTCGGGTGTACCGGGTCGAGGCAGGTCCGGTCGGACTGCGGCTAGCTGACCTGCGGAACCCGCTCACCGGCGCCCAGGCGCAGGGTCAGCAGCGCGATCAGGAACATCAGGGAGCAGACCAGATACGGGAGCGCATCGCCGGCGAGCTGCGCCGCGCCCGATCCCCCCGCTCCACCGAGAATCTGGCCCGAGGCCCACGCGATGTTGACCAGCGCGAACGCATAGCCCTGGTCGAGTCCGTTGCGCTCTGCCGATTCGCTGAGCAGGGCGGTCGCCGGCGCCCACAGGATTCCGGTCCCAATCACCGCAAGGAAGAGCGCGACCGCCAGCAGACCCACGGTCTCCGGCAAGGGAAGCAACACGGCGGTAAACGCCGCGAGCAGCAAGCCGACGCTGATCGGCAGCATCCTTCCTCGGCGGTCCGAGAACCCGCCCATGAAACGAGTGGTGATCGCTTCGCCGATCCCCGCCACGACGAATACGGCTCCGATGGCCAACCCACTCGCGCCGAGGTCGTCAAGGCGCAACGGCACCAGGACCTCCAGTACACCGGCGTACTGAGAGGGAAGAAAGACGAGACAAAACGCGATCAGCACCGAGGGCTTGACCACAAGCCCCGGTTTCAGCGACCCGTGCCTTTCAGTGGCGGGCGGCCCGGCGATGGTAGACGCCCACCAGCAGAGACCCACGCCGAGGACCGCGACACCGCTGAAAACGACTTCGGGGCTGAGCACGACGGCCACACCCCCAAGCGCTGGACCGAGGATCACCCCGACGATCGCCCAGGCGATCACCGAGCCGATCAGCCTTCCGCGGCCCTCCGAAGATTCAGCGACCAGCCAACCGAGCACGCCCGTCCAGCTGAACGCTCCCCCCACCCCCTGCAGGAAGCGGGCGGCATCCAAGAGCGCGATGTGCTTGCCGAAGCCGAAGAACAGCCCCGAGACGCTGAGTAGAACGAGGCCCGTGATCGTCGCACGCTTGGGGCCATACCTGGCGGCGAACCACCCGGCTGGGAACGATCCGACCAGAGTTCCGGCCGCATAGGAAGCGGCAAGTACCCCCGCCGCGGCCTTCGACAGATCCAAGTCCGACGCGTAATGGGGCAGCAATGGGGCGATCGCCGCGTAGAACATTGTGTCGACGAGGACGACCACGGCGGCGAGTGACAGGAGACGGCGCACGGGCCGACGCTAGCCGCTCAGACCGTGCGATGGCGGCTGCTTCAGTCGACCGGACGCGCACTGGATGACCGACGTCCGTCCGTCCGATGCCGGTGAACCCGTTTCTCGCTGTTCCTCCCCACAGTCACGGACTTCGCGAACCGTTCGACCGTGATAGTTTGAACGGCAGTTCAGTGTTCGGGCGAGGAGAGACCGGGTGTGAGCCCGCGTCCGCAGATCGACCATATCCGTAGACCGCAATTGCTCAGGGCCGCAGCAGACGTGATCGTCGAACGCGGCCTTGCGTCGACGCGGATCGCGGACGTCGCCAAACGAGCGGGCACCAGCCCACCGGCGGTGCTCTATTGGTTTCGGTCGAAGGACGAGTTGCTCGCCGAGGCGCTGACGCTCGACGACGAGCGCTTCTACGTCGAGATGCGCGATCGCGTTCACCAGTTGGAGCGTCCGCGCGACCAGTTGCGGTTCATGATCGAGGCTTCAGCCGAGGAGTACGACTGGACCCTGTGGATCGAGCTTTGGGCCCGCGCTCTTCGTGATCCCGGGTCGCGACAAGCTCGTCAGCGACTGGACAACCGCTGGCGCGAGGAGATCGCGGCCGTGATCCGAGCCGGGCAGGGGGCGGGTGAGTTCGGTGACGCCGATGCCGACGAGGTGGCTCTGCTGCTCGGCTCGCTCCTCGACGGACTCGCCGTCCAGGCGACGCTGCATGACCCCGATGTAGGTCGCGAGCGGGTGCTTCGCTGTGCGCTCGAGATGGCCGAATCGCTCCTCGACTGTGAGTTGGGGGCGGCGGATGGATCGGGGGCAGCAAAATGCGCTGTCAGTGAGACCGTGTCCCACGTCGCGGGCACCGAACTCAGGAGGGAACTCGAATGACGAACCACCCGAAGGAACGGCCGAACTCCCTGAGCAGGCGCAATTTCCTTCTGAAGAGCGCAGGTGCCGCGGTCACCTTCTCCGCTGCCGGCCCCCTGCTCGCCGCCTGCGGCAACTCCACCAGCGTCCAGGAGAGCACCGGAGCGGGCGGCGAGCTCGTCGGGCCGGGAGGCCTGCCGCTCGCGAGGCCCGACAAGCGTGTGGTCCTGCCGCGGTGGGAGGATCCGATCGCGTCGGGGCTCCAGCCCGAGACAGGCGGGACGTTCACCGTCTTCAACTATCCCTCCTACCTCTACAAGAAGGTCCTCACGGACTTCGGGACCAAGTACGGCGTCGACGTCCAATACACGGGGTTCGACAACATCAACTCCGGACTCGAGCGGCTCGCCTCCGGAGCGGTCACGCCCGACGTGATGGAGATCACGCCGGACACGCTCGATATCGGCGTTGCCGGCAAGCTGATCAAGCCGCTCAACCTCGACTACATCCCGAACCTCCAGAAGAACATCTGGCCGCAGCTCGTCGACCCGTTCTACGACGGCGAGTCGCGCTACACCGTTCCCTACACCGTCTACGCCACCGGCATCGCCTGGCGAACGGACCAGATCACACAGGACATCGCCGGCATGGACCAGCCGTGGGACATCTTCTGGGAGTCTCAGGCGTACAACGGCAAGGTGGGGCTCCTCTCCGAGAACCGGGAGACGATCGGCATGGCGCTCCTGCGCAAGGGGAACACGGACATCAACACCGAGGATTCCGCGCTCGTGAACCCGGCAGTGTCCGATCTCAAGCAGCTCTACGGCATCTGCAACATCAAGGTGGGCGACACCCAGTTCCAGACGATCCCGGAGGGTTCGACTTGGCTCAACCAGGCCTGGTCGGGGGACATGATCGCGGGCTACATCTACTACCTCCCGAAGGGAACGCCGGCGAGCGCCCTCGCCTTCTGGAAGCCACCAAAAGGCAAGGGGCCGATCCAGAACGACTGCTTCGCGATCTGCTCGACCACGAAGAAGCCGGTGCTCTCGCATCTCTTCCTCAACTACCTGCTCGACAACGGCGTGGCCTATGAGAACTTCGTCGCCTTCAACGGGTACCAGCCCCCGCTGAACGAGATCGACCCCCAGCACCCTGGTGCAGAAGGGAGTCGTGCCCGAGAACCTGGCGGACAGCGTTCTGACGAACGATGATCTCGGGCCCGACTCGCTGCAGTACGGGACGCTCACGTCTAAGGGACAGCAGGTGTGGGAGGACGGCTACTCGAACTTCCTCGCCGGAGGAGGGAGTTGACGGGTCCGGGGCGGGAGCGTTAGGGCGTCGTGTACCGGCGCTGGCTGTGGCCCACTCTCGCGCTCCCGGGCGTTGTCTGGCTGATCCTCCTCTTCATCGTTCCGTTCTATGCGGTCCTCGGGGTCGCGTTTGGATCGGTCGACCCGGTCCTCTTCCAACCGGTTCCCATCTGGAACCCGCTCGCATGGAACGTGGGTTGGATCAGCGAGGTCCTCGGTCGGCTCGCCCCAGGAGGAATCTGGTTCGACGTCGAGATCAGGACGCTCGTCTACGTCCTCGTCTCCCTGGCCCTCTGCATGCTGATCGGGTATCCGGTCGCCTACTACACGGCCCGACACGCGGGGCGGTGGAAGGGCGTCGTCCTGATCCTGATCATCCTTCCCCTCTGGATCAGCTACATGATGCGAATGCTCGCCTGGGTGAACCTCCTGCAGCTGAACGGCTGGGTGAACAACTTCCTGACGGCCACCCACGTGCTCAGCCAGCCGCGGGACTGGCTCGGCGGGAGCGCCTCGACCGTCATCCTGGCGCTCGTCTACGGCTACATCCCGTACCTGATCCTGCCACTCTTCGCCTCGCTCGATCGCATCGATCGCAGCCACCTGGAAGCGGCACGAGACCTCGGCGCGAGCCGCTGGTACGCCTTTCGCAGGGTCACCCTCCCGCTCTCGAAAACCGGCATCCTGGGGGGCGCCGTCCTCATCACGCTACCGATGTTCGGCGACTACTTCACGCCGAACATCGTCTCGGGCTCGCCGAAGACGTCGCTGATCGGCAACCAGATTGACCTCTACTTCCACGGCGGCCCGCAGCCGACGATCGGCGCCGCGCTCACGATCGTGCTTGCCGCCTTCCTGACGATCCTGATGCTCTACTACCTGCGGAGCATCCATCGCGCCCAAAGCGAGGGCGGGACGGTGGGGGCGCTGTGAGCACCGTTGCCGAGCCGCGAGCGAGGCCGCAGCGGCCGCGAGCGAGGCCGCAGCCCTCGACCTTAGCCCGGTTGCGCGGCTGGTTCCGCAACCCATGGGGAAAGCCGCGCTTCCTGGTCGTCTTCACCTGGGGCTACATCATCTGGTCGATCGTGCCGGTGCTGATCGCGGTGCTGTTCTCCTTCAATGCGACCCGCTCGCGCACCGTCTGGGGGGGCTTCTCGACACGCTGGTACACGGGGGATCCAGTGGACTCGGTCTTGCACGACCCGACCCTTCGGCATTCTCTTGTTCAGAGCTTCAAGCTGGCGGGAGCGGACGTTCTCATCGCTGTCCCGATCGGGGTTTTGCTCGCCATCGGTCTTGCCCGCTGGCGCGGTCGCGGCGCCGGCACCTCCAACTTCATCATGCTTTTTCCGTTGGTCACGCCCGAGATCGTCATGGGCGTGTCGCTCCTTCTCGTCTTCAGCCACATCTTCACATTCGTTCAATTTGGAACGCCCGCCCAGATCCTCGGCCACGTGACCTTCTCGATCTCCTTCGTGGTCGTGATCGTGCGCGGTCGGCTGTTCTCGATCGGCAGTCAGTACGAGGAGGCCGCCGCCGACCTCGGGGCCTCGCCGTTCGTCGCGCTGACGCGCGTCCTCCTGCCCTTGCTCACCCCGGCGATCGTCGCCTCGGCCGCCGTGGTGTTCGCCATCTCGGCCGACGACTTCGTCATCAGCCAGTGGCTGTCAAGCGGCGGACCCACCGACACCGTTCCGATCCAGATCTACGCAGCGACGCGCGCCGCGCCGTTACCGTCTGTGAACGCGATCGCAACGATCATGATGGTGTCAACCCTCCTCATTGTCACGGCCGGTTTCCTCACCTGGCGCTTCTTCACCCGCGGAGAGCGGCGGGCGGGCAAAGCGGCGGAGGACATCGGCGGCGCCTTCAACCTCACCTAGTTTCGGGAGACCAATGGCACGCGGCGAAATCGAATTGAGCAAGCTGACCAAGGAGTTCGCCGAGGTGACCGCCGTGGACGGCATCGATCTCCACATCCCGGATGGTGAGTTCTTCTCGCTCCTCGGGCCTTCTGGCTGCGGGAAGACGACCACCCTGCGAATGATCGCCGGCTTCGAGCAACCGACTTCCGGTGAGATCCTCTTGGACGGCACAGACGTTGCTTACACACCGGCCCACCTGCGCAACGTCAACACGGTGTTCCAGAACTACGCGCTCTTCCCGCACCTGAACGTCTACGACAACATCGCGTTCGGGCTGAAGCGAGCGAAGCGGCCGAAAGCCGAGATCCGCGAGCGCGTCGGCAAGGCGCTCGAGCTCGTCCAGCTTCCCGGCTACGAGAGGCGCAGGTCGTCCCAGCTCTCGGGCGGGCAGCAGCAGCGCGTTGCCTTGGCGCGCGCTCTCATCCTCAACCCGTCCGTGCTCCTCCTGGACGAGCCGCTCGGCGCCCTCGATGCGAAGCTCCGCAAGGCCCTCCAGATCGAGCTCAAGTCCCTCCAGCAGGAGGTCGGCATCACGTTCCTCTACGTCACCCACGACCAGGAGGAGGCGCTCACGATGAGCGACCGCCTTGCGGTCATGAGAGACGGGCACATCGAGCAGGTCGGGGGGCCTCAGGATGTCTACGAGGATCCCGAGACGCTCTACGTCGCCGACTTCCTCGGCGTGTCGAACCTCATGCAGGCCACCATCGTCAGTGCCGGCACGAGCGCCTGCCGCGTCGCGCTGGACGGCTATGAGCTCGAGACGCGCGGAACGGACCGCGACGTCACGGGGGAGGCGAAGATCGTCATCCGACCGGAGCGCATCGAGCTCAAAGAGCACGGGTCTCCGTCGGGGCCGAACCGCATCCCAGCCATGGTGGAGCGCGTCGTCTACGTGGGCCCTGTGATCCAGGTGATCGTCCGGGCCGCCACAGGGGAAGCGCTCCAGGCGCTCGTTCAGAACACCGGCGGCGAAATCCCCTACGAGCAGGGCAACCCGGTGCAGCTCCACCTACCCGTGGACGCGCTGCGCGTACTCCCTGCGGGCATCGGCGATGCGCCTTCGCTCGACGGTGACGAGCCGGATCCGGAGACTGTCGCCGCCGGCTGAACTCCCCACCGCGCCTGAAGGAGCGCGGTGATCAAGTCGTGTTCCGGACCTGCCACTGCAGGACCCCGAGGCCGGCTTCGAGGAGCGCATCCGCGCCGGCACTGGAGGCGCTCGACGGCATCGCGGGTCCGTTGGTCATCGTCGGTCACTCGCAGATGTGGATGTGGCCCTCGTCGGAGCGTTCGTAGACCGAGCAGGCTGCGATCCAAAGCTTCGAGGCGCGGGCGATCTCGCCGAGCCGCTCGGTGAGGGGGCCGGGCAGGAACACTGCGACCGAATCGGCGTAGCCGTCGGATTCGTCGAGCAACTCCGGCACGGCCGAGAGGTGAAGCTCCGGCAGCACCAGGAGGTGGGCGTGAGGCACGGCGGCCTTGACGGCGGGGGCCCGCTCGGCGAGAAGGTCCAGGGTAGCGTCGGGGTTGCGCGCGATCGGCGCCGTCTGCATCGCGGCGATCGAGAGCGTCCTTCCGGTGCTCAGGGAGGCCGAAGACGCCGCTAGTTCACCACCACGGCGCTTTCAGCCGGACCGACAGCGCCTCCCCCTCGAGAACTGATGCTCTCTTCGCGCGTCAGCCGGTGCGCCAGGTAGACGGGGATGATCGAGAGCAGGACGACGATCACGGCGACCACGTTCGTGATCGGCAGCTGCTGACCGCGGAAGAGGTTGTCGAGAATCCAGATCGGCAGCGTCTGCTGGCCGCCCCCGAGGGTGAAGGTGGTGACGATGATCTCGTCGAAGGAGAGCGCGAAGGCGAGCAGGGCGCCGGCGACCAGAGCCGTCTGCATGTTGGGCAGGGTCACGTGCCGGAACGTCTGCCAGGTGTGCGCGCCGAGGTCGGCGGATGCCTCCTCCAGATTGGCGGACACCCGTCTCAGGCGGGCGATCACGTTGTTGTAGACGACGACGATGCAGAAGGTGGCGTGCGCGACGATCACGGTGAAGAGGCCGAGCGTCACCCCGAGCACCTGCGTGAAGGTATCGCTCAGGGCGAGGCCCGTGACGATGCCCGGCAGCGCGATTGGGATCACCACGAGGAAGGAGACCGTCTCCCGGCCGAAGAACCGGTGGCGGGCCACGGCGAAGGAGGCGAGCGTGCCCAGGACCAGGGCGATGCCGGTTGCCGCCACGCCGACCTTGATCGAGGTGAGGAAGGCGCTGCGCGCGGCGTGGTCGTGGATCGCCTCGCCGAACCACTTGGTCGTGACGCTGTCGAGCGGCCACTTCAGCGTGGTGCCGCCGTTGAAGGCGTAGATCGCGATCACGAGCAGCGGGATGTAGATGAACGCAAGGGTGATCCCGACGCCGATGCGGAGCAGGTTCTTGGTGCGGGGAGAGAAGGTCATCGGCCTAGAGGTGCTCGAACGCCCCGAGGCGGCGGGCGATCAGCAGGTAGACGACCATCACGACGATCGGCACTGTCGCGAAGGCGGAGGCCAGGGGCAGGTTGTTGGTGTGGCTGGTGAAGACGACGTTCCCGATGAACTGGGTGTCCGGCGAGACGAGTGAGGGAGTGATGTAGTCGCCGAGCGTCAGGGAGAACGTGAAGATCGAGCCGGCGACCACCGCCGGGAAGGCGAGCGGCATGATCACCCGCCGGAAGGTGAGGAAGGGCTTGGCGCCGAGGTCCTCCGATGCGGAGAGCAGCGAGTCGGGAATGCGCTCGAGGCCCGCGTAGATCGGCAGGATCATGTACGGGAGCCACAGGTAGCTCTCCACGATCCAGACAGCGGACGCCCCGAACCCCGGACCGTTGATGCCGAGTGGATTGAGCGCCCAGTTGATCACCCCGTTGGCGCCGAGCATCGTCTGCCAGGCGTAGACCTTGACCAGGTAGAAGGACCAGAGCGGCATCAGCACCGCCACCACCAGGAATCCCCTCGCCCTGGGGGAGGCGATCTTCGCCATGTAGAACGCGATCGGGAACGCCAGCACCGCATCCGTCACGGTCACAGCGGACGCGATGCCGATCGTCCGGAACGCCACCGTCCGGTAGACGTCGGTGTTCCAGAGCTCCTTGTAGTTGTCGAAGGTGAAGCCCTTGATCAGCTCGCCGCTGAGCGCGTCGACGCTCCAGAACGCGGCGACCAGCAATACCGCCAGGGATCCGAGGTAGAGGATGACCAGCCAGCCGAGCGGGCCGGCGAGCAGAGCGCCGACCTGCAGCCGCGGGCGGCCATTGAAGAGGTCGGCGAGCCTGCGGCCCACCGACCTCTTCCCGCGGCCGGCCTCTAAGCCAGCCGCTTCCATGGCCTGTTACTCAACCCTTGATCTGGGTCCATGCAGCGGACCAGTCGTTGTAGTCCTTGCACGTGTCGCCGCGGTTATCACCGCAGTCCGCGAGCGGCACCTGCCAGTAGTAGACCTTCTTCCAGAAATTCGGATCCGCTGCGTGGTACTCGTCGCAGAACTTCGGATCCGCCGGATAGTCGATGGCCTTGTCAGCTGCGAGCACAAGGTTCTGCGCACACGCCTTGCTCTGCGCAGGTGCCTCGCCGAAATACTGAGCGACCTCGGCTTGCGCCTGAGGCGAGGTGATGAAATTCATCCACTTGTACATGCAGTTCGGATGAGCCGCGTTCTTGGCGATCATCCAGGTGTCCGACCAGCCCGTCGATCCCTCGGTCGGGACGAATCCCGTACTCGCACCCGGCGCCTGCATCGGCTGGTTGTCGGCCAGCAGCGCGAAGTACTGGTACTGCCAGGTGGTGCCGACCACGTCGTCGCCATTGGCGAACGAGTTGATCTGCTTGGCGGCATCTGACCAGTACTCACCGACGTTCGGGTGCTGGGACTTGAGCAGGTCGACGGCCGCGTTGAACTGGGCGTCGTCGAGCTCGTAGGGGTTCGTGATGCCCAGGTCAGGCTGGTGGGCCTTCAGGTACACGGCGGCGTCCGCGATATAGATCGGGTCGTCGTACACGCTGATCTTGCCCTTGTACTTCGCGGCCTGAGCCGGATCGAGAATCACCGACCATGAGGTCGGGTTCGGCTTGACGTCGTTCGAGTTCGACATCAAGAGGTTCGCCCCACGGCCGTGCGGGATCCCGTAATTGACCCCGTCGAACGTGTTGTATGGCTGGTTCTTGAGGTCGTCGAAGATCGTCGCGTAGTTGGGCACCAGATCGGTGTTCACCGGCGCGACGTCACCTCCGTCGACGAGCTTCGCGGTTGCGTTGCCCGAAGCCGAGACGCCGTCCCACTGACCGGTGCGCATCAGGTCGACCATCTCGTCGGACGTGCCGGCCTCCTTCAACTTGATCTGACAGCCCGTCTGCTTCTCGAAGTCGGACTTCCATGGGTCGGCGACGTATCCCGGCCAGGCGACGAGGTTCAAACTGCCCTCGCCGGCACCGACCGACTTCTGTGCGGTTCCGTTGTCGCTGCTACTGCTGCTGCTTCCACCACACCCGGCGACCACCAACATCGTGGCGGCGAGCCCTCCGACGATCGCGGCGGGCAGCCAGGCGGAGCGAGCTTTGAATCTGCTCACTTTCCTTCCTCCTCTCCCTCTACGGCGACGGTCTGATCCGCTCGCCATCCAATTTTCACTTTGCGGCCGCGTTCTGCCTGGACCTCCGCGGAGGTCGTCTCCAGGTTCTGGCGGACGATTTGGAGCTGTCCCCCCGATTCGAGGTCGACGATGTAGCGGGTGATCATCCCGGCGTAGGAGACGTCCTTGATGGTCCCCTCCTCGACGTGAAGTCCCTCGGGCGCGCTGCCGTTCTCGATGAACGAGATCTTCTCCGGGCGCACCGTGAAGCGCTCGCCGTCGCGCTCGAGCAGGTTCGAAACGCCGACGAAGCCGGCTACGAAGGCGTTGTGCGGGCGCTCGTAGATCTCGGTCGGCAGGCCGATCTGCTCGATCCGGCCCTCGTTGAAGACCGCGATCCGATCCGACATCGTCAGCGCCTCCTCCTGGTCGTGGGTCACGTAGATGAACGTGATCCCGACCTGGTCCTGGATCGACTTCAGCTCGACCTGCATCTGCTCGCGCAACTTCAGGTCGAGGGCGCCGAGCGGCTCGTCGAGGAGCAGAACGCGCGGCTCATTGACGATCGCCCGGGCGAGGGCGACCCGCTGCTGCTGGCCGCCCGAGAGCTGATTCGGCTTGCGGTCCTCGTAGCCTCCGAGGCGAACAGTGGCGAGAGCCTCCGCCGCGCGCTTCTGGCGCTCCTGTTTGCCGACGCCCTTGACTCGCAGACCGTAGGCGACGTTTTCGCCAACGGTCATGTGGGGGAAGAGGGCGTAGTCCTGGAAGACGGTGTTGACCGAGCGGTCGTAGGGCGCCAGGCCGGTGACGTCCTTGCCGCCGAGCTCCACTCGGCCGGTGTCCGGTTCCTCGAAGCCGGCGATCATCCGTAGCGTCGTGGTCTTGCCCGATCCCGACGGGCCGAGCAGCGTGAAGAACTCTCCCCGCTTCACCTCGAGGTCGAGGTGATGGACGGCCGCGACCTCGCCGTAGTGCTTGCTGACCCCGATCAGATGGACGTCGAGGTCCTGCGCGCCGGGTATGGCGCTGGATTCCTCCTCACTCGTCGATGCCTGGGTCGAGGCTACGGCAGTCTCCTTCGCGGGCTTGCGGGACCGGTTCGGCTGTGCGCACCGTACAACGCGGCCCGCTCAAGCCATAGGTATATCCGAGCGCCGCCCTGCCTCGCGAGGACGCGATGGACAATCTTTGCGAGAAGGCTTGGACATCCGGTGTTCTACATACGGGAGTCCCAGCGCAGTCTCAGGACGGCTTCGCCATCGAGCCGCAGCCACAACCGGCCGCCCCACATAAGTCGCTACGGGCTTCGCCCTCCGCTCCAAGATGGAGCGGCCTGGTGGCTGCTAGTAGCCGGGGTAGTACTTGGCCGTGTAGCCCGTGGCCTTGCGCTTCGTCCGGCGCCAGCGCGGTCCCGAGCCCTGATTCAGCCTCTCGCCCACCGCCGAGGTGTCGAACCGCAGCCCGGCGACCACCATGTAGGCGTGGCTCGCGTTCGCGTAGACCGTGATCCAGCGACCCTTGCCGGGGGCGCCCCAGCTGCTCGCCAGGGGCCCTGAGGGCTCCGGGCTGGACAGGAAGCCGGCGGCGTGCAGCACGTAGCTCACCGCGCCGGAGCAGTCATACCCCGTGTCCGTGAAGGAGCGATGGCCGCCACCCCAGTGATACGGGTAGGTGTGGATCGCGTTACCGGCTGCGATCGCCGCCTGGATGTTGGCGGGCGCATCCGCGGGCGCCACCGCCGTGCCGTCCTTGCGCAGCTTGGCGCGGCCGGGAGGGCCGACGGGCGCAGCAGGATCGGTGGGAGTGGTCGTGGTGCCGCCCGGAGGGCCGGACCCTCCGGTCTGCGCGGCCGCCGGCACTGCCGCGGCCAGGATTGCAATCGCTGTGACCCCCGCCACTGCGAGGCGACGCTTCGAGCTAGGTGTGCTTCGCATCAACAGTTCTCCTTTGCAGGCCTGCGGGGTTAGCTGACGGGCTGGCGCTTGAGGAGCCTGCGCCCCCACCCTTCGACTGCGGTGGGTTAGCCCCAACACTTGGTTCCCCCGCTCCCATCGCCTCTTGGGGATGGGACTCGGCGTAACTGGCGCGGGACCTTACCAAACGTGAGAGATCCTTTGCAATCGACAACCGTTTGCTCGTAACTTCAGGCACGAACTATGGATTCGACGCGTGAGCGGCTGGCTCCTCCTGCTTTGAACCCCGAAATTGGATTGCGCCGATGACGGCAGCGCCGCGCCGCCCGGGAGAGGCGACGCGGCGTACCTAGGGGAGGAGAGGTGGCCTCAAAGAGGCCGCCGGAAGGCGGCTAGAGACCTGGGGAGAAGCGTGTCGAGTAGCCGGTGGCCGCCCGCATGTTGAAGCGCCACCGCGGACCCGAGCCCTGGTTCAGGGACTCACCGGCCGCCGAGGTGTCGAACCGAAGTCCCGCGACCGTCATCCAGGCGTGGGTCCGGTTGGCGTACACCGTGATCCAGGAACCGATGCCCGGGACGCCCCAGGCCATCAGGGGCCCGGAGGACTCGGGGGTGCGGAGCAGGCCGGCGGCGTGCAGCACGTAGCTGACGGCGCCGGAGCAGTCGTAGCCCCTGGACTTGAAGCTGCGGTGCCCGCCACCCCAGATGTAGGGGCGCTTGTGGATCTTGTTGGCGGCGGCGATGGCCTTGCGGACCTGTCGCGGCGCGTTGGCGGGCGGAATAGCCGTGCCATCCGATTGGATCTGGGCGGTTCCGCTTGGAGCCGTTGCCGTCGTGACGCTGCCGGGCGACCCCGTCCCGCCAGTCTGGGCCATGGCCGGCACCGCCGCGCCGAGCGAGGCGACCAACAGCAGCCCTGCGAAAGCCAGTTTCATGCTCCTGCTGAGAGTTTCTGACCGCAAACCGTTCTCCTTCGTCGGCCTACGGGGTTAGCTGACGGACTACCGCGAAAGGAGCTTGCGGTTCCACCTCATCGGTGGATTCGCCCCAACTGCTTGGTTCCCCCGCTCTCGGCCCTCACTGTCGGGGCCGAGACTCGGCGTTTGGTTCGCGCGGCAGCGTAGCAGGGTCGGAGGATCTGTGAGCAGGTACTCACAGAGAGCGCGCAATCTGCGAGGAAGCGCTACAGACCCGGGTAATGGCGCACGGCGAAGCCCGACCCCGTGCGCAGGGTGTAGCGCCAGCGGGGACCGCGGCCCTGGTCGACCGTCTCCCCGCGCGGGGAGGTGTCGTAGCGCAGCCCGGCGATGTACATGTAGGTGTGGACCCGGTTGGCGAAGACCGTGATCCAGGCGCCCGGGCCGGGCATGCCCCAGAAGGCGAGCTGCCCGGAGACGAGCGGCGAGCTCAGCACCCCCGCCGCGTGCAGGACGTAGCTGACGGCGCCCGAGCAGTCATAGCCTCTCGCCTTGAAGCTGCGGTGGCCGCCGCCCCAGATATAGGTCTTCCGGTGGATCTGGTTGGCGGCCTGGATCGCCCGCACCACGGCGGATGGGGCTCCGGCCGGAATGCTCGCCTTGCCGCCGGAGAGGATCGTCGCTCCGTTGGTGGCTGGAGGCGGTGAGCCCTCCGGCGCACCCGGCGGCAGCGTGGTCGTGTCCTCGGTCTGACCGGCGGCCGGCGCCGCCGCGACCAGCGCGACGCAGAAGAGAAGTCCTGCGATTCCAAGCCTGCGGGTTTGGCGATTCGAGCGAGGCAGCGGTCCCTCCTTTTCCCTGCAAACGACCGTAGCAGAGCTCGACCTGTGTGTGAGCGAGCGCTCATAGAGCCGGACGGGTAGTTTCACGGCGTGGATCTCAAGGGGAAGCGGGTGCTCCTCAGCGGCGCCACTGGCGGAATCGGCCGAGCCATCGCCGAGCGGCTCGCGGGACATGGCGCGAGGCTGGTGTTGAGCTCACGTCGCCAGGAGGAGCTCGGAGAGCTCGCCAAGTCGCTTCCCGGCGGCGGACACGAGGCCATCGTCGCCGACCTCGCCAAGCCCGGCGCCGCCGAGAAGCTGATCGAGGACGCCGGAGACGTCGACGTCATGGTCGCCAACGCGGCCCTGCCGGCGAGCGGCAAGCTCGACCACTTCAGCTCGGAGGAGGTCCAGCGTGCAATCCGCGTCAACCTCGAGTCGCCGATCCTGATGGCCCGCGCGCTCGCTCCGAAGCTGGTCGCGAAGGGCCAGGGCCATCTCGTCTTCATCTCGTCGCTATCCGGGAAGGTGGGTTCCCCGCGGGCGGCCCTCTACGGCGCGACCAAGTTCGGCATCCGGGGATTCGCCTTTGCGCTGCGCGAGGACCTCCATGGGAGCGGGGTCGGCGTGTCCATCGTCTCGCCGGGGTTCGTGCGCGGCGCCGGCATGTGGGCGGATGCCGAGGTCGATCCGCCGCCGATGATCGGGACCACGACGCCCGAGAAGGTGGCCAAGGCGGTGGTGCGGGCGATCGAGCGAAACCGCAACGAGATCACCGTGGCGCCGCGCCGGCAGCGTTTCGCGGCCGAGTTCGGCTATCGCCATCCGGGGCTCGCAGCGCGGATGCAGCGGCGGGGTGGCGCGGAGCAGATCGCCTCGGAGCTCGCCGCCGGGCAGTCCGACAAGCGGTGAAGTAGTCTGTTGACTGCGCGTCAAGAGGAGACGCGCGGCGCGCCGAGGGACGCGTCATGAAAGATTTCGAGGGACAGGAGAGGTAATGCGCAAGCTCGTGTTGGTGTTGATCGTTCTCGGGTCGCTGCTCGCCGCACCGACCGCAGACGCCGCGATTCCGAACGTCTTCGGCGGCACCGCTTACCTGCACAGTCGCCGGTGACGGAGTCCGCGAATGCGGCAATACCGCTCCTCGCAGCACCGCACCCAGCTGGGACACCACCCCAATCGACGTCAACGTCGCCTTCCCGGCCGCCAGCGGATCGGACAACAACTATCCGCTGATCATCATCGGCCACGGATACGGGGGCTCGAAGATCGGATTCGGAACCTCCGGTGGCACCAACGGGATGAGGGAGTTCACCAGCCGCGGCTACGCCGTCTTCAGCATGACCGACCGTGGCTTCCACGAGTCCTGCGGCTCGGCGGCGTCGGTGACCGCAGGTGGTTCCGCGTGTGACAACGGCTATGTCCACCTGATGGACGACCGCTACGAAATCAGGGACGCTCAGTTCTTTGCCGGTGAGCTCGCGGACGAGGGCCTGGTCAACGGCCAGAAGGTCGGTGCCATCGGCGGCTCCTACGGCGGTGGCCTGTCACTGCAGCTCGCCACGCTGAAGGACCGGACCATGCTGCCCAACGGCAGCCTGGTGCCCTGGACGAGCCCGGTCAACGGCATTCCGATGCGCATCGCCGGGGCGGCCCCAGATATCCCGTGGAGCGACCTGGCCTACTCGCTCACCCCCAACGGGCAGAAGCTCGACTACGTCTCGGACCCGGCCTACACCGGCCGGATGGGCATCGAGAAGGAGTCGTTCAACAACGGTCTGTACGCGACCGTCACGCTGGGCGCCGGCCTCTATTGCGGGCAGGCCCCATACCCCTCACCGTGCACCGACTTCGGGGCTGACGTGACCTCGTGGAAGACGCGCATCGAGCAGGGGGAGCCCTACGACGGCGATCCGGCGTCCCAGGCTGTCCTCGATGAGATCAAGGCGCATCACTCCGCCTACTACATCGACCAGTCCGAGCCTCCGGCGCCGTTGCTGATCTCGAACGGCTTCGATGACGACCTCTTCCCCCCGGACGAGGCGATCGGCTACTACAACAAGATCCGCTCGCAGTACCCGAACGCGCCGATCTCGCTGTTCTTCGGCGACTTCGGCCACATGCGCGCGCTCAACAAGCCGGACGTCACCAACGCGCTCACCGCCGCGGATGACGCGTGGCTCGACTTCTACGTCAAGGGCACGGGATCACAGCCGTTCCAGGGTGCCACCGCATACACGCTCACCTGCCCCTCGGGCGCGCCATCCGGCGGCCCGTACCAGGCGGGCAGCTGGGCGGGACTCTCGCATGGGGTTGTCCGCTTCCGCGACAGCGGCAGCAAGACGATCTCGGCGAGCGGCGGATCGCCCAGCATCGATGCCACCTTCGATCCGGTTCAGAACGGAAGCGGCGGGAACGCCTGCCAGACGGCACCGGGCGATGACGTGAACGGTGTCGCCAGCTACAGGCTTCCTGCGGCCGGCGGAAGCGGCTACACGCTGCTCGGGTCCCCGATGGTCGTCGCGACCATCGCCAACCCGGCGGCGAACTCCGAGATCGCGGCCCGGCTGCTGGACGTCGATACCAGCGACAACACCGAGACGCTCGTCGCGCGCCAGCTCTACCGGCCGCAGATCGGGACAGCCCGTCAGGTGTTCCAGCTCCACCCGAGCGGCCATCTGTTCGCGCCCGGCCACGTCGCGAAGCTGGAGTTGCTGCCGAAGGATGCCGGCGGCGGGTCACTCAACAGCTATGGCCGACCCGCGAACGGCCAGGGCGACATCACGGTGTCGAACCTCGATCTGCGCCTGCCGGTGTCCGATGACCCGGGTGCCGCGGGCGGCCAGGTCGGCGCAGCACCCGCCCTGCCGCTCCCCTGCGGCACGGAGATCGCACCCCAGTTCTCCTCCACGTCCTACCTGCGCGCCTCGATCGGGAGCGGCAAGGTCGTCGTGAAGGGCAAGACGGCCAAGGTGCCGGTCGACTCCGCGCCCGGCAGCAATCCGTGCCAGGTGCAGGTCCGTCTGCTCGGCTCGGGCAAGGGCACGAGCGCCCGTTCAGCGAAGAAGCACAAGAAGAGCGGCAAGAAGAAGGTTCTCGGGCGCGGCAACGCGACCATCCCGGGCGGCCAGAGCGCGACCGTCAAGCTGAAGCTCAGCAAGCACGGCCGTGCGACGGTGGCGCGCGGTCGCGGGATCCGCGTTCAGATCACCACGATCGACCCGAAGGGCAACACCGCCCAGACCGTCAAGGTCAACTTCAAGCACAAGAAGCACAAGAAGCACAAGAAGAAGTAGCGGCATACTGCATTTGTGACCGCTGATTCGTTCGGAGCGCGCGCTGAGCTCGAGGTTTCGGGCCGGAAGGTGGAGATCCACCGCCTCGATGCGCTGCAGGAGCGCTTCGACGTCGCGCGGCTGCCGTATTCGCTGAAGGTTCTGCTCGAGAACGCGTTGCGCCTGGAGGACGGGACGTCCGTCACCTCGCACGACGTGGAGGCGATCGCGACCTGGGACGCAAAAGCCGTTCCCTCCGTCGAGATCCCCTTCCAGCCCGCCCGCGTGCTGATGCAGGACTTCACCGGGGTGCCGGCCGTGGTCGACCTGGCGGCGATGAGAGACGCGATGGAGGATCTGGGCGGCGGCCCGAGCGCGATCAACCCGCAGGTCGACGTCGACCTGGTCATCGACCACTCGGTGCAGGTCGATGCCTTCGGCAACCAGAAGGCATTTGGGATCAACGCGGAGCGCGACTATGAGCGCAACGGGGAGCGCTACGCGTTCCTGCGCTGGGGTCAGACCGCGTTCGACAACTTCAGGGTGGTGCCACCGGCGACCGGCATCTGTCACCAGGTCAACCTCGAGTACCTGGGCCAATGCGTCTACACGCGCGAGCGGGACGGGACGGTCCAGGCCTTTCCGGACACCCTGGTGGGCACCGACTCCCACACGACGATGATCAACGGCCTCGGCGTGCTCGGCTGGGGCGTGGGCGGGATCGAGGCCGAGGCCGCAATGCTCGGACAGCCGATCTCGATGCTGCTCCCGCAGGTGATCGGCTTCAGACTGACCGGCGAGCTCCCCGAGGGCGCCACGGCCACGGACCTCGTCCTGACGGTCACCGAGATGCTGCGCGAGAAGGGTGTCGTTTCCAAGTTCGTCGAGTTCTTCGGCCCGGGAATCGCTGACCTCGGCCTCGCCGACCGGGCGACGATCGGGAACATGTCGCCCGAGTTCGGCTCGACGTGCGCGATCTTCCCGATCGACGCGGAGACGTTGCGCTACCTCGAGTTCACCGGGCGCTCAACCGAGCAGATCGAGCTGGTCGACGCCTACACCCGCGAGCAGGGCCTCTTCCACGAGCCCGACTCGGACGAGGCGACCTACAGCGACACCCTGGAGCTCGACCTCGGCGAGGTCGAGCCGAGCATCGCGGGGCCAAAGCGCCCGCAGGACCGGATCGCGCTCGCGAACGCAAAGCCGGCGTTCCTCGAGGCGATGCAGGAGTGGGATCCCGAGGCGGGCAACGAGCTCAGCAACATGCTCGACGTCGCGATTGACGAGTCGTTCCCGGCCTCGGATCCGCCCGCCGAGGATCACGATGGCGAAAACGGCAAGCCGCAACGGGCGGGCCTGACCGCCGTCGCGGAGGAGCGGAAGACGAGCGATTGCGTTTCCGTTCAGCTCGAGGACGGCCAGACGATCGAGCTAGACCACGGCATGGTCGTGATCGCCGCGATCACGAGCTGCACCAACACGTCGAATCCCTCCGTCATGCTCGGAGCCGGCCTGCTCGCCAAGAAGGCCGTGGAGCGCGGGCTCACTCGCAAGCCGTGGGTGAAGACCTCGCTGGCGCCGGGCTCCACCGTGGTCACCGAGTACCTCGAGAAGTCGGGTCTCGACCGCTATCTGGACGAGCTTCAGTTCAACCTGGTCGGCTACGGCTGCACGACCTGCATCGGGAACTCCGGACCGCTGCCGGAGGCGATCTCGAAGGCCGTCAACGACCACGATCTGGTCGTCTGCTCGGTCCTCTCCGGCAACCGCAACTTCGAGGGCAGGATCAATCCGGACACCCGCGCCAACTATCTGGCCTCGCCGCCGCTGGTGGTCGCCTACGCGCTCGCCGGCCGGATGGACATCGACCTGACCAAAGAGCCGCTCGGCCGTGACTCCGACGACCAGCCGGTCTACCTCTCGGACCTCTGGCCCAGCTCCAAGGAGATCAAGGACGTCGTGGCCGAGGCGGTTCGCGCGGACATGTTCACCAAGAGCTACGCGGACGTCTTCACCGGCGACGAGCGCTGGAAGGGAATCGAGGTTCCGGAGGGCGACCGTTACACCTGGCCCGACTCCACCTACGTGCGCAAGCCCAGCTTCTTCGAGGGGATGGACGCGGAGCCGAAGCCGGTCGAGCCGATCGAGGGCGCGAGGGTCCTGGCCGTGCTCGGGGACTCCGTCACCACAGACCACATCTCGCCGGCCGGCGCGATCAAGAAGGACAGTCCGGCCGGGAAGTGGCTCCAGGAGCAGGGTGTCGAGGTTCGGGACTTCAACTCCTACGGCTCGCGGCGTGGCAACCACGAGGTCATGATCCGCGGCACCTTCGCGAACGTGCGTCTGCGCAACCGGCTGGTCGAGAAGGAGGGAGGCTTCACGAAGCACTTCTCCTCATCGGAAGGGCAGGGGGAGGAGACGACGATCTACGAGGCCGCGATGAGCTACGCCGACGAGGGCGTGCCGCTGGTCGTGCTCGCCGGCAAGGAGTACGGCTCCGGTTCCTCACGAGACTGGGCTGCGAAGGGCACCAACCTGCTCGGAGTCCGCGCGGTGATCGCGGAGAGCTTCGAGCGGATCCATCGCTCGAACCTGATCGGGATGGGCGTGCTGCCCCTGCAGTTCCCCGACGGCGAATCGATCGACTCGCTCGGGTTGACCGGAGAGGAGACCTTCGAGGTCGGCGACCTCCAGAACGGCGAGGCGAAGACGGTCGAGGTCACCGCTCACAGCGACGGAGGCGAGGACATCAGCTTCGAGGCGACGGTCCGCATCGACACCCCCAACGAGGTCAGCTACTTCCAGAACGGGGGGATCCTCCACCGCGTTCTGCGCGACCTGCGCTCCCGCGCCTAGGCCTAGGTCCCGTCGTCGAGGACGGCTCGCAGAGCCGCGATGTCCTCGGCCCCGAAGACGAGCCGGTTCTGGGTGGCGATGTAGACGAGGTCGAGATTCACTCCGGCCCGGGCGACCTTGCGAGCGAGGTCCGCCAACACGCCCGGGCGGTCCTCGACGTCGACCACGACGACCTCCCTCTCCCGGCTCACCCCGACATGGGAGATGGCGAGCGCGTGCTTCACCGCCTCCGCATGCGGGACGAGGATGTGCAGTTCGGCGCGGTCACCGGCGCCGACGCAGGTCGCGGCCGCGATGTTCACCCCCGCATCGCTGATCGAGGCCGCCACCTCGGCAAGGGCGCCGGGGGTGTTCTCGATGTCGATGACCAGGTCGACAGCCATGCGCAGGAGCGCACTCAGCCTACTCGGGAATGCGCAGCGAGCGGCCCTATCGGCCGGCCCCCGTTTCCCCCTATTTGATTTGGCGCAGAAAGAAGCGGCGTGGCGGGGCCGCGGGAGGCAGGGGGTCCACACGGCCCGCGCCACGCCTGCGCGTCGGTAGCCAGGGAGGGATTTCCGACGCGATCGTTCCCGGAGGCGGGACTGGCCCGGGAACGAGTCTGTCAAGTTAGTACGTCCTCCCGCCTCATTTGATTATTCCCCGTTTCCTTGTGCGGTGTCAACTCCGGCGCCGAAATTCCCCATCCGCGGCGCTCGATCAGCTCGATTCCTATCACCGCGCCCACGGGCCCTAGCGGTGTGAGGGTCGCCGCGAGCAGCGGCCAGGGCGCCTCCCTTCGCATGATCGCCCAGAAGATCAATGCGCACAGGCCCAGGTAGCCGATTCCGTGCAACAGGCCGAAGAGGGCGGTCTCCGAGGGGTAGCCGGGCGCGATCCAGAAGAAGAGCAGCGCCGTGAACAGGCCGAGCTCGAACCAGGACGCGATCTTGACCCAGTGGAAAAGCCGCCCCGGGACCGGCTTGCGTTGCGCAGTTCCCTGCTCAGCCGTCGCCATGGGTTGAAACTAGCGGCTGTCCGGACTCGACACCCGGTCGGAGTGTCGAGTGGCGATCTTCATACCGGCTGTCCATAGTTTTGTCGACCCGGGGCAGGCAAGATGCGCGCCATGGAGCGATTCCACGCAGATCAAGGTTCCAACGTGGGCATGAGGAGGCTCGTGCGGTTGCAGCGCTCGTATCGGTGCGCGAGCTGTGACGCAGAACACCACTCCTGGGCTCGACTCAGCTCCTGTCCCGATTGCGGCCGCTCCCTCTCGGTGGCCGTGATCCGACGGGCAGCGCTCACGGGGCCGGCCTGAGACAGATCCAAGGGCGGGCGCCAGCGCGACCCGCGCAATGCGGGGCGGGCCGTTCGTGCGGGGGCGATGGCCCGCGCGGACGGCCCGCTCAGGCCGGCTCAGCCCTCGGACTGGGGCGACTTAGTCGTCCAGACGACGAGTAAGGCGCCCCGCGACGGCGCGGCGTGACGCGGATCCATCAGCTCCGCGACCCGCGGCCAGTCCTCTCGCACGCCGACGTCCAGGAAGGACTTGACGACGTTGACGTTCTCCTCCGACATCCCGCCAGTATCTCAGCGGGTTCGCGAGGCCTGGTGGCCGCTACGCCGGATCCGCGCGGCCCATCAGGGCCGTGAGGACGATTCGCTCCTGTTCCTTGGTGTGGGCGACCGCGTAGCCCTCGCCGGGACTCGCGCGCGGCGGCCGGCCGATGTAGCCGAGCTCGACGCCGTCGGGGAGCAGCTCCGGCATGCGCCGCTGCATCACCGACCACGCGCCCATGTTCCGCGGCTCCTCCTGGACCCAGACGATCTCCTTCAGGCTCGGATAGCTCGCGATCAGCTCGGTGAGCTGTTCCTTGGCGAACGGGTAGAGGAGCTCGGCCCGCGCGATCGCGACGTTCTCGATCTCCTCGCGCTTGGGAGCGGCGTCGATGTCGTAATAGATCTTGCCGCTGCAGAGGACCAGCCGCTCGACCTTCTCCTTGCGGCCTTGGGCGTGCGGGTCGTCGAGGACGAACTCGAACGATCCCGAGGTGAGGTCCTCGAGCGTCGAGGTCGCTCGGGGCAGGCGCAGCAGGCCCTTCGGTGTGAAGACCACCATCGGCCTGGCCTTCTGGATGTGGGCCTGACGCCGGAGCAGGTGGAAATACTGCGCGGCCGTGGAGGGATTGGCGATCCGGATGTTGCCCTCGGCGGCGAGCTGGATGAAGCGCTCGATCCGGGCGCTCGAGTGCTCCGGTCCGGCGCCCTCGTAGCCGTGGGGGAGCAGGAGCGTGAGGCGTGAGGTCTGGCCCCACTTCGCCTCGGCCGAGACGATGAAGCTGTCGATGATCACCTGCGCCGAGTTGCCGAAGTCCCCGAACTGGGCTTCCCAGAGGATCAGGCTGTCCGGAGAGGCCGCGGAGTAGCCGTACTCGAAGCCCAGGCAGGCCGTCTCCGAGAGCGGGCTGTTATGCAGCTCGAGCGGCGCGTTGGCCTCGGCCAGGTTCTGGATCGGCGCGTAGCGAAGCCCGGTCTTCTCGTCATGAAGGACGAGGTGGCGGTTGGAGAACGTCCCGCGCTCGGTGTCCTGGCCGGTGAAGCGGACGTGGACCTCCTCCGTCAGCATCGACGCCAGGGCGAGGGCCTCGGCGTGGCCGAACTCGATTCCGCCCTCGTTCATCGCGTCGAGCCGCTTGGCGAGGGGCTTGCGGAGCTTGCGGTGGATGGTGAAGCTGTCCGGCACCCGGAGCAGCTCCTCGTTCAGCTTGCGGAGCCGATCCTCGGCGACCGCCGTGTCGACGCTCGGGCTGCGGGTGCGGTCGAGCTCTCCGGTGCCCGTCGCCGTGGGATCCGCGAAGTCGCCCGACTCGATCTTCTTCCGAAGGTCATCGTGCGCGGCCTTGAGCCCCTTCTGGCGCTCGTCGTTCCGCTCCTCGACCTCGTTCGGCGTGACCATGCCCTCCTTGACGAGCTCCTCGGCGTAGAGCTGGCTGACCGGCGGGTGCTCCTTGATCTTGGCCGCCATCAGCGGTTGCGTGTAGGCGGGCTCGTCGGTTTCGTTGTGGCCGAAGCGGCGGTAGCCGATCAGGTCGATGACCACGTCCCGTCCCCAGCGCTCGCGGTAGGCCATCGCCAGGCGGACGGCGGCTACGCACGCCTCCGGGTCGTCGGCGTTCACGTGAATGATCGGCACGTTGAAGCCCTTCGCCATATCGCCCGCGTAGGGGGTGGAGCGGCCCTCCTCGGGGTCGGTGGTGAAGCCGATCTGGTTGTCCTGGATGATGTGGATCGTGCCGCCGGTCGCGTAGCCCTTCAGCGACTGGAGATTGAGCGTCTCCGCGACCACGCCCTGTGCCGGGAACGCTGCGTCGCCGTGGAGGAGCACCGGGACGGCGGCCATCGGGTCGTGCTCGAGGCGGCCGTTCTGCCGGCTCGTCTGGGAGGCCCGCGCGGCGCCGGTGACTACCGGGTCCACGAACTCGAGGTGGCTCGGGTTCGGATAGAGGCGGACACCGATCTCGGAGCCGTCCTTCGTCTTGTAGAGCCCGCCGTGGCCGTAGTGATACTTGACGTCGCCCGTGCCGCCGGTGGGGATCGCGGCGAGCGACTTGACCGCCTCGATCGCCTTGGCGCCCTCGAACTCGGCGAGGATCGCCTCCGCCGGACGACCGATGTTGTGGGCGAGGACGGCGAGGCGGCCACGATGGGCCATGCCGATGACCACGTCGTGGGCGCCCTCGGTGTGGGCCATCTCGAAAACCTCGTCGAGCATCGGCACGACGGCGTCGAGACCCTCGATCGAGAACATCTTCTGGCCGAGGTAGGCCTTCTCCAGGTAGCGCTCGAAGCCGAACACCTGGATCAGCCGATCGAGAAGCCGCTGCTTCTCCTCGGAATCGAGCGGCTTGCGATGCCAGCCGGTCTCGATCATGTCGCGGAGCCACATCCGCTGCTGGTGGGAGGAGAGGTGCTCGATCTGGTAGGCGATCGTGCCGCAGTAGGCCTCGCGCATCCGGGGCAGCACCTCGAGCAGCGTTTCGCCCTCGACGCCGATGCGGAGGATCTCCGCGGGGATCTGAGCCATCAGCTCGGGGGTCAGGTTGAGGTTCTCGGGCTGGATCGCCGGGTCGCCCTTCGGCTCGGAGCCGAGTGGGTCGAGCCGCGCCGCGAGGTGACCGTGGGTCCGGTACCCCTTGAGCAGCGAGGTGGCGGCCTGCACTGCCTGGAGGAGCTCGGTGCTGGGCTTGGCGGCGACGCTGGGGGCGGTCGGCCCACCGGGAGCACCGGGCGCCGCCAGCGGCGGTGCGGAGGCCGCGGCCGCGTGCGCCGAGGTGATGGGCGTTGGATCGACATCGAGTTCCCGCGCGACGGACTCGTAGAACTCGTCCTCGCCCTGCAGCAGCTCCTCGATCCGGCGCAGGAACGATCCGGACTCCGCCCCCTGGATCACGCGGTGGTCGTACGTGGAGGTCATCGTCATCACCTTCGAGACCCCTAGTGCCTTGATCTTCTCCGCCGGAGCGTGCCTCCACTCGACGGGATAGGCGAGTGAGCCGCAGGCGACGATCGTGCCCTGGCCCTTGAGCAGGCGCGGGACGGAGGCAATGGTCCCGAGGCCACCCGGGTTGGTGAGGCTGATGTTGGTCCCCTGGAAGTCGTCAGCGGTGAGACTGTTCTCCCGCGTCTTCGTGATCAGCTCCTCGTAGTAGGAGTGGAAGCCCTTGAAGTCGAAGCGATCCGCGCCCTTGATGCAGGGGACCAGCAGGGAGCGCTTGCCCTTTCGCTCCACATCGACGGCGATGCCTAGATTGACCCCACCCGGCTCGATCACCGTGGGCTTCCCGTCGCGCTCCTCGAACGCTCTTCCCATCACCGGCCATTCCTGGGCGGCCTTAACGATGGCCCAGGCGATCAGGTGCGTGAAGCTCACCTTCATCCCGCGCTCCTTCAGCACCCCGTTGAGCGCCTTGCGCTTGGCGTCGAGGGTGTCGACGGCGAGCTCGCGGAACGAGGTGGCCGTCGGGATCGAGCGGCTCTCGTCCATCGCCTTGGCCAGCGTGGCGGCCGGGCCTCGGAGCGGCTGCGCCTCGCCCACGGCGGCCTTGGCGGGGGCGGCACCATCGCCGCCGTTCAGGACGTCGGCTTTGGTGATCTTGCCGCCGGGCCCGCTCCCCTTGACTCCCGTCAGGTCGACGTCGTTCGCCTGAGCGGCGCGACGGGCGACGGGAGTGGCGCGGGCTCCATCGTCCTGCTGGACGGCTTCGCCATCAGCCGCCACGGCCTCGCCTTCGGCTGCGGCCGTATCGGGCGAGGGCGCCGATGGCTTGGCAACCCTGGTCGTGTCGACTTCCCCCATGGTCATCTCGGCCATCGGCTTGCCCACCTCGATCGTCTCGTCGGGGCCGACGAGGATCTTGGTGATGGTGCCGCTCGCGGGCGCGGGAACCTCGGCGTCGACCTTGTCGGTGGAAACCTCGACGACGGTGTCGCCCTCGGCGATCTGATCGCCCTCGGCGACGTGCCATTCGAGCACGGTGCCCTCGGTGACCGACTCGCCCATTTCGGGCATCACGATCTCGAGGCCGCCGCCCTCGAGGGACTTCCCGGCGGAGACGGAGGCGTCGTCCGTAGTTGCCTTGCCGTCAGTTTCGGCGGTTGCGTCGGTACCCGCGCCGTTGGACTCGGCGGCCTCCTCGGCCGGCTCGCCGGCGTCCTGCGCCGTGTCCGCCGGCGTTTCCTCCGAAGCCTCCGGAGGTCCGCCGTTCGGATCGATCTCGGCCATCGGCTTGCCGACCTCGATCTCATCGTCGGGCTGCACCAGGATCTTCGTGACCGTGCCGGTGGCGGGGGCGGGGACCTCGGCGTCGACCTTGTCGGTCGAGACCTCGACCATCGTGTCCCCCTCCTCGACGGAATCCCCCTCCGAGACATGCCACTCGAGCACGGTGCCCTCCGTCACCGACTCACCCATCTCGGGCATCAAGAGCTGAACCTTTTGCTGCGTCGCCATTCCCCTAACTAACTGTATGACGTTCTCTAAAGCTGCTTTGCACTACGCGATCCGGGCGATCAGGTCCACCGCCGGGTAGCCGTGCTCCCGGATGAACTCCCGGGTCGGCGCGGTTGTCTCGCAGAAGGCGCACGCGATCACATCCGAGAAGCCGACCGGCCCGGAGAGCGCCAGCGGCATGTCGCACTCGGGGCAGGCAAGCGACCGCATGCCGAGCCAGGCTGCGCGCTCCGCGGGACGGATCTCGACCCGGGCGGCGGCAGCACGCAGACGCTCGTCGCGCTCGGGATCGACGTTGCCGGCCGGGTCGTAGAAGAGCCCCACGACTTGATTATTGCGCTGCGGCGACGCGGGCTTTGCGTCCGGCGGCTCCGTGCGTGTAAGTTCCACCCAGTTTGGATGGAGGAGGGGTGAGATGAGCTACTTCGTCACCGGTGCCACCGGGTTCATCGGTCGCAACCTCGTCGAGCAGCTGCTCGAGCGCGAAGGGACGATCTACGTCCTCGTGCGGGAGGGATCGCGCGGCCGCCTCGAGGAGCTCCTGAACCGCTGGGGGGCGGAGGACGGCCGGATCGTCCCCGTGATCGGCGACCTCTCCCAGGAGCACCTGGGCTGTGCGGATCAGATCTCGGAGCTCAAGGGCGACGTCGACCACTTCTTCCACCTCGCGGCGATCTACGACATGACCGCGGACGCAGAAAGCCAGCGCATCGCGAACGTCGAGGGCACGAGGGAGGCGGTCAAGCTCGCCAAGGAGCTCGACGCCAAGCACTTCCACATGGTCAGCTCGATCGCCGCCGCCGGCCTCTACAAGGGGACCTTCACCGAGGACATGTTCGAGGAGGCTGAGAAGGTCGACAACCATCCCTACTTCCAGACCAAGCACGAGTCGGAGGCCGTGGTCCGCGAGGAGTCCGAGGTGCCGTGGCGGGTCTACCGGCCGGGGATCGTCGTCGGGCACTCCGAGACCGGCGAGATGGACAAGGTCGACGGCCCGTATTACTTCTTCAAGCTCCTGCAGCGAGCCCGGAACGCGGTCCCGAGCTGGTTCCCGGGAATCGGCATCGAGGGGCGGAAGATCAACATCGTCCCGGTCGACTTCGTCGCCAAGGCGATGGACCACATCGCCCACATCGAGGGGTTCGACGGACAGGCCTTCCACCTCACCGACCCGAATCCGCTGTCGGCGGGCCAGGTGATCAACGTCTTCGCCAAGGCAGCCCACGCGCCCGAGGCGGCGCTGCGGATCGACTCGCGGATGTTCGACTTCATCCCGAAACAGGTCCGAGGCGGGCTCACGATGCTGCCACCCGTCAAGCGCATCAGCGACCAGGTCCTCGCCGACCTCGGCATCCCGCGCTCGGTGCTCGTCTACATCAACTATCCGACCGACTTCGACTCCACCAAGGCCCAGGCGGCGTTGGAGGGGAGCGGGATCTCGGTTCCGCCCCTGCCGGGCTACGCCGACCGGCTCTGGGACTACTGGGAGCGCAACCTCGACCCGGATCTCTTCAAGGACCGCTCCCTCTCCGGGGCGATCGGGGGCAAGGTCGTCCTGATCACCGGAGCCTCCTCGGGAATCGGCAAGGCGTGCGCGGTCAAGTGCGGCGCCGCCGGCGCGGAGGTCCTGCTCGTCGCCCGAACGCCTGAGAAGCTCGAGGAGACCAGGGTGGAGATCGAGGAGGCGGGGGGCAGCGCGCATATCCATCAGTGCGACCTCTCGGATCTCGACGACGTCGAGCGGATGGCGAAGGAGGTGCTCGAGCAGCACGAGCGGGTGGACATCCTCGTCAACAACGCGGGGCGCTCGATCCGGCGCTCGATCGAGAACTCCTACGAGCGCTTCCACGACTTCGAGCGGACGATGCAGCTCAACTACTTCGGTGCCCTGCGGCTGATCCTGAGCGTGCTGCCGTCAATGCGCAAGCGGAGTGCGGGGCGCAAGGGCGGGCACATCATCAACATCAGCTCGATCGGCGTGCAGACCAACACGCCGCGCTTCTCGGCCTACGTCGCGTCCAAGGCCGCGCTCGACGCCTGGTCCCGGTGCGTCGCCTCGGAGGTGGTCGACGACGGCGTCCACATCACCACCATCCACATGCCGCTGGTGCGGACCCCGATGATCGCCCCGACCAAGATGTACGACGCCTTCCCGACGATCACCCCCGACCAGGCTGCGGACATGATCTGTGACGCGATGATCCGCAAGCCGAAGAAGGTCGCGACCCGTCTCGGCAACTTCGGCGAGCTCCTCTACAACGTCGCGCCGAAGGCGTCGGACGCGATTCTGAACACGGCTTACAAGCTCTTCCCCGAATCCAGCGCTGCCAAGGGCAAGGAGGACGGGAAGCCTGCCGAGAAGGAGCAGGAGCTCTCCACCGAGGGCGTCGCGTTCGCGTACCTGATGCGCGGCGTCCACTGGTAGGCGGTGGCAACGGCTACCACCCGCCGCCTCAAGCACTGGGGTTGGGGGTACGAGGACCAGCAGCCGCCGCGCGATCAGATCGAGGCGATCGCGAAGGCGGTCACCGACCGGCTCGGCTTCGAGGTGGACGAGATCGAGGAGGCGGTCCCGCTCGATTCGATCGAGCTGCCCGAGCCTCGCATCCGGCCCCCTAAGCGCTTCGCCGAGATGTTCTCCGCCGACCGCTACGACCGGGTCGCGCACTCGCTCGGCAAGGCCTACCGGGACGTGGTGCGAGGGTTCAGGGGCGAGTTCTCGAACCCACCCGATCTGGTCGCCTACCCCGAGTCAGCGGAGGACGTGGACATCATCCTCAACTACTGCGCCGACGAGGGCGCGGCCGCGATCCCGTTCGGCGGCGGCACGAGCGTGGTCGGTGGAGTGGAACCGCGGATGCGCGAGCAGTACCCGGGCGTGGTCAGCGTCGACCTGAAGCGGATGGATCGGGTGCTCGAGGTGGACGCCGTCTCGAAGGCGGCCCGGATCCAGGCGGGCGCGACCGGTCCGCTGCTCGAGGAGCAGCTTCGCGAACACGGGCTCACCCTGCGGCACTTCCCGCAGTCATTCGAGTACTCGACGCTCGGGGGCTGGATCGCCACCCGTGCGGGCGGCCACTTCGCCACCCTCGACACCCACATCGACGACCTGGTCGAGTCGGTCCGGGCGGTGACGCTGGATGAAGAGTGGGAGAGCAGGCGGCTGCCGGGATCGGGGGCGGGACCCAGCCCGGACCGGATGCTGATCGGGTCCGAGGGGATCCTCGGCGTGATCGTCGACGCCTGGGTGCGCGTGCGCGAGCGCCCCACCGAGAAGATCTCCTGCGGGGTCGCCTACGACGACTTCGCAACGGGGGCGGAGGCGGTCCGGAAGATCTCACAGTCGGGCCTCAACCCGTCCAACTGCAGGTTGCTCGATCCGCTCGAGTCGGACACGACCTCCGCCGGGCCGCCTGGGAAGGCGCTGCTGGTGCTCGGCTTCGAGTCGGCTCACGTCCCGGTCGAGGAGCCCATGTCCCTCGCGCTCGACATCTGCCGCAGCGACGGGGGAGAGCCGGGCGAGATCAGGCAGGGTCGGGAGCCGGCCTCGGACGGAGACGATGCCGTCAACGCCTGGCGCAGCGCCTTCCTCTCCGCCCCCTACCTGAGGGACTCCCTGGTCGCGTGCGGAATCCTCTCCGACACCTTCGAGACGGCGATCACCTGGGACCGGTTCCCTACCTTCCACGCCGAGGTGATGGAGACCGCGAGGCGCGTCGTCGCGGAGGCGAGCGGAACGAAGGTCGACGGAGGGGGCTCGCCGCGAATCAGCTGCCGCTTCACCCATGTCTATCCCGACGGGCCGGCGCCTTACTACACCGTGCTGGCGCCGGCGAGGCGCGGGGACGAGGTCGCACAGTGGGATGAGATCAAGGCGGCGGTCTCCGACACGCTGATCGACGCGGGCGGCACGATCACCCATCATCACGCCGTCGGCCGCGATCACCGCCCCTGGTATGACCGGCAGCGTCCCGACCCGTTCGCGGACGCGCTGCGGTCGGCAAAGCGCCGGCTCGACCCGAAAAGCGTGTTGAACCCAGGCGTGCTGATCGATCCATAACGCCCGCCGGCCGCGCTGCGGGTCACTACCCTTCCCGCTTCATGGCTGACGCTCTAAAGGAGCGGAGCGAGCCGGACGTGGCGCAGACGGCCCCGGACGGCGCTCCCGAGAGGCCCCGCCGCGGGCCCGTTCGCGCGGTCGTCAAGGCCCTGCGTCCGCAGGAGTGGGTCAAGAACACCCTGGTCTTCGCCGGCCTGCTCTTCTCCGCGAAGTTCAAGGATTTCGACGCGGTCGTGGACGCGTCCGTCACCTTCGCCGCCTTCTGCATGGTCGCCTCGGCCGGCTACCTGGTCAACGACGCTCACGACGTCGCCGAGGACCGCCAGCACCCGACCAAGCGGTTTCGCCCCATCGCCGCCGGCGAGCTCAGCATCCCGACGGCCATCACGCTCGCCGTGGTGCTTGCCGTTGTGGCGCTCGCAGGCTCGACGGCGCTCGAGGGCCTCGAGGTCGGCGGGCTCGTCCTCGCCTATGGGGTCGGCACCACGCTCTATTCGTACGTGCTGAAGCACGAGGTGATCCTCGACGTGATGACCATCGCCGGGCTCTTCGTCCTGCGGGTCCTCGCGGGTGCGGTTGCCGTGGGCGCCGACGCGTCCGCGTTCCTGCTGCTCTGCACGGGAATGGTCGCGCTCTTCCTCGGCTTCACGAAGCGTCGCCAGGAGGCGACCTCGGAGCTCCACTCCGGGACCTCGTCGAGGCCGGTGCTCGAGCATTACTCGATCCCCTTCCTCGACCAGATGGTCGCGATGGTCACCGCCTCGACGGTGATGAGCTACGCGATCTATGCGGTGAACTCGCCGCTGATCGGCTCGAAGATGCTGGGCACGCTGCCGCCGGTGCTCTACGGGATCTTCCGCTACCTCTATCTGATCTACGACCGCAAGGACACGCGGTCGACCGACGCGATCCTGCTCGAGGACTACGGCATGATCGGCGCGGCGGTCACCTGGGTCGCCAGTGTGGGCATCCTGCTCGCGATCTACCACTAATTCCGCCAGTAGCCGGTACAGATGTTGCTGGCCGGGGCGACCCCTACGGTGGTGGTGTGGGTCGAAAGCAGTGGAGTCTGATCGGGGGGCTGCTGATCGCAACCGCGTTCATCGCGCTCGCGATCCCGGTTGGCGCTCAGGCATCGAAGCGAGCCGTCATCACCTTCCGGATCGCCAAGATCGGGCAGCCGGGCAACCCGGGCGCCGCGATCACCCCATTCACGGACGCGATCTATTCGTCCTGCTCGGTCGCACCCCCGTCGCCGCCCTGTCAGACGGTGGGATCGGTGGGTTATCCCTACGGAATCGGCCAGCTCGAGGTGACGGTCCGGCAATACGTCGCCTTCCTCAACACCGCCGATCCGACCGGGCGGGACAAGAAGGACCTCTACAGCTCCAACGAGAGCTCCGCGGCCTGGCCCAAGTACGGCCAGATCAACTCCAAGCAGAATGCCCGGCCCGGCCGGCACTACTCGGTCGCCTACCCCGAGTGGGCTGACAAGCCGTACGGGTTCGCCAACTTCCTCAGGGCCGCTCGCTTCGCGAACTCCCTCACGAACGGCAACGTCAAGGTCGTCGCCGAGGCCCCGTCGATGGCGCTCGGCTACACCTATCAGCTCTACCACGATCGCCTGTCCCCGAAGACCGAGAACGGGATGTACAACCTCAAGCGGCGCAAGGCGACCCGCACCTCCACGAACGGCTTCGTGATCCCGAGCCAGGACGAGTGGATCAAGGCGGCCTATTTCGACCCCAACGGCGGCGGGATGTACTCGTACTGGAAGTACCCGACCAACCCCGGGACCTTCTTCGACCAGCCGACCCAGCTCTCGCCGGATCCGTCGGCACCGAACACGGCGACGCTCAATCCGAAGACGGGGGATGTCACCAACTCAACGACGCAGCCGCTGTCGATCTACCACGGGTCCTCGTTCCCGACCTGGTGCCCGCCGCAGGTCAGCACCAGCACCTGCAACACCGTCAATCCGCTCCACCTCAAGTCAAGCACCTACCAGAAGGCCTACCAGGGGAGCGTCGGCACCGTGGGCCAGGCGAAGACGCTCGGCCCCTGGGGCACCCTCGATCAGGGCGGCAACGCGGTCGAGTGGACCGACACGATCACGCCCCCGCCGGCGGGCAAGAAGGGCGCTCGGGTATGGCGCCGCCTCCACGGCGGCGTCCCCAACGCCCCCGGGTATCAGATGTGGCTCTCTGCGATCGGCCTGCAGCCCCAGGACAACAAGTTCTACAACGCCGTCTACCCGTGGCTCGGCTTCCGGATCGGCGTGATCGGTGATCCTGGTGCCGCGAAGCGCTAGAGCGGGAAGGTGACGATCTTGCGGTCGAGGATGCAGCGTCCCTGGTTCCCGCCGCCCGAGCAGGTGTACCCCTGCAGCGAGTGAGCGTGGGTCTTCGCGTACTCGCTGGCGATGCGCTTGGCCTTCGAGCAGGCCACCTTGGCGGCACGGACTCCGCCACCGCAGTTCTGAAGGCCCGCCGCCGAGCCGGAGGAGACTGGGAACGCGAGCACGACCGCGATCACGACGAGGGCGAGCAGGTGAATACGACGGATCGACATGTGTCCGGCATCGGCATGCTCGCCAGGGCGCCTGAGTGGGCCCCTTTCGACCTGGACATCTGGACTGACTGGCCAGTCGGCCAGTCATATAGAGTCCGAAAAATGGACCTGACGCTGACCGACTCGGAGGCCGCCTTCCGAGATGAGGTTCGGAGCTGGCTGGAGGAGAATCACCCCGGCCCTTCGCCCGAGGGCGACGATCAGGCCGAGTTCGAGTTCCGGCGCGCCTGGCAGAAGAAGATGCACGAGGCAGGCTGGGCGGGCCTCTCCTGGCCCGAGGAGTACGGCGGCAAGGGTGCGACTCTGATCGAGCAGTCGATCTTCAACGAGGAACTGGCCCGCCAGCGCGTGCCGCTCCCGGCGAACGTGCTTGGCCTCGTCATGGGCGGCCCCGTCGTGATCGCTCACGGCGACGAGGACCAGAAGGAGCGCTACCTGGAGCCGATCCTCTCCGGCGAGGAGATCTGGTGCCAGGGCTTCTCGGAGCCGGAGTCGGGCTCGGATCTGGCTTCGCTCAAGACCCGCGCCGTCAAGACCGACTCGAACGAGGGCACCTGGAAGGTGACAGGCCAGAAGGTCTGGACCACCTACGCCCACGAGGCCAAGTACTGCATGCTCCTCGCCCGCACCGACCAGGACGCACCCAAGCACAAGGGCATCACCTACTTCATCCTCGACATGGACCAGCCGAACGTCGACGTGAGGCCCCTGCGCCAGATCACCGGCGAGGCCGAGTTCAACGAGATCTTCCTCGAGGAGGCCGAGATCCCGGAGGAGAACGTCATCGGCCAGGTGGGCGGCGGCTGGGGGGTCGCGATCACCACCCTCATGTTCGAGCGCGCCGGATTGGGCGCGGCCGCTGTCATGGGCCTGAAGAGGTCGATGGAGGACCTGCTGGCCGTGATCAGCGAGCGAGGCCTCGACGAGGACCCCGTGATCCGCCAGCGAATCGCCGACCTGCAGATCGGGATCGAGGCGATGCGCCTGGGCGCCCTGCGCTCGCTGACCGCGACGATGAAGAGTGGGATCCCCGGCCCCGAGGGCTCGCTCTCGAAGTGGCAGTGGGCCGACTACAACCAGGCGCTGACCGAGCTCGGCAACGAGGTGCTCGGCCCCGAGGGGATGCGCGTCAACACCGAGTGGAGCTACCGCTTCCTGCGCTCGCGGGCCAACTCGATCGAGGGTGGCACGACCGAGGTGCTCAAGAACATCATCGCCGAGCGCGTGCTCGGCCTACCACGTCTGAGGTGACCATGAACGCAACTCCGAGTACGCGCGAAGAGGTGTTCTGGGTGCTCGGCCTACCACGTCTGAGGTAGCCGTGAACTTCGACCTGAACGACGAGCAGCAGGAGATCAAGCGAACCGCGAAGGAGTTCCTCGCCTCTCGCTTCAAGCCCGAGAAGGTGAGGGAGCTCGCCGAGGCCCGCTCCTACGACGACGCCCTCTGGAAGGAGATCTCCGAGCTCGGCTGGCCCGGGATCGCGATCTCCGAAGATGACGGCGGCCAGGGGCTCGGGATGGTCGAGCTCGCCGTGCTGCTCGAGGAATCCGGCTACGCCTGCGCGCCCAGCCCACTGCTCGGCAGTGCCGGAGCCGCGCTGGTCATCTCGGCGGCCGGCTCCGACGAGCAGCGCGCCGAGTGGCTCCCCAAGCTCGCCAGCGGCGAGGCAACCGGCTCCTTCGGCGGCTACGCCGACGGCCAGAGCACGCTCTTCTGCGACCTGCCCACGGCCGACGTGGTCGTCACGTTCGACGGAGAGGGTGCGCTGGTCGCCCCGGCCTCGGAGGTCGATTTCGAGCCCTTCGAGGCGATCGACGCCACCCGCTCCTACGCACTGGTCTCCGAGGCCGCCGGCGAACGGCTGGCCGGCGACGTCGACGGTGGCCGCGACCGCGTGGCGGTGGCGATCGCCGCGGAGCTCACCGGCATCGCCCAGCGGACGATGGAGATGGCTGTCGAATACGCGCGCGAACGCCAGCAGTTCGGCCGCCCGATCGGGGCGTACCAGGGCGTGGGCCACCGTTGTGCGGCGATGCTTCTCGCCACCGAGGAGTCTCGCTCACTCACCTACTTCGCCTCCTGGACTGCCGACGCCGAACCCGAGTCGCTGCCGCTGGCCGCCGCAATGGCCGGCGCACGCTCCGCCGACGCCGGCTGGCAGGTGCCGGCGTCCGCCCTCCAGGTCTTCGGCGGCATCGGCTTCACCTGGGAGCACGACCTCCAGTTTTGGCTCAAGCGCGGCCGAGTGGCCGGGCGCATGCTCGGCACGCCGCGCGATCATCGCGAGCGGGTGGCCGACCTCTCCGGCATGGGCGCAGCGGCCACCAGGCCGCAGCAATTGGGAGCGGCGGCCTAGCCGCCGCGACTGATGCTGGGCGGCCGCCTCGTGGCCGCGATTGATGGCGAAGCCATGGCTACTCGGCCAGCTCGGCGATGTAGTCGACGCCGTCGAGGTCGTTGTGCGTCAGGTGCTGGAACATCAGCCGCTCGACGCCGGCCTCCTCGAGCTGGGCGAGCTGCTTGCGGATCTCGGCGACGGTTCCGATCAGGGTGTTGTCGCGCAGTCCCTCGATGTAGGCCTCGGGATCCGAGGCGTCCTCGGCGCGGACCTCGGCGACCCTGTGTGCGCGCTCCAGAAGGTCGACCTGATCGGAGCCGATGATCCCGTGCGTCATCAGCGAGATCACGGGAGCTGAGCGACCGGCGTCCTCCCAGGCCTTCCTGACGACCGGGACGGCCTCACGGGCCTGCTCGGCGCTCATCATCACCAGGTTGTATTCGTCGGCCCAGAGGGCCGCCGCCGCGAGGGTGCGCGGCTTGGCGCTGCCTCCGACGATCAGGTTCGGTCTTGCGAGCGGCTTCGGCTGGGCGTTGCCACCCTTGATCCGGTAATGCTCGCCGTCGAAGTCGAAGGGCTCGGGGTCCCACTGGCGGCTGATGATCTCGATCTGCTCCTCGAACATCGCCACGCGCTCGCCGGTGGGCGGGAAGGGAAACCCGTACGCCTCGTGCTCCGCCTCCAGCCATCCGGAGCCCATGCCGAGTTCGATCCGGCCGCCGCCCGCGATGTGGTCGGCGGTGACGACGTTCTTCGCGAGCACGGATGGATGGCGGAAGGTCACGGGCGAGACGAGCGTGCCGAGCCGCAGGGTGGAGGTGACGGCCGCGAGCCCGCAGATCGTCGCCCAGGCGTCGAGGGAGCTCCGCTGCGCCTGCCCCATGACCGACTGGTAGTGGTCCGAGCGAAAGAGTGCGTCGATCGGGCTCTCCTCGCAGGCCCTGGCGAGCTCCAGCCACTGCTCCCAGGTGACGGACTCCTGCCCCTCGATCATCAGACAGATGCGCATCAGTCGGGAAGGATCTCAGCGTCGGAGATGACCTGCGTCTTGCCTCCGCGGCGGAAGTGGACGTCGACGGACTCGTTCTTGCCGTAGCTGCCGAACAGGCCGAGGGTCATGGCAAGCCAGCGGCTGCGGCTCACCTTCTCCTTGACGAGTGGCCGCGAGAAGACGACCTCCCGCCCACGGATCGAATAGTCGGCGCCCTCGGACTGCTGCGTGCCGTTGATGAAGACCTGGATCGGCCTCCCGGCTCCGTTCGGCAACCTGATCCGCCGTCCGACCTCGACGCTCTCGCTCATCGGCGCGGAGATTATCCCGCGGCGACCCTGGGGCCGGGAGTCAGGCGCAGTAGCCGAACGAGGCGAGGTTGTCTTCGACCGCCGAGAGGTTGTACTGCCCCACTGACCGGCAGCCTATCCGAGCGCTTCCTGCAGGTGGCCGAAGGCCTCGTCCAGGGTGTTCGCCTCGATGGTCTCCTTGCGGATCGCGCCCGTGTAAGCGATCGCGTGACCGTCACCCATCACGTCGATGCCGCCCTCGCGCGTGCGGAAGAGGCCAGGCCCGGAGATCTCGATCCGCGCCTCGACGCGCTGGCCGGGCGGATGCTCGCGGAAGGCGCTGATCCCGGGGAGCCCGCCCTCCCGGCGAACCTCCTCGACCCGGAGACGCGCCTCATCGATCGCCTCGTCGAGCGAGTCGAACCGCTCCCTCCCGACCTTGGAACCATGCCGAACCGTGACCTTCCACTTCACCGGCGCCCAGACTAGCCTGGGATACTGCGCCGTGATGGCGAGGGAGAACGTCGAGGTCGTTCGGGATGCCCTGCGCCTTTGGGGGCTGAAACCGGAGGGCGGTCTTGCCGCAATCGACCTTGCCCGTCTGGAAGAGGTGTTCGAGGGAGATACGACCCGCGCCGCTGAGCTCTTCGACCCGGAGGTCGAGATACACCCGCCGGGCGGCTCGATCGGGGGCCGTGTCCAGCGCGGCTATCCGGGCATCGTGCGCAATTGGCGCGACCTGCTGGCGACGTTCGACGAATTCCTGATCGACCCGCTGGAGTTCCGGGACGCCGGGGAGCAGGTCATCGTGATTCAGCGCAACATCGGACGGATGCGCGGGATGGACGTCGACGAGCTGGCCTCGGTCCTGTTCACGCTGCGGGATCGCCGAATCGCCCGGATTGACGTGTTCGCCAGCCGGGAGGGCGCGCTCGAGGCCGCCTCCGCGGTTTAGGCGCCGCGCCTTGGCTTCTTCGGCCGCTTCGCCGGCGGGCCCGTGATCTTCTCCGGGCCGTCCCGCTTCTCGGCGGGGGTGTAGTCGACATCGCGCCGGCCGGTGTAGATCTGGCGCGGCCGCGCGATCTTCAGCTCCGGATCCTGGTTCTGCTCCATCCACTGCGCGACCCAGCCGGAGGTGCGCGGGATCGCGAAGATCACCGTGAACATGTCGTTCGGAACGCCCATGGCCTCATAGATCAGCCCGGAGTAGAAGTCGACGTTCGGGTAGAGCTTCCGTGAGGTGAAGAAATCGTCGTCCAGCGCTCGCTTCTCGAGCTCCGTTGCGATCTCGAGCAGCGGGTTGTCGCCGGTCGCCTCCAGGACCTCCTCGACGTGCTTCTTGATGATCCGGGCCCGCGGGTCGTAGTTCTTGTAGACCCGGTGGCCGAAGCCCATGAGCTTCTCGTCGCGGTTCTTCACGCCCTCGAGGAAGCCGGGGATGTTGTCGACGGTCTCGATCCGCCGCAGCATCTTCAGGACGGCCTCGTTGGCGCCGCCGTGGAGCGGGCCGTAGAGGGCGGCGACACCGGCCGCTACCGCGGAATAGGGATCAACGCCGGATGAGCCGACGGAGCGCACCGCGTTCGTGGAGCAGTTCTGCTCGTGGTCGGCATGGAGGATGAAGAGGACATCGAGAGCCTTCGCCAAGCGCGGGTCGGGCTTGAAGGTGTTCTCCATCTTGAACAGCATCGAGAGGAAGTTCTCGGAGTAGCTCAGCTCGTTGTCGGGATAGACGTACGGCAGTCCCATGCTGTGCCGGTAGGCCCAGGCGGCGAGGGTCGGGACCTTGGCGATCAGCCGGATCGCCGCCATGTAGCGCTCCTCCGGATCGTCGATGCGCTTCGCGTCCGGATAGAAGGTCGAGAGGGCGCCGACGTTGGCGAGCAGCATGCCCATCGGGTGGGCGTCGTGCCGGAAGCCCTCGTTGAACTTCTTGATGTCCTCGTGGGCGAAGGTGTGGTGGGTGACGTCGTAGGTCCAGCGATCGAGCTGTGCGGGGGTGGGAAGCTCGCCGAAGATGAGGAGGTACGCGACCTCGAGATAGGTGGAGTGCTCGCAGAGCTGCTCGATCGGGATGCCGCGGTGCTGGAGGACCCCCGCGTCGCCGTCGATGTAGGTGATCGCCGAGCGACAGGACGCGGTGTTCGTGAAGGCGGGGTCGTACCCCATCAGGCCGAAGTCGCCTTCCGCGACCTTGATCTGGCGCAGGTCCATCGTGCGGATGGTCCCGTCCGTGATCTCGACGTCATAGGACTCGCCGGTCCTGTTGTCCGTGATGCTGAGCGTGTCGCCATTGGAAGCGCCGTCACGCGACGCATCCGCCTGCGGCTCTGCCTGAGTTTCCTGCTTCGTTGCCATCCGACCTCCTCGCTCGGGTGCTGCGTACACCAACGCCCCATATCTTCTCACGGTGGCGATGTCGGCAAACAGGCTGAGCAAGGAGCAGACGCTGCGCCTCTTCTCGGGCCTGCCACGCCGCTACGACCGGGCTGGGGCCCTGCTCAGCTTCGGCCAGGACCCGCGCTGGCGCCGGGCGATGGTGCGCACGATTGAGGCCCGTTCGGGCGACCGGGTCCTGGATGTCGCGACCGGCACGGGGATGGTCGCCGAGGCGCTGGTCCGGCGGTACGGGTGCTCGGTGGTCGGCCTGGACCAGAGCCCTGAGATGCTCGCCGGCGCTCGCGCGAAGCTCGACGCCGACCCGGAGCTGGCGGCCCGGATCGAGCTGGTCCGAGGCGAGGCCGAGTCCCTTCCCTTCCCGGACGGCGCGTTCGACCATCTCACCTTCACCTACCTCCTCCGCTACGTCGCGGATGCGGGGGCGACGCTGCGCGAGCTGGCACGCGTGGTGAGGCCGGGAGGCCGCGTAGCCTCGCTGGAGTTCATGCTCCCGCCGAAACAGGTGGCCCGCTCGCTCTGGAAGCTCTACACACGCACCGCCATGCCGCCCCTCGGTCGCCTGATCTCCCCCGACTGGCAGGAGGTGGGGCGGTTCCTGGGCCCAAGCATCACCGAGCTCTACGAGCGCCTTCCTCTCGACCGGCAGCTCGAACTGTGGAACGCCGCCGGACTCGAGCAGCCCCAGGCCAGGGTGATGAGCTTCGGCGGCGGGGTCGTGGTCTGGGGCACGCGTGCCTGAGCAGCGGCCGGCCTTCTACGCCCTCCGTCCCGGAGGCTGGCGCGACCTCGTCACCGTGCTGCATCCGCCGTACACGGCCTGGAATCTCGCCAACGTCTGCTTCGGAGCCGCGGCCGCGGCTCAGATCCACACCGACCGGTTCGTCGCCACGCTTGTCGCCTTCTTCCTGGCCGTCGGTATCAGCGCCCACACGCTCGATGAGCTGAACGGGCGCCCGCTGAAGACCGAGCTCTCCGACCTGACCCTGAAGACGCTAGCGGCTGTCTCGCTTCTGGGTGCGATGGGGATCGGGGTGGCCGGCTGCATCATCGTGTCGCCCACGCTGATCCCGTTCGTCCTGGCGGGTGGCTTCTTCGTCGTCGCCTACAACCTCGAGCTCTTCGGCGGGCGCTTCCACACGGCGTTCTGGCTCGCCTTCGCCTGGGCCGCCTTCCCGGCGCTCACCTCGTGGTGGGTGAACACCCTCTCGCTCGCGTCCCTGAAGGTCGATGTAGCTGGAATCCTGGTCGCCGCCGGCTGTTTCGGCCTGGTGAGCGTGCAGCGGACCCTCTCGACGCCGGTGAGGAGGCTGAGGCGCAAGACCGTCTCCGTCAGCGGAGAGCAGCGGCTCGACGACGGCACCGTCATCCCGCTGACGGCGGCCGAGATCTCCGGACCGCTCGATGCGTCGCTGCGCGGGCTCTCCTGGGCGGTCGTCGTCCTGGCGATCGGGCTCGTTGTAATTCGCTACTGAGCGGTGGCCTCGAGTGCCGCCCTCAGTGAGGCGGCATCGAACGAGCCCACGTGGAGGCGGCCGCCGACGAAGAATGTGGGCGTTCCGCCGACCCCGCTCGCGAGGCCGCTGTCGACGTCACGTTGGACCCGCGGCGCATGGACCCCGGAATCGAGCTCCTCGGTGAACCGATCCGTGGCCAGGCCCAATTCGGTCGCGTAGTGGATCAGATCCTCGCGCCCGAGCGCCCCGCGCGACTCGTACATGCGGTCGTGCATCTGCCAGAAGGCGCCCTGGGCCGCGGCCGCCTCCGACGCCTGGGCGGCGCCCTCGGCGTCGGGGTGGATCTCCCGCAGCGGGAAATGGCGGAAGGCGAAGAGCAGGCGCCCGGCCAGCTGATCGCGGATCCGATGGACGATCGGGAAGGCGGCGGTGCAGTAGGGGCACTGGAAATCCCCGTACATGACCAGCTCCAACTCGGCCCGATCAGGGCCGTCGACGTGGTCCTCAGCCGAGATCGGTGGAGTCAGCTGGCTCAAGATGAGCGAGCTTAGACTCGCGGCGTGAACGACATCGAGATCCTGATTGCGCTGGTGGCTGCGGCGATCGTCCTGGTTCGCCTCGCGGACGCGATCTCGATCCCGTATCCGATCGTCCTGGTGCTGGGCGGGTTGGGGATCGGCTTCATCCCGGGAGGGCCCACGCTCGAGCTGCAGCCGGATGTCGTCTTCCTGGTTTTCCTGCCGCCGCTGCTTCAGTCCGCCGGCTATTGGGCGTCCCCGAAGGAGCTGCGCGCCGAGCTGGTCCCGCTCACCTGGCTGGTGCTCGGGCTCACGCTGGCCACGATGGTCGCGGTCGCGGCGGTGGCCCAGGCGGTCATTCCCAGCATCAACTGGGCCGAGGGCTTCGTGCTCGGGGCGATCGTCGCTCCGACGGATCCGGTGGCCGCGATCGCAACCTTCCAACGAGTCGGTGTCAGCGACCGGGTCGCGACCCTGGTGGAGGGCGAGAGCATGATCAACGACGCCGTCGCCCTGGTCTCCTACAAGGTGGCGGTGGTCGCCGTGGTCACCGGGACCCTGACTGCCGGGGAGGCGATCGACGATCTGGTGATCGGGGTGATCGGCGGCGTTGCGATCGGGCTGGTCGTCTCCGGTGTGTCGCAGATCGCTCTTCGGCGCCTCGACGATGCGCCCCTGGCGATCCTGCTCACCGTGTTCACCGCATACGCCTCGTTCGCGCTCGCCGACGGCGTCGGCGCGTCGGGGGTCCTCGCCGCCGTGAGCAGCGGCCTCTTCTCGGGGTGGCGCTCCCATCAGGTCTTCGACGCGGACCTGCGCCTGAACGCGCAGTCGTTCTGGCGGGTGCTCGTGTTCGCGCTCAACGCGATTCTCTTCGTCCTCGTCGGCGAGCAGTTCCCCGAGATCCTGCGCAAGGTGGGGGAGACCTTCTCGCCGGGCGAGATCATCGGCTATGGCCTCATGGTCTCCGCGGTCGTGGTGGTGGTGCGGGTGGTCTGGCAGTTCCTGCCGGCCTCCCTCGGGCGGCTGTTGCCCGCGCTCGGCGACACGGGAGGCGGTGAGAACTGGCGGGAGCGGCTGCTGATCGGATGGACCGGCATGCGGGGCGCGGTGTCGCTGGCCGCTGCGCTCGCCCTGCCCTTCACGCTCGATTCGGGCGCCGCCTTCGACTCCCGGGACCTGATCGTCTACCTGACGGTGGCGGTCATCTTCGTCACCCTGGTCGGGCAGGGATTGACGCTTCCCTCGCTGGTCAGGTGGCTCGGCCTCAGCTCGCGCGAGGCGTGGGCGCCGGACGAGGCGGTGGCGCGGCTGGCCGCGGCGCAGGCCGCCCTCGACAAGCTGGATGAGCTCGACACGGAGGCGACCCCCATCTCCGAGACCGCCCTGGCCCGGCTGCGCGAGCTCTACCAGGCGCGCTTCGCGCGCTGCGTCGCGGCCCTCCAGGGAGAGAACTCACAGCTTCCCATCGAGGATCCGCTCACCGGTTATCGGAGGTTGCGCGAGGACCTGATCAAGACCGAGCGCGAGACCCTACTGGGCATGCGCAACGACGGCCGGATCAGGCAGGACCTCTTCCGCCGCATCCAGCGTGACCTCGATCTGGACGAGGCCAAGCTGGGGACCTAGGTCGGTGCAGGCTCGGCGTCGAAATCGGTGATCCGGCGATATGCCCGCAGGCGCTCGTCGATCTCCTCGCGCGTCAGTGACCGGATCCGCTCCGTGCCGAAGGCCTCGACGTTGAACGAGGCGAGAACCGAGCCGTAGGCCATCCCCTGACGGAGGACATCGTGATCGAGGGGGGAGTCCCCGGCCGCCCGGCGGTTGTCCAGGTAGCCGAGGAAGCCGCCGGCGAAGGTGTCTCCGGCGCCGGTCGGATCCCGAACGTCCTCGAGCATGAAACCGGGGATCGCGAAGAACTCGTCGCCGCTGAAGAGGGCGGCTCCGTACTCGCCGCGCTTCGCGACCACCACCTTCGGGCCCTTCTCCATCGCCATCGCGGCGCGCGCGGCGCGGGCCAGGTTGGGCTCGCCCGTCAGCTCCCGGATCTCGGCGTCGTTGAGCAACAGGCAGTCGACCTCCGCGATCACGCTCTTCAGCGAGTCGCGCGCCGTCTCGATCCAGAGGTTCATCGAGTCGAGCGCGGCGAACTCGGCTTCGCCGCAGCGGGCACGGACGCTTCGCTGGAGCTCGGGCTGGATGTTTCCGAGGAAGAGCATCTGCGCCTGGCCCGCGGCCTCGGAGAGCTTCGGGTCGAAGTCCGCGAAGACGTTGAGCTGTGTGTCGTCGGTGTGCGCGACGTTCATGTCGTACTCGTAATGGCCCTGCCAGAAGAAGGTCTTTCCACCCTCGACCCTCTCGATGTCGTCGGTGATCACACCGCGGCTCTCGAGCACGTCGATCTGCTCTTCGCCGAAGTCGTCGCCGACCGGCCCGACCACTCGGACGTCGGTGAAGAAGCTCGCCGCCAGCGAGAAATGGACGGCTGAACCGCCCAGCATCCGGTCGCGCTCGCCGAACGGCGTGCGCACGGAATCAAAGGCAATCGACCCTACGGCGGTAAGCGACATATCCTTGAGGGGTGAAGGCTATTCAGATTGAGGAGTTCGGCGGCCCAGAGCAGCTCAAGCTGGTCGATCTGCCGGACCCCGAGGCTTCCGACGGCATGGTCGTCGTCGACGTCGCCCGCTCCGGGATGAACTGGGCGGACACGCATGCGATCCGCAACGACTACCTGGCCGAACAGGAGCTCCCGCTGATTCCGGGCGCCGAGATCGCCGGGACCACCTCCGACGGCCGCCGGGTCGCCGCCCTGATCAACAACGGCGGCTACGCCCAGAAGGCGCTCGTCCCGGAGGCCTTCCTCGTGCCGCTGCCCGACGAGGTGTCAGACGACCAGGGGGCCGGGCTGCTGCTTCAGGGACTGACCGCCCACGCCCTCCTCCACTACTGCGCTCACATCGAGAAGGGCGAGACCGTCGTGGTCGAGGCGGCCGGCGGGGGAACCGGCTCCCTCGCGATCCAACTGGCCAAGCGGGCGGGCGCCAAGGTGATCGGCCTGGCCTCGACCGAGGAGAAGCACGCGCTGTGCCAGCGACTCGGCGCCGACGCGGTTGCGGACTCACGCGCCGACGACCTGAAGGAGGCGATCCTCGATGCGAACGGCGGTGAGAAGGTCGATGTCGTGCTCCACATGTCCGGCACCGGCTTCGAGGCCGAGCTCGCGTGTCTCGGCATGCTCGGCCGGATCGTCGTCTTCGGCAATGCCGCCCGCCAGCCCAGCGAGGTGTCGACGAACTATCTGCTCCAGACCTCGAAATCGGTCCTCGGCTTCTGGCTGATCGCGCTGATCGCACAGAAGCGGGAGCTGATTGCCGAGATGATCGGCGACCTGTTCGGCGCTGTCGCGAAGGGCGAGCTCGAGGTGGTCATCGGGGAGACCTATCCGCTCAGCGAGGCAGCTCGCGCCCACGAGGCCATGCAGGACCGGAGCACGACCGGCAAGCTCCTGCTCGACCCCTCAGCCTGATGAACGACAACGCTCCGGCCCAGGAGGTCGCGACCTCCTTCAAGGAGCTGGGCCTTTCCGAGGGCCTCCAGCAGACCCTCGAGGAGCTCGGCTACGCCGAGCCGACGCCCATCCAGGCGCAGGCCATCCCCGAGCTGCTCAACGGCCACGACGTGATCGGCCAGGCCCAGACCGGCAGCGGCAAGACCGCCGCCTTCGGCCTGCCGATGCTCGAGTACATCGATCCGGACAACGAGGAGACCCAGGCGATCGTCCTCACCCCGACGCGCGAGCTCTGCATCCAGGTGACCCAGGCGCTGCGCGCGTACGCGGAGCATCTGGAGGGCGTGAACGTGGTGGCCGTGTTCGGCGGCGCGCCGATCCGCGAGCAGCAGTCGCGGCTCCGGCACGGCGCCCAGGTGGTGGTGGCCACGGTCGGCCGCATGATGGACCTGATCTCGCGCAAGTCCCTGGTGCTGACCGCGGCCCGCTACGTCGTCCTCGACGAGGCCGACGAGATGCTCGACCTCGGCTTCATCGAGGACGTGGAGAAGATCCTCCGGATGTGCCCGAATGGGCGCCAGACGCTGCTCTTCTCGGCGACGATGCCGGCGCCCGTCGCGCGCCTTGCGGAGACCTACATGTACGACCCCGTCACGATCCGCGTGACTCCGAAGAAGCTCACCGTCGACTCCGTCGAGCAGGCCTACGTGATGGTGGAGCCGAAGCAGAAGCTTGAGCGCCTGGCGGAGGTGCTGAAGGCCGAGGAGCCGGAGCAGGCGATCATCTTCGTCCGCACCAAAATCGGTGCGGCGAGGCTCGAGAGGGACCTCTCGAACAAGGGCCTGCGCGTCAAGGCATTGCATGGCGACCTGAGCCAGGGGCAGCGCGACGGCGTGATGATCTCGTTCAAGGAGCACAAGATGCCGCTCCTGGTGGCGACCGATATCGCGGCCCGCGGCCTCGACATCGAGCACGTCACCCACGTCATCAACTACGACATCCCCAACAATCCGGAGATCTACGTCCACCGGATCGGGCGGACGGGACGTGTCGGCCGCACGGGGCGGGCGATCACCTTCGCGACCGCCAAGCAGGCGGGAGAGTTGAAGGAGATCGAGCGCACGGTGAAGGCGCCGATCGGCGAGTGGGAGCCGCCGGAGGAGCGGCTCGAGCACGCCCCGACTCCGCGGCGCCGTGAGGGGCCGCCTCCTCTGCCTACGAACGGGACGGTGAAGCTGTTCGTCAACCGGGGCAAGAGCGGTGGGCTCACCGAGGAGGACCTGAATTGGGCGCTGACCGAGGGCGCCGTTCTCCCCAAGGAGGCGATCCACTCGATCCGCGTCCTCGACCGCTTCTCGTTCGTCGAGGTCGCGGCTGATCAGGCCGAGCGGGCGGTCGAATACCTGGACGGGACGAAGCTGAAGGGCAAGCAGATCCGGATGGAGATCGCCCGCAGCTAGCCGCCGCCGTCGGCGAGTTCCTCGATCACGCCGATCAGGTCGTCCCACTCGAACGGCTTCGGCACGACGTCGGTCGCGCCGAGCTTGCGCATCCGCTCCGGCTCCTGTGCGTCCAGGTGGGCGGAGATCATCACGACCGGGATCTCCGAGCCCTTCCCCCGGATCTCCTCGAGGACCTCGGTGCCCGACTTGTTGGGCATCATCGCGTCCAGGAGGATGACGTCCGGCTCCTGTTCGGCCAGCCGGTCGAGTGCCTCGACCCCATCGGTGGCGGTGACGACGTCGTAGCCCTCCATCTCCAGACGGCGCTGGAGCATGAGCAGAACGGTCTCCGAATCATCGGCGACCAGAAGTCGGGTCAACCGGCGGCCCCCGCCTTCGTCCTGTCGGTGGGGGTAGTCAGCGTCGGCCGGCCATCCTTGGCGATCGGCAACACGAAGCGAAAGGTAGCGCCCTCACCCGGAGACGAGTCCGCGGAGATCGCGCCGCCGTGCAACTCGACCAGCGACTTGGCTATCGCCAGCCCCAGGCCCGTGCCGCCGACGGACTGCGATTCGCTGCTGTCCGCGCGCCAGAAGCGATCGAAGACATGCTCGAGTTGCTCCTGGTCGAGGCCCGGGCCGCTGTCGGTGACGGCGAACTGGACTTCCTCGCCGAGCTGAGTCGCAGCCAGCTGCACCTGGGAGCCCTCCGGTGCGTACTTGTTCGCGTTCGTCAGCAGGTTGGCGAGCACCTGGCCGATCCGTCCGGCGTCCGCCTGGATGTCGGGCAGGTCCTTCTCGACGGTGACCGTGAAGTGCTGGTCCTTGCTCTCGAAGTGCGGGCGCATCTGCCGGCCGATCCGCTGGGCCAGCGGGCGCACCGGGGTGGGCTCGGGCTCGATCCTGAGCTTGCCCGCATCGCTTCGCGCCAGGTCGAGCAGGTCGTTGATCATCTTCTGAAGCTGTCCGGCGCTCTCCGCGATCACCTCCGCGGCCTCGAACTGGCGGGAGTTGAGCGACTTGCGCTGGGCGGTGAGCATCTCCGCGAATCCCTTCACGACGGTCACAGGCGTGCGCAGCTCGTGCGAGACCGTGAGCACGAAGTCGTCCTTCATCTGCTCAATCCGGTCACGCTCCCGGGCGTCTCGCTCGAGCGAGTTGGCCATTTCGTTGAAGGCTCGTCCCAGAGTCGCGATCTCGACCGGACCGCCGACCTCCACGCGCGTGCGCAGGTCGCCGCCCGCGAGGCGCCTGGCGCCCTCGACGAGGCGACCGAGGGGGGCCCGCATCGAGTTGATCAGGCCCGAGAAGAGGATGAGCGCGGCCAGCAGCGCGCCACCGAGCCCGGCCGCGACCAGGATGGTCGTGTTCCGGGTGTCGGTGCGGGCGTGGTCGCGTGCCGAGTCCCGCGCGGCCCGCGTGTCGTTCGCGAGCTCATCGCCGCTGTTGGTGACCGCAGAGGTGAGCCTTCGATCGACCGTCGGGGGAGGGACCTGCTCGTGGACCAGCGGCTCGGCGACGGCCTTTCGCCAGGCGGCCTCGGCCACGACCAGCTTGTTCAGCTTCGCCGTCAGGCCGGCGTCGTCGTCGGTGTCGTTGCGTGCCTCGTGAGCCGCGGCCCTGAAGCTCGCGGCCGCCTGATCGAGCTCGGCCTGGCTCGGCGTCTGATGCGCGGTGGCGGGCCTGGCGGCCGCCTGTTCGAGGATGAACGCCGAGCGCAGCCGCTCGCTCTGCAGCTCGAGCTGGAAATACCTGGTGATGTCGTTCTCGTAGTTGACCCGGATCTGGAACAGCCTGCCGACGCCCAGCAGGGAGACGACGAGCAGCAGCGCGAACAGAACCAGGAATCCGATTCGCAGGCGTGCGGTTAGTGAGGGGTTGAAGCTCATCTCTTTTGTGGAGCTCGGAGCTTTGCGTACACTACGGCCCGGGGATCGAATGGGTAAAGGATTACTTGCCTGGTGGCGCCGCAGGATTGTGGCGCGAGGACTGGCCGGAGCGGCGCTATTCGCGGTTCCAGTCGCCGTCGCCGCGCTGATCGGCTTCGGAAGCGGCTTCGCCGGGGTGGCCGGCGGCCTGTCCTCGGTGACGAACGGGCCCGACTCCACGCCCGTTTCGGCCCAGACGGGGCCGGCCAGGCTGAACCGGGCGGTCGTCGCCCTCGCGAGCCGGCAGAGCGGGTCGAGCGGGTCTGCTGCCCGCCAGGGCGACTCGACCGGTGGGTCCACCGGAGGTTCGACCGGCACCACGGACACCAGCGGGTCCGGCACCAGCGGGTCCAGCGGCTCGAGCGGGTCGAGCGGAACTCAGACACCGCAGATCGACGCGCCGACTGCCCCTCAGATCACCCTGCCCGGCGGTGGATCGGGCGGAGCCGTCGGCGGCGCGACCGACATCGTCAACGGGACGGTCGACAACGTGGTCGGCGGCGTCGACAACACCCTCAACGGCCTGCTCGGCGGTAAGTAGCTTCCGGGTGATGCGAGGGTGCGCGAAAGCGCAACCCGTTTGATTCTGGTTGCTCGCCTTCGCGATCAGCCTTGCCTCCGCATTCTCCTGGGGAGTCTCTGACTTCCTGGGCGGCCTGACGAGCCGCCGCCTGCCGGTCCTCGGCGTGCTGGCCGTTTCCCAGCCGGCCGGGCTCGTGCTGATCGCGCTGGTGATCGTGATCTTCGGGGCGGATCCGATCCCCGCGGACAAGCTCGCGATCGCAGCCGTCGCGGGGGCGGCATCGCTGGGCGGCCTCTGGGCCTTCTATGCGGCGATGGCGATGGGGACGGTCAGCGTGGTTGCTCCGATCGCGTCCCTCGGGGTGGTCGTTCCGGTGGCCGTCGGCCTGGCCAGGGGAGACGCCCCCGCAGCGATCCAGCTGATCGGGCTCGTCCCGGCGATCGCCGGGGTCGTGATCCTGGGCTACGAGGAGCATCCCGAGCACGCAGGCGTCGCCCGGCGCTCGATCATCCTCGCGATCGTCGCCGGCCTCGGGTTCGGAATCTTCTTCACCGGGCTCGACATCGCGTCCCCCGACCGTCCCGGCTGGGCGGTCCTCGCCGTTCGCGCCGGGGGAGTGGCAACCGTGGCGATCGCGCTTGCGATCTCGAGGCCTCGGCTGGCGGCGGTCTCCGGCTCGATCGCGGTCCTGCTCACGATCGGGTTCTTCGACGTGCTCGCCAACACGCTCTTCGCCGTGGCGTCCACCAAGGGCGTGCTCCCGGTGATCGCCGTGGGTGGGTCCATGTACCCGGCGTTCACCATCGCGCTCGCCCACGGTGTGCTCGGAGAGCGCCTGGCCCGCATTCAGTGGGCCGGTGTGGTCCTCGCCCTGCTGGGGGTCGCCCTGATCGCGGCCGGCAGCTAGGTTGCCGTCGTTGCCAACTCCACGTCCGTCAGCTCCGTGAGCCGCGCGATGGTCTCCGGGGCAGTGCGATGGCGTATGGCGGTCATCCGAACCGCCTCGGCCCCCTCGCAGTTCTCCCTCAGGTCGTCGACGAACAGGCACTCCTCGGGCTCGACGTCGAGGCGCTCGGCGGCAAGCCGGTAGATCTCCGGCTGGGGCTTGTGCATCCCCACCTCGGCCGAGATCACGACCGCATCGAAGAGCTCGGCGAGCAGCTTCCGGTCGTAGTGCGCGGTGCTCCAGGAATTCGAGACGAGGCCGGTGAGCAGCTCGCTCGCGCGGATCCGCCGTACGGCGTCGACCATCGTGTCGAGCGGCTTCATCCCGGCGAACATGCTGTCGATCAGGCCGTCGGGGTTGCTGAGCCCGAGGCGCTTCCCGAAGGTGGCCTCGAAGTCGGTCTCGCTGAGCTGGCCCATCTCAAGCCCGCGCAGTTCCCTGAGCGCCTCCGGATCCGTGCTGAAGAGGGTCTTGATTGCGTCCGGGTCGAGGTCCTCCGAGCGGCAGAACGCCGAGAAGCTGTCCCAGACCGAGGTGGTCAGCACCCCGCCGAAATCGAAAAGCACCGCCGCATATGCTCCCGCCATGGCCGAGCAGGCTACAGAGGCGCCCGAGGGCATCGATCGCGCCGGGGTGGAGGGATGGTTCGAGTCGAACGTGCCCGGCGTCGAGCTCCCGCTGAGCTTCGACCGGATCTCCGGCGGCCGCTCCAACATGACCTTCGGCGTCCGGGATTCCGCCGGGCACGCCTGGGCTCTGCGGCGGCCGCCGCTGGGCAAGCGGCTCGGTTCGGCCCACGACATGGGGCGCGAGCACCGCGTGATCGCGGCGCTCCAGGACACGCCGGTGCCGGTGCCGCCCGTGATCGGTCTGTGCGACGACGAGTCGGTGAATGAGGCGCCCTTCTACGTGATGGGCTTCGTCGAGGGACCGATCCTCCGCTCGGCGGAGGAGGCGAACGAGTTCGACGAGGGCGAGCGCCGCGCGATCGGGGAGCGGGTGGTCGACACGCTCGTCGAGATCCACGCGGTCGATCCCGACTCCGTGGGGCTCGGCGACCTCGGTCGCAAGGAGGCCTACGTCGAGCGCCAGCTCCGGCGCTGGCAGGGTCAGTGGGAGAAGTCCAAGACCCGCGAGCTGCCGGTGGTGGACTCGGTCCACGAGCGCCTGGAGGCGCGCATCCCGGAGCAGGGACCGGCCACGATCGTCCATGGCGACTACCGCCTCGACAACATGATCCTGACGCCCTCCGGCGAGGTGGCTGCGGTCGTCGACTGGGAGCTCTGCACGCTCGGCGATCCGCTCGCGGACGTCGGGATGCTGCTCGTCTACTGGTCCGAGGCGGGCGACGACTTCATGCCGTTGTTCGCGCCCGCGACCATCGCCCCGGGCTTCCCCAAGCGCGACGACATCCGCCAGCGCTACGCGGAGCGCTCGGGCCGTGACCTCGGCCAGATCGACTTCTTCATCGCGCTCGGCTACTGGAAGCTGGCGATCATCCTCGAGGGTGTCTATGCCCGCTACGCCTCGGGTCAGTACGGCAAGACCGACGAGGGCTTTCAGGAGTTCGCGAAGATCGTCGAGCGTCTGGCGGACGCGGCCGACGAGGCCGCCAACCGGCTGCCGTAGCGCTCAGGGAGCGGCGGGGATGACGGCGAGGATGCCCTCGGCCTGCGGCAGTTCGGAGGTCTCGAACGCGTTCCCGGTGAGCCTCTCGACCTGAGGCATCCGGGAGGCGAAGTCCTCCTCGGTCTCGAGGAAGCCGATGCGATCGGTCCGGTAATGCATCGGCACGACCCAGCGAGGCGCGAGGGCCTCGGCGATCGACGCGGCGGGGCTCGTTTCGGCGATCGAGGAGCTGCCGAAGCGGGACCAGGAGGTGCTGAGCCGCGCCACGGCGATCATCGGCCGGCTGGCCGATCACGCCGAGTAGAGACCGGTCCTCTAGGCCGGAGCCTTGGCGGGCTCCTCGGCGGGAGCCTCGGCCTGCTTCGCCGCGCGGTTGAGCTCGCGGCGGGCGATCACCATCTTGTGGACCTCGTCGGGCCCGTCCGCGACGCGAAGCATGCGGCTGAAGCGCCACATGCCGGCGAGTGGGGTGTCATCGGACATGCCGAGGGAGCCGTGGACCTGGATGGCCCGGTCGAGCACGTCCATGACCACGTTCGCGGCGACGACCTTGATCATCGAGATCGACTGGCGGGCGCGGCGCTTGCCCTCGGTGTCCATCTGCCAGGCGGCGTAGAGGGTGAGCAGGCGGGCCTGGTCCACCTCCATCCGCGACTTGGCGATGAAGTCCTGGACGAACTGCTTGTCCGCCAGCGGGCCGCCGAAGGACTCGCGGGAGTTGGCGCGCTGGCACATCATCTCGATCGCCCGCTCGGCCGTGCCGATGGCGCGCATGCAGTGGTGGATCCGGCCGGGGCCGAGCCGGTCCTGGGCGATCACGAAGCCGGCACCGCGCTCGCCGAGCAGATTGGACTCGGGCACGCGGCAGTCCGTGTATCGGACCTCGCAGTGGCCGGGACCTTCGTCGTGGCCCATCACGGAGACGTTGCGGATCAGGTCGAAACCGGGGTTGTCGATCGGGACGATGATCATGCTCGCGCGTGTGTAGGGCGCGGCGTCGGGGTCGGTGACCACCATCGCGATCGCGAATTCGGCGCCGTTCGCGCCGGAGGTGAACCACTTGTGCCCGTTGATCACCCACTCGCCGCCCTGGAGCTCGGCGCGGGTCTGCAGCGTGGTCGGATCCGAGCCCGACACCTCGGGCTCGGTCATCGAGAAGCAGCTGCGGATGTCCCCGTCGAGCAGCGGCTGAAGGAACTTCTCCTTCTGCTCTGGGGTGCCATGGTCGACGAGGATCTCGCTGTTCCCCGTGTCGGGAGCCGAGCAGTTGAAGGCCATCGGGGCGGCGATGGGGCTGCGGCCCATCTGCTCGCAGAGCATCCCGTACTCCCAGTTGGTCAGGCCGGCGCCATATTCGCCGTCGGCCAGGAAGAGGTTCCAGAGCCCTTCGTCCTTCGCGCGGGCACGGAGGTCGACGAGGATCTGGGGATAGGGAACGCCGGGCTTGACCTCTTCGTCGATCGCCCGCATCACCTCGGCCTCGACCGGATAGATGTGCTCGTCCATGAACGCGCCGACGCGCTCGAGGAGGGACTCGACCTCCGGTGAGGGATTGAAGTCCATGTTCTGGACCCTACGACATCCTGCGATAGCGAGCGAATAGCTCGCTCTCGGATTCGAGCAGCCAAGCGAGCTCTACCAGGTGGATGTCTGGCAGCGCTCCCTCCAGGATCCGCGGCCCCTCACCGCCGGCGATCTTGGGAGCGATCGTCAGGAACAGCTCGTCCGCCAGACCGCCCTCGCGGAGGCGGCCGTGGAGCGTAGGCCCGCCCTCGCAGAGCACCGACCTGATGCCACGCTCGGCGAGCAGCCAGGCGAGCGCGCGATCGAGGTCAACGCCGTCGGGGTGGCGCACGACCGTCACCGGCGTCGCCGTCTCCGGCGGCTCCTGCTCGGAGGCGGTGAAGATCACGATCCGGCCGCCTCCGTTCGTGAACAGGCCGGCGTCCCAGGGCAGCTCCAGGCGATTCGAGATGATCACGGCGAGCGGATCGTGCGCGAGCCCTGTCCGCTCGCGATAGGCGCGCAGGTCCGGGTTGGAGACCATGCGGCCGTAGCGTTCGGCCCGCATGGTGCCCGCCCCGATCATCACCGCGTCGACGCGGGTGCGCAGGCGCTGCAGCATCTCGGTGTCCGTCTCGCTGCCGATCGCTCCGGATTTGCCCGAGATCGCAGCCCGGCCGTCGAGCGTGGTGGCGAAGTTGAGGACCAGGTAGGGCCGATCCGGACGAGCGAGGTCCTCGAAGGCGAGCCCAGCGAGCTGCTCGGCCACGGTCGTCTCGGCTTGGTCGGGGAGCAGGCGCCTGACCGGATGCGTCTGCCCCGGGATCCGGCTCATCCGCTCTCGATCTCGGTGAGGTGCTCGACGTTGGCGGCATCATCGGCGTCCGTGCTCGCCTCGCCGCCGAACCACGCGTCGAGGATCTCCGCCAGCTCGGCCTCGGAGGTGGCGCGCAGGCTGAGCGCCAGGGTGTTCGCGTCGTTCCACTTTCGCGCGCCTTCCGCCGTCTGGGCATCGAGGCAGAGCGCGGCGCGCACCCCGTCCACCTTGTTGGCGGCGATCGAGGCGCCGGTGCCCGTCCAGCAGCAGACGATCGCCTGCTCGGCGCGGCCCTCTGCGACGTCGCGGGCCGCGGCCTCGCTGGCCCAGGCCCAGTCGTCACGCTCCTCATCGGCCAGGGCGCCATGGGCGATCGGCTCGTGGCCCCGTTTCCGGAGCTCGCTCACGATTGCCTCTGCGACGCCCACCCGTTCGTCGGCGGCGACGGCGATCTTCATGACGGGGATTAGTACTGCTTCCAGCCTGAGAATTCGCGCCCGGCAAACGCTTGGAGGGCCGCGACGTCCTCGGTGAACTGCGGCCGAAGCTGCTCGAGGATCGCCTCGGGAATCTCCGGCTTGGGGGCCGCTGGGGCCTCCGGATCGTGGACGATCTTCTCGACCATCCAGCGCATCCGCTCCGGCAGGCGGTCGAAGTTCCGATCGAAGGAGCGGAAGCCGGGGAGCTTGATCAGCTTCTCCATGAACTGGTACTTCTCCGTCTCCTTCGCCGAGGACTTCTCCCACTCGCGATCGAACTGCTCGGAGGTGAAGCCGGCGTCGACACCTGCGAAGGCGAAGGCCTTGCGCATCGTGCCGTCGCGGTCGGTCTGCAGCTCCTCCTGGGTGATGACCTCGATCTGGGAGCGGTCGAAGCGCTCGAGGTAGGGCTGGAGCTGCATCCAGTAGCGGGAGCGGGTCACGTAGGTCTGATCCGGGCGGGCGAGCGCCTCCTCCATCGTCCGTGTCTCGTAGCCGGCTCCGACCGCGTGGCACCAGTGGGAGAGGATCCGGGAGATCGGATCGCGCACCATGTAGATCAGCCTGGCGTCGGGGATGTGCTCGTGGATGCGATCGGGGACGCCCTCGAAATACGGGAGGTTCGTGTAGTGGGGCGAGGACTCGCCGCGGACGGCGAACCGGTCGTCGAAGCGGCCGCGGTACCAGTCGAGCCCGAGGTCCCAGTTGAGCTCGTCGACGAAGAAGTTGAGCTCCTTGGGCTTTGACATCCAGATCTCGGGATGAAGGCCCAGGTAGTGATGGATGCTCGTCGTACCGCACTTGAGTCCGCCGATGATGATCAGGTTCGGCAGCGCGGCGTGCTTGCGGCGGCGTCTGGGCACGCGACCGCCCCGCTTGCGATCGGCGGCATAGCGCTCTCGCGCCCGCAGGCACATCGCCTCGTCGGCGGGATCGTGCGTGGGGGGAGGCATGGCGGATATGCGAGGGCGCTCCGCAGGCAGAGCCGAGGAGCGTTCCGTCATATGGGGGGCCATGGAGGCGGGCATGTTAGCGTCGCTCGCCATGGACGTCTTCCGCACCCCCGACGAGCGCTTCGAGGACCTGCCCGGCTACGACTTCGAGCCGAACTACGCCGAGATCGACGGCCTGCGGCTTCACTACGTGGACGAGGGCGAGGGGCGCCCCGTCGTCTGCTTCCACGGGGAGCCGACCTGGGCCTACCTCTATCGGAAGATGCTGGGGCCGCTCGTCGAGGCTCAGAACCGCGTGATCTGCCCCGACATGGCCGGATTCGGCCGCTCGGACAAGCCGACGGATCGCGATTGGTACACCTACGACCGCCACAGCGAGCTGATCGGCGGGTTCCTGGCCGGGCTCGATCTCTCCGATGCGATCGTGGTCGTCCAGGACTGGGGAGGCCCGGTCGGGCTGCGCTGGGCCACCGAGAACGCGGACCGGGTCGGGGCCTTGGTGATCCTCAACACCGGCCTGTTCCTCGGGCGGGTCTCGAAGGGCTTCATCGCCTGGCGGAACTTCGCCGAGAAGAATCCCGACCTGCCCGTGGGCTTCGTGATCCAGGGGGGCACGACCACGGAACTGCCGGACGAAGTCGTCGCCGCCTACGAGGCGCCCTTCCCGACGCCGGAGTCGAAGGCGGGCGCTGCTCAGTTCCCGCTGCTCGTTCCGATGTCCGAGGACGAGCCGATGGTCGCCCAGCAGCTTCGGATGCGGGAGGAGCTCGGAAGCTGGCAGAAGCCGGCGCTGATCGCATTCTCCGACAGCGACCCGGTCTTCCCATTCCCGAAGGCCGGCGATCGCTTCGTGGACCTGATGCCGACCGTCTCCGACCAGGTCAAGGTCGAGGGCGCCGCGCACTTTCTGCAAGAGGACCGGGGTGAGCAGATCGCGGGGGAGATCCTCCGCGCCTTCGCTTGACGCCCGATCAGCCCAACGCCGAGCTGGCTCGGCTCCCGTGGCGCGGGCGGGAGGCCGACCGCCCGAGCCTGCCGGTTCCGCCGGCGCCCATGCCGCTGCTGAACGGTCGCCGCCTTCGCAAGCGCTGGCGCTGGGTCGGCGCGTTCGCCGGCAACCTGATGGTGTTCGCAGCGGTCGCGCAGGTCGGCCCGGCCTCGATGACCTTCTGGGGCGTCTGGGATCGCGAGCGCCGACGCCTCTGGGAACGCACTCGCCGAGGTCTCCCGGGCAGGCGCCGCGACGTGGAGATGCGCGGCCGCTCGGTCCACGTACGGGCGGGCAACATCGAGTTCGACCTCGAGCTCGCGGAGGGCAATCCGATCGAATGCATGTGCCCAAATGGCGAGGGCGGGTACACCTGGACCAGGAAGGCGGCCGGAATGCCGATCCGCGGCGAGGTCCGTATCGGTCGCAGAACGAACGCGTTGGAGGGACTTGGTGTCGAGGACGATTCGGCCGGCTATCACCCGCGCTACACGTCGTGGCACTGGTCGGCGGGCGTCGGCACGGCGAGCGACGGCCGCTCCTTCGCCTGGAACCTGGTCAGCGGGATCAATGACCCCCCGACCTCGAGCGAGCGCGCGATCTGGCTCGCCGGGGAGCCGACCGAACCCGGTCCCGTTCGGTTTCAGGGGGTCGAGTCGATCCACTTCGAGGACGAGTCGCGGCTCAACTTCACCGCCGAGACGCAGCGATCGCATCACGGGGGCATCCCGCTCCTGGCGCGCTCTGACTACGAGGCGCCCCTCGGCACCTTCACCGGGACGCTCATGGGCCTCCACGTCGAGTCCGCGCTCGGCGTGATGGAGGCGCACGATGCCGTCTGGTAGGCGGGAATGGATCGCGATGGCGAAGGCGATCTACGGTCGCTTCGGCGAGGTCCAGGTCACCGACCGGGCCGCGGCGCAGACCTACTACTCGATCCTCTCGCTGTTCCCAGGACTGTTGGTGGTCGTCTCGCTGCTCGCCCTGCTCGGGCAGTACCCGGAGACGTATCGCAGCATCATCGAAACGCTGCGCGACGCTGCCCCCGGCACGGCCGTCGACACGATCGACAGCGCGCTCCGCGGCGCGCTCTCCAACCGGAGCAATGCCGGGTTCCTGCTGGTTGTGGGAATCGTCCTCTCGCTCTACTCCGCGTCCGGAGCCATGGGCGCCTCGATGCGCTCACTCGAGGCGATCAACAGGGCGAAGAAGGGACGTGACTTCCTGCCCAACCTTGGGGTCCGGTTGGGACTGACCGTCTTGGTCACGCTGCTGGTCCTGATCTCGTTCCTGTCGGTCGTCATCGCGGGTCCCCTCTTCGGCTCGATCGCCGACGCCGCCGGGTTCCCCCCGGTCGTCAAGGGCCTGGTCGGCTACCTGCGCTGGCCGATCGGCGCGGCGGCCCTGCTGACCGCGTTCGCGATCGTCTACGCCCTAGGGCCGCGCCGCACACCGCGAAAGGGGGACCGGTCTCTTCGCTCCGTCCTGCCCGGCGCGGCGGTGGGTACCGCGGTGTGGTTCGCCATTTCCCTTCTCTTCACCCTTTACGTCTCCCACTTCGGTTCTTATGACAAGACCTATGGCACCCTCGGCGCGATGATCTCGCTGCTGATCTGGCTCTGGCTCGGGAACCTGGCGTTCCTGCTCGGCGCGCTCTTCAACGCCGAGGGCTACAGGGCCGTGGACGAGGATTGATGGTCGCCCCGCTTGGGGTGGACCTGGGCGCCAGCTTCGACAGCTTTCAGCACGGCGCCCAGGAGTTCTTCCACCGTCTCTCGGAGATCGGCTGGCTTTCGATGGCGGTCGCTCTCGCCTTCTATCTCGCCCACCTGCTGGCGCGGAGCCGCGCCTGGCAGAACGTCCTGCGGGATGCCTATCCGGACCGAAAGGTGCCCTTCGCCCGGATCGCGGCCGCGTACCTGGTGGGGGCCGGGATGAACAGCGTGGTCCCCGCCCGTGTCGGCGATGCCGTGAAGATCTTTCTCGCCAAGCGCTCGATCCGGCGCTCCACCTACCCGACGGTCGTCTCCTCGTTCTTCGTCGGCTCTGTCTTCGACACCTCGGCCGGGATCCTCGTCTTCGTCTATGCCCTCACCCAGGGCCTGCTGCCGAATCCGCCGGAGCTCCCCGACCTGCCCGCCTTCGACATCGCCTTCTGGGCCCAGCACCCGGACCTCCTCATCTTCACCCTGACCGCGCTCGCCATCGTGGTCGTGGTCGCCTTCGCGCTGCTCGCTCGCCATGTTGAGGCGTTCTGGGACCGCGTCAAGCAGGGCGCGATCGTCCTCGCGACACCCATGGTCTATCTGAAGACGGTCGCCTCCTGGCAGGGGTTCGGCTGGGTCCTTCGCTTCTTCTCCTACTGGTTCTTCCTCAACGCTTTCCACATCGGGGGCTCCTTCCAGAACGTCCTCCTGGTGATGAGCGTGCAGACCGTTTCGACGCTCCTGCCCCTGACCCCGGGTGGCGCCGGCGCCCAGCAGGCACTCCTCGTCGCGACCCTGGTCGGACCGGGTCCGATCGCCGTCCTCACCTACTCGGTGGGACAGCAGATCGCGGTCGCCGCCTGGACCGTGATCCTCGGAACGCTCGCGCTGATCTTCGTCTTCCGGACGACGAACTGGCGCAGCCTGATCCGGAGCGCAAGCCGGGAGGCGGATCAGCATGCGAAGGCGTAATCGGTCAGTGTCCCCTCCATGCCTGGCCCCATCAACGGCTGGCGGTCCCGATCGGGACTGTTCTGCGTCGTCGCTCTCGCGCTCGCCTCTTTGGTCGGTCTGACCGCCGCCGGGGCCGAGGCGAAGAAGAAAGCGAGCCTGCCGCCGATCCACGTGCGCGGGACGGTCTACACGTTCGACGATCAGACCCCTATCGCAGGCGCGACGGTGAGGGTGGCGGAGCTCCCCGGCGTGAGCGCGCAGACGGCCCCCGACGGCACCTACGACCTCGTGGTTCCCGATGGGACCAAGTTCACGCTCTACGTCGATGCCGCTGGCCACCACCGGATCTACCTGCAGACCTTTGTCAGCCAGGGCAAGGACATGCAGCGCGTCAACTTCCAGACGCCGAGTGACGCGGCATACAACGGGCTCGCGCTGATCCTCGCCGTGCCGCGGGACGCGAACAACGAGCTGGTCAACTGCGCGGTGGTCTCCACCTTCAGCACCATCAACGTGCGCGACCTCGGCTTCAATGACTTCGTCGCCTACGGAGCTCACGGAGTCGCAGGCGCGACGGCCAGCGCCAGCCCGGCGTTGCCCAACCCTGTCTACTTCAACGAGTCGGTCATCCCGGACGCCTCGCGGACCGAGTCGTCCATCGATGGCGGCGTCGTCTGGCCCGTGGTGCCCGCGGGGGTCTACCGGTTCACGGCCCAGCATCCGTCGACCCGCTTCGCACCGTTCCGCGCCACCTGTGAGCCGGGAAGGGTCGTCAATGCCAATCCGCCCCAGGGGTTCTATGAGCTGCGCCCCGGAGAGAAGATCGACTCCTCCGTCGCCGCGTCGCTCGCCTCCGTCCATTTCGACCTGAGCGGCTCCGAGGCACTTCTGAAGACCCGGGTCAAAGCCCGCGAGTACGTCGCGGTGAGCGGCATCCTGCGGCGTGGCAAGAAGGCCCGAGCCAAGCGTCGTACCAAGGGGTATGCGCCCGGGAAGCGAACCCTCGCCTTCCCGATCGGCCAGAGCCTCGCCGGAAAGGCGATCACGGTGAAGCTGACGGTGGAGGACGGTCATGGGAACGTCAAGACGCTGACCAAGAAACTGAAGGTTCCGCGGCGATAGCGCAGAGAGCGCTGGGACTGAAGAGGCTCCTACCGAAGCGGCCTGGTGCTCCTGAGCCAGTGGGCCAGCACGTTGGTCCAGATGGCACCGAGGAGGAGGACGCCGATGAGAACGACCGGCAGCACGGTTATCTCGAGAGATTCCATCGTGTTGCCAGTATCGAGGGGGGTCCTAAGCGGGAGATCAAGGCGGGACCCGATTGCACTCTTGGGGTGCGCGGAGGCTCAGCCGTTGTCGATCTCTGCCGTCCATTTCGCCGTGGAGTCGCAGACGAGGGGACCCGTGTCAGGGAGGGGCATGCTCCCGCTGACGTGAATCGTCCCGGTGGCGGGCCCCTTTCGCGGGATCCGACCCTGAATCTCATAGGTGATCCCGCCGTCGGTGAGGGAATCGGCAAATGCGCCCTTCTTCAGGGGCAGCCGCGGTGAGCCGGCGGCGGCGCTGCTCGAGAGGTCGCTTTCGCCTTCCGAGTCGTGGCAGCTGACGATCAGGAAGTAGAAGGAGAACTTGCGAACCGCGACCGGACGGAGATTCTTGCCCTTGCCCTTCGACTCCAGCTTGAACGAGACGCTCGATCCCGGCTCCTGCGTCGGAGGGCCGAGGAGCGGCCCAGAATATGGTGTCTTCTTCGCCATGGCCAGCGGCACGATCAGTGCGGCGAGAACGGCCGACAGTGCCAGCCCCAGGGCCGTGCACCTCGCCGCTCTTCCCACTTCCCCTCCCCTCGATGAACGTTCCGTCGTTCGCTCGGATCGTACCGCCCTCGACCCCAGCTCATGCGCAATGCTGAGGCAAAACGTACAAAGCACCCGGCCCGGCGCCGGCTCCCAACGGAGGCATGACATGACCGACGGAACTCCTACCTATCTCGGACGCGGCGATCCGGCCGGCAGGTTCGCCGACTACTACCCGGTGTGGGTGGACAAGCTGGCCGGCGACGTCAGCCTGGAGGGGTCGATGCTTGACGACTGCGTGCAGGGTCCGGACGCCATCCGCGCCGTCATCGGCGGCGTCCGCGAGCTCTACGACCGCCAGGATTTCAACTTCGCCGGCCCCTGGGGCGACAACGGCTTCATCGAGGACTACACGGCCGAGGTTGGCGGCAGGCCGCTCGGGTGCTTCCACCTGGTCACCTTCAACGCCGACGGGGAGACGCAGCACATCGCAGCCCATTACCGGCCGCTGAGCTCGCTGATGTTCTTCTCCAGCCTGCTGCGGGAAAGGCTCGCCGGCACCCTGTACGCCGAGCACTTCCTCGCCGGTGAGTCCTGAAACGGGCGTTCCGCTTTCCATCAAAGCGACCACTGCCACGGAGGCTCTTCGCCGCGCGGGAACAGGTAGTGGTCCCGTCCGGGGAGCGTCTCCAGAGGGAACCAGCGCCGCGTCGTCCTCGAGGTTCAGCCGGATGTTCGAGGCCGCCGCGATCTCCGCTGAGCCGGCGGTCCGCTCGCTCCGCTCCCAGCCGAGGCCCGGCATCTAGAGCCATTTAGTAACCGAGACTCGTGGGCGGACGTCCGCTTTTCGTCCAAAGCAGCCATTCTCGGCCCGCGCGGATCAGCTCAAGTTATGGACCGACAACCTCTTCAACGATCGACTCAACTGCGTCGAAGGGTGCACGCTGTGCACCCTCGATGTGGTGCCGCTCGGCCAGGAACTCCGGTGCGTTGTAACTCACGGCGACCGCTCCCTTCCCGTCCTCCCAAACCAGCACCTTGAGCGGGAGATCCAAACCCGCGAGCGGCGCCGCGAGCATTACCGCCGCGCCGACAGTCGGCTTCCCAAACATGACGAGCTTCGAATCGGGCATCTGCACACCAACTTCTTCGGCTTGGCCGCTGTGATCAATGACCCTGAACAGCGTGAAGCCTCGATCCGCGATCACACGCGTCAGTCGGTCGACCGTCTGTGCGACGGACTTGCTGCTGTGCTTGGTGATGATCCCGGCCAAGTTGAGGTCTTCCTCCTTCGACATCGCCCACGCAGTATCTCGCTCGAAACCGCTGCTTTCCATGCAAAGCAGAACCGCTGCTTTTCGTCCAAAGCGGCTACTCCGGCAATCCCGGCTCGCTGAGGGCGTGAGTCCGGTGGGAAACACGGAGGTAGGCACGAACTTCGGCTGACATGCTCCGTTAAGGGGTTTTCCGTGTTCAAGCACCGATGGACCTGATGAAACGCCTACTGATTGCCGCTCTTGGTTCGCGTCCCGGCGTGGCACTGATCCATGAGCGAACCCAGAGGCAGCGGCGACTTGCGGTTTGCCTTCTCGTGCTGCTGACGGGCCTGATCGAAGCCGCCCCGGCGGTTGGAGCGCAGGGCTCGAAGAAGCACCTCGCCATCCCGCGTGGTGCGGTGGTCACGCGTATGGGTGAAGCGGGCGTGGCCAGGTCGGTGACAACCCAGACTGACGGAAAGATCGTAGTCGGCGGTAATGCCCGGCTCGAGCTTGAGCCGTTCGCTCAGCCTCATTTCGCGCTGATCCGCTACCTGAGCAACGGACGAGTCGATCCGACCTTCGCCAGATTCCCGACGGTCGACGCTCCGGTTGGCGTCTTGGCCGGTCTCGCACTGCAGCCCGATGGCAAGGTCGTGGCCATCGGGGTCAACGGCGGTAGTAGCTCAACTGATTTCCTGGTAGCCCGGTACCTGCCGGACGGACGCCTGGACCCGAGTTTCGGCGGAAGCGGTTCTGTTCAGACAGATGTCGATTTCGGTCAGATCGACCAGGCTTCGGCGCTCGCCATTCAATCCGACGGCAAGATCCTGGTGGCAGGAACGTCTCGGAGCCCGTTTTCAACCATCTCGACGCCCACCCAGATCGCGATCGCCCGCTACAACCCCGACGGGAGTCTCGACCAGAGCTTCGGCTCCGGAGGAAAGGCGACGGCAAGCGTCACAGGTTCCACGCAGGTGTTCGCGGTCCGCGTCGCTCCCGACGGATCGATAACCGTCGCGGGCGCCCACGAACCCGGTTTCTCCCATCCAGAGGTTGCCATGGCACGGTTCTCATCCCTTGGAGCGGCCGATCCAAGCTTCGGGACAGGCGGGGTGCAGGTCGCGCCGTTCCCGTCCATCTCAATCAGCAGCTTCACCGGCATGGGCTTCCTCCCCGACGGTCGAGTCGTCGCCGCCGGCGACACGTTCGTCGGGAAGAAAGACCGGGTCGTCGTCGAGCGTCTAACTGCGAACGGAAGCCCTGATGGAAGCTTCGGTTCGGGTGGCGCGTCGGTCTTCGGCGACATCGCGGGGCTGTCTGCAGCCGACGTAGATCCCAACGGCGCCGTGTTTGCAGCCAGCATTGGCTTCTCCGGCGACCCTCGGAAACTGCTCGTGTCCAAGTTCTCCCCGCGCGGGGGCTTCGATCGGCGGTTCGGGCGGCACGGGACTTCCGCGATGCGCTTCAGGCTCGCCAAGGCCGTTGCCGGCGGGATCGCCAGCGACCGATTCGGGCGGATCCTCGTGGCGGGCGCGTTCAAGCCGCCCCAGACTAAGGAGTTCCTGCTTGCGAGATTCAAGCCTCGCGGGCAGCCTGATCGGGGATTCGGATCCCAGCGGAAGCGAGCGCCGGGCAAGCATTAGCGCCTTCGCAGGAGATTCAACCCGTGCATCAAAGCGCCGCTTTCCATGCAAAGCAGCGGTGCCGCTTTTCGTCCAAAGCAGCTATTCCGACACCTGGACGGCTTCGAGCGCCTCCCCCTGCTCTTGGAACATCTGGAGTCGAGTCTGCAACCCATTCTCGACCGTGAAGAGGAAGGTGCTCCTGGCGACTACTTTGATCCCGTCGCGGCCGCGGATGTGAGCGGTGTTGGGAACCACCACGTAGCGGCCCATCTCCATCGGCTCGTGGATCTCGATTTCGACCGCTTCGAAGGCAGACCAGAACTCGTTCCAGAATGACTCCAGTCCCTGATGACCCCGGTAGACACCCTTGAGCGGTCCCTTGGAGCGCGACCAGTCAATCTCGGCATCTGGGCTCCACAGGGCCAAAGCGGCTGCCAAGTCTCGCCGATTGAAAGCCTCGAAGCCACGGCGAACAACCTCGATGACCTCCTCCGACATCGCCCGCGCAGTATCTCGCACAAACCGCCGCTTTCCATGCAAAGCGGCGGTGCTGCTTTTCGTCCAAAGCGACTATTTCGCCAAACTTCGGGCAGCACGGGCACGGGCCTGTCGTTGACCAGCGGGAGTCGCCACTCAATCCCTGGCGAGCTAGATCCTCGCCCCCGTCAGGGGTGAAGCACGACCGCTCCGCCGGCGCCGCCCCCCGTTCCTGCCGCGAAGGCCGCGGCGGCCTCCTCGAGCGGGAACGTCGCCGCGACCGAGACCTCGAGCCTCCCGGCCGCGAGCAGCTCGCCGAGCTCGCCGAGCGCGCGGCCGTCGGGCTCCACGATCACCGACGAGATCTCGATGCCCCGCTGCTCGTCCGGTGGGTCCTGCGTGATCGTCGCAAGGCGACCGCCGTCGCGCACGGTGCCGATCGCGACGGCTGAGCCGTTCGGCACGGCGTTCGCGACGGCGGTCACGCCCAAGCCGCCGGCAATGGCCCGCGCCTGCTCCGGCCAGTCGGGGTCGTGATAGTCGAGCACGTGAGCCGCTCCCAGCCGGCGCAGGCGCTCATGGCTGGCCGGTCCTGCGGTCGCCATCACCTCGGCACCGCGCGCCGCGGCCAGTCCAACGAGCTGCGAGCCGGCCACCCCGCTCCCACCGTTGACGAGGACCAGGTCCTCAGGGCGCACCGCCAGGGCTCCGTCGATCACCTGTGTGGCGGTCAGGGCCGAAACGGGGAAGGCTGCGGCTGCCTCCCACGAGAGGGCGGCGGGCTTTCGCGCGAGCACCGTCGCCGAGGCGATCAGCAAGGGCGCCCAGGTTCCCTGATCCCGCAGCGGGAGGGGGTGGCTGAGCACCTCATCGCCCGGCTCCCAGTCCTCGACGGAATCTCCGATCGCCGTGATGGTCCCGGCGGCCTCGACGCCGAGCGCCATTGGAGGGGCGCGGCCGACGTCCCAGTCGCCCGTGCGGACGAACTCCTCCCAGTTGCCGACGCCCGCGGCCCGGATTTCGATCAGGACCTCGTCGTCCGCGAGGGGGCGCGGATCTGGGAGGTCGATCCGCCCGACAGCACCGCCGAACTCGCTGATACCGGCGGCCCGCATCAAAGAGGCGCTGTCTGAGCGTGGGCCGGCTCGGTGATGAAGGGCCGGCGGATGAAATCTTCGAGACGCTCCTCCGACATCGCCCGCCCAGTATCTCACCGGACACCGCTGCTTTCCATGCAAAGCGAATAGCCGCAGCGCCGGGAGGCGCTCGGTGCGAACCTGAACTGATGGCGATCGGGCCAGAGAAGATGAACGTGCCAGGACCCAAGCTCATTCTCTCGCCGCAGCAGGCGAAGTCAGTTGCCGAGCAGGCCAAGCGTTGCTCACATGTGGAGGTCGAGGACAGTCGCGCCGGCTACCTGAAGGTCAGAAGCTTCGACCGTGAAGGCGAGCCGATCGACGAGCGGTGGATCGACTCCGATGGCTCGGATCGCCTCCGATCGCTTCTGCGGCACGACGAGGACGTTCACCGGGACTATCCACCCGGCGACTGATCCGCGTCCCGCCGATCCCGACCAAAATTAGACTCCCGTCAATGGCAGTGGTGATCTTCCTGAGACCCAAGACCCGCAAGGGCCGCGAGATCCTCGAGAGGCTCGAAGAGGAGACCAAGGTCAAGCCGATGCCGGTCATCGAGGACGGCACCCGCCGCTACTACCTGGACGGCAAGGATGCGGACGCCGACGCCTTCGACCCGATGCTCGACCGGATCGACTTGGCGTGGCGGGACCACGTCACGAACTCGACTCCGAACTAGCCTAGGTCGAGTAGAGCCGACGCGTCCCTAGGAAGTGGGGAGTCGGGATGCGCCGGGCGGTCTAGGCTGAACTGATCACGACCAAGTACTACGTCGACCTGAGCGTCGCTGACCAAGAGGAACACGTACGCGTCGGGCTTGTTGGCTCGCTCCCCTTGCTGGCCAATGCCTACGTCGAGGGGTGCCGCATCCTCATTGAGCATGGGGCCACGGGCGATGATCAGCCGATCTGGTACGCGGTGGCGGAGGAGGACGGTAAGGAACGGCACCTGACGCCCACCGAGATGGGGGCGCTCGCCGCCACCTTCGAGCAGAAGTTCCCCGACATCAAGGTCCGTTTCCCCTCGCCCGAGTTCCCCGACATCAAGGTCCGTTTGGCCTCGCCCGAGGAACAACGAGTGAAGCTCGGCATGGACTTGGGCTCCATGAGCGTCAGGATCGGACTCTGGTTCATCGGCGCCGTCGCGGCGTTGTTCGTCCTCTACGTCGTCGCCCAGTTGCTGATTACTCCGGGCTAGGCTCGCGTTTTTGACATAGCGAGCCCGAATGACCGCCGGGTAGCGCACCTCGCAAAAACGCCAAGCGGGTCATACACCTGCGCTCAAGTCACGCCTCCACTTTCCTTCGAGGGCGGCGTGAGCCACCGTTCGGCAATCCTCAGCTCCGCGGGCGAAGCTTGAATCGGTGATTGCCTGTAGTGCCGTCCGCAGCTTCTCCGCGTCGGAGAAGGGGACGACTTCAACTTCGTCCACTCCCGTCCCTCGCTTGCCGGCCACGACAGGCAGCTTCTTCGGCCAGCCCTCGGTCCACGGTGAGTCGCTCAGACTTCCTCTCCATGAATTGAGTCGGCTTCTCGCAGGTCATCGCCCACGCAGTATCTCGCGGCCGAGAACCGCTTTCCATGCAAAGCGGATACAGACGAGCACGTCGCCCCGGCGCAGCAGGTGAACCGAATCGGCCTCGCCTTCACCTGGTGTGGCTGTCGGTCGCCACCGGCCCGCCCGTGGCGAGCACGCGTTCGAGCGTGTCGAGAGCGAACGAGACATCTTCCGAACTGTTAAAGAAGTGAATCGAGAACCTCGTCGATCCGAAGCGCGGGGAGACAATCACTCCCGATTGATTCATCCACGCAGCCACCTGCTCGCCGTCGCGCTCGGGGAAACGTGCGGTGACGATGCCACTTCGCCGCTCGTCCTCGCGGGGCGTGATCACCTCGGCTCCCAGGTGTTCGAGCCCCTGGGTGAGCCTCGAAGCCAGTTTCAGGTTGTGCTCGAGGATCCGATCGGCGCCGATCACCGAGATCTGCCTGATCGCGGCCGCCAGCGCAACGCCGGCGGAGTAGGACATGGTCGCGTACTCGAGTCGCTCGACCACCGACGAGGCTAGCCTGAGCGAAGAGGCGTGCAGCGACCAGGGGTCGACCGCACTCTTCCATCCGACGAAGGGCGGGTCGAGCCGCTCGAGCAGCCGCTCGCCGACGTAGCAGAGCGCCGCGCCGAAGGGCCCGCAGAGCCACTTGTAGCCCGTGCAGAGCAGCGCGTCGACTCTCACGCTGGAGAGATCAATGGGAACCGCCCCCAGCGACTGCGAGGCATCGACGACCAGCAGGGCGCCGTTGGTCTCGGCCAACTCCGAGAGCTCCTCAAGCTGGTAGCGAAAGCCGGTCGAGTACTGGACGTGGCTGACGCTGATTGCTGCGGTTCGCTGGTCGACGGCCTCAGCGAGCCCCTCGAACGAGAGCTTGGCCGGGTCCCCGGCCGCTGAAACCAGGCGGACCTCCGCCCCGGTGTCTCGCGCGACCCTCATCCAGGGATAGGTGACGGTGGGGAACTCGAGGTCGATTGAGACCACATTGCTGCCGCTCTCTGGACGCAGCGACCAGGCGATCTGCGAGAGCGCCTCAGTGACGCTTGTCGCCACCGCGACCTGTTCGGCCGGTGCGCCGAGCAGCGCGGCGCCCTCGCGGCGCGCCTGCTCGAGGACGCCCACCTCGGTCGGCTCATCGAACCAAGTGGTGCCATACAGGCCGAGCTGGCGCTGGAACTTCTCCTCCTCGGCCAGGGCGCTCCGCGACATTAGACCGATCGAGGCCGTGTTCATGTAACAGATGTCGTCGAGTGAGGGGAATTCGCCCGCGGGGACCAGCGAGGCGTCTACGTTCTCCTCCGACATCGCCCATGCAGTATCCCGCGCGCAAGTACTGCTTTCCATGCAAAGCCGATAGCCGCTTCTCGTCCAAAGCGGCACTCTTCGGCCCATTACAGGAGGGACGCCTTTGCTCCCGCTTTCACGCGAGAGGAGCACTCTGCTCGCACTCGGCGAGAGCGACTGGCAATACTGCGCGGGTGCCCGGCGAGGAGCAGCGCCATGAGACGCTCGTCGACCAGCTCGAAGCCGTGGTCGAGGCGCTCGCCTCGAACGACCGAGCGGTGGCGGAGCGCGCAATCGAGCCGATCAGCTTCACGCCAGGAGAGCCCGCCTCGCCGCGCCGCTACCCAAGTAAGCGCGTGGAGGCGGAGGTGTTCTGGCGGGACTCGTTTACCTGCCGCTATTGCCGGAGCCGCACGATCGACCGCGGGGTCCTCAGCCTGATCTCCGGAGTCTTTCCGAAGGAGTTCCCGGAGGCGGGGTCGCGCGCGCTCGATCACCCGGCCTACTGGACGATCTACGCCACCGTCGATCACGTCAATCCCGGGTCGCGGGGCGGGGACTGGCTAGACCCCAAGAACCTCGCTACGGCGTGCCGGCTTTGCCAGTACCAGAAGAAAGACCATCTCCTCAGCGAGCTGCACCGGGAGCTGCTGGCGCCGGTGGCGGCGGGCTGGGACGGCCTGGTGCGAAGCTACCGGCGGCTGTGGGAGGCATGCGGCGAACCGTTCTCCGAGTACCACCAGTCGCGGCTAACGGCGTTGGAGGAGAGCGATCCGACGAGGCCGGGGCCCTGAGGCGCTTACCGGGGATCGCCGGCGCGGCGCCCCCGGGTGGCGGGGCTCCTGGTGCGAGGCAGAGGCGGAGATGGTGCGGCTCCTTTGCGCGACAAGCGAGCGTCAGCTCAAGACCGCTGCTTTCCATGCAAAGCAGCAGTCTTGCGTGGCGGCTCTAGCGCAAGGGGCGACCGCTCGGTCGCGAGGCGATCGACCAGCGCCAGGGAGGTTCCTCGCCCGGCGGGAACAGGTAGTGGTCCCCTCCGGGGAGCGTCTCCAAGGGAACCAGCGCCGGGTCGTCCTCGAGGTTCAGCCGGATCACGGACGCGGCGGCAATTTCGGCCACCCCCGCGGCACGGACAATCCTTTGCCAGCCAAGTCCCGGTATCTAGAGCCAGTTAGTAACCCCGCACTCATGGGCGGACGGTGTCCCGCTACTCGTCCAAAGCGCCGCTTCCCATACAAAGCGACACACTGCGCGGCCGGCTCTACTTCTGCCCACCCGGCTTCTTGACTTTTTCGGCCTCGATCGCCGCCTCGACCTCTCGCTCGAGACCGCCGTGCTTCAGCTCCTCGACGACTTCGCTCTTCTCGTGCCGCGAACCCAGCGTGCCGACGACCGGCAGCTCGCGCTCGGCCGAGAGTTCGTCGAGCGCCTCCTGCATCATCATCGTGACCGCGTTGTAGACCACCTCCTCGTCGGGCTGGGGGCCAAATCGGCGGCGCAGGTCGATCCTGGGCAGGACCTGGATTGTGATCTGGGAGGGCAGCGGGATGCGGCCCGGCAGGTCCAGCACCGTCACGCCGAAGGGAGGTGCGATTTGGATCGGCACGACCTTTAGCCGCAGCAGCCTGTCGAGGGCAAGGAGGTGAGAAAGCCGCTCGCCGCGGGTCAGGAAGAGGGCAGTCTCCTGGCCCCCGATCGCCACTACCGGGACGATCGGCACGTCAGCCGCAAGCGCGAGGCGGACGAAGCCGCTGCGATGTCCGAAGTCGATTTCCCCCGAGTGCCAGGAGGGGCGGTAGGTCTCGTGGTCCCCGCCCGGATAGACCAGAAGCGCAGCACCCTTCCCCAGCGCCGTCATCGCGTTTTCGTGATTGGCAGGGATCGTTCCGTACCGGCGCAGCATGACGAGACCCGGCACCCGGAAGACGAGGTCGTGGGCGAGCTGGTGGAACAGCCGGTCGGGGCCGAAGTAGTTGTAGAAACCGAAGGCGAAGGCGAAGGTGTCGGCGATCAGCGTGCCGCCCGAGTGATTGCCAACAAGAATCACCGGCCCCTTGGCCGGGATCTGCTCTAGACCGCGCACCTTGGGACGGAAGTAGAGTTGCGCCGCGCGGCTATACCCTGGCAGGGTCTGGCGGATAAACCGCGGGTCGCGCTCGGCCAGCGGGTCCTTGGCGCGGGAGCCGAGCAGGTCCCGGACCACTACAGAGGCCGTTGCGCGGGTGGCGCCGAGCGCCTGGCTGAAGATCTCCCTCACCAGCTTCTCCTGCGCGCCAATAGGGAGTGCCTCATTGCTTCCGCCCTTCAATCAAGTTCACGTGGACACGGTCGCATCTCGTGCTCGCGCCGCCATCCGTGTTCTCCACCGGACTGCGTCAAAGTCGGAACACGGAGCCATGGCAGGCGTGAATCCCTAAGAAAGTGGTGCAGCTAACCGGATACCCCACTCCATGCAAAGCGGCAATCGCGCATCGCAGCTTTAACCGAAGGGGCGACCGCTCGGTCGTGAGACGATCGACCAGCGCCAGGGAGGTTCCTCGCCCGGTGGGAACAGGTAGTGGTCGCGTCCCTCAAGGGTCTCGAGTGGGACCAACGCGGGGTCATCCTCGTGGCTGAGGCGGAGCCGGGCCGCCGCGGCGATCTCGACGGCGCCGGCGATGCGGACGATCTGCTGCCAGCCAGCGTTGGGTATCTAGAGCCATTTAGTAACCCGGACTCGTGGGCGGACGTGACGCGCTTACTCATCCAAACTGCCGCTTTCGTCCAAAGCGGCTATCAAGCAGCCTCATCGCCGCGCGTCAAAGGCTGTGGCAACTACGGGTTGCATCCACTTCTAGTCTGGACGATCATCTCTTTCCAGCAGAAGGAGATCCTGATGAGTTCAGTTTCTAGCGACCTGCCCGTCGCTGAAGGCGCCGGCTCCGTATCCGGAGCGCCGGAGCTCCCTCCGGGATTCACCGATACGTTCACCAGCCACTACGTCGAAGCCGGTGACATACGCATGCACGCGGTTATCGGCGGCGACGGTCCACCACTGCTGCTAATTCACGGCTGGCCCGAGTCCTGGTACGCATGGCGGCTGATGATGCCGGCGCTGGCCGAGACCTTCGAGGTGATCGCGGTCGATCAGCGTGGTATGGGCCTGTCCGATAAGCCCCGGGACGGCTACGACACCGCAACCCTCGCAAACGACCTTGTGGCGTTGATGGACGCGCTCGGCCACCAGCGATTCGCCATGGTCGGCTGCGACACCGGACTGCTCATTGGCTACGCCCTGGCCGCTGATCACCCCGACCGGGTCGACCGCCTGGCACTCGGGGAAGCCCCGCTTCCGGGCGTGTCTCCCTCGCCGCCACTGTTCCTCCCCGGGCCGCTCAACGAACGCCTGTGGCACATCCCGTTCAACGCACTTCCAGTGGTCAACGAGAAGCTCGTCAGCGGGCGGGAGGACATCTTCTTCGGCGAGAAGTTTTCGAACGCGGCCGGAAAGAAGAAGCTGTCCACCGACACCGTCAAGTACTACGTCGACCTCCTCGCGGCCGATCCGGAGGCGCTACGGGGCAGCTTCGAGCTCTACCGCGCTTTCCCGGTGAGCCAGGCGCAGAACGAGCAGCGCAAGACGCTGCGGCTGACGATGCCCGTCCTGGCGATCGGCGGAGCGGAAAGCTTCGGCGAACAGGTCGGCAAGACGATGGAACTCGTCGCGGACGACGTGCAAACCGTGGTCCTGCCCGACTCCAAACACTGGGTCGCCGAACAGGCTCCGGACGCGATGCTCGCCGCCCTGATCGGGTTCCTGGCCCCGTACCGTGAGAGAGCGGGCGCGGATCCTGCCCGGGTCTAGCCCGGCATACGTGGTCCAACTGAGCGGATCGTTACGGCGATTCGGGAAGGCGCTGCTTTCCATGCAAAGCAGGACTGCCGCCTCTCGTCCAAAGCGGCTGTTTAACGCCTACGCCTCCGAGCGGGCTCACGGGTCCGCCTGATCATGCAAAGGTGTTTCCGGGCTGCCGACGACAACCACGAGGAGAGGGCTGATGGGCACGATCACCACAAATGACGGCACCGAGATCTTCTACAAGGACTGGGGGAGGGCCAGCCGGTCGTTTTCAGCCATGGCTGGCCGCTTTCGGCCGACGACTGGGACAACCAGATGCTGTTCTTCCTGCTGCACGGCTACCGCGTTATCGCCCATGACCGGCGTGGGCACGGACGCTCCACGCAGACCAGCGACGGTCACGACATGGACCACTACGCCGACGACTTGGCGGCGCTGACGGCCCATCTCGATCTCCAGGACGCCCTCCACGTTGGACACTCCACCGGTGGCGGCGAAGTCGTGCACTACATCGCCCGACACGGTGAGAGCCGCGTGTCGAAAGCAATATTGATCAGTGCGGTGCCTCCGCTCATGGTGCAGACCGACGCCAATCCCGGCGGACTGCCGAAGAGCGCGTTCGACGATCTCCAGGCGCAGCTGGCCGCAAACCGATCCGAGTTCTATCGGGCCCTGCCGTCGGGCCCCTTCTATGGCTATAACCGCCCCGGCGCGGAACCCTCGGAAGCGATCATCGAGAACTGGTGGCGCCAGGGCATGATGGGTGGTGCGAAGGCTCATTACGACGGCATCGTCGCCTTCTCTCAGACCGACTTCACCGAGGACCTCAAGAAGATCACGGTCCCGGTGCTGGTGATGCACGGCGACGACGACCAGATCGTTCCCTACGCCGACTCTGGACCGCTGTCTGCGAAGCTCGTGCAAAACGGGACGCTGAAGACGTACAAGGGATTCCCACACGGCATGCCGACCACCGAGGCCGAGACGATCAACACCGACCTGCTGGCCTTCCTGAAGTCCTGACGACTCGAGGCGGCGACATCGTCGGAGTGCTGTTTTCCATGCA
>CAVTPZ010000020.1:0-6925 GCA_963736685.1 uncultured Solirubrobacterales bacterium
CGCTTCGTACAAGGAGATTCAGGGCAACGGCGGCGGTCGCGTCAACGTGGCCACGCCGGTCTTCGACGGCGCCACCGTCGAGGACGTCGACAACGCGCTGGTCCAGTGGCAGGACGAGAACTCCGAGCGCGGCATCGACCTCGGCATCGACAAGTCGGAGCGCCCGGGCAACCGCGCCGAGGGCAAGGTGCAGCTCTACAACGGCCGCACCGGCGAGCCCTACAAGGGCAAGGTCACGATCGGCTACATGTACATCCTGAAGCTGCTGCACCTGGTCGACGACAAGATCCACGCACGGTCGACCGGCCCCTACTCGCTGGTCACCCAGCAACCGCTGGGCGGCAAGGCGCAGTTCGGCGGCCAGCGCTTCGGCGAGATGGAGGTGTGGGCACTGGAGGCGTACGGCGCCGCCTACACCCTGCAGGAGATGCTCACCGTGAAGTCCGACGACACCGTCGGCCGCGTCAAGGCCTACGAGTCGATCGTCAAGGGCGAGAACATCCCCGAACCCTCGATTCCGGAGTCATTCAAGGTCCTGCTCAAGGAGATCCAGAGCTTGGCGCTCGACGCCAACGTGGTCTCGGAGGAGGGCGACGGAGTCGAGATGGGCGAGGAGGAGGACGACCTCCTTCGCGCCGCCGAGGAACTCGGCATCGAGCTGTCCGGAGTGCGCGCGGACGGCGGGAACGGCGCCGGCGACAAGGACAAGGCCGCCGACGAGCAGGAAGAGCAGGTCGTCGCCGAGGGCGACGGCGGTACTGATGCATCGGATGCCGAGGAGGCAGCAAAGAAGTGATCGACATCAACAACTTTGACGCGATTGAGATCGGGCTTGCCTCGGGCAAGAAGATCCGGGGCTGGAGCTCCGGCGAGGTCACCAAGCCCGAGACCATCAACTACAGGACGCTGAAGCCGGAGAAGGACGGCCTCTTCTGCGAGCGCATCTTCGGTCCGACCAAGGACTGGGAGTGCTACTGCGGCAAGTACAAGAGGGTCCGCTACAAGGGCATCGTCTGCGAGCGCTGCGGCGTCGAGGTGACCCGCTCCAAGGTTCGCCGAGAGCGCATGGGCCACATCGACCTGGCTGCGCCGGTCTCCCACATCTGGTTCTTCAAGGGCGTGCCCAGCCGGATCGGCTACCTGATCGACATGGCTCCCAAGGAGCTCGAGAAGGTTCTCTACTTCGCCGCCTCCGTGATCACCTGGGTCGATGAGGAGGCACGGTCCAAGGATCTCGGCAAGCTGGAGAAGGAGGTCGAGAAGCAGGCCGGCGAGTATGAGCGCGAGCGCGAGCAGCGCACCCAGGAGCTCAATGAGGCCCTGGTCCGCCGCCTGGCCTACCTCGGCGTCGCCGCCGAGAAGGATGGCGAGGCGCCGCCCGCCGGGACCACCGACGGATTCAACGACGACGACGAGCTCTGGGCCGACACCGTCACCAACGTGAAGCGGATGAAGGCCGAGGACCGCGACAAGATGGCCAAGGAGCTCCGCAAGACCTTCGAAGCCGAGATCTCGGATACCGAGGCGTACCTCGACGAGGCCGCCGAGCGGATCCGCGAGGTCTTCAAGATCTTCTCGGAGATGAAGCCGAAGGACGTGATCAACGACGAGACCACCTTCCGCGAGCTCAAGGACCGCTTCGGTTCGCCGTTCGGCTGGGGCGAGTACTTCCGCGGCGGCATGGGCGCGGAGTCGATCCGCGACCTGCTCGAGCAGGTCGAGCTGGAGAGCGAGGCGGAGCTGCTCGAGGAGACCATCAACACCTCCAAGGGGCAGAAGCAGGCCCGCGCGGTGAAGCGGCTGAAGGTCGTCGACGCATTCCTCAAGTCGGCCAACAAGCCCGAGTGGATGGTCCTCGACGTGGTCCCGGTGATTCCGCCCGAGCTGCGGCCGATGGTCCAACTCGACGGTGGCCGCTTTGCGACCTCCGACCTGAACGACCTCTATCGGCGCGTGATCAACCGGAACAACCGGCTGAAGAGGCTGCTCGACCTGGGCGCCCCCGAGATCATCGTCAACAACGAGAAGCGCATGCTGCAGGAGGCCGTCGACGCCCTGTTCGACAACGGCCGTCGCGGCCGTCCGGTCACCGGGCCGGGCAACCGGCCGCTCAAGTCGCTCTCGGACATGCTCAAGGGCAAGCAGGGCCGCTTCCGGCAGAACCTGCTCGGTAAGCGGGTTGACTACTCCGGACGCTCGGTGATCGTCTCGGGCCCAAGCCTGAGGCTGCACCAGTGCGGCCTGCCGAAGCTGATGGCCCTGGAGCTGTTCAAGCCGTTCATCATGGCCCGGCTCGTCGAGCGCAAGCAGGTCCAGAACATCAAGGCCGCCAAGAAGATGGTGGACTCGATGATTCCTGAGGTCTGGGACGTGCTCGAGGAGGTCATCTACGAGCACCCGGTGCTCCTCAACCGCGCGCCGACGCTCCACCGCCTGGGCATCCAGGCGTTCGAGCCGGTGCTGGTCGAGGGCAAGGCGATCCAGGTCCATCCGCTCGTCTGTCACGCGTTCAACGCCGACTTCGACGGCGATCAGATGGCCGTGCACCTGCCGCTCTCGGCGGAGGCCCAGGCGGAGGCGCGCATCCTGATGCTCTCCTCCAACAACATCCTCTCGCCGGCGCATGGTGCGCCGCTGGCCACGCCGACCCAGGACATGGTCCTCGGGCTCTACTACCTGACCTACGCGGGCGATGACGTCGAGCAGCTCGACTCCGCGGAGCTCGACCAGAAGCCGCATCCGTTCAGGACGGCCCAGGAGGCCGAGCTCGCCTACGAGAACGGCATCGTCCAGTTGCATGACTACGCGGAGTACCGCCGGCCCGGTCACGAGCACTTCCTGACCACGGTCGGGCGGATCATCTACAACGACCGCGTCGAGCGGGCGATCGCCGATGCGCTGGGCGACGAGTACGACCCGGACCGGTACGAGTACGTCAACCACTCGCTGAAGAAGAAGGATGTCAACGACATCGTCAGCCAGCTGGTGGAGAACTACGGGGCCCCGGCGGTCTCGCTGGTGCTCGACTCATTCAAGGACCTCGGCTTCCACTTCGCCAGTGAGGCCGGGATCACGATCTCCAAGAACGACGTGGTCGCGCCTCCCGACAAGGAGGAGATCCTCGAGCGCTACGAGTCGAAGACCGAGGAGATCATGGGCCAGTACGACGAGGGCTACATCACGGCCGAGGAGCGCAAGGAGGCCGTCACCTCCCAGTGGGACAGCGCCACCGAGGAGGTCGGGCAGGCCATGGAGCGCAACCTCGACGAGCTGAACCCGATCTTCATGATGGCCAACTCGGGTGCACGTGGCTCGTTCAAGCAGATTCGCCAGCTGGCCGGCATGCGAGGCCTGATGGCCAATCCGAAGGGCGAGATCATCGAGCGGCCGATCAAGGCCAACTTCATGGAGGGCCTCTCGGTCCTCGAGTACTTCATCTCGACCCACGGCGCGCGAAAGGGGCTGGCCGATACGGCGCTCCGCACCGCGGACTCGGGGTATCTGACCCGGCGTCTGGTCGACGTCTCACAGGACGTGATCGTGCGTCTGGACGACTGCAAGTCCAAGGACCACATCGAGATGCCGCTCTACCGCGACGACGGCGAGCTCAACCCGAATCTGATCGGGCGAATGGCCGCGAAGAAGTTCGCGACCAAGCGCGGCCGGGAGTTGCTCAAGCGAAACCAGCAGATCGACTGGCCCGAGGTCCACGATATCGCCGAGGGCTTCAAGGAAGATGACGACGTGACCGTCCCGGTCCGCTCGGTGCTCAAGTGCGAGGCCGAGTCCGGGGTCTGCCGACAGTGCTACGGGGTCATGCCCGCGACCGGCTTCCCGGTGGAGATCGGGGACGCCGTCGGCATCATCGCCGCCCAGTCGATCGGCGAGCCGGGCACGCAGCTCACCATGCGGACCTTCCACACCGGCGGTGTCGCCGGCCTGGACATCACGCAGGGTCTGCCTCGTGTCGTCGAGCTCTTCGAGGCTCGCAAGCCGAAGGGCCTGGCGAAGCTCGCCGAGGTCGCCGGCAAGGTGACGGTCGAGGAGACCGACAAGGCGGTCAAGCTGACGATCACCGACGACAAGGGTGAGGAATACGCAGAGTCGTTCCCGCCCCGAACCAACATCCTGGTGGAGCCCGGCAAGCGCGTCGAGCGTGGCGACCAGCTCAACGAGGGGTCGCTCTACCCGGCGGAGATCCTCGAGATCAAGGGCCGCACGGACACCGAGGTCTACATCGTGGCCGAGGTGCAGCGCGTCTACCGGACCCAGGGCGTCGACATCAACGACAAGCACATCGAGCTGATCGTTCGCCAGATGCTGAAGAAGGTGCGGGTGGAGTCAAAGGGCTCGACCGAGCTGCTGCCCGGTCAGCTGGAGGACCGCCTGGTCTTCGACGCGATCAACGAGAAGTTCAAGGGCAAGAAGACGAAGACGCCGGCGAAGGCCGAGGAGGTCATCCTCGGGATCACCAAGGCGTCCCTCGCCACCGAGTCCTTCCTCTCAGCCGCCTCCTTCCAGGAGACCACGAAGGTGCTCACCGACGCTGCCCTCGAGGGCAAGCGGGATCGCCTCATGGGACTGAAGGAGAACGTGATCATCGGGAAGCTGATCCCGGCGGCCACGGGGCTCAAGCACTACCGCTCGCTGCAGATCGAGCCGGTGGAGCCGGCCCAGCCTCCGGTGGAGGAGTTCTCCGAGGAGGAGCTGGCCAAGGAGCTCGACCTCGCCGGCGACGGCGAGGGGAGCGGGTCGTCGCTCGAGGGATTCGGGCCTTCGTTCGCGGAGGAGCTCGAGGAGCTGGCTTCCGAGATCGAGACCCCTGGGGCTCCGGCTGAGGCCGAGAAGTCCGAGTCCGAGAGCTCTTAACTGCTCAACACCAACCGTTAGGCGGGCGGATCCTGTCGCGGAATTTCACCGGGGATCGAGGCATCTCACCCCGGCTGAGATTCCGCGCCACCCGCCCGACAAACGCTGGGGGCTGACGGCTCCCTCCTTGGTTGCTTTCAGTGCCCGGCTAGCTGCCGGCCGGCGTGTGCTCTCGGCGTTCGTGCGCCGCTGTGCCGGGGGCCAGGCGCGGCTGGATCACCGGTGTTCTCTTGCGGCCTCCTGGCGGGCAGTCCGGCTTTGCCTTCGCTGAGCCTCCGTGGGGGCCTCGGCGTGGTGACTTCGGCTTCGTCGGGCTGCGGCGGAAGCGGCGGAAGCTGTGATCGTCTGCTTCGTCCGGCAGGTCCTCGAGCTCGGGCTCGGCCTTGACGGCCCAGTAGATCAGCCACATGCCGTAGAGGACCGGGATCTTCAGGATCACGGCCAAGAAGATGATCGGCACCACCTCTCCCATCGCGCCGAGTCTACCCCCGATCGGATGCGTCGAAGCCGTCCCTGGCCCAGCCCTCGATGACGTCGACATGGAGGTCCAGGAGTCCGACGGCGGACTCGGTCGGAACGAGCAGGGTGGGGGCCGAGCGCTTCTCGGACCACTCGTAGCAGCTGTCGTCGAGGCTGTCGTCGATCCAGGCCAGGGGCCGTGAGCCTGAGTAGTCCTCGAGTGCCGCCAGCTTCCAGTGGGCGGTGCCGAACCGAGCGTGCCCGTCGAAGGTCAGGTAGGGGAGCGGGGGCATGCCGAGGATCTTCGGAAGGTGGTCATTGGCGCGGTCCTCCCAGCCGCTCGCCCAGATCAGCTCGTAGGTCTTCGAGAGGCGCTCCAGCCGCGGACCGGTCTCGAGCGCAATGCAGTGGAGCATCCCGTCGATCAGGTGGAACTCCCCGGGAGCGTCGGCCCCCCTGCGGCCGGGCTCCACCGGTTGGTCGAATCCGAACAGGCTGATGACGCCATCGATATCCACGGCGAGCAGTGGCGCATCGCTCTTTGTCCTCTTCGGAACGTCGGGCATGCGCGAGAAGGGTATTTGGCTACCATGCTCGCCCGATGCCCAACACCAATCAGCTCGTCCGCAAGGGACGAACCCACAAGAAGAAGAAGATGTCGACGCCGGGCCTGAAGTCGGGCCAGGGTCGCAAGAAGCGCGTCGCCGCCCCGCAGCGGCGTGGCGTCTGCACGCGCGTCGCGACGGTTACCCCGAAGAAGCCGAACTCGGCGCTTCGGAAGATCGCCAGGGTTCGCCTGACAAACGGGCTCGAGGTGACGAGCTACATCCCGGGCGAGGGCCACAACCTGCAGGAGCACTCCGTCGTCCTCGTCAGAGGCGGTCGGGTCAAGGACCTGCCGGGCGTTCGCTACAAGGTCGTCCGCGGGGCTCTGGACGCGGCCGGCGTCTCGGACCGCAAGCAGGGCCGTTCGCTGTACGGCGTCAAGGCTTCGTAGATGCCGCGCCGGAACCAGGCCACCATCCGCCTGCTCGAGCCCGATTCCGTCTACCGGAGCCGCATCGTCCAGCAGCTGATCAACAAGGTGATGAGCGACGGCAAGAAGTCGGTCGCCGAGACGATCACGTACGACGCCCTCGCCCTCGTCGGTGAGCGCACCGGCAACAACCCGGTGGAGGAGCTCGAGGGCGCGATCAAGCAGCTGACACCGGTGCTCGAGGTTCGCTCACGCCGCGTCGGCGGCGCCACCTATCAGGTGCCGGTCGAGGTGCCCGCCCGCCGGGCCCGCACGCTCGCCGTCCGCTGGCTCGTCGAGTTCGCCAGGGCAAGGGGCGAGAAGTCGATGGCCGAGCGCCTGGCCAACGAGATCCTGGATGCGTCCAAGCAGCAGGGCAACGCCTGGAAGCGCAAGGACGACATCTACCGCATGGCACAGGCCAACAAGGCCTTCGCCCACTACCGCTGGTAAGCGGCCGCCCAGGCCGCTGCTCCATTGGAGCGAAGGGCGAAAGCCCCGGAAGCGACTTATGCCGGGCGGCCGCTTGTGGCCGCTTGATGGCGAAGCTCTCGATCCCCGCGGCTTCGAGAGCCTCGCGGT
>CAVTPZ010000021.1:0-20769 GCA_963736685.1 uncultured Solirubrobacterales bacterium
ATCGCGATCGTGCTCGGCATCATCGGTGCCGCGATCGCCGTCAACTCGATCGACAACTGGTCTCAGTGGGTGGTGCTTGCGGTGATCGTCGTGACGGTGATCGGCTTCATGATCGCCGTCAACCCCCACCGGCGGGGCGGATGATCGGCTGTGACCAGGTTCACGGAGCAGCATCGGCGGCCCGCGTAGGGTTCGGCCGAACAGCGGAGGAGGAGAGAATGGCGAACACCGATATCACCCAGCGCTCGCAATATGAGCGCAGCGACCTGCTGGCAGGCGGAGAGGGGATCCGCCGTGGGTCAGAGAAGGGCTCCGCGATCTACAGCGTGATCGCGCTGATCGTTGGAATCGTGCTCTGCGTCGTGGCGCTCTCGACGATCGAGAACTGGGCGCAGTGGGTCGTGCTCGGCGTGATCGTGGCCTTCACGTTCGCGCTGATGTTCGCGCTGGGCCCGAACCGCCGCGGCTCGGGCTCCAGCTTCAAGACTGGCCGTTAGACCAGCTCGAGGAAGACCATCTCGGCCGAGTCGCTGCGACGCGGGCCGAGCTTGACGATCCTGCGTGTAGCCGCCGGGGCGCTGGGCGTAGCGCGGCGCCAGCTCCTCGAACAGCTTGTGCACGGCGAACTTGTCGTTGTGAAGCTCCGAGAGCGCCTGCCTGCGGGCGTGCAGATCGCCCTTCTTGGCGAGCGTGATCAGCTTCTCGAACTCGGGCTTCAGCGCCTTCGCCTTCGGCTGAGTGGTCCGGATCCGCTCGTGCTGGATCAGCTGCTTCGACATCGTGCGAAGCATCGAGTCACGGTGAGCCGCGTCCCGGCTCAGCTTTGCCCTTTTGCGCTGGTGCCTCAATTATCGTCGCTCCGGCGGGGAACTCTAGTTGCCCTAGTCCGCCCGCAGCGAGAGGCCGCGTGCGCGCAGGGTCTCCTGGACCTCTTCGATCGACTTGCGACCGAAGTTCGGGATCGCGTTGAGCTCCGACTCCGACTTCCGAACGAGCTCGCCGACGGTCTGGATGCCGGCGCGCTTCAGGCAGTTGTAGGAGCGAACGCCCAGCTCGAGCTCCTCGATCAGGATCTCGTCGAGCCCGTCGGCGCCCGGAACGGCCGCGGCGTCGCCGCCGCCTCCGCCGCCATCCGACGCGACGATCGCGCCCTCGCCCCGCAGCTCGTCCACGCGGTCGGCGGTGGTGAAGATCGCCAGGCTCTTGATCAGGATCTCGGCCGCCTCGCGGAGTGCGGCGCCCGGCTCGATCGAGCCGTCGGTCTCGACCTCGAGGGTGAGCTTGTCGAAGTCGGTCCGCTGCCCAACTCGGGCGGAGTCGACCGAATAGGCCGCGCGGCGGATCGGCGAGAAGATCGCGTCGATCGGAATCACGCCGATCGGCTTGTCGTCGGACTTGTTCTCGTCAGCGGGCGAGTAGCCGCGACCGCGACCGATCGTCAGGTACATCTCGAGCTTGGTCTTCTTCTCGAGAGTGGCAATCGGCGCCTCGGGATTGAGGATCTCGACGCCCGCGGGCAGGTCGATGTCCTTGGCCTTGACCTCACCGGGGCCGGTGGCGACCAGCGGCGTCTCCACCTCATCGGCGTCGGTGTGCATCCGCACGACGACGTCCTTGAGGTTGAGGACCAGATCGGTGACGTCCTCCTTCAGGCCCGGAATGGTCGAGAACTCGTGAGCCACGCCCTCGATGCGAACGCTCGTGATCGCGGCGCCGCCGAGGGAGGAGAGCAGCACGCGGCGGAGGCTGTTGCCGAACGTGTAGCCGAAGCCCTTGTCGAGCGGCTCGATGGTGAAGGTGCCCTTGTTGTCCTCGGCATCCTCTCCCGCGATCTTCGGGATTTGGAAATCTGGCAGGGTGATCATGGCTTCCATCAGGTATCTACTTCCTTCTCTGGGGGGTTACTTCGAGTACAGCTCGACGATGAGCTGTTCCTCGACCGGCGCTGAAATCTCGCTCCTCTCAGGGAGCCTCAGCACCTTGGCATTGAGTGAGTCGTAGTCGGCCTGCAGCCAGGCCGGCACTCCGGAGGTGAGCTCGGTGGCGTTTCGCACCACGTCGTTGGCTGTGCTGCTCGACTTGATGGTGATCACGTCGTCCGGCTTCACCTGGTAGCTCGGGATGTCGACACGGCGGCCGTTCACTGTCCAGTGGCCATGGCTGACCAGCTGGCGGGCCTGGCGGCGGGAGGCCGCGAAGCCGAGGCGCACCAGGACGTTGTCCAGGCGGCACTCCAGCAGGCGCAGCAGGTTCTCTCCGGTGACGCCCTCCTGCCGGCTCGCCCTGTCGTAGTAAGTCGCGAACTGCTTCTCGAGCACCTGGTAGTAGCGCTTCGCCTTCTGCTTTTCGCGGAGCTGCGCCCGGTACTCGGACTGCCGCATGCGGCCTCGGCCGTGCTCGCCCGGCGGATAGGAGCGGCGCTCGACGCCACACTTGTCGGTGAAGCAGCGCGAGCCCTTGAGGAACAGCTTCTGCCCCTCGCGGCGGCACTGCTTGCACTGCGCTCCGGTGTCGCGAGCCATCAGACGCGCCTCCGCTTGCGGGGGCGGCAGCCGTTGTGAGCCTGTGGAGTCACGTCCTTCACCGTCGTCACGTCGAGGCCCGCGGCCTGCAGGGACCGAATGGCGGTCTCGCGGCCGGAGCCTGCGCCCTTCGCGTAGACCTCGACCTTCTCGAGGCCGTGCTCCATGCCCTTCTTGGCGGCCGCGTCGGCAGTGACCTGAGCGGCGAACGGAGTCGACTTGCGGGAGCCCTTGAACCCGGCCGAGCCGGCGGACTCCCAGGCGATCGTGCTCGGCATCATCGGTGCCGCGATCGCCGTCAACTCGATCGACAACTGGTCTCAGTGGGTGGTGCTTGCGGTGATCGTCGTGACGGTGATCGGCTTCATGATCGCCGTCAACCCCCACCGGCGGGGCGGATGATCGCTGTGACCAGGTTCACGGAGCAGCATCGGCGGCCCGCGTAGGGTTCGGCCGAACAGCGGAGGAGGAGAGAATGGCGAACACCGATATCACCCAGCGCTCGCAATATGAGCGCAGCGACCTGCTGGCAGGCGGAGAGGGGATCCGCCGTGGGTCAGAGAAGGGCTCCGCGATCTACAGCATCATCGCGCTGATCGTTGGAATCGTGCTCTGCGTCGTGGCGCTCTCGACGATCGAGAACTGGGCGCAGTGGGTCGTGCTCGGCGTGATCGTGGCCTTCACGTTCGCGCTGATGTTCGCGCTGGGCCCGAACCGCCGCGGCTCGGGCTCCAGCTTCAAGACTGGCCGTTAGACCAGCTCGAGGAAGACCATCTCGGCCGAGTCGCTGCGACGCGGGCCGAGCTTGACGATCCTGGTGTAGCCGCCGGGGCGCTGGGCGTAGCGCGGCGCCAGCTCCTCGAACAGCTTGTGCACGGCGAACTTGTCGTTGTGAAGCTCCGAGAGCGCCTGCCTGCGGGCGTGTAGATCGCCCTTCTTGGCGAGCGTGATCAGCTTCTCGAACTCGGGCTTCAGCGCCTTCGCCTTCGGCTGAGTGGTCCGGATCCGCTCGTGCTGGATCAGCTGCTTCGACATCGTGCGAAGCATCGAGTCACGGTGAGCCGCGTCCCGGCTCAGCTTTGCCCTTTTGCGCTGGTGCCTCAATTATCCGCTCCGGCGGGGAACTCTAGTTGCCCTAGTCCGCCCGCAGCGAGAGGCCGCGTGCGCGCAGGGTCTCCTGGACCTCTTCGATCGACTTGCGACCGAAGTTCGGGATCGCGTTGAGCTCCGACTCCGACTTCCGAACGAGCTCACCGACGGTCTGGATGCCGGCGCGCTTCAGGCAGTTGTAGGAGCGAACGCCCAGCTCGAGCTCCTCGATCAGGATCTCGTCGAGCCCGTCGGCGCCCGGAACGGCCGCGGCGTCGCCGCCGCCTCCGCCGCCATCCGACGCGACGATCGCGCCCTCGCCCCGCAGCTCGTCCACGCGGTCGGCGGTGGTGAAGATCGCCAGGCTCTTGATCAGGATCTCGGCCGCCTCCCGGAGTGCGGCGCCCGGCTCGATCGAACCGTCGGTCTCGACCTCGAGGGTGAGCTTGTCGAAGTCGGTCCGCTGCCCAACTCGGGCGGAGTCGACCGAATAGGCCGCGCGCCGGATCGGCGAGAAGATCGCGTCGATCGGAATCACGCCGATCGGCTTGTCATCGGACTTGTTCTCGTCAGCGGGCGAGTAGCCGCGACCGCGACCGATCGTCAGGTACATCTCGAGCTTGGTCTTCTTCTCGAGAGTGGCAATCGGCGCCTCGGGATTGAGGATCTCGACGCCCGCGGGCAGGTCGATGTCCTTGGCCTTGACCTCACCGGGGCCGGTGGCGACCAGCGGCGTCTCCACCTCATCGGCGTCCGTGTGCATCCGCACGACGACGTCCTTGAGGTTGAGGACCAGATCGGTGACGTCCTCCTTCAGGCCCGGAATGGTCGAGAACTCGTGAGCCACGCCCTCGATGCGAACGCTCGTGATCGCGGCGCCGCCGAGGGAGGAGAGCAGCACGCGGCGGAGGCTGTTGCCGAACGTGTAGCCGAAGCCCTTGTCAAGCGGCTCGATGGTGAAGGTGCCCTTGTTGTCCTCGGCATCCTCTCCCGCGATCTTCGGGATTTGGAAATCTGGCAGGGTGATCATGGCTTCCATCAGGTATCTACTTCCTTCTCTGGGGGGTTACTTCGAGTACAGCTCGACGATGAGCTGTTCCTCGACCGGCGCTGAAATCTCGCTCCTCTCAGGGAGCCTCAGCACCTTGGCATTGAGTGAGTCGTAGTCGGCCTGCAGCCAGGCCGGCACTCCGGAGGTGAGCTCAGTGGCGTTTCGCACCACGTCGTTGGCTGTGCTGCTCGACTTGATGGTGATCACGTCGTCCGGCTTCACCTGGTAGCTCGGGATGTCGACACGGCGGCCGTTCACTGTCCAGTGGCCATGGCTGACCAGCTGGCGGGCCTGGCGGCGGGAGGCCGCGAAGCCGAGGCGCACCAGGACGTTGTCCAGGCGGCACTCCAGCAGGCGCAGCAGGTTCTCTCCGGTGACGCCCTCCTGCCGGCTCGCCCTGTCGTAGTAAGTCGCGAACTGCTTCTCGAGCACCTGGTAGTAGCGCTTCGCCTTCTGCTTTTCGCGGAGCTGCGCCCGGTACTCGGACTGCCGCATGCGGCCTCGGCCGTGCTCGCCCGGCGGATAGGAGCGGCGCTCGACGCCACACTTGTCGGTGAAGCAGCGCGAGCCCTTGAGGAACAGCTTCTGCCCCTCGCGGCGGCACTGCTTGCACTGCGCTCCGGTGTCGCGAGCCATCAGACGCGCCTCCGCTTGCGGGGGCGGCAGCCGTTGTGAGCCTGTGGAGTCACGTCCTTCACCGTCGTCACGTCGAGGCCCGCGGCCTGCAGGGACCGAATGGCGGTCTCGCGGCCGGACCCTGCGCCCTTCGCGTAGACCTCGACCTTCTCGAGGCCGTGCTCCATGCCCTTCTTGGCGGCCGCGTCGGCAGTGACCTGAGCGGCGAACGGAGTCGACTTGCGGGAGCCCTTGAACCCGGCCGAGCCGGCGGACTCCCAGGCGATCACGTTGCCCTCGGGATCGGTCAGGGTGACGATGGTGTTGTTGAACGAAGTCTTGATGTGGGCCTGGCCGTAGGTGACGTTCTTGCGGACCTTGCGGCGAGCGCGACCCTTCTTCGGAGCTGCCATCTAGCGTGTTCCTCCCCGGATCACTTGGGCTGCGGGGCCTTCTTGCGGCCCGCAACGCTCATCCGGCGCGGGCCCTTGCGGCCGCGCGCGTTGGTCTTGGTGCGCTGGCCCCGAACCGGGAGCCCGCGGCGATGGCGGAGTCCCCGGTAGGAGCCGATCTCCTGCAGGCGCTTGACGTTCTGTGAGCGCTCCCGGCGCAGATCGCCCTCGACCTCGTGGTTCTCGACGGCGTCTCGAAGCTTGATGATCTCGTCCTCGGTCAGATCCTTGACCTGGGTGTTCGGGTCGACCCCGGTCTCCTTGAGGATCTCGTTGGCGGTCGAACGGCCGATGCCGAAGACGTAGGTGAGGCCGATCTCGGCCCGCTTGTTGATCGGGAGGTTGACTCCCGCGATCCGCGCCATCTAGCCCTGCCTCTGCTTGTGGCGAGGGTTGGGACAGATCACGAGAACGGCTCCGCCACGGCGGATCACCTTGCACTTCTCACACATCGGCTTTACAGACGCTCGTACCTTCATTCCCCTTCTTTCACGGGGTCGTATCTTGCTGGGAGTAGGCCCGCCGGCCCCAGGAGTCGGGCCTACAGGCGTGAAAAACGTCGGCCACGCAGGCGTGAACCGACGCACGAAAGGATAGCAGCGTGCGTGCGGTAGCCGTGCCTGGTTGTGGTAGAAGCCGCCGATGAAAGTGGAGGAGCGCGTCACGCCGCTCGAGCTCTTCTTCGACCTGGTCTTCGTCCTCTCGTTCACCCAGGTGACCTCGAGCGTGGCCCACCAGGGCGACTGGACCGGGCTCGGCGAGGGCATCCTGATTCTGGCGGCCGTCTGGTGGGCGTGGGCCGCCTACGGATGGCTGACGAACACGATCGATCCGGACGAGAACGTCAATCGGCTCTGCATGTTCGCCGCGATGGGCGGGATGGTGGTCGTCTCGCTGAGCATCCCGGAGGCGTTCGGCGATCGCGGCCTGCTGTTCGGCTGCGCCTACTTCTTCGTGCGCGCGATGCAGCTCTTCCTCTATGTGAGGAACACGCGCGATGAGGGCGACGACTACAACCTCGAGGCCATCCTCAAGCTCGCACCCGGCCTGCTGCTCGGCTCGGCGCTACTGATCGTCGCGGGCGCTCTCGACGGCGGAGCGCGGACGTCGGTCTGGATCCTGGCGATCCTGATCGACTGGTCCACCCCGCTCCTCTTCGGCAGCGAGGAGTTCCACCTCCAGCCCGGGCACTTCGCCGAGCGCTATGGCCTGATCGTGATGATCGCCCTGGGGGAGTCCGTGCTCGCAACGGGGGCCGAGATGAACTTCGTGCTCAACGGCGGGGAGGTGGTCGCGGCGCTCCTCGGCATCACAGCGGTCGCCGCTCTTTGGTGGGCCTACTTCGACATCGTCGCGATCGTCGCCGAGCGGCGGCTGATCGAAGCGCCGCCCGGCGAGCAGGCACCGCTGGCGCGCGACGCCTACAGCTACCTGCACTTCCCGATGATCGCCGGGATCGTGCTGCTCGCGGTGGGCCTGCGGGAGACGCTGGCCCACGTGCACGACCCGCTCGACACGGTGCCCGCGATCGCCCTCTGCGGCGGCACCGCCCTCTATCTCGCGGGCCACATCGGCTTTCGTCTTCGGACCCTGGGCACCTTCAGCCCGCACCGCGCCCTGGCCGCCCTCGCTCTGCTCGCGCTGATCCCGCTCGCCCTCGGCGCGGACTCGCTGGCGGCACTGGCTGCCGTTGCCGTCGTATTGGTCCTCCTGATCGCCTACGAGGCTGTCCACTTCCGCGCCCAGCGGGCGCGGGTGCGCGCCAACCCCTCGGCCACGCTGGCGGAGATGCGCGGCGACTAGCCGGTCGCCTCCGCCTCCTCGTGGATAGGGTACGGCCAGGGAGAAGTTCTCTGGGGATTCAGCACGAGGAGAAGGAGACTGCATGGGCTTGTCTGCAGAACAGGTGAACCAGCAGGCGATGGGTGTCGCGACGGAGGCCCTGAACGACTCGGTGATCGCGGCCGCGCACTGCGAGGCGGTTTCGCAGGACCAGCAGATGAAGGCCGCCGGCGTCGGCGGTGCCACGCGAGGAATGGCGAAGTTCGGCACCAAGCTCGGGCGCGGGATGATGCCGAGCGTCGGCAACATGGCGAAGGGCCTTGAGAGCTCCGGCCTGCCCGGGAACTTCATCCTGGCGGTGACCTCGAGCCAGGTGGTCGCCCTCGAGGAGAAGGAGAAGAAGGGCGAGCTGGTCCCGGGCAAGGTGCTCAAGTCCTGGGATCGCGCCAACGTCTCCGCCCGCATGGGCGACAACACGATCAACGCCGTGTCCGGCGTCCCGGAGGATCGCCAGGGGATCACGCTCTATCTGCCCCTCGACGACTCCAAGAACAAGTACCTGGCGGCCGCCGCCCAGATGCAGGCCCAGGCGGGAGCGGGTGGCCAGCCGACCCGTTTCCAGATCGCCAAGGACGACGCCAGCAATGCACTCGCGAAGGAGTTGGTCGGAGACACCCCCGCAATGCCGAACATTCAGATCGGCGGCGTACCGATCCAGCAGATGGGTCAGATGCCCGGGCAGCCCGCCGCCGGCGGCGGCGACTCGACGGCGCAGCTCGAGAAGCTCGCCCAGCTGCACGCGAGCGGCGCTCTCACCGACGAGGAGTTCGCGGCCCAGAAGGCGAAGATCATCGGCGGCTAGCGGCCAGCGGCCGCGATCTGATGGCGAAACCGGTCAGTCGAGATGCCAAGGCGTGAGGACGCGCGGGCCATCCTCGGTGATCGCGACCGTGAACTCGAAGTGGGCCGCGAGCGAGTCGTCAGCCGAGTAGACGGCCCAGCCGTCCGAGCCCATGCGGACATCGGGGCCGCCTGCGTTGACCATCGGCTCGATCGCGAACACCATGCCGATCTCCAGCTCCGGCCCCCTGCCGGGATCTCCGAAGTTCGGGATCTGCGGGTCCTCGTGCATGTCGCGTCCCACGCCGTGGCCGACGAGCGTCCTGATGATCGATAGCCCGTCACGCTCCACCCGCTGCTGGACTGCGTGCGAGATATCGCTCAGGTGGTTGCCCGGCACCGCCTGCGCGATGCCCTCGAAGAGCGCGTCCTTGGTGGCGGTGAGCAGCGGCTGGGCGCCCGCCGGCTCCTCCCCCACGGCGACGGTGATCGCCGCATCGGCGACCCATCCCTCGTAGGTCACGCCCACGTCGATAGAGAGGATGTCCCCGCGGCGCAGCTCATAGGGGCCCGGGATGCCGTGGACGACCATCGAGTTGGGCGACGTGCAGATCGAGCCGGGGAAGCCCCGGTATCCCTTGAAAGAGGGGACAGCGCCCTGGGAGCGGATGAACTTCTCGGCGGCCTCGTCGAGCTCCTTGGTGGTGACGCCGGGGCGGGCCTTGGAACGCAGCATTCGCAGACAGCGGGCCTGGATCCTGCCGGCCTCGGCCATCGCGTCGATCTGTTCGGACGTCTTGCGGATGATCATGCCGCGGAACATGCCGGTCTCACATCCCCTCCTCTTCCTCACGGCGCAGCGTGGCGAGGATTCCGTGGATGCTCTCCTCCACCTGGTCAGGCGACTGCCCGCCATTCACCTGGCTGAGAATGCCATGGTCTTCGTAGTAGGAGATCAGTGGCTCGGTCTTCTCCCGGTACTGGCTGAGGCGGTTCTTGATCACGTCGGGCTTGTCGTCGTCTCGGACGATCAGCTTGGCGCCGTCGATGTCGCAGACACCGTCCTCCTTCGGTGGATCGAAATCGACGTGGTAGATGTGGCTCGGGTTCTCCTCGCAGGTTCGGCGCCCGCCGAGCCGCTTCACGACCTCGTCTTCGGGGACGTCGATCAGGATCGCGGCCGTGAGCTCGCGCCCGAGCTCCTTCATCTTCGTGTCGAGGGCCTCGGCCTGCGGAACCGTGCGGGGGAAGCCGTCGAGGATGAATCCGTCGGCCGCCTCCGCGCCCTGAAGGCGTTCGGCGATCACGCCGATGATCACCTCGTCCGGGACCAGGTCGCCCCGGTCCATGAACTCCTTGGCCTGCTTTCCGACCTCGGTGCCCTCCTTCACGGCGGCGCGCAGGATGTCACCGGTCGCGTAGTACGGGAGCCGGAAGTCCTCCTGCAGGCGCTCGCCCTGCGTTCCCTTGCCGGAGCCCGGGGGTCCGAGGAGGATGAGATTGAGCTCTGGCATCGGGGATCTCTGTGTGCCCGCGGCGCTGGCGGGCGGTTCGCGGCGCCTGTTCCTACTTCAGGAAGCCTTCGTAGTTGCGCATCATCAACTGGGCCTCCAGCTGCTTCACGGTGTCGAGGGCGACACCCACGACGATCAGGATGGAGGTCCCGCCGAAGAAGAAGTTGGCCGACGTCTGGCTGATCAGGATGGTCGGCAACGCCGCGACCGCGCCCAGGTAGAGGGCGCCGGGGAAGGTGAGCCTGGACAGGATCCGGTCCAGGTATTCGGCGGTAGGTCGCCCGGGCCGTACCCCGGGGATGAACCCGCCGTATTTCTTCAGGTTGTCCGCCTGGTCCACCGGGTTGAACGTGACCGCCGTATAGAAGTAGGTGAAGATGATGATGAAGAAGACCTCGCCCACCACGTAGTGCCAGCTGTTGGGGCTGAAGAAGGCGGCGAAGTCGAGTGCCGCGGGAGTGTTGATGAGCTGGCCGATGGTCGGCGGGAACGCCATGATCGAGGCGGCGAAGATCACGGGGATGACGCCGGCCATGTTCACGCGTAACGGCAGGTACGTCGACCCGCCCGATGTCATTCGGCGGCCGACCACTCGTTTCGCGTACTGCACCGGGATCCGGCGCTGGCCCTCCTGGACGAAGACGATGGCGACGATCACCGCCAGCGCGATGAACGGCATCATCACGACGAAGACCTGATCGGGGTTGTTCCACCATTTCTCGATGCCGCTCGGGATGCGGGAAACGATCGAGGCGAAGATCATCAGCGAGATCCCGTTGCCGATGCCGCGCTGGGTGATCAGCTCCCCCATCCACATCAGGACGGTGCAGCCCGCGGTCAGGGTCACCACGATCAGGAAGACCTTCGGGAAGGTGCGCTCGCCGATGATGTTGCTGCTGCCGGAGGTGAACAGGAAGACGAAGCCGAGCGACTGGGCGAAGGCCAGGACGACCGTCAGGTAGCGCGTGTACTGCGTGATCTTCTGCTGGCCGACCTCTCCCTCCTTCTGGAGGCGCTCCAGCGCGGGCACGACCACCGTCAGGAGCTGCAGGATGATCGACGCCGTGATGTAGGGCATGATCCCCAGCGCGAAGAGGGAGAGCCGGGAGAGGCTTCCGCCGGAGAAGAGGTTGAGGAAGCCGAGGATGTTCGAGCCCCCGACGCCGTTGACGCCGTCCTGGATCGCCTGGGCGTCGACGCCGGGCGACGGGATGTAGGCGCCGAGGCGGTAGAGCGCCAGAATCCCCGCGGTGAAGATCAGCTTCTTGCGGATCTCCTGGACGGTGAAGGCGTTGAGAATCGTCTGGAGCATCTAGATAACTTCGCAGGTCCCGCCTGCCGCCTCGATCTTCTCCTTGGCCTGGGCGCTGAACGCGTGCGCCTTGACCGTCAGCTTCTTCGAGATATCGCCCCGGGCGAGGACCTTGACCGGGTCGCGGCGCTTCGCCAGGCCGGCCTCGCGCAGGGACTCGGGCGTCACCTCGTCGTTGGCCTTGAAGCGGGAGTCGAGGTCGGAGAGGTTGACCGGCTGCGTCCTCGTCCGGAACTTCTCGAAGGGCATCGACATCTTCTTGTTCGGGCCGCGCAGCTTCCGCATCCGCATGTGGATCGGGTTCTGACCGCCCTCGTAGGCGACCTTCCGCTTGCTGCCCGAGCGGGCGCCGGCGCCCTTGTGGCCGCGACCGGATGTCTTTCCGTGCCCGGTGCCGGGGCCGCGCCCAAGCCGCTTGCGCGGCCGGCGGGAGCCCGGAGCGGGCTTCAGCGAGTGCAGGCCGACCTGATCGGCCTTCTTCTTCTCGTCAGCCACCGTCAACCTCCACCAGGTGGCTGACGGTGCGGATCATTCCGCGCAGCTGCGGCGTGTCGGCGTGCTTCGCCTCCCTGCCGATGCGGCCGAGGTTGAGCGAGCGCAGGGTGTCGCGCTGTACCCCGGAGGCGCCATTTGAAGATCGGACCTGCTTCAGGGCGACGTCAGCCATCGGATGTCTCCTCGGCGACCGCCTCAGGCGTAACGGGCTCCGGTGTCTCGGCCTTCTCCTCGGCCGCGCCGTTGCCCTTCGCCTCCGCGGCGGGTCCGTTGCCGACGCCGAGCACCTCGCGGATCGAGATGCCGCGCAGCTTGGCGACGTCCTCGGGCCTGCGGAGGCTCTCCAGGCCCGCCATGGTCGCCTTCACCAGGTTGATCGGGTTCTGGGTCCCGATGCTCTTGGTGAGCACGTCGCGAACGCCCCCGAGCTCCAGCACCGCGCGAACGCCGCCGCCGGCGATGACGCCGGTACCGGGGCTCGCCGGGCGGAGGACGACGTGGCCCGCGCCGAAGCGGCCGATCACGCGATGGGTGATCGTCTGCCCGTACTTCGGAACGCGGATCAGGTTCTTGCGGGCGTCCTCGACAGCCTTCTGGATCGCCAGCGGGACCTCACGGGCCTTGCCGTAGCCGATGCCGACCACGGAGTCCTCGTCGCCGACCGCGACCAGGGCGGTGAACGAGAAGCGCCGGCCGCCCTTGACCACCTTGGCGACGCGGTTGATCTCGATCACCCGCTCCTGCAGGTCGAGACCCTTGGGTGAAACGCTCTCTACAGCCATCGGACGGACGAAGGTAGCGGGTTTGCATAAGCGGCCATCAGAACCGGAGGCCTCCCTCACGAGCGCCCTCGGCGATCGCCGCAACGCGGCCGTGAAAGCGGTAGCCGCCGCGGTCGAAGACGCAGGTCTCGACCCCGGCGCCCTTGGCCCGCTCGGCGAGCAGCTCGCCGGCCCGCTTCGCCTGCTCCATCGAACCGAGCTTGCGGAGCTCGTCCTCGGTCCATGAGGCGGAGGCGATCGTGCGGCCGGCGTCGTCGTCGATCAGCTGCGCGAAGACGCCGCGATTCGAGCGGTAGACGGACAGGCGGGGTCGCTCCGCGCTGCCGCGGATCCGGGCGCGGACCCGGCGGCGACGGCGAAGCCTCTTCTGCGGCTTGGTGAGGACGGTCATCAGGCCCTCTTCCCGACCTTGCGGGCGACGTGCTCGCCTGCGTAGCGGACGCCCTTGCCCTTGTACGGCTCGGGCGGCCGCGTCTTGCGGATGCGCGCCGCGGTCTCTCCGACCAGCTGCTTGTCGATCCCCCGCACCACGACCTCCGTCGGCTGCGGGACCTCGAACTCGATGCCCTCGGGCGCCTCGATCGCAACGGGGTGCGAGTAGCCAAGCGCCATCTCGAGGCTCTTGCCCTTCAGGTTGGCCCGGTAGCCGACGCCCTGGATCTCCAGCCGCTTCTCGAACCCGTCGGTGACACCCTCGACCATGTTCGCGATCAGGCTGCGCGTGAGCCCGTGCAGGGCACGGTGCTCTCCGCGGTCGGTGGGCCGCTCGACGGTGAGGGTGCCGTCGTCGATCGCCACCTTCATGTCGGTGTCGACGTGCTGGTTGAGCTCGCCCTTGGGGCCCTTGACGCTGACAGCGCCGGGCTTGACGTCGATCTCGACGCCCTCGGGAATCTCGATTGGCTTTCTTCCGATTCGGCTCATCAGTGGCTCACCAGACGTGCGCGACGACCTCTCCGCCGACGCCGCTCTGCCGGGCCTCGTGGCCGGTCATGACGCCGCGCGAGGTGGACATGATCGTGGTGCCCATGCCTCCGAACACCCGCGGCACCTCGTCCTTGGGAACGTAGCGGCGCCGACCCGGGCGGGAGACGCGGTCCATGCCGCTGATCACCGGGTCGCGATTCTCGGTGTAGCGGAGGCGGACCTTGATCACCTCGCCGACGCGTCCCGGCTCGACCGTGAAGTCGGCGATGTAGCCCTGCTCCTTGAGGATGCGGGTCATCTCGCGCTTCAGGCGCGAGGCGGGGATCACGACGTCCTCGTGGTCGGCGAGGAGCGCGTTGCGGATCCGGTTCAGGTAATCGGTGATCGGGTCGGTCAGCATCTCTACCAGCTCGACTTGGTCATTCCGGGCACGTAACCGTTGTGCGCGGCATCTCGCAGGCAGATCCGGCAGAGGCCGAACTTGCGGTAGTACGCGCGCGGCCTGCCGCAGCGGCGGCAACGGTGGTACCCGCGGGTCTTGAATTTCGGTTCGCGGCGCTGCCGAACCCTTTGTGATGTCTTCGCCATTACTCCTCTTCCTTGCTTGAAGTCTCTTCCGAGTCCGCGCCTTCGCCGGACTCGGCCTTCGCCTCACCGCCACCCTCGCCGTCCGCACCCTCCTCGCCCTCCTCGGGCACCTCGGGCTTGGCGTAGGCATCGGGGTTCTCCTCCTTGAGCTGCTCTAGGGCGGCCGCCTCGGCCTCGGCCCGCTCGCGGGCCTCCTCCTTGCGGCGCTCCTCCTCTTCCTCCTCCTCGACGTCGGCCTGCCCGGGACGACCCTCCTGCGCGAACGGCATCCCGAGCCCGTCGAGCAGCGCGAACGCCTCCTCGTCGGTCTTGGCCGTGGTGGTGATGGTCACGTCCAGGCCGCGGACCTCGTCGATCGAGTCGTAGTCGATCTCCGGGAAGATGATCTGCTCGCGGATACCCATCGAGTAGTTGCCGCGACCGTCGAACGAGCGGGCGTTGAGGCCGCGGAAATCGCGAATCCGAGGGACGGCGATGGAGTTGAGCCGGTCCAGGAACTCCCACATCCGGGCACGCCGAAGCGTCACGGCGACGCCGACCGGCATGCCCTCTCGGACCTTGAAGTTGGCGACCGACTTCTTCGCGCGGCGCACGCTCGGGGCCTGCCCGGCGATCGTCGCGAGCTGCTCGGTGGCGGCCTCGAGCATCTGGGTGTTCTGCTTCGCCTCGCCCAGGCCCATGTTCAGGGTGATCTTCTCCAGCGTGGGCACGGCCATCGGGGTCGAGTAGCCGAAGCGCTTGGTCAGCGCGGGCTTCACCTCGCTCTCGTAGGTCTCACGGAGCCGGGGCGGCGGAGCTGCCTGCTTCTGCTGTTCGGTTGCCGCTTCCACTAGTCCAGATCCCTTCCGGTTCTCGCGGCGACTCGCTTGCGCTTGCCGTCCGTGCGCTCGACCCTGACCCGGGTGCCCTTGTTGTCCTCGGGGTCGAGCAGCATCACGTTCGAGACGTGGATCGGGCCCTCGCGCTCGATGATCCCGCCGACCTCGCCGCCCTTCTGCGCGTCCTTGACGGAGCGCGGGCGCTGGTGGCGCTTGATCATGTTGAGGCCCTCGATGAAGACGAAGTCCTTCTTCGGGTCGGTGCGGATCACCTTGCCTCGCTTGCCGCGCTCCTTGCCGCCGATCACGATCACGTCGTCGTCCTTGCGCACTCGCATCTTCGCCATCAGAGGACCTCCGGGGCGAGGGAGACGATTCGCATGAAGTTCTTGTCGCGCAGCTCGCGCGCGACCGGGCCGAAGATGCGGGTGCCGCGCGGGGCCCCGTTCTCGTCGATCAGCACGGCGGCGTTCTCGTCGAAGGCGATGTAGGTGCCGTCGCCCCGGCCCAGCTGCTTGCGCGTGCGAACCACGACGGCCTGGACCACCTCGCCTTTGCGGACGCCGCCTCGCGGCGTGGCCTGCTTGACGGTCGCGGTGATCGTGTCGCCGATCCGCGCGTAGCGCCGATCCGATCCGCCCTTGACGCGGATGCAGAGGATCTCGCGAGCGCCCGAGTTGTCGGCCACCCTGAAGTCTGGACTCCTGCTGGATCATTTCGCCTTCTCCAGGATCTCGACCAGTCGCCAGCGCTTGGTCCGCGACATCGGCCGCGTCTCGATGACGCGCACGAGGTCACCCTCGCCGGCCTCGTTCTGGGCGTCGTGGGCGTGCAGGGTGCGGGAGCGGCGCACGATCTTCTCGTACTGCGGATGGCGCCTCGCGACCTCGATCGCGACGGTGATCGTCTTGTCGGGCTTGCTGGAGACGACGCGGCCCTGCCTGGTCTTGCGGCCCGCGGACTCGCGCTCAGCCGGCGGCGTGCCGGTGCCGGCCTCGTGCTTCGTACGGCTCTTGGTTCGGTAGGACGAACGCTTCGTGGCGGCCTGCTTGCGCGCCTCGGCGCGGGCGGCGGCGCGCTCCTCGGGGCTCTGCTGCGGCCGCGCCTCGGCGGACCGGCGGGAGCGCTCCAGGCGGCGGCGAGCCTTCCAGTCGAGGCCTTCGAGGGCGTCATCTTCAGAAGAAGCGTCCTCGGCTTCGGCGGGCTCCTCACCAGAATCATCGGAGTCCGCCTCGCCTGCGGGCGCTTCATCCTCCTTGGGCGCCTCTTCCTCGGCCGGGGCCTCCTCCGCGGCAGGGGCTTCCTCGGCCGGAGTCTCCTCCGCCTGGGGCTCCTCTGCCGGAGTCTCCTCGGCCTGGGGCTGCTCTTCGGGCTGCTCTTCGGTCGTCTCGTTCTTCTCTTCGTCTGCCATCAGGCCCTCAGTTCCTGCTCTAGGTCGATTCCGCGCTCCTTGGCCACGGTCAGCAGCCGGGCGACGTCCTTGCGGACCGCTGTCATGCGCGAAGTGTTCTCAAGCTCGCCGGTGGCGTGCTGGAGGCGCAGAGCGAATTGCTCGTCCCGCGTCTGGCGGATCCGCTCCACCAGCTCGTCGTCCTTGAGGTTGTGTGCCTCGGAGGACTTCATGACTGCTGCTCCGTGCCCTCGCGGCGAACGAACTTGGTCTTGATCGGAAGCTTGTGCCCGGCGAGCCGCATCGCGTCCTTCGCCAGGTCCTCAGGGACGCCGGCCAGCTCGAACATGACCTTGCCCGGCTTGACGACGGCGACCCAGCCCTCGGGGTTGCCCTTGCCCGAGCCCATGCGGGTCTCGAGCGGCTTCTTGGTGATCGGCTTGTCCGGGAAGACGTTGATCCAGACCTTCCCGCCACGCTTGATCTTGCGGGTCATCGCGACACGAGCGGCCTCGATCTGGCGGTTGGTGATCCAGCCGCGATCGAGAGCCTTGAGCCCGTACTCGCCGAACGCGACGGTGGTTCCGCCCTTGGAGTAGCCACGGCGCCGGCCGCGCATCTGCTTGCGATAGCGAACCCTCTTCGGCATCAACATCAGGAACGACCCCCTCGTCCGCCGCCGGACGGCGCGGAACCGTCCTCGTCGGTGAGCTCGGAGCGGAAGCCCTCGGGCATGACCTCGCCCTTGTTGATCCAGCACTTGACGCCGATCCGGCCCGTGGTCGTCTTGGCCTCCGTGAAGCCGTAGTCGATGTCGGCGCGCAGGGTGTGCAGCGGCACGCGGCCGTCGGAATAGCCCTCCGTGCGCGCCATCTCGGCGCCCCCGAGGCGGCCGGAGACCTGAACCTTCACGCCCTTGGCGCCGGAGCGCATCGCGGAGGTCAGGGCGCGCTTCATCGCGCGGCGGAAGGCGACGCGATTCTGGAGCTGCTCGGCGATCGACTGCGCGACCAGCTTGGCGTCCAGCTCAGGCCGCTTGATCTCCTTGATGTTCACCTTGACCGGCTTGCCGGTGAGCTTGTGGAGCTCGCGGCGCAGCGCGTCGACCTCGGTGCCGGACTTGCCGATCACGATGCCCGGGCGCGCGGTCGAGATGTCCACCTCGACCTCGCCGGAGCCCTTCTTGATCGTGATCTCGGAGAGCCCCGCATGCGAGAGCTTGTTCTCGATGTGCGAGCGGATCACCAGGTCCTCGTTGAGGTAGTCCGCGAATTCCTTCTCGTTGAACCAGTTCGACTTCCAGTCGTGGATGTAGCCGACGCGGAAACCCTCTGGGTGGATCTTCTGTCCCATGCGGTCCTCTAGTTCTCCGGCGTCAGCGCCACGACGATGTGGCTGGTTCGCTTGTTGATCCGCGTCGCTCGTCCCAGCGCCCGCGGCCGGTAGCGGCGCAGCGTGGGGCCCTCGTCGACGTGGATGTCCTTGATGAAGAGATCGTCGGCGACGAGGTCGTGATTCGTCTCCGCATTCGCGGCTGCGGACTCGAGCAGCTTGCGGATGTCCTGGGCCGCGCTCCGGGTCGAGAAGCGGAGCAGCGGGAGCGCGTCGTCCAGAGGCAGGCCGCGAACCTGGTCGGCGACCAGGCGCGCCTTGCGCGGAGCGACGCGGACGAAGCGGGCACGGGCGTTGACGACGGGGCGCTCAGATGATTCGGCGGCGGTCTTTGTGGCCGCCGTCTTTGGGCTGGCCTTGGGCTTGGCCCTCGGCTTCGACTTCGGCTTCGTCTCAGCCTTGGTCTCTGCCTTCGGCTCAGCGGGAGCCTTCTTCGGGGCCGGCTTCTTCGCCGCCGGCTTCTTCGCAGCGGGCTTCTTGGCGGCCGAGCTCGCCGCCGGCTTCTTCGCTGCGGGCTTCCTGGCGGCAGGCTTCGCAGCCGGCTTCTTGGCGGCCGGCTTCTTCGGCTGGTCCTTCTTCTCGGTGTTCTTCTCGTCAGCCATCGTCTAGTCCCTGTCGCTCGCCGAGCCGGCGCCCGAGTGGGCGCGGAAGGTCCGGGTCGGCGCGAACTCGCCCAGCTTGTGTCCCACCATCGACTCCGAGATGTAAACGGGCACGTGCTTGCGGCCGTCGTGGACGGCGATGGTGTGCCCCACCATCTCGGGGAAGATCGTCGAGTGGCGTGACCAGGTCTTCAGCATCTGCTTCTGGCCCGACTCGTTCATGGCGTTGACGCGCTTCATCAGGCGCTCCTCAGCCCACGGGCCCTTCTTGGTCGAGCGTCCCATCTACTTCCTCTTTCCTCGGCGACGGCCGCGCACGATCAGCGCGTCCGAGCGCTTGCCCTTCTTGCGGGTCCTGTACCCAAGCGTCGGCTTGCCCCAGGGGGTGACCGGGTGGCCGCCGGGCGTGTGGTGAGCCTCGCCGCCGCCGTGCGGATGGTCCACCGGGTTCATGGCGACACCGCGGCTCTGGGGCCGCTTGCCCTTGTGACGGTTGCGGCCCGCCTTGCCGATCTTGACGTTCTGGTGCTCGGCGTTCGAGATCGTGCCCACGGTCGCGCGGCACTCGCCGCGGACCATCCGGACCTCGGAGGACGGCAGTCGCAGACTGACCATCGGGCCCTCCTTGGCGACCACCTGGATCGCGGTGCCGGCGGAGCGACCGAGCTTGCCCCCCTGGCCGGGGATCAACTCGACGTTGTGCACGACCGTTCCCGTCGGGATCCGCGCGAGCGGCAGCGAGTTACCCGGGGCGATGTCGGCGGCCTCACCCGACACGATCTCAGCGCCCACCCGGAGGCCCTGCGGGGCCAGGATGTAGCGCTTCTCGCCGTCGGCGTAGTTGAGCAGCGCGATGCTCGCCGAGCGGTTCGGGTCGTACTCGATGGTGGCGACCTTGGCGGGGATCCCGTCCTTGGTGCGCTTGAAGTCGATCTGGCGGTAGCGGCGCTTGGCCCCGCCGCCGCGGTGGCGCGCGGTGACCCGGCCGTTGGAGTTCCGGCCGCCGCTCGACGTCTTGCCCTTGGTGAGCTTCTTGGTCGGCTCCGCGCCGGTGAGCTCGTCGCGCATCGGATAGGTGCCGAAGCGCCTGCCGGGGCTGGTCGGCTTTGTCTTGCGGTTCGGCATGGGTTAGCCCTCCACCGCCGCGCCCTCGAACAGCTCGATCCGCTCGCCCGGCGAGAGCTGGACGATGGCCTTCTTCCAGGAGCGCGAGCGCCCGTTGTGCAGCCCGCGCCGCTTCGGCTTGGACTTCACCTTGGAGGTCCTCACCGCCTTCACGTGGACGTCGAAGATCTCCTCGACCGCGTGGGCGATCTGCAGCTTGTGGGCCCGGTCGTGGACGCGGAACGTGTACTTGCCCTCGGCCATGAGCGCGTAGCTCTTCTCAGAGACGACCGGACGGATGATCACCTGACGCGCGTCCACTACGCGGCCCTCCCCTTGAGCTCGTCGAGCGCGGCCTCGGTGATGACCAGCGACGAAGCGCCCACCACGTCGGCGACTCCAGCGGCGCTGGCCAGCGCGACCGTCGCGGCTGGAATGTTCCGGAAGCTCTTGGCGACCGCCTCCTCCTCGGCGCCGACCACGATCAGCGTCGGCGAGTCGGCGCCCCATTTCCTGAGAGCATCGGCGGCCTGCTTGGTGGCGGGGTCGCTGAAGGTGGAGCCGTCCAGAACGGCGACGGTGCCGCGCTCGGCGTGCACGGTGAGAGCGGCGCGCAGCGCCTTGCGCCGGGCCTTCCGGTTGACCTTGACGGTGTAGTGGCGAGGCTTCGGGCCGAAGGCGGCGCCACCGCCGTAGCGGTGCGGCACGCTCAGAGCGCCGGCGCGGGCGCGGCCGGTCCCCTTCTGCCGCCAGGCCTTGGCGGTCGTCATCGACACCTCGCCGCGAGTCAGGCTGGAGTGGGTGCCACGGCGGCGGGCGTTCAGGTCCGCGCGGGCTGCCTCGTGAACGAGCGCCTCGTGGAACGGCTCGCTGAAGATCTCCTTCGGCAGGTCGGCCTTCGCCTGCTTGCCCAGCTGCGTCGCCTTCACCGGCGCGGTGGACTTGGCTGTGGGCTTCTTTTCCGTCGCAGTCTGCTTCTCAGTGGCCTCAGCCATCGCTGCGGACCTCCACGGTGGCGTTCTTGCCGCCGGGCACGGAGCCCCGGATCAGCAGCAGGTTGCGCTCGGCGTCGATCTCGACCACGGTGGCCCCGCGCTGGGTCACCCGGCGCGAGCCCATCTGGCCCGGCATCCGCATGCCCTTGAAGACGCGAGCGGGATCGGCGCTCGCGCCGATCGAACCCGGGGCGCGAACGTTGTGGGAGCCGTGGGTCTCCGGGCCACGGCCGAAGTTGTGGCGCTTGATGGTGCCCTGGAAGCCCTTGCCGATGGAGACCGCCGAGATCTTCACCTTTTGGCCGGGCTCGAAGCTGGTCACGGTGACCTCGTCGCCGATTTTCGGGCCGGTGTCCGACCCGGTTTCGCCATCAGAAGAAGCGTCCTCGGCGGCGTCGCCTGTATCACCAGATGCTTGTTCGGCGTCGCCGCCTGCGGGCGCTTCAACCTTCTTGGACGTCGACACCTCGACGCCTCGGAACTCCACGAGCGTCTTCAG
>CAVTPZ010000022.1:0-118027 GCA_963736685.1 uncultured Solirubrobacterales bacterium
GGAACTCGGCGCCGAGGAGGCCGCCAGCCGGGCTGAGCAACTCCGGGTGGTCCCCCCGGGCGGGTCGTGGCTCTAGAGGACTAGCCCCAGGGCATCTGCTGGTAGCCGCTGTCCACCGGCACGCCGATGAGCAGCGCCCGCAGGTTCGCGTCGGAGCCGTTCCGGATCGTCCGGTTCACCGCGGGGGCGAAGCGGCAGAAGGTGCCCGCGGGCGCATCGTGCTCCTCGCCGTCCGTGACGATCTTGCCCTCACCCTCGAGGATGATGAAGACCTCCTCCTGGTTGTCACCGCTGTGGTCGTGGGCGGGGATCTCGCCGCCGGCCGCGATGTCGACGACGTTGAAGCCGAACGCCTCGGCACCCAGCGTCTTGCGGGCGAGCCGCCAGGTGGCCCCGCCACTCCCCTCCATCTCCTCGAACTCGTCGATGCGCTTGATCGTGTAGCCCTCGGCCATCTGTCCCCTCCGATCGGGTTTTGCGTCTCCCCTCTATCGGCAACATATGCTCTTCCGCGTGGGAGACGACTCGGCCCAGAGTCTGGAGGAAGCGATCGGCCGTTACAACGAGGCCTGGAACGCCCACGACCTCGACGCGATCATGTCCATGCACGCACCCGACATGGTCTTCGAGAACCACACGGCCGGGGAATCGGCGCAGGGACCGGACGAGGTGCGCGCGCACATCGGCGCGATCTTCGAGAGCTGGCCCGACCTGCACTTCGAGACGCGGAGGCTCTATGTCCGCGATGGCGTGGTCACGCAGGAGTGGACCGCGAGCGCGACGCACAGCAACACCATGCGCCGCGGCGACCTGGTCGCGGAGCCCACTGGCGAGAGAATCGAGTGGCGCGGGGTCGACGTGATCCCCTACGAGAACGGCCTGATCACTCGCAAGGACGTCTACTCGGACTCGGTCTCGATCCTTCGCCAGGTCGGCCTGCTCGACTGACGAGAACTTTCAGCTTCGGCGCTGGTAGATCGCCCACCCGGCGATCGCCGCCCCGCAGGCGAGCAGGATCCCCGCCGCCAGCAGGCCTGCATCGCTGTGGTCAGGCTCGCCCAGGATCGAGTCGCGGGCGCGGGCCGAGAGCACCGACCCGGCCGAGGCGAAGGACATCGCCGACCCCGCCGACGCGGCGGACCCCACCGAGAACGCCGAGCCCGCGGATCCGATCGACCCGATCGATGCGAACGATCCGACGGACCCGATGGAGAGAACCGATCCCTTCGACGCGATCGAGAGGACCGAGTCCTCCGACCAGATGCTCATCGAGCCGTTGTCGGCGACCGCCTTCACAGCTCTGGCACGTCCGCGCCTGTCGGTGAGAACGGGACCCGCTGGACCTCCGCCCACCCACCGACCCGCTCCCCGAGGGCCTTCATCACCTCGCCGGTGCTCTGCCAGAAGGTCCAGACGAGCACGGTCGGGCCGGCACCCGAGATCGTCGCGCCTATCGCACCCATCCGGGGAGCCTCCTGGACGATGTCCATGGAGCGCGGGTAGAGGTGCGCGCGATAGGGCTGATGGAGGCGGTCGCTCAGGCCTCTGCCGATCAGCGTCAAATCCGAGCGCTCGATGCCGAGCACCAGCTCCGAGGCTGCAGAGATGTTGGCGACCGCGTCCACGAGCGGCACCTGCTCCGGAATCGAGCCGCGGGCCTCCTCGGTCGGCATCTGCTCCGATGGGATCACGACCACAGCCTCGACGCCCTGCGGGGGGTCGAGGCGCGTGGAGGTGAGGGTGCCGTCGTTCTCCGCGCAGACGACGAACCCGCCGTAGAGAGCCGCCGCCACGTTGTCCGGATGCCCCTCGATCTCGGCCGCCCTCGCGAGGACGTCCTCGAACTCCTGGGCGAGCTCGTAGAGATGGTCCGCAGCGAGGAGACCGGCCACGATCGCCGCAGCGCTGGAGCCGAGGCCGGCCGCCAGCGGGATCTCGCTGCGGATCCGGAAGGTGATCCCGTCCGCGGACCGCAGGCTCTCGAACGCTCTCACGCAGAGGTTGGACCGGTCGAGCGGGACCTCGAGCCCCTCGGCCTCTACCGAGAACGATCCGGTCTCCTCCACCTCGAGCTCGAGATGCATCGCCAGCGCGGCGGCCAGCACGTCGTAACCCGGGCCGAGGTTGGCCGAGGAGGCCGGCACCTTGACCAACCGTCGCCGAGCGGTCATGCGGGGCAGGCTATATGCGAGGGTGCGCGGAGGAGCAACCCGTTTGATGGCGAAGTGGGTCTACGAACCGAGGATCTTCGCCTTCTCTTGCTCGAATTCGGCGTCGGTGAGCGCGCCCGAGTCCCGGTAGCTTGGCGAGCCTCTCGAGCTCGGCCAGGTGGTCACCGCCGGAGGGCGCCGGGGCGGGAGTCGGCGCGAAGCCGGATCCGCCGACGTGCCGGACCTCGCCACGAGACGGAGCCTGCTGGGCGCTGTCCCAGTCGATCGCGATCTTGGCGGGGTCGCTCGGATCGACCTTGATCGGCAGGCTGACGCCCTGGCCGAGGGTGGCGCCCGCGGGCACCATGTACTGGTTGTTGACCCGGTACGGCTGGCGGCCCGGGACGTGGACCTCCATGTCGATGTCCAGGTTGAACCACTGGGCACCGCGCTCCGGGGTGCCGTGTGCGACGATCACGCCTTGGCTGGCGATCCCATTCGCGAGGATCCCGGCGCGCTCACCCGATGAGTCGGTGAGATCCGCCAGCTGGTCATTCGCCTGGGAGAGCATGTCCCCCATCTGCTGCATCTGCCCTCCGAATCCCGGCTTGTAGCCGGCCTCCTGCTGCTGCCGACGCTGGAGCTGCTTGGCCTCCTTCGTCAGGCTCGTCAGGTCCTTCATCGACTTGAAGAGTCCCATTCTCCCCTCGCTTCTTCGTGACTCCGATTGGACGAACCGCGCAAAAGCGTACCGACCCGGGTTCAGGCGATTTCGGTCGCGACCCTCTCTCCCTCCGGCCGCAGCTCCGCGGTGCAGAAGGCGCAGCGGCGGGCCTCCGCCGGGATCTCGCTGAGGCACTCGGGGCACTTCCGCGACGAGGGCTCAGCCGGCTCGGTTCGCAGGCGCGCCAAGAGCGCGTTCACCGGCCTCACCACCGCGAAGAAGACGACCGCGGCGACGATCACGAATGTCAGCAGGGCGTTGATGAAGTCCCCGTAGTGGAACGTGCTGCCGTTGATCGTGAAGGTGAGTGCCGAGAAGTCCGGCTCGCCGAAGATCGCAGCGATCAGCGGCGTGATCAGGTCGTCAACCAGAGCCTTGACCACCGCCGCGAAGGCGACGCCGATCACTACGGCGACGGCCAGATCGACGAGGTTGCCCCTCGCGATGAACTGCTGGAAGTCCTTGAGCGCGCTGCGCATCTCGGGCCTCTTACCCAGGCGCGAGCCGGCTCATGCGTAGTCCGCCTAGTCGAATACGGCCTTCTCGACGGCGGACAACTCCGCCTTGGATCCGGTCACCGCCGGGGCCTTGCCGAGGGCGGTGTCCGGATCCTTGAGCCCGTGGCCAGTGAGCACGCAGACGACGGTCTCGGGCTTCTCGATCCCCTCGGCCACCGGCAGGCCGTGGGCGAGCAACCCGGCGACCGAGGCGGCGGATGCCGGCTCGCAGAAGACGCCCTCATGCGAGGCGATCCAGTGGTAGGCGTCGAGGATCTGCTCGTCGGAGACGGCCGCCACGCGCCCCCGGGACGCCGTGAAGGCGTTCATCGCCTCCTCCCAACGGGCTGGATTGCCGATCCGGATCGCGGACGCGACGGTCTCGGGGTTCTCGATCGGATGCCCCTCGACCAGCGGCGCCGCGCCCTCGGCCTGAAAGCCGTAGAGGATGGGCGACTCGCCGTACTCCTGGAATCCCTTCCACCATGACGTCACGTTGCCGGCGTTGCCCACCGGGATGGCGAGCGCGTCCGGCGCGTGGCCGAGCTCGTCGCAGGTCTCGAAGGCCGCGGTCTTCTGCCCCTCGATGCGCCAGGGGTTGACCGAGTTGACCAGCTCGACCGGGTGCTTCTTGGCGATCTCGCGAACGATCTCGAGGGCCTGGTCGAAGTTGCCCTCCAGGGCGATCACGCGGGCCCCGTGCATCAGGGCCTGGGCGAGCTTGCCGATCGCGATCTTCCCCTCGGGAACGATCACGGCGCCGCGCATGCCCGCGCGGGCGGCGTAGGCGGCGCAGCTGGCGGCGGTGTTACCGGTCGATGCGCAGATGATCGCCTCCGCCCCGGCGCCCTTGGCGCGCGACACGGCCACGGTCATGCCGCGGTCCTTGAAGCTGCCGGTCGGGTTGGCGCCCTCGAACTTGAAGAAGACGTCTGCTTCCACGCGCTCGGAGAGTCGCGGGGAATGGATCAGGGGAGTCGAGCCCTCGTTCAGGGTGACGACCGGATCCCCCTCCTCGAGGGACAGGCGGTCGCGATAGCGCTCGATCAGCGGGGTCGGCATCAGCTCACGCCTAGCCGAACTCTTCCTCGATCACTCGGATCGAGCGAGGCGTCGAGCGTAGGAACCTGAGCTTCGCGATACGGCGCAGCGCCGCGGCGAAGCGCTTCTCGCTCACGGGGTGCATGACCATGATCAGCTGGGCCTCGCCGCCGAGGCCTCGCTGGACCACGCTCCGCACCGAGACCCCGTTGTCGCCGAGCACCTCCGCCACCTTGGCGAGGACGCCGGGCTCGTCATCCACCTCGAGGTGGAGGTAGAAGGCCATCTTCGCGTCCTTGGCGATTCGCAGCCTCGCGTTCTCCTCGAAGAGCGGCGAACCGCCGTTGATCACGGAGACGACGTCGCCGAGCACCGCAGCCGCCGTCTCCGGGCCGCCGGCGCCCGGCCCGGACATGGTGATCTCGGTGATCGCCGGCGACTCCACCATCACGGCGTTGAACGGCCCCTCGATCGGCGAGAGCGGGTGGCCGGGGTACAGGAAGCACGGGAAGACGCGCACGCTGATCTCGCCCTCGCCGATGCGCTCCGCGACCCCCAGCAGCTTCAGCGAGAGCCCGAGCTCCTTCGCGTAGGCGATGTCGTCCGGCTTGATCCGCTCGATCCCCTCGTACGGAACGTCCTTGAGCTCGACCGGGGCACCGAAGGCGAGGCGGGCCAGGATCGCCATCTTCGCCGCCGCATCGGCACCGCCGACATCGTCGGTCGGGTCAGCCTCCGCATAGCCGAGGTCCTGGGCCTGCTTCAGCGCCTCCTGGTAGGAGAGGCCGCTGCGCGCCATCTCGGTGAGGATGTAATTGGTCGTGCCGTTGACGATCCCGAAGACCTTCTCGATCGGGATCGCGCCGAGGCTCTCCTGGACCACGCGGATCACCGGGATCGCACCGGCGACGGCTGCCTCGAAGCGAAGCTGGGCGCCGCCCTCCCGCGCCGCCGCGACCAGCTCCTCGCCGTGCTGGGCCAGCAGCTGCTTGTTCGCGGTGACCACGTGCCTGCCCTCGCGGAGCGCGCGGGTCACGTACTCCAGCGCCGGATCGATGCCGCCGATCAGCTCCACCACGATCTCGCTGCGCGACAGGATCCGCTCGAAGTCGCCATTCCGGCGGCTGAGGACGCCGCTCACCCGCGGGCGCCGGCCCGACACCTCCTCCACCATCCCGGCGCGCTCGTTGAGCAGCCGGCGGAATGCTGCCCCCACCGTCCCCTTCCCGAGGATCCCGACGTTCACGTTGTCGGCCATCACTCGTCCCTGCTCAGCAGGTCGTCCCAGGTCTCGCGGCGGACCACGACCCGGGCCTCGCCGTCGCGGCAGAAGATCACCGGCGGCCGTGGCACGCCGTTGTAGTTGTTCGCCATCGCGTGACCGTATGCGCCCGTCGCTGGCGTGACGAGCACGTCGCCCACGCGCGGTGCGGCGAGCTCGGCGTCCCGAACGAGCACGTCGCCGGACTCGCAGTGCATCCCGGCGACCGTCGCCGGGGCGTCCGGTGTCTCTGCCGCCCGGTCCGCGATCAGGGCCTCGTAATGCGACCCGTAGAGCATCGGCCGCAGGTTGTCGGACATGCCACCGTCGACCGCCACGTAGGTGCGGACCCCGGGGATCTCCTTCACGGTCCCGACCCGATAGGCCGTCACACCGGCGTTGCCGACGAGCGACCGGCCGGGCTCCACCAGGATCCGCGGTGCCGGATCGAATACCCGCTGCACGCCTCGCACCTTCACGTCCACGTAGTCGGCGATCGAGGGCGGCTCGTCGCTGTCGAGGTAGGCGATCCCAAGCCCGCCGCCGACGTTGAGGAGCTCGGGGGCGAGGTCGACCGAATCGCAGAACTCGGCGATCACCTCGATCGCCTTCACGTACGGCTCGAGCTCGAAGATCTGCGAGCCGATGTGGGCGTGGAGCCCCACGAGCTCGAGGTTCACTGACTCGCGCACCCGCTCCACGGCGAACTCTGCAAGCCGGTCGGCGAGGCCGAAGCCGAACTTCGAGTCGAGCTGGCCGGTCTGCACATAGTCGTGGGTCGACGGCTTGATCCCGGGCGTCACCCGGATCAGGACCTTCTGCGGGCGGTCGAGGAGGCGGTCAGCAAGCTCGATCTCGTCGAACGAGTCGAGGATCAGATGGCCCACACCGGCCTCGAACGCGTAGCGAAGTTCGCGCTCCGTCTTGTTGTTTCCGTGCATGTGGATCCGGGCGGAGTCGAATCCGGCCGCCAGCGCCATGTGGAGCTCACCGCCCGAGGCCACATCCACCGAGAGGCCGGCGTCGCGCATCAGCCGGTAGGCGGCCGTGCAGGGAAGCGACTTGCTCGCGTAGATCACCTCGTAGGAGTCGGTGCGCTCCGCGAACGCCCGGATGTACTCGTCCGCGCGCCGGCGCATGTCGTCCTCCGCGTAGATGTAGGCGGGGGTCCCGAAGCGCCCGGCGAGCTCGACCACGTCACAGCCGGCGATCTCGAGGTGGCCGCGTTCGTTCACGCGCGAGCCGGCCGGATATACCGGCGAGGCCGCGATCGGATCGGCGGCCACCACGGGCGAGCTGTCGGCTTCCACGTTCATGGGGAGAGGCAATTCTGACGGGAACGAGCAGAATGCCCGCAATGGAGCGCTCGATGCCCCGCGGCCCCTCCCGCGAGGACGTGCACAACCGGCTCGCATATGCGCTCTGGGAGCCCGATGACGAGCCCCCCCATCCCGGGGTCGTCGTCGTCCACGGCGCCGGCTCCAGCAAGGAGAACCATGCGGACTTCGCCCGGCTGGCGACCGCGAGCGGCTGGGCCGCCCTCACCTTCGACCTGCCTGGGCACGGCGAGAGCGAGCAGGAAATGACGGGCGGGGCTGTCGAGGCCGTGATCTCGATGACGCACCTGCTCGGGGTGCAGGAGGGGGTTGACGAGAACCGGGTCGCCCTCCGAGGATCCAGCCTTGGCGGCTTCCTCGCCCTCTGCGCCGCCGCGGCCGCCCCCGAGATCGCCGGCGTGATCGCGATCTGTCCGGCGAGCGAAGATCACCTCGCGCGCGGCGTGAGAAGCGGACGCTTCGACATGCGGGCCGGTGACCCCGTCGACCTAGAGGCGTGGCTGGTCGCCCAGGACGTTGCGGAGGCCGTGGAGCGGATCGCCGGGCGCCCGCTGATCCTGATGCACGCCGAGGGGGACATCCAGGTCCCGAGCTACCACTCGGAGGAGCTCTACGAGCGCGCCGGCGAGCCGCGCAAGCTGGTCATCGCTCCGGGCGGCGCCCACACCACGGTCCAGCACGATCCGGAACTGCAGGGAATGGCGCTGCGCTGGCTCGAACGCGAGATGCGCGCAGCCGGCCGCCGCTAGCGGTGCCGGCTAGTGCCCGGAGTGAGAAGACCGGTGCGAGTCGTGCGACTCGTGTGACGCGTGTGGTGGATGGCCCCTGCCGTAGTCGGCGGCGGAGGAGGTCCTTGAGATCGGCTCGGAGTTGAAGATCGAGTTGGAGCTGGGGCTGGAGCTCGAGGGCGGCGTCGGCCTGCCGAAGGGGCCCTTGCCCGTGATGACCCCGTCGCTGTCGTTGCCCGTGCCGGGATTCTCCTTGCCGTTCGTCCCGTTGTCGACGTTCCCGTGCGAGGTGTCCGGGTGGGCGGGGTGAACCGGATGCGCCGGGTCCTTGGTCGCCGTGCTCGGCACCTGGCCGTCGCCCCCGGAGCCGCTCGTGTCGCCGGATCCGCTGGTGGGCGGAGTCGTGGTGGTCGCGGGGGGGTTGGTCAGGCCGCCCTTGGGCTGACCGACGTTGCCGCCCTTCGAGCCGCCATTCCCACCGGACTGGGGAGAGCCGCTGCCGCCTCCCGCCTGGCCTCCGGGAACGGAGGTGGAGGCGAGTTGTCCGGCGGCCGCGCTGACCGGCGCTGCCGATTTGGCCGAGGAGCCGCCGGGCTTCGCGGAGCTGAGCTCGACATTGGCGTTAACCGACCCCTCGCTGCCGGTCGGCCAGACATTGAACGAGACGATGCCGACCAAGGTCACGAAGACGATGGCGGCACCCGCAAGCAGAGCTCCCGCGGCTCCGATCCCGACGATGAAGCTCTCGGGGGTGTTGTTCGTTGATGTCCTGGCCGCCGCGTGAGCCTCCCCCTCTCGCACGGCACGCCTGTCGCGCGCACTCACAGTACGAGCATCGTCCCTAATCCGGACGGCTTTAGTAACCCCAAAAGAGAGGTAGCCATTTGTCCTATCAAGTTGGCCTCGCACCTACCGAAAAGAGGGTGGAGGCGAGCCCCTGGGGCTACAGGTAGCCGAGCGGGTCCGTCGTCTGGCCGTTGATCCGCACCTCGAAGTGGACGTGCGGGCCGAAGCAGTAGCCGGTGCAGTCGCTCAGGCCGATGATCTGGCCCTGGGCCACCTGTTGGCCGATGGACACCAGGAAGCGCTCCTGATGCCCGTAACAGGTCGAGAGCCCGCCGCCGTGATCGATGCAGGTGTAGTTCCCGTAGCCGCCGGTCGGCGCGGCGATCGTGACCGTTCCGGCGGCGGCGGCGCGAATCTGGGTTCCGGTCGGGACGCCGATGTCGACGCCGGGATGGAATTCGTAGCCGTTGCCGATGTTGCGCGGACCGTATCCCGAGGTGATCGGGCCGTTCACCGGCCAGATCAGCCCATGGCCCCCAGCCTGGATCGGCCCAGCCGGCAGCGCGCCGGTTCCGGCGCCGAGCTGCTCGGCGATCTTCTGCGAGATGTCATTGAGGTTGCCCTCGAGATCGTCCTGCTGGTTTCGGACCTTCTCGAGCGTGGCGTGCTGCTTGCGCCGGGCGGTGGCGAGCTCGGTGGTGCGCTGCTTCAGCGTCGTGGCCGTGACGTCCAGCTCGTGCTTGCGAGCGGCGATCTCATCGCGCGCAGAGCGGACCGTGTTGACGGTCACCTGCATCTGGTTGCGCAGGCCGCGAACCCGGGAGACGATGTCGTTGTCCTGGTGCTGCAGGGTCTCGAGATACTGCGTCCGCGCCAGCAGGTCGTCGAAGCCGTGCGCCTGCAGAAGGACTGTGATCAGGTCGGGCTCGCTCGACTCGTAGATCGCGACGAGCCTCTGCTCGAGGAGCTGGACAGCCTCGCTGAGGCGCTTCTTGAGCTTGTCCAGGCGGGCCTGGGCGGAGTCGAGCTCCGCCTGCTTCGCCTGAAGATCGGCCGCCACGGCAGCCCGGCGGTTGCGAAGGGCGGCCACCTGCGAGGTCAGGGTCTGGAGCTGGGCCGACTCGTGGCTGATCCTGTTCGTGAGCACGCCGACGTGATCCCGCGCGTGCGAGAGCCTGTTCTGCGTCGAGTTGAGCTTCTGGGTGAGGCTCTGGCCAGAGGCGCTTCCGCCCCAGATCACGCACGCGCAGACGATCACGGCGCCCGTGAGCGCCAGTATCAACCGCTTGGATCCGGTCATCTGAGCGACACAGGTTGAACGCCCCGAAGGCCGCTACTGAAAACGCGGTTGCAGCTAAGCGGCGCTGCCGGCGGGCTGGCGCTCCGCCGCGGCGCCATTGCCCGAGGCGCCGTTCGAGCCCGACCCGTTGACCGCCTGCCCGGCGGCCTCCGCCGCCTGGGCGAAGCGCTCCTGGTAGGTCCGGGTCTGCATCCGCGAGATCACCAGGCGCTGCACCTGGGCCGTGCCCTCGAACAGCTGGTAGATCTTCGCGTCGCGGAACCACTTCTCCAGCGGGCAGTCCGTCGTCTGTGCGTAAGGCCCGACCAGGTCCATCAGCGTGGTCGTCGCCCACATCGTGACGTCGCCGGCCTTCAGCTTCGACATCGAGCCCTGGCCGCCCGTCATCGGGATGCCGTTGCGCCCCATCCAGGAGGCCCGCTGAACCAGCAGCCGGGCCGAATCGATCTCCGTCGCGACGTCGGCCAGAACCTGCTGGATCCGCTGCTCCTCGAGGGAGGGCCTGCCGCCGTCGACGGTCTCCCCGCCGAGGTACTCGAGCGTCCACTCGTATGCGGCCTGCGCGATCCCGAGCGCCGAGGCGCCCACGATCGGGCGCGTCATCTCGAAGGTCGCGAGGGCGTTCGATGGCCCGCCCTTCTGTCCCGAGCGGGCGCGCTCGAGCTTGCGGTTGAGCTTGTCCATCCCGCCGAGCAGGTTCTCGACCGGAATCCGGCAGTCCTCGAGGACGACCTCCGCGGTGTGGGAGGCGCGGATGCCGATCTTCGACTCCTTCTTGCCCTGGCGTAGACCGGGGGTGTCCTTGCCGACCACGAAGGAGGCCTGGCCGCGGTGCCCCAGCTCCGGGTCGATGGTCGCGACGACGACATGGACGTCCGCGATGCCGCCGTTGGTGATGAAGACCTTGGTCCCGTTGAGGACCCACTCGTCCCCATCGAGCCTGGCGGTCGTCTTCAGGCTCTTCACATCAGAGCCGGCCTGGGGCTCCGTGACGGCGTAGGCACCGAGGGCGATCTCGTCACCGATGCCGAAGCACTGGGGGACCCACTCGGCGATCTGCTCGGGGGTCCCGGAGGCGGCGATGCCGGCGGCGGCGAGGCCGGAGCCCTGGACGGCGAGGGCAATTCCGGCGCACCCCCAGTGGAGCTCCTCGGCCGTGATCACGCCGAACTGACCACCTGGGTCAGCGCCCATCTGCTGCATGTGCTCGAGCCCCTGCAGGCCCCACTTGCGGGCCTCCTTCATCACTTCCCAGGGCGTGCTCTCTTCCTCGTCGTGCTTGCGGGCGACCGGGCGGATGACCTCACGCGCGAACTTCCGTACGTAGTCACGGTGCTCCTGCTGTTGGTCAGTGAGCGCGAAGTCCATTTTCGGCGGCCTGCCTTTCGGGAGAAAGAAGACTGATTGACTGGTCAGTCAGCCAGTTTACCCGAACCGGAAGTGGAACCTTCCACTTACCGCCACCCCCTCGCGGGGCGCTTTACCGGGTCATAGCCACGGAAAAGCGCCCCGCGGAGGGGTTGCGGTTACCGTTCGCCGCCGTGCGCCTCCCCCGACCGATCCAGAACGCGCTCGATTGGCTGCGATTCGACATCCTCGGGAAGCGGGATCCGCGCACGCTCGCCATCGCGGGTGGGGGGCTCATCGCCCTGCTCCTGATCGGCTGGGTGATCGCGGCCAATCCATTCTCGAGCGGTGGAGGAGGCGAGACACGCGAGGTGACGATCGCGGTCGCCACCGACAACGCCCAGCGCGCTCCCGTCGGCGTGCTCGGCTACCCGCTCGTCGCCACTCGCAACACCACGCGGATCAGCGGACCCGACCCGATAGACGACGCCGCGGCGGCCGCCCTCGCCACCCATCCGACCGCTCCCGAGGCGCCTCGGCTGGCGGCCGTCACGCTGGTTCCGGACGACGGCTGGCAGGCCGGGATCGCCGCATCCGTGCTCGCCGGGCCGCCGTTGCGCTTCCCGGTCCTGGTCAGCCAGCACGGCGCGGTGCCAGACGCCACGACGCAGGCCCTCGCCCAGCTCAATCCTCAGGGAGGCGGCGCCTCCGGCGGCGTGCAGGCCTACTCGGCCGGCGGCGCCTCGGTTCCCTCCGGGTTGAAATCGCAGGAGGTCCCGGGCGACTCGCCCGCAGAGATCGCCAACTCGATCGACCAGCTCCGCCAGAAGTTGACGGAGCAGGAGCCCCAGCACATCCTGCTGGTCAGCTCCGATGAGGAGGGCTACGCGATGCCGGCCGCGGCCTGGGCCGCCCGCGCGGGCGACCCGGTCCTCTTCTCAGGCCGAAACCAGGTTCCCGCCGCGACGCTCGCGGCCCTGCGACGGCACGCCGCCGCCACGGTCTACGTGATCGGGCCCGAGTCGGTCATCTCGAAGGACGTCTTCCAGCAGGTGGGCCGGGTGTCCGCGACGGTGCAGCGGGTCGGCGCCACCGGCACGGTCCAGAACGCCCTGCTCTTCGCCCGCTATTCCGACGGCACCTTCGGCTGGAACATCAACGATCCGGGCCACGGAATGGAGATCGCGAACGCGGATCGGCCGCTCGACGCGGCGGCGGCGGCCTCGCTCGCGTCAAGCGGCAAATGGGGCCCGCTCCTGATCACCGACACGGCGGCCGCCCTGCCGCCTGAGCTGAGAAGCTTCCTGCTCGACATCAAGCCCGGCTACGAGACGGATCCGACTCGGGCCGTGTACAACCACATCTGGCTGATGGGAGACGCGACGGCGATCGGCGGACAGGTTCAGGCGGAGATCGACGAGCTCGCCGAGCTTGCGCCGATCAGCGCTGGCGGAGGCTCACCCGGAGGAGCCGGCAAGCAGGGGACCGCCAATGGCGGGGTCGCCCAGCCCGGCGGCCTCGAGGGCGAGCCGAATCCCACCGCCCCGCAGGGCGGAAAGAAGAAGAAATGAGCGAAGCGGAGAGACCCGACCGGATGACCAGGCGAGTGACCGTCGAGGACATCAGAGCGCTCGCCGGGCCTTCCACCCCGCATTTCGCCCTCCAGATCCGCAACCGGATCCGGAACCTGATCGAGGGACTACCCGAGGACGACCCGGCGCGTCGCGAGGGCGAGGTCCAGATCGCCCGGCTCGAGGAGCTCGCCCAGCACAGTGGCGACCCACGGGGCGGCACGGGAGCGGCTCACTGATGAAGGAGCTCGCGGACGGCGTCTGGCACATCAAGTGCCTGCCGGGGCTTCCCTGGGCGGTGAACGCCTATCTCGCCGGCGACGTCCTGATCGACGCGGGGTGCAGGCAGTCGACCGGCCGGATCCTGAAACAGCTCGACGGACATGACGTGAAGAGCCACGCCCTGACCCACGCGCACCCTGATCACCAGGGCGCGAGCGATGCCGTCTGCGAGGAGCTCGGACTCCCGTTCTCGTGCCCCGACCTCGACGTCCCCGCCGCCGAGGACCCGAAGGTGATCGACGAGCGCCAGCCCGACAAGTTCATGGCGCACTTCTTCTGGCGGATCTTCCATGGGCCGGGCCACAAGGTCGACGAGACGATCGGCGAGGGCGACGAGGTCTCCGGGTTCGAGGTCCTCGATGTCCCGGGCCACTCGGCGGGCCACGTCGCGTTCTGGCGTGAGTCCGACGGGGTGCTGATCCTCGGCGACGTGCTGGCGAACATGGACCAATACACGGGGATTCCCGGCCTGAACGAGCCGAAGCCGGCGCTCACGCCCGATCCGGCGCGCAATCGGGAGTCCGCGCGCCGACTGGCGGCCCTCGAGCCCGAGCTGGTCTGCTTCGGCCACGGCGCCCCCCTGCGAGACCCGCAGAAGCTCAAGGCGTTCGTCGACGGCCTCGGCGACTAGTTCCCGGCTGCCGAGGCGGGTCCGAAGGCCTCGATGATCTTGGACTGGTACTCGCCGATCTGCTCCGGTGGGATGAAGTAGGTCGCTGGGGTCAGGAAGACGCCGTCGCCGCGCTCCGCGACCTCGGCGACGCGCTCGCGGACCTTGTCGAGCGGTCCGGCTGCGGTGAAGGTCTCCACCATCTCGTCCGGGATCTGGTCGGGGATCGCGGCGAGGTCGCCCCTGCGAAACGCATCGCCGGCCGCCTCGGCGGCGTCGGCGAAGCCGTGCATCTCCCAGAGAGGCTTGTAGGTGCGGACGGTCGAGTAGAAGGCGATCGTCCGGCGGGCGGCGTCCAGCGCGCGAGCCTCGTCGTCGTCGATCACCGTCGTGATCGTGGGGATGAAGTCAAGATCGGAGCGCTGCCGGCCCGAGCGCTGCAGGCCGGTCTCGAAGCTCGGGATCACGACCTCGTCGAGCCAGCGCACCGGGCACATCGGGTGGCCGATCAGCCCGTCGGCGACGTCGCCGGCCATCCGGCACATCCCCTCCCGCATCGCGGCCGCATAGATCGGCACCCTCTCGCGGACGGGCTTGTGGGGCCGGACCCAGCCCTTGATGTCGATATCCATGTACTCGCCCTCGTAGCGGATCGGTTCGCCACTCGAGGCCTTCGCCATGATCAGGCGGGTCGCCTCGATGGCCTCGCGCAGGTGCGGGGCAGGCTTGCCGTAGTCGACCGAGTGCCAGGTCTCGTTGAGCCGCTTCACTCCCGCGCCGAGTCCCAGCCGGAACCGGCCGCCCGACATCTCGTCGATGTCGAGCGCGCTCACCGCGAGGATGAACGCGCTGCGAGTGAACGCCCAGGAGATGCCGGTGCCGATGCCGACCTTCTCCGTCCTAGCCGCGAGCCAGGTGGCCTGGGTGACCGAGCTTCGGAAGAGCTCCGGCGTCCAGACGCAGTCGATGCCGGCGGCCTCGGCCGTGCTCGCCTGCTCCGCGAGATCCGCCGGGGTGTCGCCGATCGCGGCGATCGAGATGCGGTCGAGGGCAGACATTCGCGGCGCCGACCCTACTTGCCCGGCTTCTCGACGGGCGTGTTGTCCAGGGAGCGCCACAGGTAGAGGCAGGCCAGTGTGCGCCGCGGGCGCCACTCGTCCGAGATCCGCTCCAAGTCCTCCGGTCCCGGGAGATCTTCCAGCCCGTAGGCGATCTGGATCGCGCGCCGGATGCCGAGGTCGCCGGCGGAGACGACGTCCTCGCGCCCGAGATGGAACATCAGGAACATCTCGGCCGTCCAGCGGCCCACACCCTTCACCTCGATCAGGTCCGCGATCACGTCCTCGTCCGGAAAATCCTTGATCCGGTCGAAATCGAGCCGCCCGTCCTTGACTCGCTGCGCGAGATCTCGAAGGAACTCGACCTTCGCGTTGGAGAGCCCGGCCTTGCGCAGCGTCGTCTTCCTCTTCCGAAGCAGCGCCTCCGGCGTCGGCATCTGACCGCCGAACTGGGCGAGCAGCTTCTCCCAGATCGAGCGAGCGGCCTTGGTGGAGAGCTGCTGGCCGACGATGGCCCGGGCGACCGCCTCGAAGGGATCGGGCCTCGAGCCCCGGCGGTCGATCTCGGGATCGATGGGCCCGCGCCTCTCCATCACGCCCTTCAAAACCTTGTCCGCCCGCATCAGGGCGCGGTCGTCAGAGGTCCAAACCTGGGTGTCAGACGGCTTCGCCATCAGATCGCGGCCACAAGCGGCCGCCCCACACAAGTCGCTACGGGCTTCGCCCTCCGCTCCAAGGTGGAGCGGCCTGGTGGCCGCTAGACCCTCTGGATGAGCGTGCCGGTGCCGAGCCCGCCGCCGCAGCACATGGTCACCAGGCCGGTCTCCTTGTCGGAGCGCTCCAGCTCGTGGAGCAGCGTGGTGATCAGGCGCGCGCCGGTCGAGCCGAGCGGATGGCCGAGCGCGATGGCGCCGCCGTTGACGTTGACGCGATCCATGTCGGGCTCGAGCTCCCGTCGCCATGCGGCGACGACCGAGGCGAACGCCTCATTGATCTCGATCAGGTCGATGTCGTCCATCTTCATCCCGTTCCGCTTCAGGATCTTCTGCGTCGCGGGGATGGGCCCGGTGAGCATCATCACCGGGTCGACTCCGACGGTGGTCTGATCGACGATCTTGGCGCGCGGCGTCACGCCGAGCTCCTTGGCCTTCTCCGGCGTGGTCAGGATCACCGCGGCGGCGCCGTCGGAGACCTGCGAGGAGTTGCCGGCGGTGATCTTGCCGTCCTCCTTGAAGGCGGGCTTCAGCGAGGCGAGCTTCTCCGCGCTGTCGGGGCCCGGGGGCCGGATGCCCTGGTCGGTCACGTAGGTGTCGCCGTTGTTCTTCCACGGGATGATCTCGCGCTCGAAGCGGCCCTCCTCGGTCGCCTGGTGGGCGAGCTGGTGGGAGCGGAGGCCGATCTCATCCATCTCGGAGCGGGGAATCTCCCACTTGTCGGCGATCATCTCGGCGGAGATGCCCTGCGGAACGAGGTTGTAGCGCTCCATCAGGGCGGGCGAGAAGGCGAAGCCGTGCTCCTTCATGACGTCGGCCGCGTCGGCGAAGGAGATGTGGCCCATGTGCTCGACGCCGCCGCCGATGACGACGTCATGGACGCCGGAGGCGACCAGCGCCGCGCCGAAGTTGACGGCCTGCTGGGCGGAGCCGCACTGGCGGTCGACGGTGGTGGCGGGCGTCTCGATCGGGAGCCCGGCCTCGAGCCAGGCGTTGCGGGCGATGTTGATGCCCTGCTCGCCGAACTGCTGCACACAGCCGGCGACGACGTCCTCGACCTCCGAGCCGTCGATCCCGGCCCGCTTGATGACCTCGTCATAGGTCTTGGCGAGCAGGCTCGAGGCGTGGACGTCCTTGTAATAGCCCTTCTCCTCGTGGCCGCGCCCAACCGGCAACCGGGCGGCCTCCACGATCACTACCTCGCGTCCACTGAACTTTCCGTTCTCAGCCACCTCGGGCCTCCTAAGTCGGTTTCTTCAAGCAACCAAGTCCTGCCTTAGAGAGCATACAACGATTGACTGGCGAGTCAGCCAGCACCCGCTTCCGCCGCCTCCACCGCCCGTCTCCCGGTCGAAGAACGCCGCCATCCGCGTTGCCCGGTCGCCGCGATCGAACCAGAAGACGACGTCGAAGTCACTCACCGGGATCTCACCTCCGCCCTGCGGAGCCGCCAGATGCCAGCGCGACTCCATCCGCACCGTCCGGCCGTGCTCGACGATCCTCAGCACCTCGAGGCGGTTGTCCCGCCAGGTCTCCACCCACCCGCGCATCCAGCGCCGCATCTCATCGCCGCGATAGGTGCCGGCGTCGGGAAAGCTCGGGTCGGGCGTGAACTCGAACTCGGCGGGCACCTCGTCGAGGAATGCCTCGATGTCACCCGAGTTCCAGGTCTCGACCTGATCGAGCACCCACTGGACTCGCCCGGTGGCCACCCCTCGAATGTACGACTACTTGACGGTGATCGTCCCGTACATCCCCTGCGCGTAATGGCCGGGGACGTTGCAGATCATCACGTAGTGTGCCCGGGGCGAGCTTGAAGTCGGTGCTCTTCGTCTGGCCGGGGGCGACGTCCTGGATCTCGCCCTCATTGGTCGCGCCGCTCGCCTCGAGACCGTCCTCGTCGACCTCGGCTCCCTTCGTGGGCAAGCGATCCGGCGGGCTTGTTCGTCTTGAAGACGACCAGCTCGTGCTGCGATCTGCCCGTCATTGGGGGCGGTGATCGTGAGCGCGCCGGCCTTGACGGTCGGGCTCGAGGGGGTGAAGGAGTACTCCGACATGCTTCACCGAGAGGTTGTTGGCTGACGCGTTAGCCGAAGCGGTCGTCGACTGAGGCGTCGCGGCGGCGCTCGTCGGAACGTCGGATCCCTTGCTCGCTCCGCAGCCCGCGATAAGGAGCCCGCCGATGACGATCACGCCGGCGAGCGGCAGCCAAGTCCTCGAGTCTCATCTAGTTCCTTCCTCTCGGACAGTAGGTCGAGTCAGCTTCGAGGCTCGGCGGGCCCCTGGTAAGGGTGGGGAACACCGGGGCGGCACCGTGGAAAACCCGCACCGCCGCGTCGGGCCAGGCGTGCGTGATAGACACCGGCGGGTGACAGGCCCGGACACATACGAGCGACCTGCGATCGCGGGCAGCGGGACGATCGCCTGCGGCCTCGCCGCCTGCGCCAGCGTCTCCTCGCAGGTCCTCCTGCTCGCCCGCTCCGACGCCTCCGCCTGGAAGGCGGAGGAGCAGGCCCACTCGCTGTCCGCGAAGGTCGACGGCGCCGACGCGAAGCGGATCAAGGTGACCACCCAGGTCGCCGACCTCGCCTCGTGCGACGTCGTCGTCGAGGCCATCATCGAGGAGCTCGGGCCGAAGGTCGAGCTGATCAGCGCGGTCGCCGACGCGGCGGCCGGCGCCGACCTGGCGACCACCACCTCGTCGCTCTCGCTGGACGAGATCGCGTCGGGGGCCGCCCACCCGGAACGGACCTTCGGTCTTCATCCCTTCAACCCGGTGGCGCGAATGGACCTCGTCGAGCTCTGCATCCCGGAGGCCGCCGACGACGCAATCCGCGCGCGCGCGCGCGCCTGGTGCGAGTCCATCGGCAAGACCGTCGTCGAGGTCCCGAACGAGCCCGGCTTCGTCGTCAACCGCCTGCTCTTCCCCTACCTCTTCGACGCCGTGCGGCTGATGGAGCAGACCGGGATGGCGGCTGAGGACGTCGACCGCTGCATGACCCTCGGCGCCAACTATCCGCTGGGGCCGCTCGCCCTGCTCGACCTGGTCGGGATCGACGTCGCTGTGGCGATCGGCGAGGCGCTTCACGCCGACAGCGAGGAGCAGCATCATCGCCCGCCGGGCCGGCTGATGGCGCTGGTCGACCAGGGGAAGCTGGGCCGCAAGTCGGGGGCCGGGTTCTACGTCTACGACTGACCGTTCAGGTCAAGGACCAGCTGGTCAACGGTTTCTCCGACCTTCTCGAGCACCGCCGGGTCGAGCTTGTCGAGGGTGTCCTGGGTGCCGTTCTTGTACGGGTAGGACCAGTCGATCAGGTCGATCGAGGGGACGTGCTGTTCGACGAACGGGATGTGGTCGTCGATGATCGGAGTCTGGGTCGTGTCGGGGAAGACCTCCGTCGCACCCGCCTCGCCGGCCGCCTTCCGCAGCTGCTCCCAGAGGGCCGGATCGGAGTTCGTCTCACGGGGGATGTGGGCACCGCGGTTGGCGATGTAGTCGAGCAGGATCATGTCGCCGGCCTGATCCGGGTGCGCGGCGGCGTAGGCGCGCGAACCACGGAGCGCGCAGTACTGAAAGTCGCGATCGTGACATCCGGGCGGAGCCTCCTCGCCATCGAACAGGGCGAATCGGATCTCTCGATGGTCGGCTGGGAGGTCGGCGCGCAGGTCGCGGGCGATCTCGATCAGGGCGGCGGTTCCGGCGGCGCTGTCGTTGGCTCCCACGAAGCCCTTCGGCCGGTACTGCGTGTCGTAGTGGGCCCCGATCAGGATCGCCGGGGCGCGCCCCGGAAGGACTCCGACGATGTTCCGCAGGCCCTGTTGCGGCCCGGTGCTCGGGAAGGGCTCGAAGGCGCCACCGGGGAGCATCGGCCGCAACTCATCCGCGAGCCGGCGCAGCTGAGGCGATCCAGCCGGCCGCGGACCCACATCCACCTGCTTGCGGATGAGCGCCATGGCGCGAGCCGCATCGAAGCGGTTCGCCTGGCCGGAGTCCCCCGAGGAACCTCCGCAGCCGGCGAGCGCGACCCCCGCCAGCGCGAGGGCGGCGAGGTTACGCGGCCTGCTTGCCCTTCCGCTTGACGCGCGACTTCGCGAGATCTTGGGCACCGCGGGCTCGTCATGTCGGCCGGAACGATCCCAGATCACATCGGCCTCCGAGACGCCCTGCTTGCTCGCCTCCGCCTCCACCTCACCCCAGGGAAGCTGGGCTTCGGGGAGGTCGTCCCATCGGGCCAGGTCGAGCGCCTCCAATGCGCCCTCCAATGCCGGCCCCCGGTGCTCTTCGGAGCGGAGCACCGCCCTGACCACCTCAAGCTGCTTATCGCTGAACCGGACGACCCACATAGAGCCTCCTAAATGACCCTCGGATTGCCGTGAAGCTAGAGCCGTAAACGGACGGAAGCGGAAAAGACCTGCAACCTGGCGGTTACCCGGATCGCGGATGGATCCGAACCGCTTCGATCCGGTTCTCGCGCACCGATTCGACCCGGATCTCGTAGCCGTCCGCGGTGATCACATCCCCGCGCTTCGGCAGCCGCCCGAGCTCCCCGAAGACGTATCCGCCGACCGAGTTGTAGGCGTCGGTGTCCACCGGGAGCTCGATGCCGCGATCGGCCAGGTCACCGAGCGCGACGTGTCCACGGACGTACCAGTCGCCGTTGTTGAGCTCGCGCAGGGAGCCGGCGAGCGGGTCGGTCTCGTCCTCGATCTCGCCGACCACCTCCTCGAGGATGTCCTCGACGGTGACGATGCCCTCCGTCCTGCCGTACTCGTCGACGACGACTCCCATCGAGGTGCGCTGCCGCTGCAGCTCGGTGAGCAGGTCGTCGAGCGGCTTGGTCTCGGGGACGATCGGGGCGTCCCTGACAGCCGACTCGATCTTCGCCTCGGGACCCTCGTTCAACATCAGCCTGACCAGCCTCAGCGCGTGGACTATGCCGCGAACCCGGTCCGCGTTGCCGTCCTCGACGACGACAAGGCGGTTATGGCCCGAGGAAATGCACAGGTTGAGTGCGTCGGAGACGTTGGCGGAGTAGTCGACGGTGACGACGGCCGGGATCGGGGTCATGACCTCCCGGGCCTCCTGCTCGTGGAGGTGGAATACGCCGCCGAGCATCACCGCCTCGCCGGGGTCGAGCTTGCCGCGGACTGCTGATTGCGAGATCAGCATCTGCAGGTCCTCGGAGGTCGGTTGCTGCTCGTCCAGCTGGCCCGGGCGCACGCCGAAGAGGCGGGCGACGCCGTTCGACATCCAGGTGAGGGCGACCGTGAACGGAGCGCTGATCCGGCGGAACCAGCGCAGTGGGCCGGCCAGGACCCGCGCGCTTTCCTCGGGCCTCGAGATCGCGAAGAGCTTGGGCGACTGCTCGCCGACCGTGACGTGCAGCGCCGTGACGAGCGTGTAGGCGATCGCCACGGAGATCGCCACCGCGACGCCATGGGAGAGGCCTCCGAAGATCGGCTCGATCAGCTTCGCGACCGCGGGCTCGCCGAGGAACCCGATCCCGATCGAGGCCATGGTGATTCCCAGCTGGCAGGCGGAGAGGTACTCGTCGATGTGATCGAGCTCCTCGAGCACTGCGGTCGCACCCCTCGCCCCCTCCGAGGCGAGCTGCTCGACCTTCGAGCGGCGCGAGCGGACGAGCGCGAACTCCGCGGCCACGAAGACGCCGTTGATCGCGATCAACAGGAACAGCAGTACGAGGAGGACAGCGCTCATCGACGATGCGCGGCCTCAGGCCGCGCTCGGAAGGCCGTGCCCGCGCCCCGATGGGCGCTCGTACTTCGAGGGAGGTCGTCGTCGGTCACTGGCGACGGCCGAAGGCTACCGGACGCGATGACGGTGTTTTTGGCGGCACCGCCGGCTAGGCGAGCGCCTCCACCTTCTTGGCCAGCTCGAAGTCGTTCTCGGTGATCCCGCCCTGGGAGTGGGTCGAGATCGCCACCTCCACCTGGCTCCATGAGATCGCGATGTCGGGGTGGTGGCCCATCTCCTCGGCCGGGCCGACGATCGAGTCGACGAACTCGACGGATCCCTTGAAGTCGCCGCGGTCGAAGCTCTTGACGATGTACTCGCCGCGCTGCCGCCAGCCATCGAGGCCCTTGAGCCCCTCCTTGATCTGTTCATCGCTCAGAAGTGCCATATTCGTCGGGTGCGAATCGCGAGCCTGGTCCCGTCCGCGACCGAGATGCTATTCGCCCTCGGGCTGGGCGATCAAGTCGTCGCCGTCACCCATGAGTGCGACTACCCGCCCGAGGCGGCTAGCAAGCGCCATCTGACCCGCAGCCTCGTCCCTGCTTATTCGGCGGCCACAAAGACCGCCGCCGGATTGACCGCGGGCGAGATCGATTCAGAGGTCAGGCGGCTGACCGGAGAGGGCCGCCACCTCTACGAACTGGATGAGCCTGCGCTGCGAGAGCTCGAGGTCGACCTGATCGTGACCCAGGCCGTCTGTGAGGTCTGCGCCGTCTCCTACGACGACGTCGTGGCCGTCGCGGCCCGGCTTCCCACCCGCCCGCGGGTGATCTCGCTCGATCCATCCAACCTCGACGACGTGCTCGCCGACGTTCCACGGCTCGGTGAGGCCACCGGAGCCTCCGATCGCTCCGCCGTCCTCCATGACGAACTCGTCTCGCGCCTCGCCGCTGTCCGGCAGGCCGTCGCGGGAGCAACACGACCGAGGGTGCTGGCTCTCGAATGGCTCGACCCGCCGTTCATCGGGGGTCACTGGGTGCCCGAGATGATCGAGATCGCTGGAGGCGAGGACGCCCTCGGCGTCCCAGGCGAGAAGTCGCGCACAGCTGAATGGGACGAGCTCGCCGCGTCGAGGCCGGACGTCGTCGTCGCGATGCCCTGCGGCTGGGACGCGAGGCGGGCGCGCGCCGAGGTCGACGCCCACGCCGCCGAGGTGGCCGCCATCGGCGCCGCGCGAGTCTGGACCGTCGACGCGGCCTCCTCCTTCTCGCGGCCGGGCCCGCGCCTGGTGGAGGGCACCGAGCTGCTCGCGCACCTGCTGCACCCGGATAGGGTTGACGCCCCTACCGGCGTGCCGTTCGAACGGGTGGAGGAGAAGACATGGGCTTGAACTGGGCCGAGCACACAGTCGAGATCGACGCGCCGATCGAGACCTGCTTCGAGGCGATCATCGACTACGAGACCTTCCCGACCTGGCAGGGAGCGGTGGTCGACACGGAGGTGCTCGACTGGGACTCGAAGGGCCGCGGCAAGCGCGTCCGCCTCTTCATCGACGCCAAGGTTCGCAAGGTCGACTACACGCTCGACTACAGCTACGACGCGCCCACGCGAATCGAGTGGGATTTCGTCGAGGGCAACGGCATCAACGGCGCCGACGGCCACTACCTCTTCGAAGATCTAGGGAACGACCGCACCCGCGCGACCTACAAGCTCGGTCTCGAGGTGGGCATCCCGCTGCCTGGCCCGGTCGCCCGGCGGGCGCACAAGACGACCCTGAAGGGCTCCGTCGACGACCTGAAGAAGGAGGCCGAGCGCCGCGCGGCCTCGTCCCGCAAGGCGCCCAATGGCGATCGCGCGAAGGATCGCGCGCGCGAGGACGCCCTGGCCGAGAAGGTCGGCATCAAGCCGGAGGAGCCGAGCTTGGCGCCCCCGCCACCGAGGGAGCCGGAGGACTGGGCCTCGGAGGACGGCTCGGGCTCTCTCGTCGAGCTCCCGGTGAAGATCGCCGGGCGCGCGGCGGGCCTGGGGTTCGGCCTCGCGCGTCGGACGGTGGGCGTCGGGCTCGAGGTGGCCGGCGCGGTGACGGGCCGGATACGCGGGCTAACCCGCGACCGGCTCTGATCGCGGTAGCAGGCGCGGCAAACATCAGGCGCGGCGGCAAGCCGCGGCTTCAAGATTCAGCCGCTGGCGACCGCTAGCGCCCCGGCGAAGGTCGCGGCGAAGATCAGCAGGATCCCCACGATCTCCAGTCCGTACCCCGGGCGGCCGCTCATCCGACGCTCCACGAAGATCACCAGCAGCGCGGCGATCGTCCCCCCGATCAGGCCGCCGATATGGCCGCCGATCGAAATCCCCGGAACCGCGAACGTGAGGAGCAGGTTGAGGACGATGAAGACGCCGAACTGCTGTGCGACCTGCTCGATTCCCCTCCCCCGCGCGACGACGATCACGGCCGCCATCAGGCCGAAGATCGCGCCCGAGGCGCCGACCGTGACGGTGTTGGGATCGACGATCAGCGCGCCCAGCGAGCCGGCGACCAGCGAGACGAAATAGATGCCGAGGAACCGAGGCGTGCCGATGGCCGGCTCGAGGATGCTGCCCGCGACGTAGAGGACGTACATGTTGAACAGCAGGTGGAGGAACCCGGCGTGCAGGAAGCCGCCGGTGATCACTCGCCACCAGTCGCCGTTTGCGATGTCGGGACCGCGCAGTCCGGCATCGTGGATCACGGACCCGCTGCCGCTGAACTGACCCGCCCCTCCGCCTGCCAGCTCGACCAGGAAGACGATCACGTTGATCGCGATCAGGGCGATCGTCGCCGGCATCTTGCCCGCGGTGGGGCTGAAGGCCCCCTGCCCGACCCTGACCTTGGTGGTCTGCCGCGCGCACTCGGGGCAGCGCATGCCGACCGAGGTCGACGTCATGCACTCCGGGCAGATCGGGCGCCCGCAATTCGAGCAGGAGACGCCGGTCTCCCGGTCGGGATGGCGGTAGCAAGTCTGGCGCTGCTGGGTGGAAGCCTCCATCGCTCGCCAGCGTAGATCAGCGGAGGTTCCGGCCCGGCGGTCCGAGCGCTACTCGACGGTCGCGTTGAGCAGCACCGGCGTGGTCGGTGCGGGCTCTCCGGGGCGGGGCTCGAGCGTGACCATCACCTTCGTGCCCGAGCTGAGATGGCCGTCGACCGCTGTCATGGCGCGGCCGCTTCTGTTCGGGATGAAGTTGGAAGACGGGCGAATCCCCGAGTCCTGGGCCACCCATACCTGGTAGACCTGCCGCCCGGTCAGGTGGTGCTTGAGGCCGTGGAGATCGAGCATCGAAGTCTGGTCACCGACGGCGAGTGTGCCGCCTATCCCGGCCTGAGCCACCACCGGAACGGTCGATTCGCCTCCCCCGTTGCCGGCCTCATCGGCGACCAGATAGCCGCCGACTCCGGCCCCGACGATCGCGAGCCCGGCCAGGCCAACCGCGGGCCGCATCAACAGCCCGCGCCAGCCTCGCTTCTCGCGCCGCGCGGACGCTTCCTCCCTGCGCCGGTCGCCGCTCAGCTCCGCCTGCTTGGCCTCCGCCTCCTCGCGCACGATCCCGAGCACGCGCTCGCGCAGCTCAGGCGGCGGCTCGACCTGTTCGACCGACTCGGCGAGCACCGCGACGGCGGGGACGAGGGCCTCCAGCTCCCGCGTGCAACGCGCGCAGCCCGGCACGTGGGCCTCGATCTCCGCGGCCTCCCGCGGGCCGATCGCCCCCAGGGAGTAGGCGACCAGGTCGTCTCTGTCGGGGTGCTCGCCGGTCACCAAGCCTCCGCGAGGTTCGCTCTGATCTTGTCCATGCCGAGCCGCATGCGGCCCTTCACCGTGCCAAGGGGCTCGTTCAGCATCTCCGCGATCTCAGAATGGCTGAAGCCGCCGAAGTAGGCGAGCTCGATGACCTTGGACTGGTCGTCGGGAAGGTCCTTGATGGCCCCGCGCACCTCGCGCGCGGTCTCACGACGAAGGGCCTCGGTGTCGGTGAGCTCCTCGGCCGGGCTCCGCTCGAGCAGTTCTTCGCCGCCTGCCGCGAGCTTCGGCGAGCGCCCCTGCTCCTTGCGAAGCAGGTCGATCGCCCGGTTGCGGACGATCCCGAGAGTCCAGGCCCGGACGCTGCCACGAGTGCGGTCGTAGCGGGCGCCGCTCCGCCAGATCGAGATCAGGGCCTCCTGCGTCACATCCTCGGCCGCCGTCCGGCTGCCGACGATCCGGTAGGCGAGCGAGTAGGCGGCTCCGCCGTGCCGGTCGTAGAAGACCTCGAAGGCCAGCGGATCCTGGCGCGCCAGGCGCGGCATCAGGTCCTCGTCGGCGAGGCGCTGCAGTTCGGCGCGCGTCAAGTTCGTGCCTTCCGGTGATCTACTTCGTTGCCTCCCACGAACATGCCTACGAGGTCTGACAGAGATCGGATCACGGCTGCAAGGAGGTAAGGATGGATGACGCCAGTCCCGCCAGGCTGTACTGCCTGCTCGTAGGCGGAGTTTTGGTCATCGCCGGGATCATCGGCTTCTTCTACGAAGCCAGCTTCGCAACCGGAGACTCGATCAGGACCGACGACGTGTTCGGCGTGCTCTCGGTCAACGGCTGGCACAACGTGGTGCACATCGCGATCGGGGCGCTGCTACTGGTCTGCGCGGGGTCCGCGGCGCGAGGGGCGTCGCTGTTCGTGGGCCTCCTCTACATCGCACTCTGCGTACTGGGGTTCATCGCCACCAGCCATGGCGGGATCACCTTCGTCGCCAAGGACGACGTGCTGTTCAAGCTGGTGCCCGTCAACAACGAGGACAACGTCCTCCACCTGATTCTGGGAATCACCGGCGTGATCGCCTACTTGGCGTCCCGGCCGATGAGCCGCGCGGCGCCCGCGACGTAGCGGCTAGTCGCGGCGGCTGCGGACCTGGTCTCGGACCTGATCTGCGATATCCGAAACCTGGTCGGCCAGCTCCGAGAAGCGGGATGGCTTCTTGCCGCCCCGGCGGCGCAGCTCGACCAGGACCAGTCCCCCGGCTGCGACGCCCCCGGCGGCGATCGCTGCTGCGGGGCGGACCCAGTTGCGAGGGTCGCGCAGGGACCGGAGCTCGGACTCGGAGAGCTCGTCGGCCCAGGCGGAGAGCTCCTCGGCGGCGGCCTCGGTGACCGCGCTCAGGGTCTCCTCGACGCGCCCTGAGAGCTTCTCGGGAGGCTCGATCGGCCGGAGCGCCGAGCGGAGCAGGTTCTCGACGTCGCCGGGCGTCTCAGCCGCCATTGACGCTCATCTCCTCTTCGAGCTGCTTGATCGCCCGGTGGATCAGGACCTTGGTCGCGCCGTCCGTTCGGCCGAGCGATCGCGCGATCTCTCGGTTGTCCATCCCGAGCGCAAACCGCATGATCAGGGCGTCGCGGCGATCGTCCGGCAGGTGCTGGAGGTGCTCCATCACGCTCTTCAGCTCCTCGCGTCCCTCGACGATGCGCTCGGTGCCGTGCGGAGTTGCGATCGGCTCCGACTCGTCGAGGACCCTTTGCGGGCGCCGGGCGCGGTCGCGGTGATAGTTGGAGGCGAGGTTGTGCGCGATCCGGATGAGCCAAGGGCGAAGCGGTCGGCCATTCGACTCGCGCCGGGCGCGCTCGAAGTGGCGGTAGGCCTGGAGGAAGGCCTGTTCGGTGACGTCCTCGGCGTCGTGGTGGTTGCCGACGCGGTAGTAGGAGTAGGAGTAGACGTCGCGCAGGTGATCGCGATAGAGCTGCTCGAAGGCGCGATCGAGCTCGGCCTTCGACTCCCTCGGCTCACCGTTGCCAGCGGCGAGTTGCTCCGCATCCGACACACGCCAAGCGTACTGGCGGCCGCCATCACGCCGCCCGGCCTCCCGCCACCGGTTCGCGCCTTGCACGCTCGGCCTGCCGGATCCGGGCCATCCACTCCGCCGGCGAGATCTCGCCGGCGATCAATTCGGACAACCCGTCGAGCGCCGAGCACCCCATGCCTGCCTTGCTCACCGCTTGGGTGATGAGCGGGACGGAGTCGAGCGCCTCGGAGGCCTGGCCGATGATCTCGGGGATCTGGTCGGCCGGGGTGCCATCGCCCAGCAGCTCCCCCGCCCGGCGGTTGCGGCTGCCCTCGGCGAGGATCGTGGCGGTCAGGTCGCCGACCCCGGCGATGCCGGTGAAGGTTTCGTGCTGGGCGCCGCGGGCGAGCGCGTAGGCGACGCACTCGCGCCAGACCTGAGCCGTCGCGATCCCGGCTGCGTTCATGCCCTGCGCGCGGGCCGCTGCGCCCGCCAACGCAGCCGCGTTCTTGGCGGCTCCCGCCACCTCCACTCCGATCATGTCCTCGGACCGCTCGCAGACGAGGCCCGCCTCATCGAAGACGCTGCCGAGCTGGTCGCGGAGGTCCGCGTCGCGGCTGCCGAGGACGAGCGCGGCGGTGCCCGAGACGGCCTCCTTCGCGTGCGCCGGGCCGCCGAGCGAGGCGACCGCGCGGGCCCGGATCCGCTCGGAGACGTACTCGGAGGGGAGTGCGGCCATCGGGGCCACCATCCCCTTGCTGAGCAGTAGGACCGAGGTGCGCTGGCCGACGCGGTCGCCGATCGCGCCCACCGCCTGGGGTAGGGCCGCCGAGGGCACGGCCAGGCAGACGAGGTCGATGCCGGCGAGCTCGATGTCGGCGGCACGCTTGACGGTGAGGGAGTCGGGGAGCTGCACCCCGGCGAGGTACTCCTCGTTCGACCGGGTCTCGTTCATCTCCTCCGCCTTCTCGGAGGTGCGGGTCCCAAGTTGGACCTCCAGGCCGCCGCGCGCAAGCAGGACGGCCACCGCCGTGCCCCAACTGCCGGCGCCTATCACCGCGGCCTTGCGCAGCGGCGGGAGGCCACCGAGCCATTCCCACTGCAACTCGATCACCGGCCAGATGCGCGCGCCGACCGAGTTGGCGAGAGCCGGCGACGGGTCCTCGGTCCGCGGGAAGGTGAGCGCGCGGCCCATGCGGACCTTGACCTTCCTGGGACGGATCCTCCAGCCGCGGCGCACCTGCTCCGTTCCGTGGACAGCGACGGGAAGGACCGCGGCGCCGGTTTCGAGCGCGAGACGGCCGAAGCCGCGCTTCGGCCGAGCGAGGGATCCCGTCCGGTGACGAGTGCCCTCGGGAAAGATGCAGATCGCGCCGGCGCGCTCGAGCACGGCGCGGGAGGTGATCAGGGTCTGCTCGTCGGACTGGCCCCGGCGGACCGGATAGGCGCCCAGCCGGTTCAGGATCCAACCCTGCCAGCGCTTCTCGAAGAGCTCCACCTTGGCCACGTAGTGGAGGGGCCGGTTGAACGGCAGCGAGGCGCCGATCACGAAGGGGTCGAGAAAGCTTCGGTGGTTCGCCGCAACGATCAGCGGCCCCTTGACCTTGCCGTGCTCGCGGCCGATGCGCGAGAGCCTGAAGTAGAGGAGGAAGAACGGGACGAGGATCAGGCGCGCGAGGAAGTAGAGCGGGCGGTTGACGCCGTGCTCACGCGTGAAGCGGTGGTAGCCGAGCAGCCTCTCCTCATCCATGCCCAGATCGAAACCCCGCCGGAGCGGGCAGTTACAGGCAGGGCGAGCCCGACCGCGGCTACCAGGCCGCCCCGAGGATCGCCGCCAGGTCATCCCGCGTCACCTCGCCGGGCGTCATGTGCTCGAGCTCGCCTCTCGTCATCGCGACGTCGAGGACCTCCTCCAGGCGCGCCCGATCTGCTCCGAGCTCGCCGAGACGGCGGTGGCCGGCCAGGTCGGCGATGCGGTCTTCCAATCCCTCGCCGTCCGTCCCGAGCGCGGCCGCGAGCGCCTCGACCTGCTCCGGCGCCCGCGATCGCATCGCCTCCATCGTGTGGGGCAACAAAGCCGCGTAGGTCTCCGCGTGAGGCGTGCCGAGCACCCTGACGGCGCTCTGGCCGAGAACGTGATGAAGGGCGATCCCGGCTCGGTCGACGGCGATCCCGCAGAGCAGGGCACCGAGCGCGAGCGCGGCGCGGTTCCGCCGACCGGGGGACTGGTCGAGGGCCCGGGCGATCAGCTCCGCCCCGCGCAGGCCGGCCTCTCGCGAGGTCTCGTCAGCCAGGGGCGTGTAGAGCGAGTCCGCTCCGTGCGCGAGAGCGTTCATCGCCGTAGCCCGGAGCTGCAGCTCCGGCGCGCTCGTCATCTCGTCGGTGTAGGCGATCACCAGGGACGGGCGGACGCCGGTCGCGGCACCCCGGCCCTCCGGCAACCGGTGGATCGCGGTCATGGGAGCGCCCGAGAGCGTCGTCGGGATGGCAGCGACCTCGCCGCCACTCACCGCCGCCACCGCCTTGGCCGAGTCGATCACGCGGCCGCCGCCCAGGGCGACGATGCGCTCGCTCCCGACGTCCTCGACGATCGCGCCGGATGCCTCCGGCACCCCGCCCGGGGCGACGAGGTGGGTCCGCTCGGCGGCCTCGCCCAGGCCCCCGGCGTCCGCCAGCGCACGGGGCGTCGAGAGCAGCTCGAAGTCCTCCCAGCCCTGCTCGCCGAGGGTGCCGAGTGGATCGGTGATGGGCCCTCCGAAGAGGAGGAGCCGGCGCCGGTCGTCGGCGAAGTCGACCCACTGCCCCTGCTTGGGCGGCTTCAGATCGCGGACGAACAAGAGCCCGGAGTGGGACTCGAACCCACAGCCTCCTGATTACAAATCAGGTGCTCCACCAGTTGAGCTATCCGGGCAACCGGGACAGGGTATGCCGAACCCGGTCCAGGACCGGGTCCTAGTAGTCCGATCCGTCGTCGCCGCCGTCATCGACGTAGTCCTGGGGATTGAGGATCTGGTCGGCGTCCTCGGCGATGCACTCGACCATCGAGTTGTCGACGGTGTCGGTCACATCCTCGCCGTACTCGTCGATGAAATCGGCGGCGCCGTACTCGGCGAGCTCGTCCTGGCAGTCCGAGCTCGCGGTGCCCAGGGCGGCCGCGACCTGCGGCCTGGTGCGCCTGACGCAGGCGCGCATCGCGTGCCTCACGCCGTAGCGCTTGTGGAAGGCCCTCTTCCCGATGGTGGCCCTCTCCTGCGCGCACTGCTGGGCGGTCAGGCTCGCGACCTGACCGCCCGGTGAGGCCGCGGCGCCGGCCGGCAGTGCGAGCAGCGCGGCCGCGGCGATCCCTCCGATGGCGTACCTGAGCTTCACCTCGGCTGTATCGGCTCGGCCGCCCACCAGCCGGATCCCGAAAAGACGGGTACGTGGACGGACGGTCGGGCATACTGCTCCCGTGGCCAAGATTCGCCAATCCCTCAGCGACCCGAGCGCGACGGCCGAGCGCGGCCGCTGGCTCGCGCGCGGGGCGTGGCTGCTCGCCGCCGCCGAGGTGGTCCTCGCGGTGCGCAACCACGTCGCCACCCGGCTGAGCGAGAAGGACCGCGCGCGCATGGTCGAGATCGTCAAGGCATCGAAGGGGCGCCCCTCGAACCTCTCGGACCGGCAGCGCAAGGAGCTCAAGGGACTGCTCGATCAGATCGAGCCGAAGGAGCTGGCGAAGACCGTCGCGTCGAGCAGCTTCGCCGGCCGGGCCGCCAAGGGCCTGCGCCGCAAATAGAAGCGGCCGCCCCTTTCGGAGCGGCCGCTCGGCTGCCGTGCCGTTGCTGTACCCCTGTTTAAATCTTCACCGCGCGTGAATCGAGGTGGATCCCCACCTTGCGCTTGACGCGCTGCAGTGCGTTGTCGACGGTCTTCGTGTCGCAGTCCAGCTTCTCGCCGATCACCTCGTAGGAGTGACCGTCGAGGTAGAGAGCCAGGACCCGGCTCTCGAGCTCCGAGAGGACGCTGGTCAGGCAGGCCACCAGGCTCTCGAGCTCCTCGCCCGCAATCACCTGGTTGGCCGGATCGCGAACTGACGGACCGGGCAGGACTTCCTCGAGAGTGGTCTCCGAGTCGGGGCCTGCGGCGGCCGGCGTCTGGCTGAACGAGACGTACTGGTTGAGCGGGGTGTGCTTGTTGCGCGTCGCGGTCTTCACCGCGGTGATGATCTGCCGCGTGATGCAGAGCTCCGCGAAGCCGCGGAAGCTCGCCTCGCGCTCAGGGCGGTAGTCGCGGATCGCCTTGAACAGGCCGAGCATCCCCTCCTGCATCAGGTCGTCGGCGTCGCCGCCGAGCAGGAAGTAGGACGACGACTTGACCCGCACGAACCGCCGATAGCGGCGGACCAGCTGGTCATAGGCATCGGTCCGCCCGTTCTTGGCGAGGGCGACCAGAAACTCGTCGTCCGGGCCCGGTCCGGTGTTGCGGGCGCCCTCGGGAATGGCTCTAGCGGGGACGACCGCGTGCTCTTCGGTGCTTGGGGTAGGAACAGCCACAGCAACCTCCTCCATTGGGGGTATCTGTGGCGCCCAGTTCCTCCCCTGAGGCGCCTCGGTCCGGGTGCTGTCCGTCAGGCTCGACCTGAGGTTCACCCTTTCGTCGCGAGCAGCCTACTCGCGGTCCCCCGAATGTCAACCACTGTTCGGAGCCGATGCAATTCGGCTTGCAGGATCCGTGCCTGGCGAGGGCCCAAAGGCGGCATCCGTCCGCCCGCGCTGGTAGATGCGAGGGGGCTTTCGAGGCGCAGCCGAGAAGCCACCCGTAATGTGAGGGTGCTCGGCATGCGGCCGGGACCATTCGAAAGCGAAAGGGCGTGGAGATGGAAGCCAGCGCACATCGGGTCGAGCCCGGTCGTGTCATCAGCGAGGCCTTCGAGACCTACCAGTCCCAGGCGGGCCCGCTGCTCGGCGGGGCGCTGATCGTCATCGGGGTCGCCGGGGTGATCGAGGGGCTGCTCGCGGTGACCGGGAGCCTCATCCTGGTGCTCATCGGCGTCCTGATCGGGCTGGCGGCCAGCTTTCTGTACACGGGCTACGTGGTGAAGCTCGTGCAGGACGTCCGGGACGGCAAGCGCGACTTCACGATCGGAGAGCTCTTCTCGCACGCCGCCCCCTTCGTCGGGACCCTGGTCCTAAACGGAATCCTGGCCGGCCTCGCGATCGCCATCGGCTTCGTGCTGATCATCGTCCCCGGGCTCATCCTGCTGACGATCTGGGCCGTGATCTCCCCGTCGATCGTCGTCGAGGGGAAGGGCGTCTTCGAGGCATTCGGGCGCAGCCAGGAACTCGTCAGGGGGAACGGCTGGCAGGTCTTCGGCGCGATCATCCTCGCCTTCCTGATCGTGTTCGCGGTCGGCCTGGTGGCCTCGATCATCGGAGCGGCGATCGGCGACGTCGGCCGCGTCATCCTGCAGGCGGCAGCGAACGTGGCGACCGCACCGGTCGCGGCGCTCGTCGCGAGCATCCTCTTCTTCGACCTGGGCGGCGGCGCCGAAGCGGCCACCACACCGGAGGCACCGGAGTCGCCGGAGGCACCGGAGTCGCCAGAGGCTCCCCAGGCCTAGCGCCGGGTCAAAGGCTCAGTCCGGCGTGCATCCGCCCTCGGCGTTCTCGCCCAGCCGGGCGAGCAGCTCCGTGAGCGTCTTCATCTCGTCGTCGCTGAGAGCCGCGGAGAGCCTCCGCTCGATGTCCTCCACATGGCCGGGGGCGGCCTGCCGCAGCTTGTCGAGGCCGTCGTCGGTGAGGATCGCGTAGCTCACCCGGGCATCCGACTTGCACTCGCCCTTCCCGACCAACCCCTGGTCCTCGAGACGGTCCAGCAGGCGCGTGATCCCGGACGGCGAGAGCTGCAGCTCGTTCGCCAGGTCGATGCGGCGCATGCCCTCGTCGCCGGCCCGTGAGAGCAACAGCAGGCAGCCGTAGTCGTTGATCGTCAGCCCGTGGCTGGCGACCAGCGAAGCGCTGAGCTCGCGGACGAGGACCGCGTGCACGCTGAGCAGCCTGCCGAAGGCATCGGTGGACGGAAGTGCTTGAGTTTTCAACTGTTGCGTAGTCAAGGTTCTCTGCTAAACTGTTTGATAGGTCAAGTAAGTGTAGCTCCCAAGAAGGAGACGTTCAATGACAACAGCACAAGCAGAGTCAACCATCCCGACCGGCACCTGGCAATCCGATCCGGTGCATTCGAGTGTCGGATTCGCCGTCAGGCACGCGGTCGGCACCTTTCGCGGCTCATTCGGCAAGTTCGAGGCCACGCTCAGCGACAAGGCCGGCGAGGCGAAGCTGACCGGGAGCGTCCCCGTCGAGAGCGTGGAGGTGAAGGAGGAGAACCTCGAGGCTCACCTCCTCTCCCCCGAGTTCTTCGACAGAGACCAGACCCCGGAGATCGGCTTCGAGTCCACGCGGATCGCGGCCAAGGACGGCAAGCTCGTCGTCGACGGCGAACTGTCCGTGAAGGGCACCAGCAAGGCCGTCAAGGCCGAGGGCGAGCTCAAGGGCCCGATCCCCGGACCGGATGGCACTGACCGGATCGGCATCGATCTGGAGACCACGGTCGACCGTCACGATTACGGGCTCGACTGGAACATGGACCTGCCGGACGGCTCGAAGATGCTCGGCGACGAGGTCACCCTCACCGTCCACCTCGAGCTGGTCCGATCCTCATGACACGGGTTGCTCCTCAGGCTCCGCCTTCGGAGCACCCTCGCATCAACACCATGAAGGTGCTCGCGATCTCAGGAAGTCTGCGTCGCGACTCCCATAACACCGCGCTCCTGCGGGCGGCGGCCGAGCTGCTGCCGCCGCCCGCGGAGCTCGAGCTCTACGAGGGCCTGAAGCAGGTGGAGCCCTACGACGAGGAAGACGACATCGGCGCCGGCCCTGCGGGCGCGCGGCGCTTCCGCGAGGCGATCGAGGGCGCGGATGCGATCCTGATCGCCACCCCGGAATACAACTCGTCGATCCCGGGGCAGCTCAAGAACGCGATCGATTGGGCCTCGCGGCCCAAGGGCGAGAACGCGCTCTGGGGCAAGCCCGTGGCTGTGGTCGGGGCGAGCACGGGAATGTTCGGGGCCATCTGGGCCCAGGCCGAGCTCCGCAAGGTCCTCGGTGCCTCCGGCGCCCGGGTCCTCGACCTGGAGATGCCGCTGCCCCACGCCCACGAGGAGGCGCTCGCAGACGACGGAAGGCTCGCGAGCCCGGAGATCCGCGAGCGCTACACCGAGATCCTCGACGAACTGGTCTCGCTGGCCGAGCAGTCCGCTCAACCGGCGCAGGTGGCCGCCTGACCCCCTCCCGGTAGGGTTGCGCGCCATGGATCGAACCGAGGGCATCGACGCGCCGGACCAGGAGGCCATGGCGGCCTTCGCTAGCCGCGCCTCCGAAGGACCGGTGTACATGCTCAATCTGCTCGAGTTCCTGCCGGACGGCGGCGCCGAGCGCTACGGCGAGTACGGAGCTGCCGTGGCACCTCTGCTCGAGAAGGCCGGGGGCAAGCCGGTATTCGCTGGGCGGCCCGCCGAGCACCTGATCGGGGAGGGCTCCTGGGACATGGTGCTCGTCGTCTCCTACCCCACCCGCCAGGCCTTCATCGACATGGTGTCCTCGCCCGAATACCGGGAGATCGAACACCTGCGCAGCGAGTCGCTGGCCCGCTCCGAGCTGCGGGCAATGGACGCGATCGACGCTGCCGAGTTGCCCGGCGCCTAGCCGGCGCGCTGCCGGCGGGCCTCGAAGAGGATCACCGCCGCGGCCACGGAGGCGTTCAGCGATCCCACGCTGCCCGCGACCGGGATCGAGACGAGCTCGTCGCAGGTCTTGGCCACCCGCTGCCTCAGGCCCCTCCCCTCGGAACCGAGCACGAGCACGGCGCGACCGGTCCACTCGACGTCGGTATAGGGCCGGGTGGACTCAGCATCGGCGCCATAGACCCACGCCCCGGCCTCCTTGGCCCCCGCGAGCCAGTCCGCCAGGTTCCTGACCCGCGCGACCGGCAGGTGCTCCACGGCGCCCGCCGAGGCCTTGCACGTGGCCGGGGTCACAGAAGCAGCCCGCCGCTCCGGGATCACCACCCCCGCCGCCCCCGCAACCTCGGCCGCCCGGCAGACGGCACCCAGGTTGTGCGGGTCCTGGATCTGATCGAGGGCGACGACCAGCGCCTTGCCGCCGTCGTCGTCGAAGAGGCCGTCCGGGTCCGCGTAGGGATAGGGATCGACTTCGGCCACGATCCCCTGGTGGTCGGGGGAGCCGCAGAGGCGCTCGAGTTCCTCGGCCGGCGTTTCCGGTGCCCGCCAGATCCGGTGGACGCGCCGCCGTCCCCGCTCGGCCTCCTGCACCGGCCGCCGCCCGTAGATCCGCTCCACCTCGGCCACTCAGCGGCGCCGCACGAGCCTGGCTCCGCCAGCCTCGTCGCGGGCCTCCCAGCCCATCTCGGCGAGCTGGTCGCGGAGCGCGTCGGCCCTCTCGAAGTCCCTGGCCCTGCGGGCCTCCTCACGATCGGCGAGCAACTGCAGGGCCTTCGGAGGAGCCCCCTCTTCCTCACCCAGCAGCGACTCGAGCCCGAGCAGTGGGAGCAGCTCCTCGAGCACCCCGCGGGCACCGGGTAGTTCGCGCTTGTTGCCCTCATTGACGATCTCGAAGATCGCTGCGAAGGCCTGGGGCGTCTTGAAGTCGTCAGCCAGAGCGTCCAGAAAGGCCTGTCGCTTATCGATCAGGAACTCATCGGTTTCGCCGCCGGGGGCATCTCGCAGGAAGTTCCGGATCCGCTCGACACCGGCGGCCGCCTGCTCGAGCTGCTCGTCGGAGAACGCCAGTGGCTGCCGGTAGTGGCCGGATGCCAGATAGGCCACCACCGTCGTGGCGCCGTAGCGCTCGATCGCCTCTGAGAGCTGAAAGATGTTCCCGACCGACTTCGACATCTTCTCCTCGTCGATCTGGACCAAGCCGTTGTGCATCCAGATCTCGGCGAGGGGAACGCCGCGAGCCGCCTCGGTCTGGGCGATCTCGTTCTCATGGTGGGGGAAGACCAGATCAATGCCGCCGCCGTGGATCGCGAAGTCCGGGCCGAGCTCCTTCTCCGACATCGCCGAGCACTCGATGTGCCAGCCGGGACGGCCCGTGCCCCAGGGCGAGTCCCATGAGGTGTCCTCCCCCTCCTTGTGCCCCTTCCAGAGAGCGAAGTCGAGGGGGTCCTCCTTGAGCGACGCGGTCCCCGCCTCCTCCCCCTGGTCCATCTGGTCGGCGTCGCGATTGGAGAGCTTCCCGTAGCCGTCGAAGCTCCGCACGCGGAAGTAGACGTCGCCGTTCGCCTGATAGGCGTGGCCCGACTCGATCAGGGCCTCGATCAGTGAGACGATCTCGGGGATCGTCTGGGTGGCGAGCGGCTCCGCGTCGGGCCGCCCGATTCCGAGCGCGTCCGTATCGGCGATGTAGGCCGCCGTCATCTCCTCGGCGTACTCCGCGGAGGGCGTGCCGGCCTCCCGTGCCGCGTCATAGATCTTGTCGTTGATGTCGGTGACGTTGATGACGAGCTTGGGGTCGAGCCCCTGGTGATCGAGGAACCGCTTGAGCAGCGTGAAGACCACGAACGGCCTGGCGTTGCCGATGTGGATGCGCCCGTAGACGGTAGGGCCGCAGGCATAGATACCGACCTCGCCGCCGTCGCGGGGCTCGAGCTCGCGGACCGTGCCGCTGAGCGTGTCCTGGATGCGAATGTCCGCCACGCCGCGGATGCTATTCGGGCGTCGATTCACGCATATTCCGCGTTGATTCCGGAAATCAGAGCAAAACTGGTGAGAGGGAACAACCGTTCGGGACAGTACTCTGGTGCGGCCGTGACTCAGGCACCGCTTGAGCATCAGCGCGTCAGTGCTGTGGAGGATGCGTTCGACACGCTCCCCCAGCGCTACCTCGGTGCCGACCCCGGCTTCAGCGCGAGCTATCGCATCGAGCTCGACGACCTCGGTCTGAGCTGGGCGGTCGAGCTGGACGAGATGGGTTGCAGGGTCTCGGCGTCTCCCGCGAGCGAGCCGGACGTGGTCATCGGAACCGACGCGGCCACTTGGCTGGAGCTTCGCGAGGGCCGACTCTCCGGAATGGACGCCTTCCGCTCGCGCCGGCTCTGGGCGCGCGGCAACCTGGATCTCGCGGTTGCCTTCGAGGGCTTCTTCAGGCTCCCCAACGGGAGACCGCCGCTCCTGCGGATCCACAAGGTCCAGGCCGGCAAGGCCCAGATCTCGACGCTGACCGCCGGCGACGGGATCGAGACCGTGATCCTGATCCACGGCCTCGGCAGCAACAAGACGAGCTTCTTCGAGACCGTCTCCGCCCTGACGCCGGAGTACACGGTCCACGCCATCGACCTGCCCGGCTTCGGCTCCTCCTCGAAGCCGCTGCGCGCGCCGTACGACGCGGCCTGGTTCTCGCGGGCGGTCGCCCGGTTCATGGACGCGCAGGGGATCGCCCGGGCACACGTCGTCGGCAACTCCCTCGGCGGCCGGGTCGCTATCGAGGTGGGGCTGAGGGAGCCGGACAGGGTTCGCAGCCTCAGCCTGCTGTGCCCGTCGATGGCGTGGCGCAGGCGCAGACACTTCGTGCCGCTGGTGAAGCTGCTGCGGCCCGAGCTGGCCGCCATCCCGCATAGCTTCGGCAACGCGCTCGTCCGCCAGCAGTTCTGGAGCATGTTCTCGAGGCCGGAGCGCATCCATCCCACGGCCGCGGACGTCGCGGTCGAGGAATTCCTGCGCACCTACAGATCCGTGAACGCGCGCGTCGCGTTCCACGCCGCTGCCCGCCACATCTACCTGGAGGAGCCGACAGGCCCGAAGGGCTTCTACACGCGCCTGAGAGAGCTCGAGCCTCCCGCGCTGTTCGTCTGGGGAGACGAGGATCCCCTCGTCCCGCTCGCGTTCTCGCGCTACGTTCGCGACGCCCTGCCCGGCGCAAAGCAGGTCGTGCTGGAGCAATGCGGGCACGTGCCGCAGGTCGAGCACCCCGTCGACGCCAATGCGCTCGTCCACGACTTCATCGGCCACGCGCAGGCCTCAGCGGCCGAGCGCGCCGCGAAGCGCCTCGGGCGGGCGGCCCGGCGGCTCCAGGTGCGGATCAACTCGGGGAACGGCAAGGCTCCGGAGTTGACCACCGACGCGGCCTAGAATCGCAAGCGATGACAGAGAGCGGTGCAGGCACGGCTCCCAGTGCCGGGGAGAGGCACAGCCAGAACGGATCCGGCTCATCCAGCGCGCCCGCGGGCGGCTTCGGCCGGCCTTCGCTGCTGCGCCGCTTCTTCGATGAGGTCCAGAGCAGGCTCACTGCCGACCTCGACGATCGCGACCCGGACTTCATCCGCGAGAACCTCTCGCTCTCCTGGCTGATCGCGAGCATCTGGTTCCGTGGAGAGGTTCGCGGGATGGACAGGATTCCCGAGGACGGCCCGGTGCTCCTCGTCGGGAACCACTCGGGCGGCACGATCACGCCCGACACGATCGTCTTCACGCTCGCGTTCAACACCTACTTCGGCGTCGAGCGGCCCTTCTACCAGCTCGCCCACAACCTGGTCCTGACCTCGCCGGTCGGGCCGTATCTGCGCCGGTTCGGCACAGTCGCGGCCTCGCAGGAGAACGCCCGAAAGGCGCTCGATGCCGGGGCGGCCGTCCTCGTCTATCCCGGGGGAGACTGGGAGGTGAACCGCCCGACCTGGGAATCGAACCGGATCGACTTCGCGGGGCGGCGCGGCTTCGTCAAGCTCGCGCTGGACACCGGGGTGCCGATCGTGCCCGTGGTCTCCGTGGGGGGCCAGGAGACGGCGATCTTCCTCACCCACGGCGAGCGGCTTGCGAAGCTGCTGCGCCTGGACAAGCTCCTCCGGCTGAAGACTCTGCCGGTCAACCTCTCCCTCCCGTGGCTCGTGAACGTCGGTGACTTCCTGGGCCACCTGCCGCTGCCGGCCAAGATCACCGTGCAGGTGATGGAGCCGGTGGACCTTCGCGAGCGCTACGGCCCCGATCCGGATCGCGATGCGATCTACGAGGACATCACCTCCTCGATGCAGGATCAGCTCACGCAGTTGGCCGCGGAGCGCAGGCTGCCGGTCGTCGGGTGATCGGCCGATGAGGATCGAGCAGAAGGTAACCGTCGACGCTCCGCGCCACCTGGTCTGGGACTACGTGACCGAGCCGGCCAACTACCCCGTCTTCATCGAGGGACTGACCCGCTGGGAGGTCGCGGGTGACCTCCACAAGGGACTCGGCGCCCGGTATCGCATGCTCCTCCGCGTCGGTGCCGCCGATGTCGGCGGCCTGATCGAGATCGTCGAGTGGCAGCCCGAGGGCGATATGGCCTGGAGCTCGATAACCGGCGTGGACCAGCGTGGACGGTGGCGCCTGCGGGAACTCGGGGATGGGCGCACCCGGGTCACCTTCCGGTTCGCCTACGGCGTCGCCGGAGGGGGTCTCGCAGGGCTGATCGCGGAACGTGTCGCGGCGCCCGCGCTGAGCCGCCGCTTCCGCCAGTCTCTTCTCACCCTGAAGCGGGCGGTCGAGCAGCGAGATTCCGCTCCGGTCGCCTAGTAAGTGCGCAGCCGGCGGCCGCCGACGTAGCGGGTGCCGCCGGCATCGGCGGGCGGCGTTCGGTCTGGAATCCGCGGGACCGCGGGTTCGGAACCCTGGGAATCCGGCGCCGCGGGCTCTTCCGGGACTGCACCCGTGAGCGCCTCGGTGCGGGCCCGCTCCATCTTCTCCTGGACCTCCTGCTCCGCGCGGCGGCGGGCCGCCTCGACCCGCTCGTCCGCCTCCCTCTGAAGCTTCACCGCCTCCTGGCTGAGCGTCGCCTCGGCCTCGGCGCGGGCACGCGCCTCGGCCTCCCGGGCCACCCGGTCCGCCAGTCGTCGAACCCTGTCCTCTGACTCTCGCCGCGCCTCTTCGGCCGCCTCGCGAATCCGGCGATCCATCTCTCCCCGCAGGCGCTCGACCTCCGCCTTCTCGCCCTCCGTGGCCGCCTCGGCACGCTCCTCCGCTGCGATCGCACGCTGCTCGGCCTCGTTGAGGCGGCCGCGCAGGTCGCTGAGGCGCTCCTCGGCCTCCTCCGCGTGCGTCCGCGCCTCCTCCTTGAGACGCTCGACCGCCTCCTCTGCGTGCCTGCGTGAGGTATCCCGCTCCCGCTCGGCAGCGTCCGCGCGCGCCAACGCGCTCTTGATCGACTCCTCGAGCCTGACGAGCTGTTCCCTCGAGCGCTGCTGCGCCGCGGTCGCGTGAGCCTGCAGCTCGGCCGTGCGGCTCTCCGCCTGCCCGACCCGCTGCTGCGCGCCGGAAAGCGAGCTCTCCAATGCGGCAGAGCGACGTTCGGCCTCTCCGGCGATCTCACCTGCCTTCTTGATCGCCTCGCGAGCCTTCGCGGTCATGCGCGCCTCGATCTTCTTCGCGCGCTCGATCGCCACCCGCGCCTGCTCCCGCGCCTCGTCAGCGGCAACCTGGGCCACGATCGCGTCGTCCCTCGCCCGGGCCTCGCGGTCGCGTAGTTCCGAAATTAGCTCCGACGCCTTGGAGCGGAACCGGTCGGTGGCCGCCCGCGCCTCCTCGACCTCGGCGCGAATCTCGCCGGCGGGCGCCGGGCCGGGGAAATCCTTCTCCTCCGGTTCCCCGATCGGCTCCAAGCTCTCGGTGTCGGACAAGCTGGGCGACCTTCCTGTGTCGTCAGTCGGCGGGCTGGTGTTCGGCCAGCTCGCGCTTCAGGACCTTACCCGTCGCGTTACGCGGAAGTACTTCGACGAAGACGATCTCGCGCGGCACCTTGTAGCGCGCCAGATTGGCCTTGACGTGGTCCTTGAGCTCGTCCTCGCTGATCTCCGAGCCATCCTCCCTGACGACGAAGGCACGCAGGCGCTGGCCGAATTGCTCATCGTCGATGCCGATCGCGGCCGCCTCGGAGACGCTCTCGTGGTCGGAGAGCAGATCCTCGACCTCGCGCGGGAAGACGTTCTCACCGCCCGAGACGATCATCTCGTCGTCGCGCCCGTCGATGAAGAGCCTGCCGCCCTCGTCGAAGTGTCCGACGTCCCCGGATGAGAGCAGGTCGCCGAGATGCTCCTTGTCGCCGCCGCCCGTGTAGCCCTCGAAGGCGAGCTCGTTGCCGATGAAGATCCTCCCGGTCTCCCCCTCTGGGACGTCATCGCCGTGCTCGTCGACGATGCGGATCACGGTGCCCCGCGGCGGACGACCCGCCGTCCCCGGCGCCGCGCGCATGTCCTCCGGCGTCGCCACCGTCGCCCACGCGACCTCGGTCGACCCGTAGAGGTTGTAGAGGTTGTCGCCGAATTCGTCCATCCATCTCGTCGCGAGCTCGCCGGGGAGGGCCGAACCGCTCGCCGCCGTGACCTCGAGCGCGGAGACGTCGTAGCGGCGTTTCACCTCGTCGGGGAGCGCCAGGATGCGCTGCATCATCACGGGGACCACGGCGAGAACACGCGCCCCGTGCTCGGCGGTGGCGCGCAGGGTGTCCTCGGGGTCGAACCTCGAACGCAACACCATCGTGGCGGCTGTCGGGAGGCTGAGCATGAAGTGCAGGAAGCCCCACGAGTGGAAGAGCGGCGCCGCGATCATCGCGGTCTCCCCGTAGCGGCGTGGAATCTTCGAGAACAGGGCCGCAAGTGTGCCGAGCCCCTCCGGCTGGCCTCGCTGCGCTCCCTTCGGAGTGCCGGTCGTCCCCGAGGTCAGAATGATGTAGCGCCCCTGCTCCGAGGGCGAATCGATGTCGTCGCCGTGTGACCCCGAGATCAACTGCTCGAGGGTCGTCTGGTCGGTCCCCTCCTTCTCCTCCCAGGCGACGAAATGCCGGAGGCCGTCGCTCACCCCGGAGAGCAGCTCGGTGAACTCCTGGTCGTAGATCAGGACGGCCGGGTCCTCGCGCTTCATCACGTCGGCGAGCTGCGGGCCGGCGAAGGCCGTGTTCAGGTAGAGCGCGATCGCGCCGAGCTTCGCGCACGCCATCGTCGCCTCGATGAAGTAGCGGTGATTTCGGCACATGATCGCCACGCCGTCGCCCTCCGCCACCCCCTCGTCGCGGAGAGCTCGCGCCAGCGCATTCGAGCGGCGATGGGTTCGCTCCCAGGTCAGGCTGCCGGCCTCGTCGACGATCGCGACGTGATCGGGCACGGTGATCGCATTGGCGGCCGAGCCGAGCGCCGGGGAGGCACCCAGGCGGACGTAACGCTCGACGACCCGCGCGAGCTTGTCCGGGCGCACCGGCCGGATCAGGCCGACGTCGCTGAACGTCCGCAGGTCGAATGCGGCGTCTCCAAGTGCCGCCGGCAGCCGCGAGGCGATGCCAGCGATCCCCTCTCTCAGCCGGTCCTGCGCCATCTCGAACAAGGTTATTGGTAGGCGCGCTGAATCTCGTCCCCCGTGTCGACCAGCGCCACCGCCATGCAGGCGATTCCCTCGCCCCGGCCGATCGCCCCCATGCCCTCGTTTGTCGACGCCTTGACGCTCACCGGCGCGGAGAGGACCTCCGTCAGGAGCGACGAGATCTCGGCCTTGTAGGGGGCGAGCTTCGGCTCCTCGCAGATCACCGTCACGTCCACATTCGCGATGGCGCCCGACATCCGGCCGATCACGATGCGCAACAGGTCGATCGAGTTCGCGTCACGCCACTGCTCCTCGCTGTCCGGGAAGAGCTCTCCCACGTCCCCGAGCCCGCCGGCGCCGAGCAGCGCGTCGATCAGGGCATGCGTGAGGACGTCGGCATCCGAGTGTCCGGCGAGGCCGCGGTCGTGCTCGATCTCGACGCCGCCGATGACGAGGGGCTCGCCCTCCACCAGGCGGTGGCTGTCGTAGCCGATCCCCACGCGGAGCCCCATCAGCCCGCCTCCCTGCGATCCGCCAGCTCGTCGGGCTCGAGGCCGGTTCGGCCGATCGGCTCAGTTCGCCGCCGGCGATGGTCGAAGACGCAGAGCCGCTCGACGCCGAGCTGCTCGAAGAAGCCGAGCGCATCGTCATACCCGAAGCCCACCTGGTCCGGAGCGTGGGCGTCGGACGAGAGCGCGAACTCCGCCCCCGCCTCCAGGCACATCTCGGCGAGCGCTCGAGCCGGATAGATCTCGCCGACCGGCTTGCGGAGTCCCGCGGTCGAGATCTCCACGGCGATGTCGTACTCGGCCACCGCCTCGACGAAGGGCTCGTAGTGAAAGCGCGGATCGCGCTCTGGAGCGGGGCGATCGTCGCCCCAGATCTTGACCAGGTCGGGGTGGGAGACGATGTCGAAGAGCCCGGAGCGGACCAGCTCCGCCTGCCACTCGAAGTAGGTGCTCCAGAGCGAATCCGCGTCGGGGAAGGACTCCCAGACGTCGTAGCGGCGATCGTCCACCGCGCCCCTCTCGCCCAGGAAGTGAACCGAGCCGACCACGTAGTCGAAGTCGTGGCCGTCCAGCAGGGTCGCGATCCGGTCCTCCGCCCCGCGGATGAAATCGGCCTCGACCCCGAGGCGGAGCGGCGTCGTCCGCACGAACTCGCAGTACGCGGCGAGGTCATCCTCAGCCTGGTCGAGCCAGTACGGATGGCCCCAGAGCTCGAGTGCCTCCTTGAAGCGGTAGATGTGCTCGGAGACGCCGAGCTCATCGATGCCCTGCTCCTCGGCGGCCACCAGGTAGCGGTCCACGTTCTCCTGGGTGAAGCTCTCGGAGGCGGTGCCGACCTCGTCCGGACGCAGGTGCAGGTGGTAGTCGGTGAGCACGCGCCAAAGGTACCCGCCTCTAGAGTCCCGCTCCATGCTCGCCAAGGTCCTCATCGTGCTCGTCGCATTCGGCGTCGGCGTGGGCGTTGCCGAGATCTTCGGCGCCAAGAACCTCGGCACCGCATTCGGCGTCGGGCAGCTCACCTTCGTGATCGGCCTCGTCTACGTGCTGATGCGCAGGTAGCCCACCGCTCTAGAACTCGATCTCCGAGCCCAGCGTGACCGTCCGCTTTCGCGGCAAATGGAAGTAGTCGGCCGGCTCCGCACTGATCGACGCCGTGATCAGGAAGAGGCGCTTGCGCCAGCGACTCATCCCGGGTCGATCGGTCGCCTTGAGCTCGACCCGGGAGAGAAAGAAGGAGGCGTGACGCGCATCGACCGGGCATTCGACTCCCATCTTGGCGATCTGGCTGATCAGCCTGGGCACGTGGTACTCATCGGCGTAGCCATGCTTGGCGCTGACGAAGGTCAGGCGGTCGTCCTGGTAGCCGAGGTCGTCGACCTCGAGGCGGTCCCCCGGCTTCACCCTGGGAATCGGCAGTGTCTCCAGCGAGAGGATGATCGCGTTCTCGGGAAGCGAATGGAGGTGATCGACGCACGCGCGCATCGAGAGCGGCGCGGACTCCTTGCCGCGGTTCAGGAACACGCCCGTACCGGGAACGCGCGCAACGGGTGGATCCCTGCGGCGCAGCTCCTTGACGAAATGCTTCAGCGATCCCTCGATCCGGAAGCGCTCGGCCGTGACGAGCTGGCGTCCGCGGAACCAGGTGGTCATCACGATGAAGAGGAGCACGCCGATCAGGAGCGGTACCCAGGCACCGTGGAAGAACTTGGTCAGGTTCGCCGCGAAGATCGGGATCTCGATCGCCAGGAAGAAGGCGGCTCCCCCGATGGCGAGCAGCAGCGGCCTGTGCCAGCGATGGCGGACGATGACGAAGAACAGAATCGTCGTGATCGTGATCGTGCCGGTGACGGCCATCCCGTAGGCGAAGCCGAGCTTGGTCGAGGTCTGGAAGATCAGCACGAGCGAGAGCACGGCCACCATCAGCAGCCAGTTGACCATCGGTACGTAGACCTGGCCGTAGGTTCGCTTGGAGGTGTGGATCACGTGCAGGCGTGGCAGGTAGCCGAGCTGCGCCGCCTGGTGGGCGAGTGAGAAGGCCCCCGAGATCACCGCCTGAGACGCGATCACCGTCGCGGCGGTCGCGAGGATGACCAGCGGGACCAATCCGGCGTGGGGCATCAGCTGGAAGAACGGGGCGCTGATCGCGCTCGGGTCGTCCAGGATCAGCGCCCCCTCACCGAGGTAGCAGAGGATGCAGGCCGGGAAGACGAGCAGGAGCCAGGCCCGGGTGATCGCGGGGCGCCCGAAGTGACCCATGTCGGCGTAGAGGGCCTCGCAACCGGTGATCGCCAGAACCACGGAGGCGAGCGAGAAGAAGCCGGTGCTGCCGCTGTGGAAGAGGAAGTCGACGGCGTAGGTGGGCGAGAGAGCTTTTATGACCTCGGGGTGCATCGAGATTCCGTGAATTCCGAGCACGGCGATCGTCGCGAACCAGAGCAGCATCACCGGGCCGAACAGCCGACCGACCACGCCCGTGCCTCGGCGCTGAATCGCGAAGAGCGCCACGATGATCACGAGCGTGATCGGGATGACCCAGTCGCTCATCGACGACGAGATCGTCTGGGTTCCCTCGACCGCCGAGAGCACCGAGATGGCAGGGGTGATCATGCTGTCACCGAAGAAGAGCGCCGCCCCAAACACCCCGAGGCCGGCCAGCACGTACTTGGTGCGGCCCCTGACGTCGTCACCGATCTGGCGGATCAGGGAGATCAGGGCCATGATCCCGCCCTCTCCGTCGTTGTCGGCGCTCATCACAAGGCCGACGTACTTGAAGGTGACCTCGATCACCACGGCCCAGAAGACCAGGGATACGAAGCCGTAGACGCTCAGCATCGAGGGGTGGATCGGGTGGGGGTCGCTCGGGTTGAAGGCGGTCTGAACCGTGTAGAGCGGGCTGGTGCCGATGTCTCCGAACACGACCCCCAGCGCCGCGACCGTGAGCGCCGTGCGCCCGAGCCTGCGCTTTTGCTCGGCCGCCGTGCCCATTCGGCAAGCCTATGCCCGCTCGCGCAGGGGCGCGGATTCACACGCTGATGGGAATCCGGGATAGGTTCTTCCCGGGATCCCGGGGGCGGTCCTCCTATACGCCTCCATCAGCGAAGGAGAAGGGCATGGGAAAGAGATCCGTGAGTCGACCATCGCCGGCGATGGTCGTCGCGATTCTGGCGCTCTGCCTGGCAGTCGGCGGCACTGCTTTCGCCGCCGTGAAGCTCGGCAAGAACGCGGTCAAGACCAAGAACATCAAGAACGGCGCGGTAACCGAGAGCAAGATCGCCGGTAATGCCGTCACGGAGAGCAAGATTGCCAGCGGCGCCGTCAGCCCCGGCAAGCTCACCAGCTCCGCCAAGACGATCTGGGTGGAGACGGAACTGGGCTCAATCTCATCGATCGCAGCGCAATCCGGGGGCGTCACCATCACACCCGGGATCGCGGGCGAGGCCGTCGTCAATTTCGGCACCGACGTGAGCAATCGGGCGATCTCGGTCACTCCGAATCTGAACCTGGGATCGGTGACAGCCGAGTTCGCACGCTGCACGAGAGTCGGCTGCCCGACCTCGACCAATAGCCCCAATGCAATCGAGGTATTCATGTGGGCCAACTCGGGCAGTCCCACGCTCGTCAACAGCGGATTCTCAGCGATGGCCATCCCGTAGCCGGCGGCCCTCTCGAGGTCCGGAACGAGAACGGGGGCTGCGGCCCCCGTTCTTGGTTCACCCCCCCTCGCGCAGGAGAAGTTCGGCGACGCGGAGGTCGAACGGCGTCGTCACCTTGATGTTGTCCGGTGACGTCGCGTGGACGACCACGCGCCCGCCATGGCGCTCGACCAGCATCGCGTCATCGCTCGCCTCGGGCAGCGAGTCCGGGTCGGATAGGGCCTCGCGAAGCGCATCAGCACGGAATACCTGCGGTGTCTGAACCGCCCAGAGGCCGGAGCGGTCGAGCGTTCGCTCCACCCGGCGCTCGTCGCTCACCTCCTTGATCGTGTCGGTGACGGGGGTTGCGGCGATCACGGCCGCGGTGTCCCCCTCGGCGGCGAGCTCCCCGACCATGGCGTCGATCAACTCGGGGGTGACCAGCGGCCGCGCGGCGTCGTGAACGACGATGAGCTCCTCGCCGCAGAACTCGAGCGCGTTGGCCACCGACTCCGAACGGTGCTCTCCGCCCGCCACCGCGACGACGCCCTGCGACGCCACGGAGTCAAGCTGACCAGAGGGCGCGGCGACGACGATCTCGGCGACCGTGCTCGCTGCCCGGAACGCCTCGAGCGACCACTCGAGCATCGGCCGGCCAGCGAGCTCCACGAAAGCCTTCGGGCCGCCGGCTCCGAGCCTCTGCCCGGAGCCGGCGGCCGCGATCACGGCCGCTGCGGAGGGACGCGCCTGGTTAGGCGGTCGCCTTTGCGGAGCCGAAGCGCTCCTCCAGCAGCTCGTCCAGGTATGCCTCAGCGCCGTCCTCGTCCTTGTCCAGCGCGTACATGAACTCGGACGCGAGGATCTTCTTGGCCCGCGTGTACATCTGCTTCTCGCCGGTTGAGAGCCCCTTCTCCCACTCCCGGATTGCGAGATTCCGAACCACCTCGGCGAGCTCGTAGACGTCGCCCGTCTTGATCTTCTCGCGGTTGTGCTTGAAGCGGCGGTTCCAATTCTTCGGCATCTCGGAGACATCGTCGGTCAGTACTCCGATCACCTTCTTGACCTGCTCCTCGTCGATCACTCGACGCAGGCCGGCACGGCCGGCGTTCTCGCAGGGGACCATCACGGTCATGTTGTTGTGGAGGATGTTGATGGTCAAGTAGTCCCGCTTCTCGCCCATCATGTCCTTGGATTCCTTCTTCAGGACAACTCCCGCGCCGTGGTGCGGGTAAACGACGTTGTCGCCGACCTCAAAGTGAATATTCACTGGTGCCTCTAGTTCGAGGTCGGCAACCGACGCCTCGTCTACTACCTCCTCTGTTAGCTCTGGAATTGGTCTCTCCTTTCGTTGAGACGGCCTGACGGGGCCGTCAACTCTGTAAGTACCGATCGACAGGGTCGACCTCCTGAAGCCTCCGCAGGCCCTCGCGGATGTCCTTCGCGCGCCCGGCCCCCACGCCCTCGACTGCCTCGAGGTCGTCGTCGCTGGCGGCGAGAACCTCCTCGAGGCCGCCGAACTCCTGGATGATCCGCTGCACCACCAGCTTCGGCAGGCGCGGAATCCGCCCCAGCACGCGATACCCGCGGGGCGAAACTGGAAAATCGAGAGTCGAGACCTTGCGGTCGTAGCCGAGCAGCTCGGCGAGACGGCCGAAGTCGAGCAGGTCCTGATGCGGCATCCGCGCGATGGCTGCCGTGGTGGTGGCCAGGTTCTCCTCGGTGTCCTCGACCGAGTAGTCGCGAATCAGCGCGGTCTTGTCGGCAGCGACGCCGACCATGGTCTCCTCGAGCTGCATCTCGATCAGGCGGCCCTCGGTGCCAAGCTCCACGATGTAGCGCTCGACCTCGACGGCCATCCGGGTGACGAGCTCGGCGCGTTGCAGCACCGAGAGCACGTCATAGAGGACGGAGCCGCCCTCGAACTCGAGCCAGGTCAGCCTGGTGGAGACCGAGTCGAGGCGGGCGCGGTACTTGTCGAGGGTGGCAAGGCCTTGGTTGGCCTTCGCCAGCACGGCCGGGATGTCCTGGAGGATGTACTTCATCCCTCCCAGGTAGAGGGAGACGACGTCGCGACGCTCCGAGATCGCGACGACCAGCGCGTCGGTCTGCTTCGAGACGCGCTCCGCGGTCCGGTGCCGTGTGCCCGTTTCCGCGGAGAGAATCGTCGGGTCGGGCATGAGCTGGACGTTGGCCCCGACGATCTTGGTCGCCTGCTCGTTGAGAATGATCGCGCCGTCCATCTTCGCGAGCTGGTAGAGCAGCGCCGGGGTGTAATCGATGTCGAGGTTGATCCCCCCCGAAAAAAGAAAGGAGACCTCCTCTGGGTCTCCGATCACGATCAGGCCGCCGGTGCGCGAGTGAACGATGTTGTCGATGCCCTCCCGCAGTGCGGTCCCCGGCGCGACGATGTCGAGAGCCCGCAGAAGCCGCGGGTCCTGTCGCGCCTCCAACTCCTGTAACTCGTCACCCGGAAGCGAAGACGCCATCACGGCTGATGGAAGCAGAAAGCAAAGAACGGTGCTTTGCGGGGAAATCCGTGTGGAAGGGTCGGATAAGCGCTTGTCAAGGGCCGAGGGACAAATGGATTGGCGGACGGGACCAACGGCTCCGGCGGGCGGGTCCTGTCGCCGGATCTGACCGCGGATCGAGGCATCTCACCGCGGCTCAGATCCGGCGCCACCCGCCCGAGGTGCCGCTACGCCACTCGCTTTAGATCCCTGTGCCTGCCGCTCGACAGGGCCGCTTTCAACGAGCTGGCGGGTGAGAGGCCCTTGATTGGTTCGTCGGCTGGTGGGGGGCCCAGCACCTTCCCCAGCCCGAATTTACGGGCCTCTGCCACCCGGCGGTCCGCGTGGGCTACGTAGCGGATCTCTCCTGTCAGGCCGATCTCTCCGAAGCAGGCCAGGGGCTTGCCGTCGGTTTCCAATGGGCGTCCGGAGTGGGCGGAGGCGATGGCCATCGCGATCGCCAGGTCCGCCCCGGGCTCGTCGATGCGGACGCCTCCGGCGACGTTCACGAAGACGTCCGCGGTGCCGAGCGAGACGCCGGCGTGGCGGGTGAGGACGGCGAGGACCAGGGCGAGGCGGTTGCGATCCACACCGGTGGCGGTGCGCCGCGGCGGCACGATCTCGGTGGGGGCAACCAATGCCTGGACCTCGACCAGGAGCGGACGCGTCCCCTCCATTGAGCAGAGGACGACCGAACCGGGAGCCGGGCGAGCTTCGCCGACGAAGCGGGCAGAGGGGTCCACCACCTCGACCAGGCCTCCCTGCTTCATCTCGAAGACGCCGACCTCGCTGGTCGCTCCGAAGCGGTTCTTGAGAGCCCGTAGGGTCCGGAAGGTTCTCTCGCGCTCGCCCTCGAAATGAAGCACACAGTCCACGAGGTGCTCGAGGGCACGGGGCCCCGCCAGCGAGCCCTCCTTGGTCACATGCCCGATCAGGATCAGGGTGACCTCCAGTCGCTTCGCGGTTTCGAGCAGCGCCGAGGTCGCCTCGCGGATCGCGCCGACGCTCCCCGGGGCCGCGTCGGGAATCGCGAGCGTCTGGACCGAGTCGATCACGCAGGCGGAGGGCCGCTCGGACTCGAGCGCGGCCAGCACGGACTCCAGCGAGGGCTCGGCGAGCATCGGCACGGAGAGCGCAGCCTCACCGAGGCGCTCCGCGCGGCGGCGCACCTGGGCGGCGGACTCCTCGCCCGAGACGTAGAGCACTTCGTTCCCAGCTCCCGCGATGTTCGCGAGCGCCATTCCAGCCAGGGTGCTCTTCCCGATGCCCGGCGCACCCCCGAGCAGCACCAGGGATCCCGGAACCAGGCCGCCTCCGAGAACGCGGTCGAGTTCGGCGATCCCGGTGCTGAGCCGGGCCGAGCGCTCGGCCTTCACGTCACGCAGGGGCACGGGCTTGGGAGCGCCGCCCCGCTTCGCTCTCGCGGCTCGACCCGCTCGCGCCGCCGGGGCGCTCACCTCCTCGAGGGTGTTCCACGCACCGCACCCCGAGCACTGGCCGGTCCAGGTCAGAGCGGCGTGTCCGCACTCCGAACAGCGGAATTGGGATCGCTTCGCAGCCATCACCCCAGGCTAGGGATGGGTGATGACGCTTCCCGCGCCATTTCGCACGCATGGCGCACGAGTCCACCTGGGGTCAAGAAATTCGTCCAGGCGACCGATGCAGATACATGCCCTCGAGGGGATGGTTCGCCTACGCATGGAAGCGCAACGGGCTCGCGCCCGCCGTGCGCGCTCTCTCCCTGATCACGTTCGCGGGAGCGGCGAGCAGCCTGACAGCGGCGTTGTTCCCCTCGAGTCCGGGTGCTCCGGTCGAGCTGTTCCGTCTCACGGCGGCACTCGCGTTCACGTGCTCGGTTCTGCTCTGGTGGCTGGCCGACCGCGTCCCGCGCTGGTTCCTCCACGCCGCCGTGGCCGGCGGAACCCTGGCGATCTCGGTGCTGATCGCTCGGGCCGCGACGGGTGTCTCGACCGTCGTCACCGCCACCGACTACATCTGGATGGGCGTCTACGTCTCCTTCTTCTTCTCCCGCACTGCCGCCCGCCTGCACCTGGGGCTGATCGCCGCCGCCTTCGCCGTGGCATTGGTGGTCAACACCCATGATGTCCCGGCGGAGGCATTCGTGCTGATGACCGCCTCGATCATCGTGGCCGCCGAGACGATCGGTCGCCAGAGCGACCGTCTCCGACATGAGGCTCACACGGACGCACTGACCGGTCTGCTCAACCGCAAGGGGCTCCTGCAGGCAGCCGAGCGGGCCTTCTCCCTCGCGGATCGCACGGGCATACCGCTGACGATCGGCCTGGTCGACCTCGATGACTTCAAGCAGGTGAACGACCGCGACGGCCACGCTGCCGGGGACCGCCTGCTCGTCGAGATGGCACGGACCTGGTGCGAGGAGCTTCAACCCGGCGACATCTTCTCCCGCCTCGGCGGAGACGAGTTCCTCGTGATCCTCGTCGGCTCCGGCGATGAGGAGGCGGCCCGCTTCTTCGAGCGTCTGCTCTTCATCTCCCCTGCGCAGTGGAGCGCGGGGGTGATCAAGCGGCGGCCGGCCGAGGACCTGAGCGCCTGCCTGGCGAGGGCAGACAGCACCCTGTACGAAGCGAAGCGCTCCCGTGCCGAGTCACGTCAGCCGCTCCGCACCGAAGAGCCGCGCGAGCCCAAGTTCCGGCTCGAGCCGACGCGCTGAGCGTCAGCCCGGGCTGTTCGGGAACGGCGCCCCGGCGAAGAAGGCGAACCAGACCAGGAACGCGATCATCGAGACGATCGCGGTGGCGACGAATAGCCGCTCCACCGGGTCGCTCTGGTGCTCGCCCGGCTTGTAAGGCGTGTCCCTCATGCTGCGGTTCCATGGATCCTGGCGGCCCCGGCCCGTGTGTCCCATCTGGCGGCGCAGCAGCCGGGCACGGACGTAGGACGCGATCAGCAGCAACCCGTAGTAGGAGACGAGGATGCCGGTGCCGATGAAGGCGGCGACCGGGCCGTTCACCGCTCCGGTCTTGCCATAGAACTTCGAAGCGACGAAGATCCAGAAGAGGGGCACGCCGAAGCCGATCAGCAGGGCGCCGACGAGAGTGAACGCCGTGGAGCCCGTGCCGACGATGACTCGCCTGATCGCTGTCAGCACAGCTGTCATGTTGCGATCGATCCCTTGGCGCGTGAGCGCCTCGGCTGAGGTTAGCGGGCGGGTTGCGCCGCGAGATGACGCAGATCCCGCTCGGGGTCGATTCCCCACTCGGCCGCGACGGCCGTGAGCTCCGGCGTGACGGGCCAGCGGTCGGGCCGCTCCTCGCCGGAGTGGTCCGGGCTGGCGCCCTTCAGCGCCATGCAACCTGAGTTATCGCCGATCTTCCTGACCTTGACGACCTCTCCCCTGGGCAGGCCCTTGTCCACGGGTAAAGCAGCCAGTTCCGCGCGCTTCTCCTCGATCGGGCGAGCTTCGGGACCCATCTCCTGGATCAGCGTCGGGACAACACACTCGACGGCATCGTGCGCGAGGTTCCACACACACGCCAGCTGCATCGGAGTGAGCCCCGACCATTCCGCGATTGGCCGGAGCCGGTCAAGCTTCGCGCGGCCCTCCTCGATCCAGCCCTCCGGGCGGAACCCGCGGTGGTCGCCCCGGGGGAACTCGGTCTCGGGAGTGACGTCGTCCCAGAAGATGCCGCCGTAGTCGACAACCCGGGTGATCACCCGGACTTGATGGCGGGCAGCCGCGTCCAGGCAGAGCTCCCCCGGCCACGGCTCGAGCGGGTTGAGGATGATCATCGCCCAGTCGATCGCGTCGCCGAAGCGCTCGAAGCAGCGGATCAGGTCGAGGGTGAATCCATTGGCCGGCCCGGGTGCGATCCCGATCGAGTCAGCGATACCCGCTTCGCGGAGCGACGCCATTCCCTCCCAGACGACCTCGCTCTCGTAGCCGGTGCGATCGGGGTTGTGCAGAAGCAGCAGGTCGAAGCGGTCCTGCCCGAGCCGCTCGAGACTGCGCTCGGCTGCCATCCGCAGGTAGCCGGCGTACTCGCCCTCGGCGCGCAGAGAGGGGTCCGTGAAACGCGGGAAGCCCTTGGGGCCCTGGCGCTCCCCCTCGTAGAAGTCATGTCCGACCGCCCCCACGAGGGAGTAGCTGTCGCGGGCGACGCCGTCGAGCGCCCGGCCGAGCAGAGAGTCTGCCTCGCCCGCTCCGTATGCGTCGGCGGTCAGGACGGTGTCGATGCCATCGCCCGGGCGCAGCAGCGTCTCGAGGCGGTCAGGCTCGATCGCCTCGCCGAAGCGCAGATAGCGCCCGCCGCTCCAGGTGCCGATCGCCTTGTTACTTGGAGGCTTCGTCGCCTGAGGATTCAGGTTCGCCGCCGTCGCCCGTCTCGTCGTCGCCATCCTTCTTGGCGCCGACTCCGACCTTCTCGGGCTCCTTCTTCGCGGGGCGCTTGCGCGGCTTGATGATCTTCAGCTTGAGCGGGTGGTCCTGCTCATCGCCCTTGGCGTCTCGCTCGACCTGGACGGTCGAGCCGGGGGTCATCGAGCCGGCCTTCAGCACCTCGTCGGCCAGCGGGTCCTCGATGTAGCGCTGGATGGCCCGGCGCAGCGGGCGGGCGCCCATCGCCGGATCCCAGCCCTTGTCGACGAGCAGCTCCTTGGCGTCCTTCGAGAGATCGAGCTGCAGCTCGTGCTCGGCAACCTGCGTCCGTACGCGGTCGATCATCAGGTCGACGATCTCCAGGATCTCGTCCTTGGCCAGCTTGTGGAAGACGATCACCTCGTCGATTCGGTTGAGGAACTCGGGCCGGAAGACCTTCTTCAGGTCGCCCATGATCCGGGACTTCATGTCCTCGTAGGTGACGCCGGTCTCATCGGAGATGGCGAAGCCGAGTGGCGTGTTCCGGGCGATGTCCTGCGCCCCGATGTTCGAGGTCATGATCACGATCGAGTTCCGGAAGTCCACCGTCCGCCCCTGGGCGTCGGTGAGCCTGCCGTCCTCGAGGATCTGCAGGAGGATGTTGAAGACATCGGGGTGGGCCTTCTCGATCTCGTCGAGCAGCAGGACCGAGTAGGGCTTGCGCCGCACGGCCTCGGTGAGCTGGCCGCCCTCGTCGTAGCCGATGTACCCCGGAGGCGAGCCGACCAGGCGGGAGACGGCGTGCTTCTCCATGTACTCGGACATGTCGATCCGGACCATCGCCTCCTCGTCGCCGAAGAGGAACTCGGCGAGCGTGCGGGCGAGCTCGGTCTTGCCGACACCCGAGGGGCCGAGGAAGATGAATGAGCCGGCGGGGCGCTTCGGGTCCTTGATGCCGGCGCGGGAGCGGCGGATCGCCTTGGAGACGGCGGTGATCGCCGGCTCCTGGCCGATGACGCGCTTGTGCAGCTCGTCCTCCATGCGGACGAGCTTCTTGGACTCTGCCTCGGTGAGCTTGAAGACGGGGATGCCGGTCCACATCGCGACGATGTCGGCGATCTCCTCCTCGCCCACCTCGGGGCGCTCGCCACCCTCACCCGAAGTCCACTCGTGCTCGAGCTCCTTCTTCTTGTTGGTGAGGCGGCGCTCCTGATCGCGCAGGTTGGCGGCCTTCTCGAACTCCTGAGCGTCGATCGCGGCCTCCTTCTCGCGCCGCGTCGTCTCGATCTCCTCCTCGAGATCGCGATACACGGGCGGCTGCGTCATCGACTTGATGCGCATGCGGGAGGCGGCCTCGTCGACCAGGTCGATGGCCTTGTCCGGCAGGAAGCGGTCTGAGATGTAGCGGTCGGCAAGCTCGGCGGCGGCCTCGAGGGCCTCGTCGGTGATCTTCACCCGGTGGTGCTGCTCGTAGCGTTCGCGCAGGCCCTCGAGGATCTTCACGGTCTCCTCCGTCGAGGGCTGCTCGACCTTGATCTGCTGGAAGCGCCGCTCGAGAGCGGAGTCGCGCTCGAGGTACTTGCGGTACTCGTCCAGCGTGGTGGCGCCGATCGTCTGCAGCTCGCCGCGCGCGAGAGCCGGCTTCAGGATCGAAGCGGCGTCGATCGCGCCCTCGGCTGCGCCGGCGCCGACGAGGTTGTGGAGCTCGTCGATGAAAAGAATGATGTCGCCGCGCTGGGTGATCTCCTTCATCACCTTCTTGAGGCGCTCCTCGAACTCGCCGCGGTACTTGGAGCCCGCGACAAGGGCAGCCAGGTCGAGCGTGTAGATCTGCTTGTTCTTGAGCAGCTCGGGCACCTCGCCGTTGGTGATCCGGGCCGCGAGGCCCTCGACGACGGCGGTCTTTCCCACTCCCGGCTCGCCCAACAGCACCGGGTTGTTCTTGGTGCGGCGGGAGAGGATCTGCATGATCCGTTCGATTTCGATCTCGCGGCCGATGACGGGGTCGAGCTTGCCCTCGGCGGCCAGCTTGGTCAGGTTGCGGCCGAACTGGTCCAGCAGCTTCGAGGACTTCTTGCCCTCGCCCGTGCCGGCGCCCCCGGCGCCCTGGCGGCGGCCGCCTGGGCCGGAGAGCATCCGGATGACCTCGTTGCGGATCTTCTCGGAGTCGGCGTCGAAGTCGAGCAGGATGCGCGCAGCGACGCCCTCGTTCTCGCGAACGAGGCCGAGCAGGATGTGCTCGGTGCCGATGTAGTTGTGACCCAGGCTCAGCGCCTCGCGGAGGGCGAGCTCCAGGACCTTCTTGGCGCGCGGAGTGAAGGGGATCTGGCCGGCGGTGACCTCCTCGCCGGAGCCGACGATCCGCACCACCTGCGAGCGGACGCGCTCGACGGTGATGTCGAGAGACTCGAGCACCCTTGCTGCCAGGCCCTCCTCCTCACGGAGCAGGCCGAGCAGGATGTGCTCGGTGCCGATGTAGTTGTGCTTGAGAGTCCGCGCCTCCTCCTGGGCGAGGACGACTACCTGGCGGGCTCTCTCTGTGAATCGCTCAAACAATTTGGTCTCTCTGGTCTATCAAGCAGTTCGGTTGGTCTTACGTTGCGGTCATCGAGTTGGATCTCGATTAAGACGGTCGTATGGGTCAGGGTCAGGGGACGCAGACTTGCCGGGGGTCCAATCCGTATCGGCTCCTGGCTGCCGATTCCTTGATCTGACCTCCGGTTCTGTCGGGAACGGCGAAGCCAAAGTATAGCCACGGGGTGTGCCCGGCCAGGCACCACCCAGGCACGGTGTCCGAAGACCCTGCAAGGTGCGGAAGGAAAGCCCGCAACCGCGGGCCTCTCGTGCCGCAATCCGGATCGGTACCTTGCCGCCCGTGGGTGCCCTCGATCAGCTGCGCGCTGCGAACGGAGACAACGGAATCAGCGAGCGCATCCGCTCCAATCCCCGCTGGGCGATCGCCCTCGTCGTCGCCGCGGTGCTGTTGATCGCCTGGATCGCCTGGGCGATCTACGTGACGAGCTCAAATGGCGCCACCGCCGGGCTCGGCGTGCTGCTCGCCTGGCCGGCGCTGCTGGCTGCGCTCGTCCTGATCTCCCTGCCGTTCATCGGGGGCTACCTGCTGGTTCGCCGGCTCTCCGACGGGGACCCCTCGGAGACGGAGGCGGATGCGTCCGGCGAGGACGAGGACGTCGAGGAGGACGAGGAAGACGGCGCTGCGGAGGAGGACTCCGACGAAGGCGGCACTGAAGAGGAAGGCTCCGAGGAGGAAGAGGGCGAGGAGGCGGAGGCCGAGAAGGCCAGCGACTGAGTTGGTGAGTTGTCGCCCCCCGTAGGACGGTAATTCACCAACACTCCGGATTTCGCCCCTTCATCGCCGGTTTTCGTCCCGGCGACCGCCGGCTTTCGCCCCGGCTACCTAGGTCCGCATCGCGGGGAAGAGCACGACCTCGCGCAGCGACTTCGCGCCGGTCAGGATCATCACCAGGCGGTCGATGCCCAGGCCGGCCCCACCCGTGGGCGGCATTCCCTGCTCGAGTGACTCGATGAAGGTCTCGTCGTAGGGCTGGGTCTCCTCATCGCCGCGCGCCGTCTCCTCCGCCTGGGCCTCGAAGCGGCGTCGCTGCTCGTCCGGATCGTTGAGCTCGGTGAAGGAGTTCGAGATCTCGATACCGCCGACGAATGCCTCCCAGCGCTCGACCAGCCCTTCCTCGGTGCGATGGCGCTTGGCGAACGGTGAGAGCTCGACCGGGTAATCCACGATGAAGGTCGGCTGGATCAGCTTCGGCTCGACCTCCTTCGAGAGCAGGCCGTCGACCAGCTTGCCCCAGCCCTCCTCGGGGTCCGGCTCGGATCCCATGGCCTTCGCCAGCTCCTCGCGCGAAGGATGCGCCAACACGTCAATCCCGGTCTCCTCCTTGATCGCGTCGCGAAGGGTGACCCGGCGCCACGGCGGCGAGAGGTCGATGGTCTCCCCCTCACGCTCTATCTGGGTAGTGCCCAGGACCGACTCGGCGACGGCCGAGACCAGCCCCTCGAGCTCGGTGGCGGTGTCGTTGTAGTCGGCGTACGCCTCGTACCACTCGAGCATCGTGAACTCCGGGTTGTGCTTGTGCGAGATGCCCTCGTTGCGGAAGTCCTTGCCGAGCTCGTAGACCTTCTCGATGCCACCGACCACCAGGCGCTTCAGGTAGAGCTCCGTCGCGATCCGGAGGTAGAGATCCCGGTCGAGAGCGTTGTGATGGGTCGTGAACGGGCGGGCGAGCGCGCCTCCGTAGAGGGGCTGCAGGACCGGCGTCTCCACCTCGACGAAGTCGCGGTCGTCGAACCAGCGCCTCACCTCGGCGATGGTGCGGGCGCGCTTCAGGAAGAGCTGCTGGGTCTCCTCGTTCGCCATCAGGTCGAGCTCGCGGCGGCGGTAGCGCGTTTCCACGTCCTCGAGCCCATGGAACTTCTCGGGCGGCGGCCGGAGGCTCTTCGAGAGCAGCTCCCAGGCCTCGGCGCGGACCGACAGCTCGCCCCGCTTCGACGCGAAGACGGTGCCCTCGATGCCGACGATGTCGCCGATGTCGAGCGCCAGCAGGCCCTCGTAGGCATCGCCGAGCTCGTCGACCCTGGCCTGCACCTGGATCTCGCCCGTCCCGTCCTTCAGGTCGAGAAACGCTGCCTTCCCGTGGCCGCGGCGCGCCGTGATCCGGCCGGCGATCCGGTAGCGATCGCTGGTCTCCTCGCCAGCCTCGATGTTGCCGTGCGACTCGCGGACGGCCGCGATCTCGGTGCGGTCCGGGAAGCCGTGCGGATAGGGCTCGATGCCCTCCTCGCGAAGGCGCTCGAGCTTGGCCCGCCGGTCGGCGAGGAGGTCAGACGGCGAGCGCTCTTCCTCGTTCACTGGACCAGCCTATTCACGGCTTCGCCATCAGGTCGCGGCCACAAGCGGCCGCCCTCCATAAGTCGCTCCGGCCTGCGGCCTCCGCTCCGAAGGAGAGCGGCCTGGTGGCCGCTTATGCAGCTTCGATCTTGGTGACCTTGAACTTCTTCTTGGGCCCGCGAGGCGTCTCGACCGTCACGACCTCGTTCTTCTTCGAGCCGAGGAGAGCCTTGCCGATCGGCGACTCGTTGGAGAGCTTGTGCTCGATCGGGTCAGCCTCGGCGGAGCCGACGATCTGGAACTTCTGCGACTTCCCCGACTTCTGGTCCTTGACGTGAACAACGGCACCGACCCCGACGGTCTCGGTGTCGATTTGCTTCTTGTCGATGACCGCGGCCCGCCGAAGCCTGTCCTGGAGCGAGGCGATCCGCTGCTCGAGCATCGCCTGCTCGTTCTTGGCGTCGTCGTATTCGGAGTTCTCAGCGATGTCGCCGAACTCACGCGCCTGCTTGATGCGGTCCGCGACCTCTCGGCGCTTGTCCTTCTCCAGGAAGGAGAGCTCTTCCTTGAGCTTCTCGAGCCCTTCTGGGGTGATCAGTGTCTCGCGCGCCAACTCTCCTCGATTCCGTCTGTGATGGTTTTGTCTCGCCGCGTGGAAACCCCTGCTATCCGGCGAAAAATGAGCCCGCACCGACGTGAACGTGCTCACGAGGGTCCGGGCGAAGCGCGACAGTATAGCGCCGGTGTTTGTCCGGTCGAGAAGCTCGATCAGGCGGCCAGGGCCGCTTGCAGCGCGGCCGCCACCCGGTCCGGGTCCTCGATCTGCGGGTAGTGGCCGAGATCCTCGAAGCGCGTCACAGGGGCGCTCGGGCGCAGGGCGATCACGGCGTCCAGGACCGCCTCGGTGGCGACCGGGTCGATCATGCCCCAGGCGAGGGACAGCGGCTTCTCCCAGTCACGCAGGGCGCCGTGCCAGCGATCGGCGTGCTTGAAGCGCTCCTCCATGTAGGCGATCGTCTTGTGATTCAGCGTGCGCCCGCCACCGGCGCAGATCAGCTCCCACTGGTCCTCCGCCTCGTCGGGCGTCAGCGGGTGGTCGGGCGAGAAGATCGAGCCGAACTGCTGGCGGAAGAAGCGCTCGGAGGAGAGGCGCGAGAACAGCGGCCCGACTGCGCTCCGGAGGATCCGCTGGCCGAGAGTGGGGCTGGCGGCGTCCTGGACCATCGACCCGTTGAGGAGCAGCCCGCCTCTCAGATCCATCTCGAGCGCCCCCTCGATGTCCCGAGCCATCAGCTCGTTGGCGACCGACGTTCCCATGTCGTGGGCCAGGAAGAAGACCTCTCGCATCCCGTCCCGCCGCCGGACCATCTCCTCCACCATGTCGGCTTGCCAGTGCAGCGTGTAGCTGTGGTCCCGGGGCTTCTCGGAGAGCCCGAAGCCGAGGAAGTCCGGCGCCAGAACCGCGCGATCCGCCTCGCGCTCGAGCAGCAGTTTCCAGTCATAGGAGCTGGAGGGAAAGCCGTGCAGCAGAACCAGCAGCGGGCCGTCCCCATCATGCTCGTAGACGTGGATCCGGCGGTCCCGGAACTCCACCTCTGAGCCGCGATCGCGCCAGGCCTCGACTCGCTCGTTCACGGGCTCAGGCCGCCGCCACGACGGGTGCCGAAAGCCCCGCCACCAGCGCCCTGGCCTCCTCGAGATCCGTGCTCGCCTGGAAGGCGGCGGTCGTCGCCTTGTCGGCGTCGAGCCGCTCGAGGTACCAGGGATAGAACTTCCTCAGGTAGCGGGCCGCCCGATCGGAGCCGAGGTGCTCCTCCCCCCGATCCATCACCCAGAGCAGCTCGGCGACGATCTCGTCGCGCTCGGGCGGCGCGGTGCGCGCCCCGGTGAGCTCCTCGAAGATCCAGGGATTGCCGAGCGATCCCCGGGCGACCATCACGGCATCCGCCCCGGAGGCCGCGTAGGCGCGGCGAGCCGCCTCCGCGCTGTCGAGCCCGCCGGAGATGATCACGGGCACGTCGATTCGCTCGACCAGTTCGCGCGTCAGGGCGTAGTCGGGCTGCCCCTTGTGCTGAGTGGCTGCGGCGCGGGGGTGGAACCCGACGGCGGCCACGCCGGCATCCTCGGCCAGGCGGATGGCGAGATCGAAGCCCTCGCGCCCGCCCCGGGCGAGCCCCGAGCGAACCTTGACCGTCACCGGGATGCCGCCGCCCTCCCGCGCGGCGCTGGCGATCGCCACCGCGAGATCGGGGTCACCGAGCAGCGCCGCCCCCGCTCCGGTCTTGCAGACCTTCTTCACCGGGCAGCCCATGTTGATGTCGATCAGGTCCGCACCCGCGTCCGCGACGATCTCCGACGCCGAGCGCATCACGTCAGGGTCCTGCCCGAAGAGCTGGACGGAGACAGGGTGCTCGTCGGGATGCAGGCGAAGGAGCTCTCTCACGGTGCGCTCGTTGCGGTAGTGGAGCCCGAAGCTGGAGACCATCTCCGAGACCGCCAGGCCGGCGCCGTGCCGGCGCGCCTGCAGGCGGACGAACCAGTTGCCGATCCCCGCGAGGGGCGCGAGCAGGACGCGGTTGGCGATCTCGACGTCGCCGATGCGGAAGGGGGATGTCAGCGGCGGCTGCATCTCGCAAAGGGTATGCCGCTAGGTGTTGAGGTCGTAGATCAGGCGGAGACCCGTGAGGGTCAGCAGAGGGTCCACCTCGTTGATCGTCTCGCAGTGCGGCGCGATCGTGGTGGCGAGGCCGCCGGTCGCGATGAAGGTCGCCTCCTCGCCGAGCGCCTCGGCGAGGCGACGGTCGATCCCGTCGACCAGGCCGGCGAACCCGTACGCGAACCCCGCCTGGATGGCCGCCGTCGTGTGCTTGCCGATCGCACCCTCGGGCGCGGAGAGATCGATTCTCGGGAGCTTGGCCGTACGGGAGGTGAGCGCCTCCATCGAGATCTCCACGCCCGGCCCGATCACGCCGCCGAGGTATTCACCGGCGCCGGAGACGACGTCGAAGTTCGTCGAGGTGCCGAAGTCGACCGCCACGCAAGCGCCGCCGACCTTTGCGTGGGCCGCCACCGCATTGACGAGCCGGTCCGCACCGAGCTCATGCGGGTTGTCGACGAGGATCGGCATCCCTGTCTTCAGGTTCGGCCCGACGAGCATGCACGGGGTGCCCATGTGCCGCTCGGTGAGGGCCTCGTACTCCGGCCCGAGCTGCGGAACCACCGTTGAGACGATCGCCCCATCCAGCGACCCGAAGTCAAGGCCGTCCAGCGCCAGCAGATGGGAGATCGTCGCGGCGAGCTCATCGGCTGTGGCGCTCGGAAGGGTGCCCAGGCGCCAGTCTCGCCGCAGATCCTCCCCATCGAAGGCACCGATGTGGGTCTGGGTGTTCCCTACGTCGACCGCGAGCAGCATGTGCGGGATTAAACAGACCCGAATAGGATCCGCCGCAATGGCCGAGGCAAAGCTCTACGTGATCCCCGGCTCGCATCCGTCGCGCTCGGCGATGCTGATGCTCGACCGCAAGGGGATTCCGTACAAGCGGGTCGACCTGATGCCCGTGATCTCCAAGGGCGTCCTGCGGGCCATGCGTTTTCCGGGGAACACGGTGCCGGCGCTGAAGCTCGACGGCACTCGGATCCAGGGTTCTCACGAGATCGCGCTCGAGCTCGACCGCATCAAACCGGATCCGCCCCTCTACCCCTCGAATGCCGACGATCGGGCGAAGGTCGAGAAGGCCGAGGCCTGGGGGGACGACTTCCAGCACAAACCGCGACAGCTCAGCTGGTGGGCGTTCAAGCGGGACCGCGCTCCGATGGCGAGCTACTCGGAGGGAGCGCGGCTCGGCGTCCCGGTCGGCCTCGCCGTCAAGACCGGCGGCCCGCTGGTCGCCGCGGCAGCCCGCCTGAACGAAGCGACCGACGAGAACGTGCATGCCGACCTGGCCGCGCTGCCCGGCGATCTCGACCGGATCGACCAGTGGATCGAGGAGGGCGTGATCGGAGGGGACCAGCCGAATGCGGCCGACTACCAGATCGCCCCGAGCGTCAGGCTGGCGATGACCTTCGACGACCTGCGGCCGGCGATCGAACCGCGTCCCGCCGGCGAGCTCGCACTGCGCATCGTCCCTGATTTCAAGGGCCGCACACCTCCGGTGTTCCCGCCGGAATGGCTCACGGGCCTGCGCTCCTAGGCGAGCGGCGAACCGACGCGATTGACCCGCTGACCCGGCCCGAGTGCCGCGAGCGCTTCTCGCAACTCTGTGCCGTCCGGTAGCGCGAGCTCGGGATCGAGCTCAAGCAGTGGCACCAGCACGAAGCGGCGCGAGGTCACCTCCCGATGGGGAAGCGTGAGCCGGTCTGTGGCCAGCTCGATGTCGCCGAGCAGGAGCAGGTCCACGTCGATCGGCCGGGGCCCGTGACGCGGGCCGTCGAAGTCACGGCCGGCCTCCGCCTCGATCTCCTTGCAGAGGTCGAGCAGCTTCTCGGGCTCGAGGCCGCTCCGGACCCGCACCACGGCGTTGAGGAACTCCGGCTGATCGACGATCTCCCCGACCGGCTCTGTCTCATATGGCGATGACACCACCTCGACCGTCACGCCACGAGCCCTGAGGCCCTCGATCGCCGAGTGCAGCTGGGCCTCGCGGTCGCCCACGTTGGAGCCGAGGCCGAGATAGCCGATTCTCATCACGCAGGTCGCGCTGTCGCGCGCCCCCGCACTATCCGTCGTCGTCCTCGGGCTCGCGGTCAAGCGATTTCTCGAGCGTCACCTCGACGCCGGCCTCCTGGACGACGTACGGCAGCGGCGGCTCGGGCTTGGCGGCGCGAACCCGAACGGATTCGCAGTCGAAGCGTTCCATCATGCGGCCCGCCACGACCTGGCAGAGGCGCTCGAGCGTTCGGTAGCTCTTCTCGGTCGCGGCCAGGGCAACGATGTCGCAGACCTCCGAGTAGTCGACCGTGTCGTCGACCCGGTCCGTCAGGACCGCGTCGCAGTCGGGCACGTCGAAGGTGAGGTCGAACTCGAGCCGCTGACCCACCTCCTGCTCGGCGTCTGTGACTCCGTGATGCGTATATATGGAGAGGCCGCGGATCTCGACCTCGACCGAAGGTTGCGCGGCGTCGTCGTGCTCGTCCACGCTCGCCAAATTAGCGGGTCGTGAAAGGCTGTCGCGCGTGATCGCCTCCAGCGAGCTACAGCATCACTACGCGGACCTGGCCGAGTGCCGAATGCACTACGTCGCCCGCGGCGAGGGCAAGCCGATCCTCTTCCTGCACGGCTTCCCGCAATTCTGGTTCCTATGGCGTCGCCAGCTCGCCGACCTCGGCGAAGACCACGCGGTGTACGCACCCGACATGCGTGGCTTCAACCTCTCCTGCCGCCCCGCGGAGGTCGAGGCCTACCGGATGCGGCATCTGCTCGCCGATGTCCGCGAGCTGATCGAGCAGCTCGACCTCGTCCCGCTGACCCTCGTCGGACATGACTGGGGCGGCATCGTCTCCTGGGCTTTCGCCCTGAAATACCCCGAGATGCTCGAGCGCCTCGTGGTCATCGACGGCGCCCCGCCCTTCACCTGGAATCGCGACCTGCGCGAGAGCCCCAAGCAGCGCCAGGCCGTCAACTACATGCTCGAGTTCTCGAAGCCCTCACCGGGTCCCGAGGACATGCTGTCCGCCAACGACTTCTCGCTGATGGACGACCTGCTGCTTCGGATCGGAGGGCGCGGAGCTCACCTTTCCGATGAGGAGCGTGCCGCCTACCACGAGGCCTGGGCGCAGCCCGGCGCGCTGCGCGGCGGGCTCAACTACTACCGGGCGGCCCGCATGGGAGAGCAGGTCGCGGCTGCCGGAGCGCCCGAGGAGTACGAGGGCAAGATCAGCTCGCAGACCGTTCAGGTCCCGACGTTGGTGATCTGGGGCGAGAACGACGCCGCGCTCCTCCCGTCCCTGACCCGGGGACTGAGCGAATGGGTCCCTGACCTTCGCGTCGAGATCGTGCCGAACGCCGGCCACTGGGTGCCCTTCGAGCGCCCCGACGAGGTCAACCGGCTGATTCGCGAGTTCGTGGACGGCTAGCCGTCATCGCCTGTGGCTCGCACCCGGAGCGAAGTGCCTGAAATCCCGCTCCGTCACGGCATAGACGGGCTTCTCGGACAGGTCCGGGCGGACGACGCCGAAACCGTTCTCCGCGTTGCCGGAGCCCGGCTGGTCGAAGTACCGGTGAAGGATCACCACCGGCAATCGAGGGATCCGTGCGAGGAGCTTGTAGACAGCGCCGAACCTGGATGCCTGGGCGGTCTCGGAGACGGCGTCCGGCCCCGCGGTGGGGAGCCCCACCTCCGTGATCCAGATCGGGATCGTGATGTGTTGTGCCTGACGGGCGATGTCCCGAGCGCGAGCGATCACTCCCAGCACCCGTTCGCGGTAGTCGGGCCGGTTGTACGGGACCGGGTACGGATGGAGCGCCAGGGCATCGAAGTAGCCGCCGGCTCCCGCGGCGTATGCCTTGCGGAGGAAGTCGATGTAGCCGCGTTCGAGAGGCGAGTTCGGGGTGAATGCCGCCACCCCGCCGAAGAGCACGGGCAGCGTCGGCCTCACGGACTTGACGGTCGTGTAGGTCGCCTGAAGCACGGCGGTGTAGCGGGCCGGGTTCGGACCGCCGAGCCAGAAGCTGCTGATGTTCGGCTCGTTCCAGACCTCGACCGCGACGATGTCGTCGTAGCGCTCGAGCGCCCGCCTGATGAATTCCTGCCACTCCACCTGATGGAGGGCGTCCGGCGGCTCGGGCGGCGACAGGTTCGGCTGGCACGGCGTCTCGGGGTGAGCCCAGCACGGGGCCGCGGTGGGCTCGAGAATCACCCCGAGACCCTGGGCTTCCGCCGCAGCGAAGATCCGGTCGTACTCGCTCCAGTCCCAGAGGTCGGGGCCGTAGGGCTGGACCGTGCCCCAGACGAACGGGAAGCGGATCAGCCGGCCGCCGATGCGCGTGACGTCGTCGAGCTCATCGGAGCGGACGTGCCAGTTGTCGTTCACCCCGGGCGTGATCGCGTGAGGCTTGCCGAGGCGAAGGGGACAGCGACTCATCTTCGCGGGGCAACCGCGGTCCTTGTGGGACTGCGCTGCGGCGGGCCCCGTGAACACCGCCACGCCGATGAGGAGGGCGAGTACCGCGATCAGTCTGAGGATCCCCCGCATTGCGCTCATAACTCATGTTCGGATGGCCAGCCTCCCGGTGCATCCGTGCGGCCTACAGCCGCGACTAGGTGGTTAGCACCGACGCGATGGCCGTTGCCCATACCGATACGACGCGGCCGGAGGGGTCCTAGCCTCAGGTCAGATGCTCGCCCTGAAACCTCACTCACGGAGGCGACGTCGCCTCACGAAGCGCTCCGCGGCATGCGTGGCGGCCCTGCTGGTCACCCTGCTGGCGGGAGCGAGCGCAGAGTCCGCCCTCGCCGCATCGCAGAGCCGCGCGGTGCCGGTGAAGGACATCTGGCCCGGCCGCAACAGCAGCATTCCGAACAACCTCCTGGGCTCGAGCGCGGGGCAGCTGACCGCCGTCGGTCGCACCGTCTACTTCGGCGCCGACGACGGAAGGCACGGGTACGAGCTGTGGCGCAGCGACGGAACCCCCCGCGGGACGCGCATGGTCAAGGACATCCGCCCCGGCGCCATGTCCAGCCAGGTGTTCTCCCTCGCCAACGTCAGCGGGACCCTCTACTTCACCGCCGACGACGGGAGTCATGGAGCGGAGCTGTGGCGCTCGGACGGAACCGGCGCGGGCACCCGGCTCGTCAAGGACATCAATCCCGGCATCGTCGGGAGCAGCGGCTTCTGGCTGACTGGCGTGGGGCCCACCCTCTACCTGCTCGCCTACGACGGCACCCGCCGCGGTCTGTGGCGGAGCGACGGGACCGACGCAGGAACCATCTTCGTTCAGGAGCTCGCCAACGCGCAGGATCTGACCGCGTCCGGCAACGGCCTCTTCTTCGGGGGCACCGCCGGCACCGACCCGATGCGCCTCTGGCACAGCGACGGGACGCCGGCCGGCACCGCGATCGTCGGCCCTGGGGAATCCGGGCCGTATGAGCTCACCGACCTGAACGGGACGCTCTTCTTCGGAGCCTCGGACCCGGCGCACTCCTTCGAGCTCTGGCGCAGCGACGGCACGGTGCCCGGCACCTTCCTCGTCAGGGACATCAACGCGACGCTCCCGCCCGAGCAGAGCTCCAGCCTGCCGCACGAGCTCACGACGGTCGGCGCCAGGCTCTACTTCGTCGCCACGCCGGACGGCCGCGCCCAGCAGATCTGGCGCAGCGACGGCACGGGCGGAGGGACGGTTTCGATCGCCTCGGCGGGCTTCGCGTCCGAGCTGGCCGCCTTCCGGAGCAAGCTCTACTTCACCCGGGCGGGGCGGATCTGGCGCACCGTGTCGGGCAACGGGACGCCGGTGCTCCGCAAGTCCGTGAACCCCCAGCAGATGACTCCCGGCCGCAAAGCTCTCTACTTCGTCGGCGGGCGGGGGAAGAACCTCGACAGCGAGCTCTGGCAGACGACGGGGAAGCCCGCCACGACCCGGCGGATCCCGGGCGCGGGCCGTCGCGGCGGCACACAGCTCCACGATCTCGCGGCCGTGGGCAAGACTCTCTACTTCACCGCAAAGGACCGGCGCCACGGGCGAGAGCTCTGGCGGATCGGCCCGCCGCTTCGCTAGTCGGCCGCCGAGAAGGCGCTTCGCTCGGAGAGGATCGCCTCGGCGATGGTGAGGGCCTGGCGCATTGGCCTGACATCGTGGACGCGCAGCATGCGGGCGCCGTTTGCGAACGCGATGACGTTCGAGGCGATCGTCCCTCCGAGCCGCTCGTCCACCTCGGCGCCGGTGAGCTTGCCGATGAAGCTCTTGCGCGATGAGCCGAAGGCGATCGGCCGCCCCAGCTCAGCGAACTCGCCGAGCCGCCGGTGCAGCTCGAGATTGTGCTCGAGCGTCTTCCCGAAGCCGATGCCGGGATCGACCCAGATCCGCTGTTCCGCGATGCCGTGAGAGACGGCGAACTCGATCCGTTCGGAGAGAAAGGCCTTGATCTCCTCGACGACGTCGTCATAGGTGGGGTCCTCCTGCATCGTCCGCGGTTCTCCCAGCATGTGCATGAGCACGACCTCGCAGCCGGTCTCGGCGCACACGTCGGCGAGGTGAGGGTCGGCGCGCAGGGCGGTGACGTCGTTGACCATCGTGGCCCCCGCGTCCAGCGCGGCCTCTGCGACGACCGCCTTGGAGGTGTCGATCGAGACCGGGATCTCGTCCGCGGCGAGCGCCTCGATGACCGGCTGGACGCGCAGCAGCTCGTCGCCGGCGTCAACCGCATGCGCACCTGGACGGGTCGACTCCCCGCCGATGTCCAGGATGTCCGCGCCCTCGCTCGCCAGCTCGCGCCCGTGCGCGATCGCGTGCTCGGGATCGAGGAATTGGCCGCCGTCGGAGAACGAGTCGGGCGTCACGTTGACGATGCCCATCACCTTCGCGGGTTCCACGTTGCCCCTACTGAGCCCTGATCAGCTGGCCGTCGGGTGTCAGCTCGACGAAGTGATGGGTCTGGCCATCCCGAAAACTCTGGCACTGGTTGGCGGGCTGATCGTCAACCGCCTGCCGTGGATCGTGGGCGATGTCAACGACCCAATCGGATATCCCGGGAATCCCCTCCGAAAGGCATGGCCCGCTGCTCAGATCCTCCTTGGCCTTCCCTGCGTAGATGAATCTGGCGGCCGCAATCGCCTTGTCCTTGTCGGCCTGACTCGCCCCGGACGAACCGCCACAACCGGCAATGAACGCGGTGAGGACGACAGCTGTCGCGACGAGACGCATAGCCGAAGTATCCCGAGCGCCTCTCAGGCGGAGGGCTCAGTGAAACGTTACGAATCGTTGGCGCGCATCTCCGCGCCGCCCCCGGCGAGACCGGGTCGCGGTCGCGGGACCGGCTTGGGGCCCTCTCGGGCTGTGCCCTTCTCCTCGACGGCGGGCGCCTGAGGCGGCTTGGCCTCCTCCTCCTCGGCGAAGATCTCGTCCTCGGGCTTGCCCTCGAGCAGGGCGATGAACTCATCCGCCTCGATCGTCTCGCGTTCGAGCAGGATCCGGGAGATCGTGTCGAGCTGCTCGCGGTGCTCGGAGAGGATGTCCTTCGAGGTCTGGTGCGCGTCCTCGACCATCCGGCGGACCTCGTCGTCGATCTCGCGGGCCACCTCGTCGGAGTAGTCGGGCTCCGCCGAGAACTCGCGGCCGAGGAACGGCTGCGAGCGATCGTGGCCGAAGACGCGGGGGCCGAGTCGCTCCGACATGCCGAAGCGCATGACCATCTGCTTGGCCGTCTCGGTCACCTTCTCGAGGTCGTTTGAGGCGCCGGTCGTGATCTCGCCGAAGACGATCTCCTCGGCGGCGCGGCCGCCGAGGGTCATCGCCATCGTGTCGTTCAGCTCGGCGCGGGTGGTGAGGAACTTGTCCTCGGTCGGCAGGGAGATCGTGTAGCCGAGGGCCTGGCCGCGGCTGATGATCGAGACCTTGTGGACCGGGTCGGAGTTGGGCAGCAGGTGGCCGACGATCGCGTGCCCGAGCTCGTGGTACGCCGTGATGAGCCGCTCCTTCTCGGACATCACCCGGCTCTTCTTCTCGGGGCCGGCGATCACGCGCATGATCCCCTCCTCGAGCTCCAGCATGGTGATCTCGCGCTTGCTCGAACGCGCCGTGAGCAAAGCCGCCTCGTTGATCAGGTTCGCGAGATCGGCGCCGGTGAACCCCGGCGTCTGCCCCGCGAGCGTGTCGAGGTCGATGTTCTGGGCGAGTGGCTTGCCGCGCGTGTGGACCTCGAGGATGTGCTTGCGGCCCTTGCGGTCGGGACGGTCGACGACGACCTGGCGGTCGAAGCGTCCCGGCCGCAGCAGCGCGGGATCGAGGATGTCAGGCCGGTTGGTGGCGGCGATCAGGATGATGTTGTCCTTCATCTCGAAGCCGTCCATCTCGACGAGGAGCTGGTTCAGGGTCTGCTCGCGCTCGTCATGGCCGCCGCCCATGCCGGCCCCGCGGTGGCGGCCGACGGCGTCGATCTCGTCCATGAAGATGATGCAGGGGGAGTTCTGCTTGGCCTGCTCGAAGAGGTCGCGGACTCGAGAGGCGCCGACGCCGACGAACATCTCGACGAAGTCGGAGCCCGAGATGGAGAAGAAGGGAACGCCGGCCTCACCGGCGACGGCGCGGGCGAGCAGCGTCTTCCCGGTGCCGGGCGGCCCGTAGAGCAGCACGCCCTTCGGAATGCGAGCGCCGAGCGACTGGAACTTCTTCGGGTTCTCGAGGAACTCCTTGATCTCGTGGAGCTCCTGGACGGCCTCGTCAGCGCCGGCGACATCGCGGAAGGTGATCTTGGGCGCGTCCACCGACATCCGCTTCGCCCGCGACTTGCCGAAGCTCATGACGCGCGAGCCACCGCCCTGCATCTGGTTCATCAGGAAGATCCAGAAGGCGAAGAAGAGCAGGAAGGGCAGGATGTAGGTGAGAAGCGAAAGCAGGCTCGAGCCGCCCTTGCCCTTGATCTCGGTCTTGACGTCGTTCTGCTGGAGGCTGTTGAGCAGCTGGGCCTGCGAGGAGTCGGAGTCCGGATAGGCCTCGTCGTAGCTCGTCCCGTCCTTCTGCTTGACGTTGAGCGTGTTGTCCTTCGTGTTCCAGGTGACCTGCTCGATCTGCCCGCTGTCCACGCGCTGCACGAATGTCGTGTAGTCCGGCGTCTCATGGCCGGAGCCCGGGCTGATCAGCCGCTGCGCGAAAAACGCCAGCACAACGACGATCAGAATCGGAAAGGCAGCGCTGCGGAAAAAACGTCTCAAAGTTGTTGTTCCTCTGCCCGAGGCTACGCCCAAATTGCGTGCCCGGATCTATTCGCGAGAGTACCAGCGTAGCTTCAGCTGTCCTGAGGGTTTTCCCGCAGCGCGGCCACGTAGGAGAGGTTGCGGTAGCGCTCGCCATGGTCGAGGCCGTAGCCGATCGCGAACTCATTCGGGATCTCGAAGCCGACGTAGCGAACCGGAAGATCCACCCGCCGCCGCTCCGGCTTGGTCAACAGGGCGCAGACCTCGATCGACCTCGGGCCCCGCGCCTGCAGGTTGCGCAGCAGGTAGTGGAGAGTGAGTCCGGAATCGATGATGTCCTCGACGATCAGGACGTCGCGGTCGGCGATCGGCGCGTCGAGGTCCTTGAGGATGCGCACCACGCCCGAGGAGTCGGTCGAGGACCCGTAGCTGGAGACCGCCATGAAGTCCAGCTCGCAGTCGATCTCGAGGTGCCGCATCAGATCGGCGAGGAACGGCACCGCCCCCTTCAGGATGGCGACCAGCAGCGGGGGGCGTCCCTCGTAATCCCGGCTCACCTCCGCCCCGAGTTCGGCGACTCGCCGCTGCAGGTCCTCCTCGGAGACGAGCACCTCCCCGATCTCGTCGTCGGTTCCCATACCGGCGCGGAGTCTATGTACCGGCCTGGGATGCCCTGAGCACGGCGGACTCCGGCGCGCCGGGTTTCGCCGCGAATTCCTCTGAGACCGCCACCCCGGCGATCCAGGCGATCCGCTTGTCCGCCTCGATCACCGGCAGAGCGCGGCGCAACGAGCGCGGCACCTTCCGGTCGGTGAACAGGTCCTGGAGGGACTTGGTCCCATCGAGGCCGAGGGGGCGCATCCGGTCGCCATCCCTCCAGGCGCGGACCGTGACGGCGGACCCGAGCGCCACCGGGTCGAGGACGGCAAGGTCCGGTCCGTCGGCCCCCGGCACCCCCCGCTCGAGCTCCGCCCGGACCTCCCAGGTCCCGAAGCGGCAGATCCCCGGGACGGTCAGGATCCCCTCGTCGGGTCGCGCACCGTCGCCCGAGGTGAAGCGGACATGCCCGTGCTCGGCGTGCGCCTCGACGCCGCCGCCGAGCTCGACCACGCCGCCCTCCGGTTCCTGGACGAGGCGCCAGATCTCCGCGGCGCGCCTCCGGCCCAGTGGCACCTGACCGCCCGCAGCCCGCTCTGCCATCTGCCGCAGCACGAGCCGGCGAATTGCGGGATCCATCTCATCCAGGGCGTCACGGCCGATCGCTCCGGCTACCTCGGCGCCGGAGGACGACAGCGCCTCCGCCACGAGGCGGTCGAGGGTCTCCGCCTCCTCGGCGAGTTCAGCGTGGGTCTCGGCGATCGTCGCCTCCACATCCGGGCCGATCTCGCGCAGGACCCCGAGCACCTCGTTGCGAATCCGGTTGCGCGCGTACAGCGGCTCGTCGTTGGTCGGGTCATCCGCGAAGGGGAGGCCCTGTCGCGCGACCAGGCGCCGCGCCTCCTCCCGGTCGAGTGCGAGCAGCGGGCGGATCAGGGCTCCGCGGCGCCGCCGTAACCCAAGCAGAGCCCGGCGGCCGGGCGAGGTGGCCAGCCTGTAGATGACCGTCTCCGCGAGATCGGTCCTGGTGTGGCCGGTTGCGATCCAGCCGAGCCCACGGGCGAGCCGCAGGCGCTCGGCTGCCGCGTAGCGAGCCCGCCGCGCTTCGGCCTGGAGGTTTCCCCCGCCGAGGCGGGGATGTTCGATCTCGAGCTCGATTCCGAGCGCCCGGCAGAGCTCCTCGCAGGTTCGCTGGTCGTCGTCCGAATCCGGACGCAGCCGGTAGTTCAGATGCAGGCCGACGACCTGAGCCGCCCCGAGCAATCCAACGAGTCCCGCTGCCGTGGCTGCCGAGTCCGCGCCACCCGAGACGAGGACGAGTCCGCTGGAGCCATCGGAGACCAGGCCGCTGTCCCGCACGACCCGAGTGAGAGCGGAATGAGGGGTGGCGTCCGCCATGGCCTCGATTCTAGGAACCCGGTATACAGCCGCCCTCGTGTTGCGAAGAGGACTCCTCATATTCATGGCCCTGGTGGCGCTCGCGGCGATCGGCCCGGCGGCGGCGGCTGCCTGCGTGGGCGAGGCGAAAGGCCCGCGCCAGCTCAGTGAGGGTCTGGCGAGGCAGGCGATTCTCTGCCTGATCAACGACCGGCGGGCCCAAGCCGGCCTTGGGGCCCTGCAGGAGAACGCGAGCCTCGACCGCTCGGCGCAGCGCCACACGGTCGCAATGGTCAAGCACAACTCGTATTCCCACGGAAACGCCCTGCGCCGGATTCGCCACACGGGCTACCTGTCGGGGGCGACCAGCTGGACGGTCGGCGAGAACATCGGCTGGGGCCCCAAGCGCCTCGGCAGCCCGAAGCGGACGGTCGCCTCCTGGATGAGGAGCCCCGAGCACCGCAGCGTCCTACTCGCCGGATTTCGCGATATCGGCATCGGCATGAGCAGGGGCGCCCCCTTCGCCCATTTCGGGCACAACAGCGCGACCTACACGGTCGATCTGGCCTCGCGCGACTGATTTCTACGTACTTTTCCCAACGACGAAAGGTCCACCTGTGAGGACCCGCGCTAAGGGACGCCCGGCCTAGATTCGGCCGCCCGTGTGCAGGCGCACGCTGAGGACTCGATGCAGAACATGTGTCGAGAGCGAAATGCATCCTCAGCCTCACCGCAGTCCTGGCCATCTGGGCTCTCGTGGGCAGCGCGTCAGCCTCCGCGGCCGACTGCGGCCCCGTGGGCACTCAGGTCACCGGGCTCAACGAGGCTCAGATGGAGAGCTCGATCACCTGCCTGATCAACGATGAGCGGGCGCAATATGGCCTGCAGCCGGTGACGGGCAATTCCGATCTCCGCGAGGCGGCGGTCAGCCACTCCACCGAGATGATCAACCGGGGCTACTTCGAGCACACCTCCCCCTCCGGCCTCACCTTCATCGACCGCATCGAGTCCACCGGATACATGCGCGGCACGCGCAGCTGGACGGTCGGCGAGAACCTGGTCTGGGGCACCGGTCCGCTGAGCACGCCCGAAGCACTGGTGACTGCCTGGATGAACAGCCCGCCCCACCGCGAGAACCTGCTCCGGTCCAGCTTCCGCGAGATCGGCGTCGCCGCCCTCGCCGGCACGCCCGCCAGCGGGTCCGACCTGACCGGGGTAACCGTCTCGAGCGAGTACGGGTATCGCACCTTCGCCGGCCACGACAAGAAGAAGGCCAAGAGCAGGGCGCGCCGGGCGCGCAAGGCCCGCAGGGCCCGGCAGAACCACCTCGGCTGATCCGCTCACATCGCTGGGCGGGCTATATAGAGAGAGATCGCGTCGGGGAAGCCCTTCAGGACCACCTCGCCGATCGGATCGAAGCGCAGGAAGTCCGAGTCCTTGATCGCTTTGAGGAGCGCCTCCGTCACCAGGACCTCCCCGCCGAGCGCCCTCGTCACGACCCGATGGGCGAGGTTGACGTCCCCCCCGAAGTAGTCGCCGTCCCGGAACACCGCGGCCCCGTAGTGGATCCCCACGCGCGGCTGGGGGCGCTCCTGGAACAGGGCGAGAAACCCCACGGCCCATTCGGTCAGCGTCGCGGGCTCGGGTGAGACGACCATCACCTCGTCGCCGATCGTCTTCACGATCGTCGCCTCGTTCGGCAGCGTCGCCTCGACCGTGTCGACGAAGCGCTCGATCATGTCCAGAGCCTCCTCGTCTCCCTCCTCCTCGGTGTAGCGGGTGAACCCCGTGAGGTCGACGAAGCAGAAGGTCATCGAGACCCGCGCAAGGCCGCGGCCCGCGCCACCGATGTCCGCCTCCATGTGCCCCACCACGTCCTGCTCGATGTAGAAGCGCAGGTAGCGGTTGTGCATGTACTCCATGAGCGGGCCCGTCACCGGAATGAGATCCGCGGCGAGCTCGCCCATCTCCTCCGCGATCTGGAGCGGAGGAACCTCCTCCTGCATCAGCGGCTCGTGGACGTAGAGATGGAAGAGCCGCACCTCCGCATCGGCCACCTTCCGGATCGACTGGGCGTAGACCCGGACGAGCTGGAGGAACGCGACGAGGGGGAAGCCGGAGGCGAGGACATTCGCGCAGTGCTGCATCGCCGCGAGGTCCTGCTCGTTGAGCCTCCCCTCCGCACCCATCGGGGTTCCGAGGAGCGTCATCAGCCGGTCGATCAGCTCCGGCTCCAGGCCGGTGAGCTCCGCGGCCTGCTGCTGGGTGTAGTGGCCCTCGGGGACCTGGAAGATGTCCTCGGCATAGCCGAACGCGAGGCGCCCCCCACGGGCCGCATCCCGGATCGCGTCGACCGAGTAGCCGCGCTCCCTCATCCGCGCGATCACCCGCGCCTGCGCCGCCGAGGCCCGCGTCCAGCGGCCGCCCTCGAGCGGGATGAGCTCCTCGTCCGCCCAGCGCTTCAGTGTCGACGTCGAAACGCCGGCGATCCTGCCCGCCTCCGCCAGCGAGATGCCGTTGACGGGAGCGCTCATGTCCCCGACAGCAGCGACGGGGTCCCAGGACCCCGTCGCCTGCGGGCTTTGGGCCCGCTTCGTCGGCCAGCGGCGCTGATGCGCCTCGCAGTGTCCTGTCGCCGATCCCAGTCGCCGGGGGATCTGCGAACCGGGGACACGCTTCCGGCCCGAGATTGTTCGACCGTGCCGAGCTTACGCTCATGCCGAGCCAAGTCAATGGCGCTGAACTGGGGCATGGCTCAGGCGGCGCCTAGTCGACGGTGAGGTGGGGGTACTTCTCCGCGACGAGCTGGCGATACCGGGAGAAGAGAGGCTTGGTGGCCGGGAAGAGACGGAGTGCCGCGCCGGCGTCCTCGATGTTGGTGCGCATTCGCCCACGGGCGATCGCAATCGCTGGGTTCTCCCGTCCCTGGAAGACGCGGTTCGCGACGGCTGATTCCATGCTGAGCCGCAGCTTGGGGTGGATCTTGCTTCGCTGCGAGAAGTTCCAGCTCAGGCAGTGGCGCCCGCCCTCGTCACGGGAGACATTGACCACCAACTTCAGGTCGGGAAACTCCATCCGAAGCGGCGCCGCGGCGGCCCGAAGGCGGGGGCCGTCGTCCGGGTCGCTGTCGATCTCGCGCAGGACGGTGTTGAGGATGTCCTTGAGCTCCTTCTTGGTGAGAGCTTCGGCCGTCATCTGAGGTTCAACCTGAGGTCAAGGCTTCCGCCGTCCCCGGACGGAGGACTCGATCTTGCCGAGCTGGTCGCGGACCTCCCGGCCGCGCTTGGCGACCTCGTCGAGCAGGTCGCCGGCGCGCTCGCGCGTGCTCGCCGCCGATCCCGCCGTCGCCTCGAAGGTGCGCTCGATCGCGGAGCGCAGCGCCTCCGAAGGTTTCTCGGGCACAGGCACCTTCATGAGCGCAGCCTACCCCCGCACGACGCCCATATGCTCGCGCTGTGCCACATCACCTCAGGCCGAGCACCCCATACGCATCCGACGTGCTCTTGCCCGGAGACCCGGGCCGCGCTCTCGCCCTCGCTCAGCAGCTGCTGACCGGGGCGAAGATGAGCAATCACGCCCGCGGGCTCTGGGGATATACGGGACAGACACCCGAGGGTCGCCCGCTCAGCATCCAATCGACGGGCATGGGCGGCCCAAGTGCGGCGATCGTCCTCCAGGAGCTCGCCGAGCTCGGGGTGAAGCGGGCCGTCCGCGTGGGGACCTGCGGAGCCCTCGACCCCGGGCTCAAGCACGGCGACCTGGTCGTCGCCGGCCAGGCCCTGGCGGAGGACGGAGCCAGTCGCGCCCTCGGTGCCGGCGAGACCGCTGAGCCAGATCCGGAGCTGACAGCAAGGTTGGTCGCAGGCCTGCCCGGAGAGGCCGTCCCCGCCTGCGTCGTGACGACCGACCTCTTCTACGACGACGCCACTGGCCAGGGCGGGGCCGCGCGCCCCCGCGCGGACGCCTGGCGGCGGCGTGGGGCGGTCGGCGTGGAGATGGAGGCGGCGACCGTGTTCACGCTGGGCCGTCGCCTCGGAGTCGCCGCCGCCTGTGTGCTGATCGTCTCGGACACGTTCGACGAAGGGGGGCGGAGACGGATCGAGGACGACGACCTGGCCGAGGCGGTCGAGCGCCTGGGGGTGCTGGCCGCTGCGGCCCTCAACCCCGAGTAGAGGGTCCGGGTCGCGAGGCCTCGCGGTCCTGCCTGAGCGCCCTCAGCTCGCGGGTCACCTCGTCCAGCTGGTCCTCGACCTCCTCGAGGCGCTCCGAGACGGCACGCAGGCGACGGGCGAGGCGGTCGACGTCGTTGCCGGTGGGCAGGTTCAGGTTCCGGATCGCGCTGGCGCCCGCCTGGGAGGCGCGCTCGCGCGCGCCCAGGGCGACCTGCAACGCCTGGTTCATCCAGGGGTTGTCGACCATCAGCTGAGCTAGGTCGCCCAGCGCCCCCTCGCCTCGCGAGGAGATCCGATCACGTATGCCGTCGCCGCCTTCCTCGTCCATATCGTTCACGCACGGTACCGCGACGGATTGCGTCAGGGGGGGTTATCTGGAACGCATGGAGGCCGCCCATTGTTTACCGTTCTAGTCAACTATGTTTTTGGCGTTAGGGACGACGGTTCCCCGTTGCAAAGCTCTGGGGGAGTCAGTAGCGTCCGCCGTGCCTGCAGGTGCGGGGAGGTCGCGACCGGCAGACCCACAGGGTTTCGCGGGCAGGATCGGCTAGCCAAATGACCAGAAAGCTTCTCCTAATCATCGCCCTCGGCGTATCGCTGGCGATCATCGCTGCGGGAACGGCGACCTCGATCACCGTCGGGAACACCCAGGTCACCTCGCCGACCGACGGTGCCCTGCCGGCATGCTCGAACCTGAACGACGACGATGGCGACGGTCTCGTCGACCTCGGCGACCCGGGCTGCACCAGCCCCCTCGACACCTCCGAGTACAACGCTCCCACCTCAGGGGGCTCCGGCGGCGGCTCGACCGGGAGCACCACCACCTCCGGGGGTTCGGGCAGCACCACGACGACAGGCGGAGGGACGACGACCACGAGCGGTGGCTCACACGGCAGCGGCGGCGGCAAGGCCGGCAAGAAGACCACCAGCGGCGGCAAGACGCCGGGGCTCTTCGGCAAGCAGGCGAAGAAGGGCCAGGGCGCCAAGCAGATCGCGGAGACGGAGAAGGACAAGATCGAGCACCCCGCCCTCCGAAACCCCGACGGCTCCCCCGCCAGCACCAACCCGAGCCTGACCGTCGCCCAGTTCGGCCCCGCCCCGATCGGCGTGCCCAACTTCGTCATCGACTCCTTCGAGATCCCGCCCTTCCTGTTGCCGATCTACCAGTCCTGCGGCACCGAGTACGGGATCCCCTGGCAGGTGCTCGCCGGGATCAACAAGATCGAGACCGCTTTCGGCACCAACCTGAACGTCTCCTCGGCAGGCGCCGAGGGCTGGATGCAGTTCATCCCCTCCACCTGGGCGGCCTACGGGGTGGACGCCAACAACGACGGCAAGAAGGACCCGTATAACCCCGTCGATGCGATCTGCGCCGCGGCCCGCTACCTGCGGGCGGCCGGCGGCGATCACAACGTGCGCCAGGCGATCTTCGCCTACAACCACGCCGACTGGTACGTCGACGAGGTGCTGCTCTACGCCAACCAGTACGGCAAGCTCCCCGACGCCCTGGTCGGCTCGCTCACCGGCCTCACCGAGGGCGCGCACTTCCCGGTGGCCGCGGATGCGCGCTACGCGGACGACATCAACGACGCGGCGGTGCTCGCCCGTTCGAACACCGCCCGGAAGACGGCCGGCAACGCCGCGGACGTCGTCAGCTCCGACGCCACCCGCCGAAGCATCAACATCTACTCGAGCCTTAACGCTCCCGTCGTCGCCGTCAACGACGGGGTGATCAAGAAGATCGGGGACAACTCAAAGCTTGGCCGCTACATCGTGCTCCAGGACGCCTACGGCAACCAGTACACCTACGCGCACCTCGGCTCGATCGCAGCGACACATCCGGTGCCGCGCCAGCAGGGCCTCTCCTCGAAGGACTTCAAGCTCGAGACGCCCAACAAGGACTCGACCCCGACCGCCGCGGCGACCGCCGGAGACAACTCGGGCGGGGGCTCGGCGAAGGCGGCCACGCCGGTGGCTCACAGCGCCCCGGCCAACTCCGAGAACGCCCGCCAGCGGCTCTTCGCCCTGCCGCGCCGTTCGGGCAACGCGAACCAGTCGAGCGTCGGCGGGCAGATCGACCAGCTTCTCGGCCGCAGCGTCCCCGGCTACGAGACCTTCAAGTCGGCTCTCTCCTCGAGCGTCCAGTTCGACTCCAACACCATGGCGCTGAAGCCCCTGAAGAAGGGCTCCAAGGTCACCGGCGGCACCGTGATCGGCCGGGTCGGCCGGGTCGACGCCTCGCCGCCCCACCTGAACTTCGCGATCCGCCCCGCCGGCCGCGGAGCCCCCACGATCGACCCGAAGCCGATCCTCGACGGCTGGAAGCTGCTCGAGACCACCGCGATCTACCGCGCCGCCGACAAGAACCCCTTCACCGACAATCCGACCGTCAGCCAGGTCCTGCTGATGTCGAAGGGGGCGCTCGAGCAGCGGGTGCTGAACGACCCGGCCCTCTCGATCTATTCCTGCGGGCGAAACGACATCCAGACCGGCCAGATCGATCGCCGCGTGCTCGCGGTGATGGAGTACCTGGTCACCAAGGGCTACCACCTCACGATCACCTCGCTTAAGTGCGGGCACTCCTACCTGACCGCCGGGGGCAACGTCTCGGCTCACTCCTACGGCGATGCGGTCGACATCGCCGCGGTCAACGGCATCCCGATCGCCGGCCACCAGGGCCCCGGCACGATCACCGAAGCCGTGATCAAGGACCTGCTGCTGCTGCAGGGCTCGATGCGCCCCGCCCAGATCATCTCCCTGATGGACCTCGGCCCTCCCACCTTCATCCTGCCTGACCACTGGAATCACATCCACGTCGGCTACACCTTCACCACCGCCGGCAGCCAGATCAAGCAGCTCGGCGAGATCCTCAAGCCCGAGCAGTGGCAGCGCCTGATCCAGCGCCTCGGCCAGATCCAGAACCCGAAGGTGCCGTCTAAGCCCTCCGCGGCCGCGCTGCCGGCCAAGGGCGACAGCAACACCAACGACTAGCGTCGGCCCCACGGCTCAGCCTGCGATCACCCGAGCCACCTTCGTTCAGCTGGAGCTGGCGGGGAAGATCGGGCTGCCCGAGGGCCGCTACCTGGTGCGCGACGGCGAGGCCGAGCGGGTCCTGATCGTCGAGCAGCTCGGGGCCCCACGGCCAAGGCGCCGGACCGGCAGACGCTCGAAGCCCGTCGAGCCGCGCGATCCCGAGGAGACGCCGGTGACGCGGGTGACGATCACGGGCGACCGGCTGGAGGACCCTGCCGAGGGCGCCGCCTGGCTCAAGCGGATGATGAGCGGCCAGGGGGCGGATGAGGTCAGGGCCGCCACGCGGATCGTCAACCGAGCGCTCGATGCGCTTCGTGCGGCCGCGAAGGACCCGCTGGTCCAGGACATCGGCGCGAGCAAGGCGCTCGCCGTTCGACTCGGCTACGGAACCGGTGACGAGCTCGCCGACGGAAGCTGGACCGAGGCGAGGGAGCTTTCCCGCCCACGACGGGGACGACTTGACGATGTCGATCCAACCTCGCGCGTGGCAGCCGTGCTCGCGGGCCGCGATCAGGTGCACCCGGCCGAGACCCTGATGCTCCGCGCGAGGCTCGACGCCCAGCAGGGACGGCGGACCGAGGCCGTCTACGGGCTTCGTGCGGCCCGCGCGGCGCTCGAGGAACAGCCGAGCGACCGGCGGAAGAAGCTGATGGAGGAGCTCGCGGCGATCGAGGAGAAGCTGAACGACTAGGGATCCGGCGTAAACCCGTGGTAGAGCCCTTCGCCGACGAGCGCCTGCCGAACCCTGGCGATCGCGTCGTCCGGAGCGCGAGCGTGCACGGCGACTATGTACTCCACCGCCGCCGGCCCCTCGCGCTCCTCGGAGCGTCGCTCGAGCAGGGAGATGCCTGCGATCGAGAGAGCATCCATCGCCCTGCCTGTCAGGCCGGGTCCGCTGAAGCGGACGCAATGGCGCGTGAGCGTTCCGACATTCATGTCCGTCTTCAAACGCGAGTCCGCGGGCAAAGGAGCGGGTGCCCTTCGTTAAGGCTGGATGTTGCTCCTCTCGCCGCTTGCCGATGTCATTTCCAAGAAGCGCTTGGGAAGAAAAGCCCGACTCAGCTGCGTGCCGGGCGCTTTTTCGACCGTAGAGGATGAAAAAGCGCCCCGGACCGCACGTAAGCGCCAGTACAGCCAAGACCGCCGACATCGGTTTGCTAGCCCAGAGCCGCGAGGACAGCCTCGAGGTCGGCGACCACGTCACCGTCCATGCGGACCGCCGCATCGGGATCGAACGGGGTTGGGCCCTTGGTGATCACGGCGATACGGCCGCCGCGTCCCATCGTCACCGCCGGAAGCCCGGCGACGGGATAGACCTCGAGCGAGGATCCGATGCAGAGCATCAGGTCGGCGCGGGACGCCAGCGCCTCGGCCTCGGCCATGGCCTCGGCGGGCAGCAGCTCGCCGAACAGCACGACGTCCGGTTTGACCGGCCCGGAGCAGTAGGAGCAGAGGGCCACGCCGTCGTCGCCGAAGAGATCGTCGACGTGCTCGATCGGAAAGTGCGCGCCGCAGCTCTGGCAGCTCGAGCTCCGGATGGAGCCGTGCACCTCGATCACCCGATCCGACCCGGCCTTGACGTGAAGCATGTCGATGTTCTGGGTGATCACGGCCTCGAGCAGGCCTCGCCGCTCGAGCTCCGCCAGCGCCTCGTGGGCGCCGTTCGGCTCCCTGTCCCCGAGCTGGTGGAACCGCGGCCGGTAAAACGTCCAGAACTTCGCCGGGTCACCGCGGAAGGCGTCGATGTGCGCGACCTCCATCGGATCCACGTTCTCCCAGAGCCCCTCCCCGGGCGAGCGGAAGTCGGGAATCCCACTCGGGACAGAGATCCCAGCTCCGGTCAGAGCGACGGTGCAGGAGCTCTCGCGAATCAGCTCCGCGAGCCGCTGCGCCTGGTCTGTGGCTACTTGCCCTGCCACTTGGCAGACCGCTTCTGCAGGAAGGCGGAGATGCCCTCCTTGCCGTCCTCGGAGAGGAACGCGGTCGCGAAGCCCTGCTTCTCGGCCTCGATGCCTTCGTCCAGGTCGGCCTTGTTGGACACCTGCTTGATCTGCTCGACGGCGAGCGGCGCCTGCCCGGCGAGCTTCTTCGCCCAGGCCAACGCCGTATCGAACAGCTCCTCGTCGGGGACCAGCGCGTCGGCGAGACCCCAGTGGGAGGCCTCCGGCGCGAGCAGCGCGTCGCCGGTCAGGTTCATCTCCAGGGCCTTGGAGGGCCCGACCAGCCTGGGCAGCCTCTGCGTGCCTCCGAACCCGGGGATGATCCCGAGGCTGATCTCGGGCTGGCCGAAGACGGCCGAGTCCGCGGCGATGCGGAAGTCGCAGGCCATGGAGAGCTCGCAACCGCCGCCGTAGGCGATCGCGTTGACCGCGGCGACGGTGGAGACACGATTCTGGCCGAGCTCGCGGAGCAGCGAGTGCCCGGTGTTGATCAGATCGGCGCCGCCGGCCTCATCCATCCCGGTGAACGCCTTGATGTCGGCACCGGCGGAGAAGACCACCGGCAGCGAGCTGTAGACGACCATCGCCTTGATCTCGTCGTCAGCCTTGACCTCCTCCCAGACCTTGCCGAGGTCCTGGATGACCTGCGGCGAGATCGCATTCATCGGGGGGTTGGCGAGCCAGGCGATCGCGACATCCCCGCGCTTCTCGAGCTTGACCGTGCCCTCGGCATCGGTCTGCGGGTAGGCGTAGAAGCCCTGGCCCGTCTTCAGGCCGAGCCGCCCCTGGGCGACCAGGCGCTTCAGGATCCTGGGTGGCGCGAAGCGCTCGCCATGGGACTCCTCGTATTTCTCCATTCGCTCGAGGATCGTGTCGAGTCCCTCGAGGTCGGCCTTCCAGAAGGGTGGGAAGAGCCCGCGGCGCGGGTCGAGACCGGCGCCGGCCATCATCCCGAGGTCGATCTCGCGGACCGTGCAGATGCCCTCCTCGAGCACGCCGCAGGCCTCCTTGAAGGTCTTCAGCATCAGCAGGTCGGCGAGCTCCTCACCGTTCGGCTCGGCGTCGCCCTCGATGTTGGGCTCACCGTTCGCGTAGAAACCCTCGCCGCCCGACTTGGCGCCGAGCTTGCCGTCCGCCACCAGCTTCTGCATGCCCTTGTGCACGTAGAAGCGGTCCCCGTACGACTCGTTCAGGTACTCGGCGACGTGCAGCACCGTGTCGAGCCCGAGCATGTCGATCAGGAAGAACGGCCCCATCGGGGTCACGTTCGCGCCCGCGATCGCCTCGTCGATCTGCTTGATCGAGAGGCCCTTCTCCTCCTGCTCGCGCCAGACCTCGCCGACGCCGGAGTTGAGGATGCGGTTGACGACGAAGCCCGGGACCTCCTTGCAGGTGATCGACTGCTTGCGGATCGCCTGGGCGAAGTTGAAGGCGGTGGCGATCGTCTCGCGCGAGGTGTCCTCGCCGCCGATGATCTCGACCAACGGCATCACCGAGGCGGGGAAGAAGAAGTGGAAGCCGACGACCTTGTCCGGGCGCAGGGTCTCGCGGCCCATCTCGGTGATCGACAGCGAGGAGGTGTTGGAGGCGAGAATCGCGTGTCCGGGCGTGGCTTCATCGAGCTCGCGATAGACGGACTTCTTGATCTCCATGCGCTCGGGGACGGCCTCGATCACGAAGTCGACATCGCCGAATCCGTCGTAGGCGGTGGTGCCGGTGATCCGGCCCATGACCTCGTCGAGGCGAGCGTCGGCCTGCTCCTGGGTCATCTTCTCCTTGGAGACGAGCCTGTCGAGCCCCGACTTGGTCACCTCGCGTGACTTCTCGAGGGCGTGGTCGACGAACTTCTGCTCGACGTCCTTGACGACAACGGGAATGTCGGCGTTGGCGATTACCTGGGCGATCTCGCCGCCCATCGTGCCGCCGCCCAGCACCGCGGCCTTGAAGACGAACATGTGAGAGGAGTCCTCCTGGTTGATTGGCCAGTCAAGGCTAATAGGCTCGGGTGCATGCCGCGCCCACCCCACGAGGAGATCCGCGTACGGCGAGCCACGCCGGGCGATGCCGCGGCGGTCGCCAGGCTCCTGGACGACTTCCAGGCGGAGTACGACGAGCCGAGCCCGGGCACCGAACAGCTCGAGGAGCGCTACGCGGACCTGATCCGCAACCGCGAGATGACCGTTCTGCTGGTCGGAGACCGACCCGACGGCTTCGCCCAGCTGCGCTACCGGCCCTGGGTGTACTCGGCGGGGCCGAACGCTCACTCCTATCTGGAGGAGCTCTACGTCGTGCCGAAGCAGCGGGGCCAGGGTCTCGGCAGGGCGCTGCTCGAGGCCGCCATGGACGCGGCCCGCGACGAGGGCGCGACCTTCATGGAGCTCGGCACGAGCGAGGCCGACACGGCCGCCCGCCGCCTGTATCAGAGCGCGGGCTTCACGAACCGCGAGGGGCGCCCGGATGGGCCGACGATGCTCTTCTATGAGCGCGAGCTCTAGGGGTGGCGCTGGCGATCGAGGAGCACGGCTCCGGTGATCCGCTCGTCCTGATCCACGGCCTGGGCACCGACCGCGGAGTGTGGGCCGAGGCCACGGTCCACCTCGGTCAGACGCATCGCGTGCTCGCACTCGACGTCCCGGGATTCGGCGATTCGGCGCCCGCCGGCGCAGGATTCGATTTCGGCGAGGTCGCGCACGCGATCTCAGGAGCGCTCGATGACGCGATCGAGGGCCCCTACGATCTGCTGGGGCATTCGCTCGGCGGGGCGCTGGCACTGACCCTCGCGAGCCGCGGACCCGAGAGGGTCCGGCGGCTGATTCTCAGTGCTCCTGCGGGGTTCCGGCCTCGAGACCGGCGACTGGCGGAGGGGGTCGCGGCGGTCACGCCGGGATTGCTGCGGGCTCGCCGCGCGATCGGGGGCCACCTGCTGGAGAGCCGTCACGCCCGCCGGGCGCTGCTCTGGGGAGCGCTCCACGATGCGGGCAGGCTCTCGCCTTACCGGGCGCAGGCGATGCTCGATGCGTCCCGCGGCGCGAAGCGGCTGCGGGATGCGACGCAGGCCGCCCTCACCGCCGATCTGACCGATCAGCTGACCAGCGTCCCCGTTCCGGTCGGGCTGATCTGGGGAAGCGAGGATCCCCTGATGCCCGTCGGAACGACCGACGCGATTCGCGCCTGCCGGCCCGAAGCGCCGGTCGAGGTCATCCCCGGGGCGGCACACGTCGCCCAGCTCGACCAGCCGGAGCGCTTCGCCCGATCAGTCGAGCGCGTGCTGGCCCGATCGGTCACGGTTTCGTGACATGAGCGAGCTCTACCCCGCATAGCTTTTCGCTGCGTAGCGCCGGTTTCTCGAACCCATGACCGCCCCACTGCTGACGGCCAAGGAAGCGATCCGGCTGAGCGACGGCCGCAGGCTCAGCTACTCGGCGATCGGTCCGAGCGACGGCGTTCCCATCCTCTACCTCCATGGCGCGATCGGCTCGGCCCCGCAGAGCGATCCGGCCCTCGAGGACGCGATCACCCGCTGCCGGATCCGCTACCTGATGGTCGACCGCCCGGGGTTCGGCGGATCCGATCCTCATCCCGGCCGCCGGGTGCGCGACTTCGCCACGGATGTCTGCCAGCTCACCGACCGGCTCCACCTGTCGCGGTTCTCGGTGGTGGGTGTCTCGGCCGGGGCCCCGTACGCGCTCGCCTGCGCCGCCGCGATGCCCGACCGGGTCGCCAGCCTGGCTGCCGTCAGCACGATTCCGCCGGGCTTCTCGCCCCGGGGCTCCCACCGCACGGCCCCGCACTACCGGCTCGCCCTCATGGGCCTTCTGAGCGGGCCGCGCGCGGTCCGCTCGGTGGTCGACCCCGCGCTCACCCTGCTCCGGCGCCGGCCGGATCTGCTCAGGAAGCTGTTCGCCCTGGGGGCGTATGGAGGGGACCGCGAGGTTCTGCGCACAGCGGAGGCGAGGGAGGTCGCGGCTCGGCGCTTCCTCGCAGCGACAGCTCGCGGCTCCTGGCCGATGATCGAGGACTTCCTCGTCTGCCGCGCCGACTGGGGGTTCGAGCTGTCCGACATCCAGCCTCGCGTGCACCTCTGGCATGGGAGCCGCGACCCGGTGATACCGATCCGGCACGCGGACGCAATTCGCCGCGAGCTCGGCGACGTGTGGCCGCGCTTCATCAAGGCCGGGCATTTCCTCCTGCGCGACCGGATCGGAGACATCCTGCGCCCCCTCGCCCGGTCGCTCGATGAGCCTGCAAGCTTCGCGCAGCCGAACCGCCTGGCGGCGTGACTCAGTTCCCGTAGATCGCGCCCTTGATCAGCGAGACCGACCTGATCACGGTGTCAAGGAACGGCTCAACCTCTGCGCGAAGCCGCTTGTACTCGCGCCTGCCCGCCGGCGTGATCGAGTAGAAGCGCCGCGTGCGGCGGTCGGGCAACTCCCAGCGCCCCTCGATGTGGCCCTGTCCCTCCAGCTCCCTCAAGAGCGGGTACATGGTGTTCGGGTTGACCGAGATCGTCCCCTCGGTGAGCTCCTCGATCGACTCAATCAGCCGGTTGCCGTAGGTCGGCTCCTGGGCCACCAGGTGGAGGACCAGCAGCGGGAAGACATCGCGGCGGCGAATGTCGCCACCGAAGGCGTCGGACGGGCGGCCGCCTCCTCGCGCCGCGCGCTCCTCCACTCCCTCCGCGCCGGCCCGTGCCGCCTGGGCCACCGCCTCGGAGATCGGCTGAGCCTGATCGTCCGCCATCGCGCCGAGTCTACGGACCTACTTACTCGTAACCAGACCCGGCCCACGGGCACCAGTCCGCACATCAGCGAGGCCGACGCGAACAGGACCACGCCGATGATGACAATCCGGCGGTGACCGAAGATGTCGTCGAGACGGCCACCAAGCGCCACGAACGCCGTCGTGGCGAGGGCATACGCGGTGACCAGCCACTGCTCGCCGGTCTCGCTCAGATGCATCGGCGCGCCGCACCCTACCGAGGGACCGAGACGCCTAGAACAGCCCGGCGGCCAGGTCCACGACCTGCTTGCCCAGGAACACGATGATCAGGATTCCGGCCACACCGATCACGAAGCCGAGGATCCCGAGCAGGGGATCCTCGAGCAGCACGCCGAGACTGACAAGCACCGCACCCAGCGATGGAACCGTGTCGAGGCCGGTGAACGGCGGCGCGAAGAACGCGGCCAGCGACAGGGCCAGCATCACCAATCCGTAGGCCACGCCGGCGAGCCTGTGGGAGAGGAGGAAGCCGAGCCGCGCATGGGAGTGGCGCTCGATCCATCGGATCCGAGGCAGGAACGACTTCGTGAACGTCTCTCTCGTCTTCTCGCCTATCTCCTTCTGCTGCCAGCGCTGCGGCAGCCAGACATGCGGCCTGCCCACGATCAACTCGAGGGCCAGGAGCATCGCGATCACCTCGAAGACGTGGGTGACCCCTCCGGTCGGGAGCGGCAGCGCCGGGAGCGCGAGCAGGAGCACGAACAGCACCGCGAAGCTCTTCTCCTGGAAGAGGTCGGTCAGGCTGCCGATCGTCTTCTGCCCGGGGCCGTCGAGCCATCGCTCGAGCCGGTCGCTGAGCCTCTCCCCTTCCGGCATTCGCTGATTCTCCCCACAAACGACGAACGCCCCGGCTTCCCGGGGCGTTCGTGAGGAGATGGGGCTGCGTGAACCGCTAAACGGTCGCGGGAGCCTGCTCCTGCTGGCTCTCGGACGAGGCGCGCTCGGCCTTCTCGCGGAGCTCCTTCGCCTCCGGAGTCTCCTCGTCGGCCTGGCGGCCCATCAGGAGCTCCTTGGCGATCACCAGGCGCTGAATCTGCGAGGTGCCCTCATACAGCTGCATGATCTTGGCGTCGCGCATCAGCTTCTCGACGGGGTACTCCTTGATGAAGCCGTACCCGCCGTAGACCTGCACGGCGTCGGTGGTGACCTCCATCGCGGAGTCCGCGGCGAACCGCTTGGCGTGCGAGGCGGCGAGGGTGTTGCGCTTGCCCTGGTCGAGCAGGACGCCGGACTGCCAGGTGAGCAGGCGGCCGGCCTCGACCTTGGTCGCCATGTCGGCGATCATGAATGCGACCGCCTGGTGCATGGCGATCGGGACGCCGAACTGGACGCGCTCCTTCGAGTAGTCCATGGCGAATTCGAGCGCGGCGCGGGCGATGCCGACGGCCATCGCGGCGACGCCCGGACGGGTGCGGTCCAGGGTCATCATCGCGAGCTTGAAGCCGTGGTTCTCCTCGCCGAGCAGGTTGCCCTCGGGGATCTCGGTGTCACTGAAGGTGATGGTCGCGGTGTTGGAGGCGCGCTGACCGAGCTTGTCCTCCTTCTTGTCGACCGTGACCGTGTCGTCCTTGGGCACGACGAACGCCGAGATGCCGCGATGGCCGGCGTCCTTGTCGGTCTTGGCGTAGACGGTGAACCAGTCTGCGTAACCGCCGTTGGTGATGAAGCACTTCGAGCCGTTGAGAACCCACTTGTCACCGTTCTTCACGGCTGTGGTCTTCATGCCCGAGACGTCTGAGCCGGCATCGGGCTCGGTCAGGCAGAACGAGGCCAGCTTGGGCGCCTCGGTGAGCATGCCGAGGTACTCCTTCTTGATCTCCTCGGAACCGCCCAGCGCGACGGGGGTCGCGGCGAGACCGTTGGCCATCAGCGAGGTGCCGATGCCCGAGCAGCCCCAGCCCATCTCCTCCTCGATCAAGCAGCCCGAGAGGAAGTCGAGGCCCGGACCGCCGTATTCCTCGGCGATGTGGGTGTTCATCAACCCGACCTCCCAGGCCTTGTCGATGACATCCTGGGGCCAGGTCCCGTCCTTGTCGTAGTCCCACGCGACCTTGCGAATGTCCTTCTCGGCGAAGCTGTGCGCGAGCTCGCGGAGATCCTTCTGCTCGTCGGTGAGGGTGAGGTCAACCACGGATGACTGCTCCTTCGATGGATTTTGAAGTCTTCGGTGACTGATTGACTGGTCAGTCAGCCAGTTCTTAAAGAGTACCCGATGCGGTGGGTCTTCGTGCGCAGGGTGAGCCTGCGAGCGCCCTTTAAGGTTCGGATATGCCCCCGGTGGCGGACTTCCAGATCGGCATCGTGCTGATCGTGGTGGTGGTGGTCGCGCTGCCGCTCGGCGCGATCGTCTTCGCGCGCGGAGCAGGCGGCGCGCTCGACCAGATCGGCAAGGGGCCGCTCGCCCTCGAGCAGGACTTCCCACAGAGCTCGGGGACGCCGGTCCATGCGGTCTCCGCCGAGGTGCGCGAGGAGGAGATCCGCCAGATGATCCAGGCGCGCTCGGACCGCGGGGTGGCGAAGGGGCGCAAGGCCCTGGATGTCGACGCCGAGGTGGAGAAGCTGCTCGCTTCAGATACGCCGGGACCCGGGCTGGCCGCCGACAGGGGTCTACGGGAGGAGGTCCGCCAGCTCGTGGTGGCTCGGAACGAGCGGCGCCAGCGGCAGGGGAAGGAGCCGCTCGATGTCGAGAAGGAGATCGATCGCCAGCTCAGTGAGCTCGAGAACCTGGGTCAATAAGATGCCGGACGTGGAAGCAAGCGACGCAGAGAAGCGGGTCGTGGAACTGGAGGAGGTCCCGGACGTCCCCGGCACCTACTTCAACCCGCAGACCGAGGTGGTGGTCGTCGTCGACGACTCGACTTCGATCGACCAGGAGGTCTTCAACATGGAGCCCTTTGAGGGCGCCAACTGGGTGCGGATCTCCGACGAGGTCCCGGTCGACGAGGAACAGCGCGACAGGCTGCTCGAGGCCTTCCAGACGAGCTACCACCCGGGTTCGGCCGGATCGGTGTCCGAGACCGCCCTGGAGCAGGGCGACGAGGAGCTCGACGAGGACGAGGAGGGCCAGGACCCGGGGCGCGAGGACGCCGGGGAGCCGGAGGCGGAATAGCTCGTGGTCGCCCAGGGGGATGCCGCACCCGACTTCACCCTTCCTGACCAGGAGGGAAACGACGTCACGCTGAGCGAGCTCCGCGGCCGGCCGGTCGTCCTCTACTTCTACCCGAAGGCGGACACCCCCGGGTGCACGACCCAGGCCTGCGGGATCCGCGACCGCAGCGCCGACTACGACAGGAGCGGCGCGCAGGTAGTCGGGGTGTCTCCGGACACGGTCACGGCGCAGAAGAACTTCGCCGAGAAGTACGACCTCGACTTCGCTCTGCTCGCCGATGAGAACCACGAGGTCGCCGAGCTCTACGGGGTCTGGGGCGAGAAGAAGATGTACGGCAAGACCTACATGGGCGTGCAGCGGGCGACCTTCATCATCGACCCGGAGGGCAAGGTCGCACACGTGATCCCGAAGGCCTCGCCGAAGACCCACGACGATGTGGTGCTCGCGGCGCTCGGGGACCTCGCCTCGGCGTGAACGCCTCCGCCCCCTTCACGAACAACCGCTACGAGGAGGAAGCCTACGCCGAGGCCGACGGCGTCGAGCTGAGCCGGGTCCACATCTCACGGACCTTCACAGGCGACCTCCTGGGCGAGAGCACGGCGGAGCTGATGATCGCCAAGTCCGAGGGCGGCGGCGGCTACATCGGTCATGACCGGGTCAGCGGCGCTCTGGGGGGCAGAACCGGCACCTTCGTCTTCCAGCACACCGGCGTGATGGGGCCGGAGGGCGTCACCAACACCGGGACGATCGTCCCCGGCAGCGGGACCGGGGAGCTCGAGGACATCACCGGTGACGGCACGATGCTCGCCGACGACGACGGCAACCACACCCTGACGCTCGCCTACGAGCTGCCGTAGCTACGCGAACCCGAAGGTGATGGCCAGCACCGCGTAGACGGCGAGGAGCTGCAGGCCCTCATACCAGGTGGACTCGCCCTCCTGCGTGACCTGGTTGGCGATGATCGCCGCGATCGCGAGGGCCGCCAGCTCGAATCCGTTGAAGACCAGCGCCATCGGATGCGGTCCGAGGAAGAACGAGCAGAGGACCAGCACCGGCGTGACGAAGAGGGCGACCTGGGCGCTCGAGCCGATCGCGATGTTGACCGCGAGGCTCATCTTGTTCTTGTAGGCCACCAGCACGGCCACCCAGTGCTCGGCCGCGTTGCCGACGATCGCGACCACGATCGCCCCGATGAAGAACTCCGAGAGACCGATCGCGTGCGAGGCCTCCTCGATCGACCCGACCAGGATCTCCGACATCACGCCGACCAGCGCCCCCGAGATCGCGAGCGCGAGGACCGACCGCCTGGTGCTCCAGTCCCCGCGACCCTCGGTGTGGGACTCCTCCTCGTGCGGGTTGAAGAGCGCGGCGTGGGTCCGCAGCGAGAAGAGGAGACCGGCTCCGTACGAGACGATCAGGATGATGGCGACGGCGAAGGAGAGCTTCTCGAGGTCGCCGCCGTAGTTGACGATGGCATCGCCGGCGTGAGGCAGGCCGCCCCCCTGCACCAGCGCGAACACCCCGGGCATGATCATCGCGGCGACGGCGAGCAGCAGCATCGTGGACTGCACGCTGGCCGCGGTCCGGCCGAACTTCTGGACGCTGCGCGTCCGTCCGCCGCTCAGGCCACCGACCAGCATCGCGGCGCCCATCACGAGCAGGATGTTCCCCAGGATCGAGCCGACCAACGACGCCTTGACGACCTCGTGCAGCCCCTTGCCGAGGGCGAACAGGGCGATGATCAGCTCCGGTGCGTTGCCGAAGGTGACGTTGAGCAGTCCGCCGATCAGGTTCCCGGAGCGCTCCGCGAGCTCCTCGGTCGCGCGCCCCATCATCGCCGCCGGAGGAATCAGCGCGATCGCCGAGACGAAGAAGACGACCGTCGCCGGGGCATCGGCCAGGTCGACGATGACCGCGGCCGGGATCAGCGGTGACAGCAGGTAGGGCCAGCCGTCGGCCCCGAAAAGCCTCCTTGGATTGGTCAATAGACTCAAGACGTGAGCGAGCCTAACGAGACTGGCGCGAGGGTCCGCATCGTCGGAGGCGGCGTGGCGGGGGTCGAGACCCTCCTCGCCCTCCGGGACATGGCCGGTGACGCAGCCCGGCTCACGCTGATCGCCCCGGACCCTGATTTCGTCTACAAGCCGCTGCTGGTCGAGGAGCCGTTCGGACTTGGCCCACCTGAGCAGTACGCGCTGGAGCCGCTCGCCGAGGAGAACGACGCGGAGTTTCTGCTGCGCTCGGTCGCATCGGTGGATCCCGCAGCCCACCGGCTCGAGCTCGACGATGGGAGCTCGCTCGACTACGAGTACTTGGTCGTCTGCGTCGGCGGGCGCTTCGTCCCCGCCCTGCCCGGTGCGATCACCTTCCCCAACCCGGCCGAGCCCCTCAACATCGATCCCGTTCTGGATCGGGCGGCGGGTGGCAGCGGACGGATCGCCTTCGTCGTGCCCGGAAGCATCACCTGGTCCCTCCCTCTCTACGAGCTGGCGCTGATGACGGACCGCCGCGCGCGTGAGCGCGGAGATCAGGTCGAGATCACTCTGATCACTCCGGAGACCACTCCCCTGGCTGCGTTCGGGGCGACCGCGAGCTCAGCCGTCGCGGAGCTGCTCAGCGCCCGCGGGATCGAGGTCGTGACCGGGGAACGGGCTCATGAGGAGGGCGACTCGACGATCCTCACGCCGGGCGACCGGAAGGTCGACGCCGACGTGGTCATCGCCCTGCCCGCCATCGAGGGCCCTGCGATCGAGGGCCTGCCCGCCGACGAGGGCGGCTTCCTCCCGGTCGACGAGCATTCGCGCGTGCGGGGCGCGGAGGACGTCTACGCCGCGGGGGATGGCACCGACTTCCCGCTCAAGCAGGGGGGATTGGCGACTCAGCAGGCGGACGCCGCGGCCGCGGACATCGCCCATCGCCTCGGCGCGATGGACACGGCAGAGCCATTCCGGCCGGTGCTCCGAGGACAGCTGCTCACGGGCGACGCCTCCCTGCAGATGCAGACCGAGGTGGCAGGGGGCGCCGGCGAGGGAACGGCGAGCCTGGACCGGCTCTGGTGGCCGCCACACAAGATCAGCGGCCGCTACCTGGCGCCATTGCTCTACCGAGCGGATGTTCACGCGGCGGGCCGGCCTCCCGGAGACCTGCTCGAGATCGACGAGCCCCTGGCCGACTCCTGGTAGGGGCTACTGGGTGAGCAGGTCGGCGCACTTCTGGAGCGCGGCCGAATCCGATGCCTGCGAGAGGCACTGCTCGTAGGACTGGACGCCCGAGGGGCTGGGGGCCTTGGTGGAGCCGCCGGACTCCGGCAGCGCGCCACTCGTCCCCAGACCCCCGCGCAGCGCGTTGCCGAGCTGGTTCGGGTGGATCCCGAGGGTCTGGAAGAGGTTGCTGAGCGGCTGCGCGTTCGCCGGAGCGTTGAAGGTCTGCGGCTTGTTGAGGTCGGCGAAGTTGAGCTGCAGGTCGATGCTGAGCGAGTCGGGCGCACCAGGCGTCCCCGCGGGCGGCTTCAGGTCGACGTGGATCTGGAACCGGCGAAGCAGCTTGTCGTTCTCGCCCGAGTAGACATCGATGTCACCCGACTGGACGACGTCGTTGAGCTGGTTGAGCTGCTGGGGGTTGACGTTCCCGACCGCGCTTCCGGCCCTCTGCGCGATCGCCTTCAGGTCCTCAACCAGCTTGGGGACGTTCGCCGATCCGGAGATGTGGATCGTCTGCGCTCCCTCCACGTCGTCCGTGCCCTCGTTCTTCAGGTCCGTGAGCCAGTTGGCCGGGCTGATGTTCAGGGCCCCCAACAGGTCCGTGGACTTGCCGGAGTTCTTCTGTCCCTGCAGCTGTGCGTAGGTCGCGGTGAACTCGTCGTAGAGCTGCTGCGGGACCGCGTAGTCGGTCCCCTGGAAGTTCAGGAACGCCGCGTCGCCGGTCGAGGTCAGGCCGCCGGTACCGGAGAAGCTCTGGGACCCGCTCTCGGCTTTCAGCGATGCGTCGACGTCGAACTTTGGGAACTGGCCTGTGCCCTGGCTCGCGAACTTCCCGCCGAGCTTCGTCTCGAAGCTGCCGGGATTGGCGCCGCCGGAAGTCTCGATCTTGAAGTCGAGGTCGAAGGTCCCACTCTGGATGCTCGTCGGGTTGTTGAAGGTCTGCTGGAGGACCTGCTGCGGATCCTCGCTGTTGCCACCACCGCCGCACGCGGCGATGACGAGTGCCGCGACGAGCGCGAATGCGAGTGCGATCAGGGGTCGGATCCGGGTCACGTTTCCTCTCTCCAGCGGCGCCGCAGGGTACCGCAAGGCCTTTAGCGCCACCTTGCGCGGGCTCGTCCTATCCTGACTCGGATGGAGGGGAGGAGAGCCTGTCCGAGCTGCGCCGCCGAGAACCCCGACGGCGCCAAGTTCTGCATGGAGTGCGGTGCCGAGCTCTCGCCGAAGTGCCCCGAGTGCGGGGCCGAGAACCCTGGCGGCGCCAAGTTCTGCATGGAGTGCGGCAGCGCCCTCTCACCCAACGCGGCGCCGGCGACCGGCGCTGCCCCGTCCACTGAGCCACCCCCCGAGGAACGGCGACAGGCGACTGTCCTGTTCGCCGACCTCTCCGGCTACACGGCGGCCGCCGAGCGGATGGACCCGGAGGCCGTCAAGGCACTCGTCGATCGCACCCTGCGCGTGCTCGGCGGCGAGATCGAGCGCTTCGGCGGTTCGATCGACAAGTTCATCGGCGACAACGTGATGGGCGTCTTCGGCGCTCCCGTCGCCCATGAGGACGATCCCGAGCGCGCCGTGCGGGCCGGCCTCGCCATGCAGGAGGCGATGGAGGACGCGAACCGGCAGAGCCGCGAGAAGTTCGGTGTGGGCTTCTCGCTCCGTGTCGGCATCAACTCCGGCGAGGTGATGGCGGGAGCGGTCGGTGACCGCTACACCGTGATGGGCGACGCCGTCAACGTGGCTGCGCGACTCCAGGCCGCGGGCCGGCCCGACAGCGTCACTGTCGGCGAATCGACCTACCGCGCCAGCCGCGAGACGATCGCCTTCGAGCGGCTCGAGCCCCTTCGTCTCAAGGGCAAGGAGGAGCCGGTGCCCGCCTGGGAGGCCAACGGGGTCGTCGCCGAGCCCCGCAAGGGCGCGGGCCGCGCGCAGACCCCGTTGATCGGCCGCGAGGAGGAGGCCGGCCTGCTGATGTCGCTGGTGGAACGCGTGCAGCGCGAGGAGCGCCCCCACCTGGTCACAGTGATCGGCCAGGCCGGCGTGGGCAAGTCGCGGCTGCTCCGCGAGCTGATGACCAACCTCTCCGAGTCGGACGATCCCCCGACGATCCGGCGCGGGCAGTGCCCGCCGTATGGCGCGGGCATCGCCTACTGGGCGCTCGCGGAGGTGCTCAACGACGAGTTCGAGATCCGGGACACCGACGCGCCCGAGGCCGCTTGGGAGAAGCTCCGGGCGGGCGTCACGGAGCTGATGAGGGAGCTGGAGGACGAGCCCGCAGGCGAGCGCAACGCCGCGCTCCTCGCCATCCCGCTCGGGCTCGAGCCGCCCGAGGAGCTGCAGCCCTCCGAGGAGGATCCCCAGCGCATGCGCGAGGCGCTCTTCTCGGCGGCCCGCGCAGCGGTCGAGGGGATCGCCCGCCGTCGCCCCCTGGTCCTGGCGATCGACGACATCCACTGGGCCGACGAAGGGATGCTCGACCTGATCGACCACCTGACCCGATGGGTCCGGGCTCCGCTGCTGCTCGTCTGCCTGACCCGGGACGAGCTGCTCGAGCGCCGGCCCGGCTGGGGCGGTGGCCGCCGCAACGCCACCACGATCGCGCTCGAGCCGCTCACCGCGACCGAGACCCGGGAGCTCGTCGCTGCCCTGATGCCGAGCTCGGGCGAGAATGGCGGCGACGTCGTCCCGCAGGTCGCCGAACGCTCGGGCGGGAACCCCCTGTTCGCCGAGGAGATGGTCAACCGCCTGCTCGAGGAGGACACCGTCGAGGCGGAGGCGCTTCCCAGCACCGTCCAGTCGCTGCTCGCCGCCCGCCTCGACTCGCTCGATCGCCTGGAGCGGCGGCTGCTGCAGTCGGCATCCGTGGTCGGCCAGACGTTCTGGGAGGGGGCCCTGGCCACGACCGCCACCGAGGAGGGCCTCGATCTCGCCGCGACGCTCGCCAACCTCGAGGAGAAGGACCTGCTCGTGCCCATCTCCGGAGGCCGCCTCGCGGGCGAGCGGGAATACGCGTTCAAGCACGTCCTGATCCGCGACGTCGCCTATTCGATGCTGCCGAAATCCGTCCGCTGCCGGAAGCATGTCGAGGTCGCCGAGTTCATTCGCGAGCGAGCGGGCGAGCGAAGCGACGGCGTCATCGGCCTGATCGCGGAGCACTTCGCGCGCGCCGCCGCCCTTGGCTCCGAAGCGGGGCTCGACCGTGACGCCCTCACCGAGCTTCAGACGCGGGCTCTCGAGTCGCTGGAGGCCGCGGGCGACGCCGCCGCCGCTCTCTACTCGAACGCCGAGGCCTTCGAGCGCTACACGGCCGCTCTCGAGATCTCGGACTCGCTGGATCCGGAAACGGTCGCGCGTATCGGCGAGAAGCAGGGCGACGTCGCGCTGCGGATGGGGCGCGTGGACGCGGCGGTTGCGGTCTGGGAGCGCTGCCTGGACCACCACCGCGCCCAGGAGGACCTGGCCCGCGTCGCGGATCTGCACCGGAAGATCGGCGCTGCCCTCTGGCACAAGGGGGAGCGCCGCGCCTCGATCGACAACTACCAGCGCGGCATCGACCTGCTCAAGGACGGGCCGCCCTGCATCGAGCTCGTCCGGCTGTACGAGGAGGCGGCCTCCCTCTACATGCACACCGGGGACAACATGCTCGCCATCTACGCGTCGGAGAAGGCCCTGCGGCTCGCGGAGCGCCTGGGCGAGGCGCGCGCGGCAAGCCGGGCGCACGGGATCTTCGGCCGCGTCTTCGGCCGCATCGGCGACTCCGAGAAGGCGCGGGAGAACCTGGAGCGCTCCGTCGCCCTGGCACGGGAATCGGATCGCTCCGAGGCCGTCCGCGCCCTGCTCACGCTCGGCTACCACCTCGAGGTCTCGGAGGCCGACTACGAGGGGGCGGCGACCGCGTACCGCGAGGCACTCGAGATCGCGCAGGAGGTCGGTGACCTCCCGTCGCAGGTCGAGCTCCACGCCTCGCTCGGCGAGCTCGCGGTCGACAACGCCGACTGGGAGGCGGTCGAGGAGGCCGCCGAGGCGAGCGCGAGCCTCGCCGAGCGCGAGGGCCTCTACGGCAAGCTCTGCTTCCCCGACCTGATGCGCGGCGTCCTCAGCTGGCGCGCGGGGGACTGGCAGGAGGCCGCCAGGTCGTTCCGGCGAGCGCACGAGCTGGGGGAGCAGGTCGGTCGCTCCGAGGTCGCGTTCAACGCGCTCTTCTGGCTGGCGATCACCCTCCGTGAGAGCGGCGACCTGGCGGCCGCCGAGACCGAGCTGACTCGTGCGCTCGACATCTGTGAGCGGGCCGGACTGATCGCGCAGTCCGTCGAGGCGATCTCGGCGCGCGCCGTCGTCCTGGCCCTGGCCGGCCGTACCGATCAGGCACGTGCCGCCGCGGAGGAGGCCGAACGGCTCGCTGGGCGGCTGCACTATCCGGTCGGAGAGGCCGCCACCGCCGAGGCGGACGGCGCCTGTGCCGAGGATTCCGAGGAGGCCGCCGGGAAGATCGACGAGGCACGGCGCCGCTGGCAGGAGCTGGGCCGCCCCCTCGACGCGACGCGTTGCCTGGTCATCCGAGGGCGTCTGCTGTTGGAGGAGGATCCGGCCACGGCTGCGGGGCTGCTCGACGACGCCGCCTCGGAATACGAGGAGCTGGGCGCCCCGGCGCTCGCCGCCCGCGCCCGCGAGACCGTCAGCGCCTAGCTCCATACAATCGCGCCATGTCCGAGGACGGCCCGAAGACCTGGATCCTCACCGGGTCGCTCGAGAATTTCCGGATCAACGTCGAGCGCGGCTTCGACGTGATCGGCTTCAAGGAGCGCCGGCGCAATCAGGCGGAGGAGTTCGAGCCGGGCGACGAGGTGTTCTTCTACGTCACCGGCGTGCAGGCTTTCGGCGGGCTAGCGCGAGTGCGCTCCGAGATGTTCGAGGACCGTGCCCGCATCTGGCCGGAGAAAAAGGGTAAGCCGGAGATCTATCCGTGGCGCGTCGAGGCCGAGCCCGTCCTGATCCTGGCGGAGGAAGAGTTCGTCCCCGCCGAGGAGCTCGCCACCGAGCTCGAGCACGTCCGCAAGTGGCCGCCCGACCACTGGCATCTCGCCTTCCAGGGCCAGCTCCGGACCATCGGAGAGCACGATGCGGCCCTGCTCCGCGAGCGCCTCACCTCCGCGATGGCGAGCGCGTGAGCGAAGAGGGCACCGGCCTCGTCCACGAGCGCCACTTCACCCGGGAGGAGGCGAATGCTCTGCTTCCCCAGCTCACTGCGATGCTCGACCGGCTCCGCGATGCCAGGGACGACCTGACGGACACCGAGGCTCACGAGGCCCTCTCGGAGGCGGCGCCCACGAACGGCGGAGGCGAGGAGGGCAAGCAGGTCGGGCTCGCCTTCCTCGAGGTCCGGCGCCTGCTCGAGACGATCGAGCAGTCCGGGATCGTCCTTCGCGACATCGATCGCGGCCTGGTCGACTTTCCCGCCCTGATGGACGACCGGGAGATCTATCTGTGCTGGGAGCTCGGCGAGGACGAGGTCGCCTACTGGCACGAACTCGAGACTGGCTACGGTGGCCGCGAGCCGCTCGAGTAGAGCATTCAGGTCGATCCCGCGAAACCTGTTCCGCGACCTGCGCGGCCTGGGCGGCAACGAGCAGATCGCGGTGATCGGCTGCGCGGTGATGATCGGCAGCCTGCTGCTCCCGTGGTACCAGTCCCCTATCTCCAACGATCTCGTCCTCACCGGGATCGGCGGCTTCAGCTGGGCGGAGGGGGCGCTGCTCCTGATCGCCGCGGCGACCACCTTCCTGGCGCTTCAGTGCGGGGGCGGCTACGTGCCTCCGCGGCCGCTCCGCGAGTGGGGCCTCTTCGTGGCGGCCGGCCTCTGGGCGGCGGCCATCGTCGTCTACCGGATGCTCGACCGCCCGCCGTTCACGCTCGGCGGCCGGGATGAGCCCTACGACCTCCACTACGCGATCTTCGTCGGCCTCGCCGGCGCCCTGATCATCGTCGTGGCCGGGCTGCGGATGCGGCCGAGGGAGCGCGCGAAGCGGCCGCAGGCTCCCGATTGACCCCCGCTCAGTCTTCGATCGGCGGCGGGGGCTCCATGCCGTGGCGGCGCATGCCGTCCTCGATCTCCCCGATCACCGTCTCGAGCACCGCGACCCGCGCGTAGCGCTTCGACTCGGCCGGGATCAGGTGCCAGGTGGCGTTCGGCTCGCTGGTGCGGGCCGCCATGTCCTCGACCGCCTGCTTGTACTCGTCCCGCTTCTCTCGGTTATGCCAGTCGTCGTCGGTCAGCTTCCAGGTCTTGAGCGGATCCTTCTCGCGGTCCTTGAACCGCTTCAGCTGCTCCTTGGCCGAGATATGCAGCCAGAGCTTGATCAGGACCGTGCCCTCGTTCGCCAGGGTCCGCTCAAAGGCGTTGATCTCGTCATAGGCCCGAAGCCACTGCTCACGGGTCGCGTATCCCTCGACTCGCTCGACGAGCACCCTCCCGTACCAGGAGCGATCGAAGACGGCCATCCCGCCCCAGCCCGGGAGCGAGGGCCAGAAGCGCCAGAGGAAGTGATGGCGCTTCTCATCGTGTGTCGGGGCTGCGAACTGGACGACGCGGACATGGCGTGGGTCAAGGGGCGCCACGAGGCGCTTGATCGCTCCTCCCTTTCCCGAGGCATCCTCCCCCTCGAAGACGACGCAGACGGGCGGGCCGAGGTCACCCTTGCCGATCAGCCCGCCGAGGGTGAGGCGGAGCTGCTCGAGGCGGGTCTGGGAGCGCTTCAGCCCCTCGGCCTCCTCCTCGCGCGAGAGCTTCTTGGTCAGGTCGAGATCGTCCAGGACGCCCATCAGAACCCCGTCGGCGCCCGCCCGTTGTGGGTGGCGATCGCAAGCTGAAGCAGCCCGATCGCGGCCAGGATCACCACGATGCCGAACGCGACGGTCCAGTTGCTCCTTGCGCCATGGCCGTACCAGCCCACCAGGAATCCCAGCGCCAGTAAGACCGCATAGGGACCTAGGGAATCGGGCAGGGCGAGGGCGAGCATGGCGCGCTATCTATCATCCCCCAGATGCCGGACTCCGAGCCCCAGTCAGTCGCGCAGGTCCGCGAGGGACTCGGCGAGGTGGGTTACCTCGCCGACGAGGCCGCCGCGCTCGTCTCCTTCCTCGCGCAGCGCCTCGGCAAGCCCATCCTGGTCGAGGGACCCGCCGGCGTCGGCAAGACGGAGCTCGCCAAGGCCCTCTCCCGCTCGACCGGCCGCCGGCTGGTTCGCCTTCAGTGCTACGAGGGGCTCGACGAGGCCAAGGCCCTGTACGAGTGGAACTACCGCAAGCAACTGCTTCGAATCCAGGCCGAGGCCTCCGGCGAGGCGGAGGCGGCGGCCGAGGGATCCTGGGCCCGGACGCGCGGCGACATCTTCTCCGAGGACTTCCTCTTCACCCGGCCACTGCTCGAGGCGATCAGCGCCGAGGAGCCGGTCGTCCTGCTGATCGACGAAATCGACAAGACCGACCAGGAATTCGAGGCGATGCTGCTCGAGGTCCTCTCCGACTTCCAGATCTCGATCCCCGAGCTCGGCGTGATCGAGGCGCGCACCCGGCCGATCGTCGTGCTCACGTCCAACAACTCGCGCGAGCTGACCGAGGCGCTCAAACGGCGCTGCCTCTACCTCTGGCTCGACTATCCGTCGGTCGACCGCGAGCTGGAGATCGTCCGCCTGCACTCGCCGGAGCTCGACGAGGGCCTCGCCCGGCGGCTCGTCGAGATCGTCCACATGGTCCGGGCCCTCGACCTGAAGAAGCCGCCCTCGATTGCGGAGTCGATCGATTGGGCGCGAACGCTGCTGCTGATCGGCGCCGACGACATCGACCGCGAGACCTTCGAGCAGTCGATGAGCATCCTGGTCAAGCACCGCTCCGACATCGATCTCGTCGCGGAGCGCGTTTCGGTGAAGCTCGAGGGCAACGGCGTCACCGGCGGCCTGACCCCGCCGGGCTCCTCCGGGGGCTGAGTGGCCTCCACCGCGGGCAGCCTGCTCGCCTTCTTCGAAGACCTCCGCTCGGAGGGCGTAGCCGTCGGCACCTCCGAGATCCTCGACGCCTTCGCCGCCCTCGACGAGGTGAGCTGGACCGACCAGCGCGACTTCCGGGAGTCCCTGGCCGCGACGATCGCCAAATCCCAGGAGGACCGGCGGATCTTCGAGCTGCTCTTCGACAGGCACTTCTTCCGTGCTGCGGAGACCGAGGCGCTGGAGCAGGGGATCGAGGACGAGCGCTTCGAGGGCTCCGGAGACCGCATCGACCTCGACGAGCTGCGCGAGGCCATCCGCCGCGCGATCTTCGAGGGCAACGACGGCGAGATGCGCGATCTGGCTCGCCTCGCGATGACCGCTTTCGGGCGCCAGGGCGAGCGCTCGGGCGTGATCGGCGTGGACGTGCAGCGGATCCGCCGGGCCCTGGACCTGCAGGCCGGCGGGCGGCGCAACGACGAGGACGCCCCGGCCCTGGACCCGGACAGCATCCGCCAGTTCGAGCGCTATCTGCGGCGCGAGCTGGAGAGGGCGACGATCGAGCGCACGGGCAAGCTTCCCCCCTCCCGCCCGCTTGCTGAGCTCGACCGCACCCTGCCGACCAGTCCGGCTCAGGATCTGACGGCCGTCCACCGCGCCGTCGCCCAGTTGAAGCGCCGAATTGCGACACTCGGGCACGAGCAGCGCGGGCGCACCCGCGGGCGCCATGTCGACGTCCGCCGCACGATGAGGGCCTCACTCGAGACCGGCGGGGTGCCCCTCAACCTCCGCTACCGCCCGAAGCGCCCGCGGCGCCCGGAGATCTACGTGCTCTGCGACGTCTCGACCTCGGTGTCGAGCGCCAGCGTCTTCTTCCTCTCCGTTCTGCACGCGCTGCACGACTCGTTCCGGAAGCTCCGCAGCTTCGTCTTCATCGAGCGGATCTCGGAGGTCACCGACATCTTCGAGCACGAGCGCGACTTCCGGAAGATCTCGGAGAGCATCTCCTCCGAGGGCGGCGTCGCCGACGTCTCGGGCTACACGGACTACGGTCGGGTCTGGCTGGAGTTCGGCGAGGAGATCGCGGAGGATCTGGGCCCGCGCTCAACGGTGATCGTCCTCGGCGACGCGCGCACGAACGGCCGAGAGCCCCATGCCGCCACCTTCGGCGCGATCGCCGAGCACGCCGGCCGCACCTTCTGGCTCAACCCGGAGCCGAAGCTCTACTGGAACTACGGCGACTCGGTGATGGCAGCCTACGAGCCCTATTGCGACGGCGCCTTCGAGTGCTGGACGACGAAGCATCTGGAGAACTTCGTCAACGTGATTGCCGGAAGCGCTTCGCGAGTCGACTCGTGAACTTCTTCGGCTTCTCGGCGTAGATTCGCTCGCCGAGCGAGATCGCCGCGAACTGGAGCTCGCCGCGGCGCTGGTCGATCTCCTGGAGCAGGTGGCGCTTGGCCGCCGGGCTCGAGAAGGCGTTGCGCCGGCGCTGAGCCTCCTCTCGGAGGAGCGCCAGGTCATGGTCGTCGCCCAGATGATCCGACAGGTCGTGCGCGTGATCTGCGAGGGCGCCGATCATCGGGCGGTCGACCTCCCGGATCAGTCGCAGCTGGTAGGTAAGGTCCTTGACCCGCTTGCGTAGCTCGTGGAGGTTGGTGACGCTCGCGTCCTCCTCGACAGAGCGCAGGCGCTTGCGGCCTCGGCGGTAGGTGCGATGGAGCCCGGGTGCGATCACCCCCCAGCCGTCTGCGTCGAGCGCCAGCTCGTCGAGGCTAGACCTGCAGGCGACCAGCTCAGCCGCGGCCGCGGTCATCGTGCGCTCGATCGTGCCGTCATCGTGTGCGTCGCGGTTCTCGGCGTCGAGTTGCTCGCGCAGCTTCGCCGAGCGCTCGCGTGCCGCCGGCCCGAAGCGCTCGGAAAGCTCGTCGAGGGACTCGACCAGGATCTCCGCGTCGCGATGGGCGCTCAGCTTCCGGGCCACATCCCGGTAGTGGTCGTTCTCGCGCCGCCATGCGTCATCGCCGATCGCATCGCGGACCAGGCGGAGCGCCGAGCGGATCTTCTTCATGTCCTTGCGGGCCTCGTGAATGGCCTCCGCGGGGTCGGTCTCTGCTTCGCCGCGAAGCTGGGCTATGGCGTCATCGACCTGGACCAGCAGAATTCGCCTGATGCCCGGCCCGACGGGCTCGTTCTCGAGCAGGCGGTAGGACGTCGAGTCGGCCGCATCGCCATCCGTGTCCCGCAGCTTCTTGATTCCGATGCCCGCGGCTGCCGCGGCGGCCGTGCCTGCGGCGGCGAGGGCGGCGGTCTTCTCGCGTGTGGTCGGCATATCCATCTCCTGCCCATATAGGTGCGGAACTAACGGGGGACGGTGTAAAAACGCCGATAAGTCAGTGCGACAGGAATCGCGCCGACGGGACGCCCGAGGTCGCCAGGGTCTCGTTCAGATAGCGGTGATCGCCCGTGACCTCCTCCCCGAGCCAGCCGGGCGGGTCGAACTCCTTGGCCTCCTCCTCGGAGGGAAATTCGATCTCCGCGACCATCAGCCCTTCGAGATCGCCGCCATAGACGTCGATCTCGATCTTCAGGTCCCCGTGCGGGATCACGTGACGGCGCTTCGCGAGCCGCCGCCCCTCGGTCAGCGCCCAGAGCTCGTCGAAGCTCGCACGGTCCAGCTCGACCTCGGCCTCCTCCCGTGACAGGCCTGAGCCTCGCTTCGCGGTGAGCAGGAGCCGGTCGCCCTTGCGGCGAAGCCGCACCTCGCCGTCGGAGCCGATTGCCAGGTATCCCTGCTCGATCTCATCGGCCTGCGCGCCGCCGAGATCCGGCGGCACATTCACCAGGAACTTGCGTTCGACCTCCATGTCGACACCGTAGACTCCCACCTGGACCCGACGGGGGGGCTCGCGGGAAAGCGGGCTGAGATAGCGGCCTACCCCACCTGCCGCTGACCCTTTGAACCTGTGCGGTAATGCGCGCGGAGGGAGCATGCCGACGAGACTTCGCGAAGGGACTCAGGACGCGGCCCGCGAAGGCCGTCCGATTCGCGCAAGCGGGATCTCCCACTCCTTCGGCGAGCTTCGGGTCATCGACCGAATCGATCTCGAGGTCGAGCCCGGCGAGGTGCTCGGGGTCGTGGGACCCTCCGGCTGCGGCAAGACCACCTTGCTGGAGCTGCTCGCAGGGCTGCGGACGCCCGATTCGGGCTCGGTCTCGATCGGCGGTCGCTCCGAGCCGGCCGGGCGGCTCGAGGGCTGCGCCTACATGCCCCAGCGCGACCTGCTGCTCCCCTGGCTCTCGGCGGTCGACAACGCGGCGCTCGCCCTGCGGCTCGCCGGAGCGTCCAGATCTGCGGCGAGGGCCGAGGCGGGCGGCCACTTCGAGCGGCTGGGGCTCTCGGGCTTCGAGGGGACCCGGCCGGATGAGCTGTCGGGGGGGATGCGGCAGCGCGTCGCCTTCCTCCGCACGCTGATGGCGGGCCGGCCCGTGCTCCTCCTCGACGAGCCCTTCGCCTCGCTCGACGCGATCACCCGAGCCGAGATGCAGTCCTGGCTCGCCGGCGTCCTCGGCCCCGACCTGCACACGGTCGTGCTCGTCACCCATGACGTCGAGGAGGCGCTCTACCTCTCGGACCGGGTCCTGGTCCTGACTCCGAGGCCCGCGAGGATCGCAGAGCGAATCGAGATCGAGGCGCCGCGCGCCACCGATCGCGCGGCCGCCGTCACCTCGCCGGAGTTCGCCCAGCTCAAGGAGCGCGCGCTGCGGAGCCTCGCGGAGGCGGCGCGGTGAGCGCGGCGCGGCGATATCTGGCGCCCGCGGCCGTGATCCTGATCCTGCTCGGCGCCTGGGAGCTGGCGGCGCAATGGGACTGGATCTCCAACGCTCTCAACATCGAGGATTTCCTGGTTCCGGCGCCGAGCGACATCGCCACGTCGCTCTGGCGCGACCGCTCCCTGCTCGCCGACGACTCCTGGGTGACGCTGCGGGAGGTCCTGCTCGGCTTCCTCTGCGCGCTCGCGGTGGGTCTGGCGTTCGCCGTGGTCCTGCACCTCTCCGACACCCTGCGCCGCGCGTTCTACCCGCTGCTGGTGGCCTCGCAGACCATCCCGCCGGTCGCGATCGCCCCGATCCTGATCGTCTGGTTCGGGTTCGGGCTCGGGCCCAAGGTCCTGCTGATCGCGCTGGTCTGCTTCTTCCCGGTCACCGTCAACACACTCGACGGGCTGCGCTCGGTCGATCCGCAGCTGATCACGATGATGCGGACGCTGGGCGCGACCCGAACCCAGATCCTGGGTCGCGTCGAGCTGCCCTCGGCTCTGCCGTTCTTCTTCAGCGGAACGAAGATCGCCATCGCGGTCGCGGTGATCGGCGCTGTCTTCGCCGAATGGGCGGGGGCCGGATCCGGCCTCGGCCATCAGATCCTGATCGCGTCCAGCAACCTGTTGACGGCCCGGATGTTCGCCGCGATCACCCTGCTCTCGGTGATGGCGATCGTCCTCTTCGCGGTCGTCTCCTTGATCGAGCGAAAGGTGGTCACCTGGGACAGCCGGGGGGTGACGCGGACGTGACCGTCGCGATGCGTCTCTCGATCCTGATCGCAGCCGCCGCGCTCGCCCTGTGCCTCGGCGCCTGCGGCGGAGGAGACGAGCCGACCAAGGGCTCGCCATCCCATCCTGCGCCCTTCACGCTCGCCCTCGACTGGTACGTCAACCCCGACCACGCCGGGATCTACAGCGCGCTCGACCGTGGCTTCTTCAAAGCCGAGGGTCTCGACGTGCGCCCGCAGGTGCCCTCTGACCCCTCCGCCCCGATCAAGGAGGTCGCCGCGGGGCGCGCCGACCTCGGAATCACCTACGAGCCCGAGGTCCTGCTCGCCCGGGACAAGGGACTGGACGTCCAGGCTGTGGCCGCCATCGTCGATCAGCCCCTGACCTCGCTGATCTCCCTTCCGAGGGCAGGCATCGCGACCGGCGCCGACCTGCGGGGAAAGACGGTCGGGACGGCCGGGATCCCGTACCAGACGGACTACCTCCAGACGATCCTGCAGTCGTCCGGTCTGCCGTCGTCGGCCGCGAATCAGGTCGACGTCGGCCTCAACCTGCTCCCCACCCTGATCGGCGGACGGGTCGACGCGATCCTCGGCGGCTTCCGGAACATCGAAGGGGTCGATCTCCAGCAGCGCGGGCTCGACCCGCGCATCGTCCCGGTCGACCAACTGGGAGTGCCGACCTATGACGAGCTGGTCCTGGTCGCCCGGCGGACCACGGTGGAGCAGCATCCAGAGGCGATCCGCAGCTTCATCGCGGCTCTGGCTCGGGGCACCGCCTACGCGATGGCCCATCCCCAGGAGGCCGCCAACTCGGTGCTCACCGCCGGTATGGGCCTGGATCCGATGCAGACGCGCGCGGAGGTCGATGCCACGCTGCCGTTGCTCGCAGGGACACAGGGCCGTCCGTACGGCTTCATGAATGCCGGTGAGTGGCGGCGGTACTCCGAGTGGATGGCGCAGCACGAGTTGATCTCTTCCGCCCCCCGGACGAGCGACGTGCTTTCGAACGCGTTGCTGCCCTAGCTGCCTGACGGCGCGCCCTCCGCTTGCTGAGTGCCGGAAGCACCAGGCCGCCGTACACCTGGATCGCCCGGTGGGGATCGGCCCCCGAGACGTTCATCAGCGCCATCGTGGTGGCTCCCATCTTCTCGGCCTCCCTGATCCGGTCAGCGTGGACCTCCGGGTCCGAGGAGATGATCAGGGCGTCCTTCAGGTCGTCGTCGGAGACCTGTCGCTCGCCGTTCTCGAACAGCCGCTGCGGGCGATGCCAGTCGCCGGTGTAGTGCTCGTCCGGCTGGGCTCCCTTCCAGACCCGCGCCCCCTCCAGCGCGGCGTCGTCGTCCTCGGCCCAGGAGAACTGCGTCTGGAGGACGATGTGCCCCGGCTTCTTGCCGGCATCGTCGCAGGCACCCCTGTAGGCATCGATCACGTCTGGAGCCAACGCGGGGTCGGCCAGGGTCCAGAGGCCATCGCCCCAGCGCGCCGCGACACCGGCCGCCTTCAACCCGAAGGCGGAGACGAAGATCGGCGGCCGGCGGTTCGGGCGGGTGTGAAGGATCGCCTCGTCGGTTTCGAAGTGGCGCCCGTAGAACGAGAGGCGCTCACCATCGAAGAGCCGGCGGATGATCTCCAGCCCCTCCTCCATCCGATCGACCTGCTCTGGCGCCCGTGGCCAGATCGCGGCGAGCGGAGACTCGTTCAGTGACTCGCCCGAACCGATGCCGAGGAACGGGCGGCCCGGGAACATCCGCTCCAGGGTCGCCCAAGCCTGCGCGATCAACACGGGGTGGTATCGAGGCCCCGGCGGCGTCACCGCCGTCCCGATTGCGAAGCGATCCGTGGCCTGTCCCGCGGCTCCGAGCCAGACCCAGGCGTGCCCGGATTCGCCGGGCTCCCACCAGGGCTGGAGATGGTCGCTGCAGGCCACACCATCGAACCCGATGCGTTCCGCGTCGACCGCCTGCCTGAGCAGGTCCTCTGGAGGAAACTGCTCGTGGGCGGCCCCGTAGAGGTAGCGCATGCCTTCCGGCTACCTCGCCGGCGGCCGGGGTAAACGCGGGTCGTCAGGCGGCGAGCCGAGCGGGTGGGCCGGCCCCCATCGCCTTGTGCCAGCCCGCGACCGCGAAGGCGCCTGCCAGCCCGCGGAACGGCGCGTACGGGGCGAAGTACTCCTCCACCTCCGGGACCGTTGCCCGTCGGCCGAGTCCGGCCAGGTGTCCGACGAGCTTGACGTAGATGAGGTCGCCGGCGGGCAGCGAGTCCGGCTCACCGCGGCCGTGCAGCCCGAGGCACTGCATGGTCCAGGGACCGATCTCGGGGATCGCCAGCAGCCGGCGGTCCGCCTCCGGATCGAAGAGGTCGGCGCGCCCCCGCGCAACCTCCCGGGCGCAGTGGATCATCGCCACCGAGCGGCCCTGGCTCAGGTCCATCGACGCCAGCTCCGCCGGTGCGCGCCCCGCGATCACCGCGGCGGACGGGACGTCTCGCAGGGGCCAGGAGCGCTGGCGGCGCTGCCGCGGCTGGGGCTGATTCGGGAGGAAGCTCGGCGCCCAGCGCCTGACGATCCGTCGCTGGATCTCCGCGGCCCGGGAGGCTTCGATCAGCTGCGAGGTGATCGCCCAGCAGAGCGCCTCCCAGGGCCACGGCCTGCGCCTCGGCCGCACCCATGGCTTGTGGTGGATCGCAGGCCCGATCAGCGGATCGCGTTTGAAGGCGTTGAAGAAGTCGCCCATGTCGTCCTCGACCGCGAGCGCGAACCGCGTCCGCTCGAGAGCGATGGCGAGCTCGGTCTGACCGGCCCGGGGAGACTCGTCCTCCATCCCGGCGACGATCGTGTGCTCGACCGACGCCGGGTCCACCGGCTCGGCGCGGACGTGCACGTAGCCGTCCCGGGTGCGCCACCAGCGCGTCCTGACGGGCCGGTCGCCCACGTGGAGAAGGCGCTCGGCGACGCCCCCGCTGGAGCGCACGACCCCGTCACCGCCGCTGCCGCGCGGCAGCCGGTATGCCCACCGCGGCAGGACGCGCTCCTCGAGGACCACCAGCCGTCTACTGACGACCGAGGACGTGAACGTCGACCAGGAAGCTGCGGCTGGCGACCACCTTCTCGCGGCGCCTGAAGAGGCCTCGGCGAGGGGGCCGGCGCGGGGCGCGTGCGGCGCGGGCCACCGCGACCACGGCGACCCCTGCTGCGGCGCCCCCGGCGGCCGCAACGGCCAGCGGGCCGACCTCGCGGCCCCAGAGCTCGATGGTGCGGCCCTGCGCGCGAACGGGCAGCGGCCGGACAGGCTCCGCCTCGACGACCACCTCATCCGTCATCTGCATCTCTTCCGCCACCCACTTCATCCTAGTGGCGAGTCAAGACCTCTCCGAGCCCTCGGCGAACCCGGCGCCGGAAACTAGAGGGACTTCTCGTAGAGCCGGTAGCGCTTGACGATCGTCCCGCCCATGCCCTCCATGGCGCGGTTCATCGGCTCGTTCACCTCGAGGATCCAGCCCTCCTCGCCGCCGCTGACGCCCACCTCGGCGGCCGTCTCGATGTGCCGGACGTAGAAGCGAGCCGCGATCCCGGTGTGCTGGTACTCCGGCTTCACCCCCAGCGCGAAGACGCGGACCCGGTCGATCTTGCGCTTGCCGAGCAGGAAGCGCAGCCAGCCGAAGGGCAGCAGCCGGCCGTTCATCTTCTTCGTGACCTGGTTGATGTCGGGCAGGGTCAGGGCCGCGCCCAGCACCTCGCCGTCGCGCTCGGCCATGAAGGCCCAGCGCGGGTCGAGGATCTGCTTCAGGTTCTTCGCCTGGAAGGCAACCTCCTCGTCGGTGATCGGCACGAAGCCCCAATTCTTCTCCCAGGCCGAGTTGTAGACCTCCATGAAGCGGCCGATCTCCGCCTCGAGATCGCGCTTTCGCATGTTGCGGACCGTGATGCCGTGCTCTGACTCGACCTTGTCGGCGACTGCGTGGATCGCGTCCGCGAAGGCGTCCCCCTGCTTCAGTTCGCCCATCTCCAGATTCCACATCAGCAGGTCCATGGTCTTGCCGTAGCCGAGCGCCTCGAGGCGCTCCCGGTAGTAGGGCGGATGCCAGGGCTCGAGGATGTAGGGGTGCCTCTCGTAGCCCTCGATCAGCAGGCCGCACTCGTCGTTGGTGGTGAAGTCCATTGGGCCGACCAGCCGGTCGCGCCCGCGCTCGCCGACCCAGGCCTCCGCGGTGCCCAGCAGCGCCTCGAAGATCGCCGGGTCGTCCTCCGCCTCTATGAAGCCGAACTGGCCGTCGCTGCCGCCCTGGTACTGGTCCCAGCGGCGGTCGACCTGCGCGGTGATCCGCCCCACCGGCTCGCCGTCCCGCCAGGCCAGGAAGTACTCGGCCTCGGCGTGGTCGAAGTAGGGGTTCTTGTCCCGATTCAGGAACTCCAGCCGCTCGAAGATCAGCGGCGGGACCCATGGAGTCCCCCGGTGGAGCCGAAACGGCAGCTTGATGAACGTCTTCAGCTCGCCCTTGCCCTGCACGGGCCGCACTTGAATGGCGCCTGGCACGGTTGCGCAAGCTACACGTGCTTCACTTCCCGGGGATGTCCGACTCCACCCTCGATGCGAGGGCGCGCTCCAGCGCGACCCGCTTTATGCCGGACGTCTTCGAGAAGGCCCGCACGCACGACCGGGTCGAGCAGCTCGAAGCCGCCAAGCAGGGCGATCTCCTCCCGTACTTCCGCATCCTCGAGTCCCAGGCGGGGCCCGTCGTGGAGATGGAGGGGCGCGAGACGATCATGCTCGGCTCCAACAACTACCTGGGGCTGACCACCGACGAGCGCGTCAAGCAGGCCGCCCGCGACGCCCTCGAGCAGTTCGGGACCGGAGTCACCGGCTCACGACTTCTGAACGGCACCACTCCGATGCACGTCGAGCTCGAGCGCGAGCTCGCCGAGTGGATGGGCACCGAGGACGCGATCGTCTTCACGACCGGCTACCAGTCGAATCTGGGCGCGATCAGCGCGATCCTGGAGCCGGGAGACACGGTCATCTGCGATTCCGGCGACCACGCCTCGATCCTGGATGGCTGCAAGCTCTCAGGTGCCCGGCTTCGCCCCTTCCGTCACAACCGGATGGACAAGCTGGAGACGATGCTGGAACGGGCGGCTGCGGAGGGGAGCGGGACGCTCGTGGTGGTCGACGGCGTCTTCTCGATGGAGGGCGACGTCTGCAACCTGCCGCCGATCGTCGAGCTCTGCCGCCGCTTCGGCGCCCGCCTGATGGTGGACGAGGCTCATGGCGTCGGCGTCCTCGGCAAGCGGGGAGCCGGCGCGTGCGAGCTCTTCGGGCTCGAGGACGAGGTCGATCTTCGGATGGGGACGTTCTCGAAGAGCCTGGCCTCCTGCGGCGGGTTCATCGCCGGCTCTGAGGAGGTCATCGAGTACCTGCGAATCTCGTCTCGCTCATTCATTTTCAGTGCTTCCGCTGTCCCGGCGGCCGTCGGCGCCGCCCTCGGCGCCCTGCGGATCATCCGATCCGAGGGAGCGGAGCTGATGGCGCGCCTGCTCGACAACGCCGCCTACCTGCGTCAGGGGTTCCGTGATCTGGGGCTGAAGGTGATCGAGCCGGGCACCCTCCCCGACGGGACGGAGGCGACGACGCCGGTGGTACCGGTGATGGTCGGAGAGGACTGGCAGGCCGTCCTGCTCTGGAAGGCGCTCTTCGATGCTGGCGTCTACACGAACGTCGCCCTCCACCCCGCGGTCCCTCCGGGCGGCGCACTGTTGCGGACCAGCCTGATGGCGACCCACGAGCGCGCTCATCTTGATCGCGCCCTGGAGATCATCGCCGAGGTCCGGAGCCGGTTCCCGGATCTGCCCGCGGCGTAGCCGCCCCGTTTCGGATCCGCGCTCCCGGGTATTGGGTGTTGTCGGGGTCTATCCGTCCAAGTCTGTTGGACGCGGTTTCGCGTCGCCCGACAAAACATCTGCTCTTAGCGAACGGGATGATTGTTCGGGTGTTGACCGTCGGCGCGCAAGGTGTGTAGGTTTCGCCTCGCCGCGCGCTTCCGGGGCAGGGAGCGGACGGGAACAGTTTGAGGAGAGGACCGTCCACTTCCCCCGGCTCTCAAGAGCGACTGGGGGCTGCCGGCAGCACAACCCAAGCCCGCCAACAATTCCTGACCTAGCAGGAGGGAGAAACGATGTCTGCTGCTTCGACGATTGCCCCTGCCAGCCCCATGCCCGCCCTCGCCCCCCGGCGCCTCGAGCCCACGGTAATAGAGCCCCAGAATGAGCCCCAGCGAGGTACCGCGCAGTGCATGGAGGCCCTGGCCCGCGCCAACGAGGTCCGGCTCGCTCGCGCCGCGCTGAAGAGGGAGATCTCCGCCGGCCACCGCTCCGTCACCGAGGTGATCATGGACTCCCCATGGGAGGCCGAGAGCATGAGCCTCAGCGAACTGCTCTGCAGCCAGCGCCGCTGGGGACGCGCCCGCTCACGCAAGCTGCTGGCATCGGCCGCCCTCGGGGAGGGCAAGAAGGTCGGTTCGCTCACCGAGCGCCAGCGCCGGATCCTGACGGGCGCCCTCGAGGCGAAGCTTGGGGCCGGCTGAACTAGCCGTCCCGCCACGGCGGGCGACTGATCACTTGAGGCGATAGAGGGCGCCGCCGGAGCGGCGGCGGAAGGCCGAAGCGAAGAGCCAGGCGGCGCCCCCGAAAGCCAGCAGCCCGGCGGCCGCGCAGATCGCCGGGCTGATCCGCGTCGCGAACCAGAGCACGCCGAACACAGGGACTCCGACCGCGGCGGCGAGCACCAGGGTGTGTGAGCGGAAGGCGGCGAAATGCTCGCGGACCGAGAGCTCCAGGCCGGCGAGAGACCCGAGGGCGAGGCCGACCCCGATCATCACCAGCCCCTGCGGCGGCGGGAAGAAGAAGCCGACCACCAGAAGGACGAGACCGACGAAGATGACGATCTCCGTGAGGGGGAAGCTGCCCCACGGCGGCGAGGGCCGGTCGTCCGGTCCGCGCCTGGCAGGCGGCGAATCGCCGTTGCGCCGCTTGGCGGTGGCGCTCGCCGGCGGCGGTGCGCTCGCAGACGAGCGTTCCTCGCCGCTGGCAAGACGTCGACGCCTCTTTCTTCTTTGCCGCTGAGTTGGCATCTGAGGGGGCCGGAGCCCCTCGGCTAACGGACAGCCGGAGGAGATCTTGACGCGCCACCAGCCCAGCAGGATGCCGAGCGGACCCCAGCGCGGCGTGGCGTGCCAGTTCTTGCAACCGGGCTCGCCGATGTCCGCGTTCTGGACGCGCATCCACCTGTGCGAGGCCGGGTCCGCCAGCATCCGCTCGATCAGCTCCCGGTTGTCCTGCTCGACGACCGCGTAGTCGTGGAGATCCGCCTTGACCTCCTGGATGCGGACCGCGAGCCCGTCCCTGACCTTCTCCAGCTCGTCGACGCTGAGCAGGCGGGGGCCGCCCAATCCGGGCACCGAAAAGTCAATGTCCCTGCGCGGGAAGGCCGACCCGAAGAGTCGGGCGAGGGCGAGCTCCATGACGGCGATCTGCCGGCGCAGGTCCGCGCGGGAGTCCCGCTCGTCGTGCTCGTAGAGGGCGGTGTCGAGGCCCTCGGGTGGAGCCGGAGGGACCAGGGACTCGTCGACCCGGGGCGCCTGCTGCACCTCGGGAATGTCAACGCGTTCGAGCAACTCCTCCGGCATTCAGTCCTCCTCTGGAGGCAAGTCTACGCTCGCAGCGCGCTGCCTGCCACCCAAAGCGCCTCCTCGAGGGCGATGTCGGGCACGCCGCGCACACCGATCGCCGTGAGCAGGACTCGAACCGTGCCTCGCCGGACGCCCCGCCCCTCGGCCGTCCGGTCGAAGAGGATCCCGAGCGCCCGCTTCTCGTCGGCCACCACCAGCGTCCCGTCCGGGAGCGGCGAGACGCGACCCTCGAATCCCTCACCGTCGGCGGAGAGCCGGAGGCCGACCCTGCCGTCGACTCGGTCCGCGTCGAACGCGCGAAGCGCGACGCCGACCTCGACGATGGCGATCGTCAGCGCATCCTCGACGCGATTGCGGCTCTTGAAGCGTCCATCGTGCAACCGCTCGAAGATCAGCTGCTCGATCGGGGTACGGGTCGTGTCGGGATCGAGTCCGATGTGGCGGAAGAAGACGCGGTACGCCCACGGAATCGGCTGCTGGCGGAGCTGAATCGCCTGGGGCCCCGCGATCCGGTCGCTCAGGGAGCGGAGGCGCTCCTTCAGGGCTTCCGGGCTTCGGCCGGTTTTCGTCTCGATCGCGGTCGACACGATGGACAGCCCGGGGAACTCCTCGGACAGGGCGTCGTCCACCCAGCCCGGCTCGGGAACGGCCTCCCAATCGTCAGGGAGCGGCTCCTCCCCGCCGCGTCCGGAGCCGCTTGTCGGAACCTCGGCCATCAGCGGAGCGTGGCAGCTCGCTGCTTCGACGCGGCGATCAGGGCGTCGACCTTGCCGAAGAACTGCTGATCGTCGAGCTGCCCGATCGAGGTCGCCTGGAAGATCCCTCCGGGATAGGCGTAGACGAAGGTCGGGCAGCCACCCACCCTGTAGAGGTTGGAGAGAGCACCGTCGCGATCCAATCCGACCGGATGGGTCCAGTGATGGTCCCGGATCAGCTTCTGCACCTCCGAGGTGCTGTCGCGCACGTCGACGGAGAGGAAGTTCACCCGGTCGTGGTAGCGGCGGTACGCCCGCTCGAAGACGTCCTCCTGGTTCTCGCAGTCCCCGCCGCGGGTGAACCAGAACGAGAGGACCAGCGGCCGGTCGAAATAGTCACAGACCCGCAGCGCCCCGGGTACGTCGACGCGGCAGGCGGGAGTCCGCCGGTTACCTGCTGGACAGGGGATCCTGGCCGCGTCGCAATCGTCCTGGGCGATGTTGGCATCGCCGCTCGCGCCGGTTCGCGCGTTGGGGACCGCGAACTGCGCGAGGGGCAGGTCGTTCTCATTGGTTGCCCCGAGGACTCCCTTGTTCTTCGTCGAGATCGTGTTGATGCCGGCGATCGCGATCAGGGCGATGAAGATCATCCCGACGATCAGGGAGTAGATCGTCGTGCGACGGGGCCCCGGGCTCTGCTCCGAGCCCTTCCCTCCGTCTCTCCCAGCGCCGTTCTCCACGGCTCAATGGTCCCCTACGGGACGGATTGGCCGGCGGCAGGCCGCGCGGGGGCTCGAGCGGGGAGCGGAAATCCCTCCTCCGCCCAGACGATCGCGGCCGGCAGGACCAGCATGACCCCGGCCAGCGCGACCAGCAGGTCGGCAACCGTGACCAGGCCGAAGTCACGGAGGACGGGGGCGACGGAGATCAGGCCGATGTCGTCGAGCAGGGGCAATCCGGCGATCGCGAGCACCGCGAACCCGGCGATCGCCGTGACACCGGAGGCGAGGACAGCCGCGCCCGTGCGCAGATAGGTCCGCCGCAGCGCCTCGCCGACCGACTGGCCCGCCTTGCGCTCGGCCGTGTAGCGAGCGGAGAGGATCACGCTGAACTCGGTAGCGATCGCGATCACCAGAGCGCCCAGCGTCGCCGACATCGGGTTGAGCGAGATCCCGAGTGCCGCGACCACGAGGCCCGACCAGCCCGTGGCCATCAGGACCGGGATCAGGGGCACGACGGCGCGCCGGACCGAGCGGTAGATCAGCGACAGGACGATCCCGACGGCCAGGATCCCGACGAGCGGAAGCCACCAGCGGCTGTGCGAGAGGTCGGTATTCGCTTCGGCCGCCAGCACCGGGAGTCCCGCGAGCTCGACGGTGGTCCCCGGGGGCGGGCCGGGGCCGCCCGGGGGGTTGACCTGGGCGCGGATGTCATCGATCAACTTCTGCTGGTCGGAGAGCGGCTGAACCCTGATGCCGAAGGCGATGTCGGCCGTGTCCCCGATCGGCGTCGTTCCTGCCGACGGATTGCACTCGCCTCGATGGCTGATCACGATCTGCGAGATGAAGCAGGGCAGCGCCTGGACCAGGGCATGCACGTCACCGACGCTCTGCCCCGTGGTGGAGCCCCCCGCGGACGCGGCGCTCGCTCCGCCGAAGAAGTCCGTGAGCGAGAGAGCCGGACAGATCTGGGCGTCCGCACAGCTGGGATTCGCTCCAGAGAAGCCGTGGCGCGCCAGGACGCGCTGTTGGAACCCCTCGGCCCATGAGATCACCGCCGGACTCGTCGGATCCTGAGCCTTGATCGTGACGTTCACGTCGCCGGAGATTCCGGTCTGCTTTTCGAGCTCGTTCAGATCCTGGAGCGCGGCCAGGTGCGGCGGCGCGAGGTCGCGGATGTCGGTCTCCACCCCGGTCCCTGCGCTGGCGGCCCAGCCGCAGACGGCGAGCAGCAGACCGGCGGTCAGCACGCGCCTGGGACTGGCGAGCGCCATCGCGATCGCTGCGACGCCGATGGACTGGAGACGGGCCGCGGCGCCGGCGAACCGGCGCGGGACCTGGGATCCCGCCGGAGGCTCGCGTGATCCGCGCCAGCCCGAGAGACCGAGTGAGGCGAGCCCGCCGGTCAGCGCCACGACGAACGCCAGCGCCACGCCGACGACGAGCAGGAGACCGAACGAACGGACGAGAGGGCTCGGGGAGAGCGCGAAGGCGGCGAAGCCCGCGATGGTCGCCACGCAGGCGGCGCCGATCACCGGCCCGCCGCCGCTCGCTGCCGTGGCGACGGCCCGGCCGGGCGGTGCTCCCTCTGCCCTGGCCTCGTTGAACCTGGCCTGGAACTGGATCGCGTAGTCCACCGAGAGCCCGACGAGCACGGGCAGCATCGCGATGGCGCCGACCGTCAGGGAGCCGCCGAACAGGGCCACCAGGCCCATCGTCATCGCCCCCGCCGCCACCGCGACGCCGAGGGGCAGCAGCCGCAGCGGCCGCGGCAGGATCAGCAGGAGGGTCAGGGCCATCACCAGGCCGGCCACCCCCAGCAACAGGAGCGTCTGGTTGCGGAGGTCACGGGCGCCCGCGTCGACGACGACCGGGGCGCCGGTGACGAGGTAGCTGCCGTCGCTGAGCTTGAAGCGGGGATCGGAGACGGCCTGCCGGAAGAGGCCGATCGCCTCGTGCCGCTCGGCGTCCGTCATGTCCGGCCGCAGCCGGACGATGATCTGGGCGGCGTTCCTGTTCGGGAAGAGGTAGCCGAACCTCTCCTTCGGCGTGCCCGCGGGCTTCGACTGGTCGAAGACGACGCGACTGACGAAGTTCGGATCGTCCAGGCGCGGAACCGAGGTGATTCCGTACTGCAGGGCAACCTGGATGAGCTGGCTCTGGAACTGCCCGAGGACCCCCTGGGCGGCGGCGTTGGCCGCCTGCTGCTGCTCGGCCGTCGAGGCGCCACGCCTGGCGGCCTCGCGCGCCGCGCGCCGGCCCGCGACCTGCGCCGCCTGGCTGGCGCCGCCGATCTGCCCTCGCAGGGCCTCCTGGATCCCGGCGACGCTCAGGTAGAGGAACGTCCCGGGGCCGAACACCGACTGGCTCGGGTGGAGCTTCGCGATCTGGTCGCAGACGGGCGGGAGCGGCTCCTTCTTGCGATGCGGCAGGGACGCGGCGAGCTGGGTTCCGCCGGCGAAGCATTCCTCGAGCTCGAACAGCGGCTCGAGATCCTTGGTGAGGACGAGCCGGCGCAGATCCTCCTTCGCCAGCACGATTACGGGCTCGTCGCCGAACTTCTCATGGAAGTCCTGGGTCGCCTGGTACTCGGACGATCCCTTGCTGACCAACGTGTCGGTCCCGGCGTTCGTGTCGAGCCGCGTGGCGGCGAAGATCCCTGCTCCCGTCAGCAGCACGATCGGCGCGATCAGCAGCCACGGCCAGCGCACGGCGACGCTCGCCACCCGCTCGAAGAACCCTCTCCCCGCGTTCACCGGCAGGAGGTTAGGGAGCGCGTATTAGGGGCGCGCTAATCGGCACTCGGGCGGCGGGGGTGGCGGGACGAGGTGACGATGGCGGGGCGAATCCGGGTGGCGGGGCGAACACCGGCAATGAAGGAGACCCTGGGACCCAGGGCGGGTCGAGTGCGCAGATCGGAGACTTTGGGTGTCCATAGCGCCCAAAATCTCCGAAAGCGGTCGGCGGAAGCGTCCAAACAGGCCGATTGCAGCCTTATGGGCGCCATAGCCCCGGAAAAGCTGCAATCGACGCCCGGGGCGGCGCGAGACGCCGCCAAACGCCTGCGGCGCCCTTCATTGCCGCTTTTCAGCCACGGCCCGGGCCGCCTTCATTGCCGCTTTTCCGAATTGCGCTTTCCGAGCCGCCGCCACGGCCCAGTCCATACAGAGGCGAGCCGCCGGCCCGCCTCAGTCCATCGCCAGCGGGCCCTTGACGTCTGCGTTCAGGAACTGGTTGACGAACTCGTTGCGCGAGTTGAAGAGCTCGTCCGCGGGGCCTGACTCGACGATCCGCCCCTTCCAGAGGACCGCGAGGAAGTCGGCGATCCGGCGGGCGGTGCCGAGGTCGTGGCTGATCACCAGGTAGCAGCCGCCGTTCTCCTCATGGACCTCGCGGATCAGCTCGCAGAGCAGCGCGGTGCGAACGGGGTCGAGACCCGAGTCAGGCTCGTCGAACATGACGATGGCCGGGTCGAGCACCAGCGACCGCGCGAAGCCGGCGCGCTTGCGCATCCCGCCGGAGAGCTCGTTCGGCATCTTGTACATCGCCTCGACGAGGCCGACCTCGCGGAGCCGCCGGTTGACGATGTCCTCGATCTCGTCCTCGCCCTTGTCCGTGTGCTGGCGGAGCGGGAAAGCGGTGTTGTCGTAGACGTTCATCGAACCGAAGAGCGCGCCGTCCTGGAAGAGGAGGCCGAACTTCTTGCGGACCTCGAAGAGCTCGTCGTCGGTCATGTTCGGGATCGACTCGCCGTGCACGAGCACGTCGCCGGCGTCCGGGTAGAGCAGGCCGACGATGTGCTTGATCAGCACCGACTTGCCGGTTCCCGACGGCCCGAGCACCATCGAGATCATGTTGTCCGGCAGGCCGAGGTTGCAGCCGTTCAGGATTCGGGTGCGGCCGAACTGCTTGACGAGGTCGATGATCTCGATCGCATCCTCGCCGCCGTGGTCGCGCTTCTTGCCCGTGTGCCACTTGTAGGGCTCCGGGTCGTCGGCCTCGACGCCGGGAATGATGTAGTCGCGCCGGGAGAAATCCTCCTCGCCGTAGCCCTGCGCGGCGAGCGGATCGCCTTCGATGTCGGCCTCCACCTCAGCGGCGGCCTGGTTCTCGTCGGTGGCCTCGTCGCCGTCGTCCGCGCGGCCGCGAGCCTCGTCCTCGATCTCCTGGGCCCGGCTTCTCTTCTCTTCTGCCAACTGTTCTCACTCCTCCTTGCGCGTTTCCTTACCTGAGTTTAGGCAGGGGCAACCGCAA